>JAYWHR010000065.1:0-94187 GCA_043777675.1 Comamonadaceae bacterium | reverse complement strand
GAAATCGCCCAAGTCGGCTCTATCTCGGCCAACAGCGACGAAACCATCGGCAAGATCATTGCGGATGCGATGGACAAAGTCGGCAAAGAAGGCGTGATCACCGTTGAAGACGGTAAATCGCTGGAGTCCGAGCTTGAAGTGGTTGAAGGCATGCAGTTTGACCGCGGCTACCTGTCGCCTTACTTCATCAACAACCCAGAGAAGCAAGCCGCTTTGCTGGAAAACCCGTTTGTGCTGCTGTACGAC
Source organism: Comamonadaceae bacterium (assembly GCA_043777675.1). Classification (GTDB taxonomy): domain Bacteria; phylum Pseudomonadota; class Gammaproteobacteria; order Burkholderiales; family Burkholderiaceae_C; genus JANMDU01. The sequence goes on along the minus strand of JAYWHR010000065.1, from coordinate 93,941 downwards.
AAAAAGATCAGCAACATCCGCGACCTGCTGCCCACGCTGGAGCAAGTCGCCAAGTCGGGCCGCCCTCTGTTGATCATTTCTGAAGATGTCGAAGGCGAAGCGCTGGCAACTTTGGTGGTCAACACGATTCGTGGCATCTTGAAAGTTGTGGCTGTCAAGGCTCCAGGTTTTGGCGATCGTCGCAAAGCCATGTTGGAAGACATCGCCATCCTGACCGGCGGCAAAGTGATTGCCGAAGAAGTCGGTTTGACCCTGGAAAAAGTGACTTTGGCCGACCTCGGTTCTGCCAAGCGCATCGAAGTGGGCAAAGAAAACACCATCATCATCGACGGTGCAGGTGCTGCTGCTGACATCGAAGCCCGCGTCAAACAAGTGCGCGTGCAAATCGAAGAAGCCACTTCTGACTACGACCGCGAAAAGCTGCAAGAGCGCGTTGCCAAACTCGCCGGCGGCGTGGCCGTGATCAAAGTCGGTGCTGCTACCGAAGTTGAGATGAAAGAGAAAAAAGCCCGCGTAGAAGACGCTCTGCACGCTACCCGCGCCGCAGTGGAAGAAGGCATCGTGGCTGGCGGCGGCGTCGCATTCTTGCGCGCTAAGCAATCAGTTGGCTCCATCAAAGGCGACAACGCTGACCAAGACGCAGGCATCGCCCTCGTCATGCGCGCCATTGAGAGCCCACTTCGCGAAATCGTGTTCAACGCCGGCGGCGAAGCCAGCGTTGTGGTCGCAGCCGTGTTGGCCGGCAAAGGCAACTACGGCTTCAACGCAGCGAATGACACCTATGGCGACATGATCGAAATGGGCATTCTTGACCCAACGAAAGTGACCCGCACTGCACTGCAAAACGCAGCGTCTGTTGCATCCCTGATGCTCACCACAGAATGCATGATTGCAGAAGCCCCAAAAGCTGAAAGCGGCGGCGGAATGGGTGGTGGTGATATGGGCGGCATGGGCGGCATGGGTGGCATGGGCGGTATGGGCATGTGAGACATGCCGATATGACGCAAGTCACTTCGTAAACCCAAAACCCCGTAGGCGAAAGCCTGCGGGGTTTTTTGCTTCCTGTACTTCAATAAAAAGCAAAATGATGTTTGTTGAAAATTTGTGTAAAAATAATAAAAACATGACAAAAAATTGGCGGTAACTATCTTGCGCAAACTTAAGCGAGTTCATAGATTCGAAAAGAATAAAAGGCAGCTAGCGCGCCCCCAAATTTTTTTAAACAAGACGCGCATATCAGGCTTGAATTTTAGTGATTTAATTTGCGGTCTCGATGTTGATGATCATCTAAGAACAACAGCAAATTTTCCAAGACTAGTTGCAAGACTTAGAGCAGATGTGGGCGAATTGTACGGGCAGCTTTTCTCGCTTTTAGCAGAAGAAGATGGCTTGAGAGTCTCAACAGTATTTCCATTCCTTGCAAGAAAATTTCTTGAGATTTCATTGATTTCAATGCTGGCGCGAATAGATCCTATGCGTGTAATTGCAGCAAGCAAGAACCAAATGGACGACTCTTATGAAGCAGGCAAGCCAAACGAATCATCGATTGCTTGGGCTGCGGATATCTTTTCAAAAGACAAGACACCGATTGATATTAATAAAAAACTGTGGTCGAATGACATACTAAAAAAAGGAGTTGAGCGCAGCTTACTTGGCTGGCATGTTTCGAATGTCATCGTCGAGCCCTGCCTTTTATGGTTGAGTGACCAAGATTCGGTAGACTCAAAATGGCTTAAAGAGTGCAGCTCAAAAGACGATAAATTGGGCTGGATCAAAGGTCACTTTACGAGGTTGTACAGTACTTTTTCCAAAGGTATACACGCAGAATACTTGATTGATGATCGGTCAATGTTTGACAGAGAGACGATTTTGCAACAAATGAATGATTTGTTAATGACAGTCTTTTTGCTGGCTACTGCGCTACATTCTTCACCGCTGGCGAGCAGGGCTCTCTCAATGGAGAAGGCAATAGAGCTGCTTACGCGCGCTGAAAAACAATTTGAACAGAGAAAACTAACATGAACGCAATAGATTCAGACATTCGAATCGCAGCTGAAGAATACTCAGAAAAAGAGTTTTCTTCGCATCATGTGTTCACAACATCAGACGAAACAATAATTCGTCGCCTTATTGCTGCGGGTCCTGTTTTACTTCGTGGCCCACGCGGCAGCGGTAAAAGCGCGTATATGTTGGCCGCTCACAAGAAAATTCGATCTAGCGAGGCTTCAATTTTTTCTGTGTACATCAGCCTTCGATACTTTCCTCTATTGACTGCAAACGCGGATGAGTATCTCACTATTCTCATTCCTTTTGTTGCTGAGCAAATACAAAAGGAATTACAAGAACATCAAATCAAGAATGACCGCAACTTCAAAGCTATCTCTACACTGACTGAATTAAGAAGTAGTCTCGACGATATTGGTGTACAAGAGCAGAAGAGAATTGTTTTGCTATTTGATGACGTTGCTCATATTGGCCGTGAGGTTTCATTGTCTGGATTTTTCGGATTTTTCAGAACACTTTCATCAAGCGTTATTTCTTGTAAAGCCGCCATTTACCCTGGCGTGACTAAATTTGGTGCACGATTTGATTTCTATAATGATGCAACGGTTGTCGAAGCACAACGTGACGAGCGCTCACCTGATTTTCAAGAATTCTTTGATACGCTACTAAAAAATCATCACCCAAATATTTATGACAGAGCAGATAGTAAACTGCTTCCTCAACTTGGCCTACTATTAGGCAGAACAGTTCTTGGTAATGTTCGTGCATTTAATTGGCTATGCCGACATCTTTCTACATACCAGCTGATTTCACTACAGTCCTTTGGAGATTCCCTAAAGTCTTATGCAAGCAGCTCTTTGTATCCAGCTTTAGATGAGTTAGAGACTAAGCTTGGTTCGTATGCTTCTTTACTAAATGTGGCAAGAGATTTAGCAGAAATAATCTCTAAAGACTGCGGCCGTCGTAAAGTGAATTCAATGATTGTTCATCGCGATCATGTGCAAAGGATGGGAAAAGTGTTTGAAATACTGGAATACACTGGCTTCATAGCAAAGCGAGAAGCCTCGCGGTCATTGCTCAGGAGCGGAACGGGACGCGGTCCCAGATACGTGTTAAGTCTCGGACCACTATTTGAAAACGTACCCGGTTCTACAATGTCCTACGATCTTGCGCATTCGATGACCAGAGTCAACGTCGAGAAAGATGAGTTGGTGGAATATGAGCCGCTTTCTGAAATCAAAAATTTAATCTATCCTGAACCTACTGCCGAAACGCTTCTGGATGTGCTTAATTTGTCTATTGATAAGCTAAAAACTAGTAATGCCATACCTTACGGACTAACCGATTTAATGATAAACGCGCTGCAGCTAGGCGGATATAAAACAGTTGAAGATGTGGTCAGGGTTTCAGTAGAAACATTGGACGAGTTACCGCAAATTGGCGAGGCGAAAGCTCGCAGAATTCGTAACGCAGTTGAGCAAGCTATTTGGATGTAAAACTACGCGTTGTAGCCTTAAACGGCCACTAATTCAACATTCACCCGCTTGCCCAAAGCAGCAGCAGCACTTGCCAGCGTCGTGAGTGTCAAGCTCGTGTCCTTGTCATCTAGCAAACGATTGAGCGCAGCTCGGCTAGTGTGCATGCGCTGCGCCATCGCGGTTTTGGTCAAGCGCTGGGCGTGCATTTCTTGCTCGATTTGCAAAGCCAATGCTTTCTTGATAGCCGCTGCTGTGGTGGTTTCAAAGATGCCTTCTTCTTTCAAGAAGTCATCGAATTTGCTTCCGATTGGCATGGTGTTGGTCTTTCTTTAAAAATCAATCCGCTTTTCAGCGAGTTCAATATCCTGCGAGGGTGTGGCCTGCGTCTTCTTGATGAAACCGTGAAGCAGCACCATATGCTGCCCCTTGACGGTAAACAGCACGCGAGCAATGCGTGTGGGCAATTGCGTGCGCACTTCCCACACCTTGCTTGTGAGCTTGCGCACAAGAGGCATGCCTAATGGCCAGCGAAACTGCACTGCCTTGATGTCTTCGCCAATGGCTTGCCGCTCGTGTGCGGGTAATTCTTTAAGCATTCGCGTACTGGCTCTGCGCCCGATGCGGTTTGATAAAAGACGAAATCAAGGACAGGTGGCTTGATAACAGAGAATTTCGAACGCATTCCAAATCGTACCATATTTGATACGTTGCAATCAAGCAAGCGCATCGAAGTGGGCAAAGAAAACACTGTTCTGGTCGACGGCGCTGGCGCTGCTGCTGACATCTAAGCCCGCGTTAAACAAGTGCCCGGGCAAATCGAAGAAGCTACGAGCGACTACGATCGCGAAAAGCTGTAAGAGCGCGTTGCAAAACTCGCCGGCGGCGAAGCCAGCGTGGTGGTGGCAGCCGCGTTGGCCAGCAAGGGCAACTACGGCTTCAGCGCCGCTAATGACACTTACGGCGACATGATCGAAATGGGTATTCCTGACCCAACGAAAGTGACCCGCACTGCATTGCAAAACGCAGCGTCAGTTGCATCCCTGATGCTCACCACCGAATGCATGATTGCCGAAGCTCCAAAAGCTGATGCGCCAATGCCAATGGGCGGCGGTGATATGGGCGACATGGGCTTGATGCCTGTCTGTTTAGATCAGTATTTCTTTCACCATTTGATCGCCAGCCGTTTCTCGCTCCCGAATCAAGTGGGCTTGTGATCCATCGACCATGATCTCTGCCGGGCGGCCGCGTGTGTTGTAGTTGCTAGACATGCTCATACAGTACGCGCCGGCTGACAATACGGCCAGTAAATCGCCGCTTTTGACGTTTAAGTCTCGGTCGTGGCCGAGCCAATCGCCGCTTTCGCAAACGGGGCCGACGACTTCGTAGATTAAGGCGGTTCCTGCGCGGGGTTGCACGGGCACGATGCCGTGGAAGGCTTGATACATGGCTGGGCGAGGAAGATCGTTCATCGCTGCATCGACGATACAGAAGTTCTTTTGCTCACTCGGTTTGAGGTACAACACTTCTGTGATGCAGATACCCGCATTGCCAACAAGCGAGCGGCCAGGCTCGATCATGAGATGGCGCTGGCCGAAGCCGCGCGCATCTAATTTTGCGAGAAGCTGTTGCCACAAGTCATCTGCAGAAGGGGGCTGCGTGCCTTCGTAGTTAATTCCTAAACCGCCGCCAAAATCAATGTGCTTGATCGGTATGCCTGCAGCTTCAATCGCAGTGACTAAATCCAAGATGCGATCCATGGCATCAAGATACGGCGCAATAGTGGTGATTTGTGAGCCGATGTGGCAATCTATACCGACGATTTTCAAGCCCTTGAGCGATGCGGCATGCTGATAAACCTGGACGGTGCGTTCATGCGAAATGCCAAATTTATTGCCTTTGAGGCCGGTGGAGATGTAGGGATGCGTTTTGGGATCTACGTTGGGATTGACGCGAATGCTCACGGGCGCTATTTTTCCCATGCTGGTCGCGACTTCGGAGAGCACATCCAGCTCTTCTTCGCTTTCCACATTGAAGCACTGTATGCCCACATTGAGTGCCCGGTGCATCTCGGCGCGAGTTTTCCCCACGCCAGAGAAGATAATTTTGCTGGGCGCGCCACCCGCTGCAAGCACGCGCTCCAGTTCACCGCTAGATACGATGTCGAATCCACAGCCTGCTTGTGCGAACAGCTGCAAAATTGATAGGGAAGAGTTAGCCTTCATAGCGTAGCAAATCTGCGCCTTGCGGCCAGCGAAGCCTTTTTGGTAAGCAGATAGGGCAGCCAGCATGGAGGCTTTGGAATACATAAACAAAGGCGTGCCGTGTTCGCGTGCGACATCAGCAGCGCGCACGCTTTCAACGCAGAGTTGACCATCTTGATAAGCTACGAAGGGGTGGCCGGGCAGGGCGGAAGTATACATAAACAGCAAAGAATTTAGCGATTAGGCGCTGAAGCTGGAGAAGAAGCAGGTGAAGATGCAGACAATGCGGGATTGAGCACTTGAGCAAGCGTGGCGCGGCCTTGTGCAGCGGGCTCTTTAGGCAGAGCGAGATTGCCCTTTTGCCCACAAGCGATAACAAGTAGCGTGCACGCTAGCCCTACAATCCATTTAATGTTCAACATGATTAGATTTTACTTGCCATGACCATCCCTCTGACGAACAGTGAATACCTGATGCACGCCGAAGCTTTGCTCAGTGCGGTCGAGGGAAATTGCGACCGTATCAATGACACAGCAGACGCTGACGTGGATAACCAGCGGGTCGGCGGCATGATTACCATCACCTTTGCCAACCGCAGCCAGATCATCATCAATCTGCAAAAGCCGCTGCAAGAGGTATGGATGGCTACCAAAGCAGGTGGCTTTCACTATAAATTTAATAGCGATTGGCGCAGCACGCGTGCCGGCTCAGAGTTCTTTTCGGATCTAAGTGAGCATGCGAGTGCTCAGTCTGGCATGGCGCTTGTCTTCAAGAGTTGAAATCAATTCCTGAACAAGTCGAGAATTGATTTTTTGTCTTCTACGGGTGCAGGTACCTGACTAGGCGTTTGCTGGGGAAGAGGGATGCTGGGGTCGAGAATAGGGTCGGACAGGCCCAAGCTGTTGACACCTGCGCCCCGAGCAAACTCATCGTAGAACCACTCGCCACCAATATTAAGCACGCCCTCTGGCGCAGAAGGCTCCATCACAGACACGCCTTTGAGCGCGGTTTCCATGAAGGTAATCCAAGTAGGCAAACTCAGTTGGCCACCGGTAGCAGTGCTGCCCAATGATCGCGGATTGTCATAACCCATCCACACTACAGCAGCAACTGTTGGATGATATCCAGCGAACCAAGTGTCAATCGCATCGTTAGTGGTGCCTGTTTTCCCGTAAATATCTGGGCGTTTCAGTACGGCTTGCGCTCTTGCTGCAGTGCCCGAACGGGTGATTTCTTGCATTAAGCTGGTCATGATGAAAGCATTGCGTGCATCAATGCCTCTCATGCTTTCATCCAACATGGGCGGCTTGAAATCAAGCAACACACGACCTTTTTGATCTGTGATGCGACTGATCACATAGGGATTGACACGATAGCCGCCGTTGGCAAAAACGGCGTAACCAGTTGCCATCTGCATGGGGGTGACTGAGCCTGCGCCGAGCGCCATAGTCAGGAAAGGCGGATGCTTTTCTGGATCGAAACCAAAACGTGTGATCCAGTCTTGCGCTGTCTTCGCACCGACGGACTGCAACACGCGTATTGAGATCATGTTTTTCGATTTGGCTAAGCCACGTCTCATTGACATAGGGCCTTCAAACGTGCCGTCGTAATTCTTTGGCTCCCACGCTTGGCTGCCTGTAACGCCCGCATCAAAAAACAAGCGCGCATCGTTGATCACCGTCGCGCCGCTGAAGCCTTTTTCAAGTGCTGCGGAATAGATAAAGGGCTTGAAACTCGATCCGGGTTGGCGCCAAGCTTGTGTGACGTGGTTGAATTTATTCTTATCGTAATCAAAGCCGCCTACCAGCGCACGTAATGCCCCTGTACGAGGATCAAGCGCGACAAACGCGCCTTCGACCTCAGGCAATTGGGTGATTTCCCAGTTGCCCTTGAGTGTTTTCACCACACGAATCACGGCGCCGCGGCGAATCTTGATGTTTGGCGCTGCATTGGAGGATAAGCCCGATTGCGCTGGCTTTAAACCATCACCGGTAATTTCAATCTGTTCGGCATTACGGCGCATGGCCACGATCTTCTTGGCCGTGGCATCCAGCACCACAGCAGCCAAAACCTCGTCGTTATCGGGGCGCTCAGCAAGCTCATCGTCCACAGCTTCTTCCATTTCATCCTTGGCCTGCGGTAGCTCAATGAATTTCTCAGGCCCGCGATACGCTTGGCGTCGCTCGAAATCCATGATACCTTTGCGCAGGGCGCGATACGCGGCCTGCTGCTCTGAAGACTTGATGGTGGTGTGAACATCGAGGCCACGCGTGTAGGTTTCTTCGCCATATTGCGCAAAGATTAATTGGCGCACCGTCTCGGCTACAAATTCGGCATGAACGCGCGAGGCATCTGGACCATTGCGGATTTTCACATCTTCAGCTTTGGCGACGATGGCTTGAGCCTCCGTGATGAAACCGTTTTCCTGCATGCGTTCAATAATGTACAACTGGCGGCGCTTGGCCCGGGCGTAATTGGCGATCGGGTTGGCAGAAGATGGGAATTTTGGTACACCAGCTAGCATGGCAGCCTCGGCGATGGAAATGGTTTTCAGTGGCTTGCCGAAATACGTTTCGGAGGCAGCGGAAAAACCGTATGCACGGTTGCCAAGAAAAATTTGATTCATGTAAATTTCAAGAATCTGCTCTTTGGTCAGCGAGCTCTCAAGCTTGAAAGTCAAGAGGAGCTCATAAATTTTTCGCGTGTAGGTTTTTTCGTTTGAGAGGTAGACATTGCGAGCTACCTGCATCGTGATGGTTGAGGCGCCTTGGCTGCGCGACCGCCCCAAGTTAGCTAAGCCAGCCCTGATCACGCCCAAATAATCCACGCCGCCGTGCGAGAAGAAACGAGCATCTTCAATAGCCAACACGGCATCTTGCATATGCTTGGGAATGTCTGTGAGACGCGTTAAGTTGCGGTGCTCTTCACCGAATTCGCCGAGTAAGGCGCCTTCAGATGAAAAGACTCTGAGCGGGAGCTTTGGGCGGTAGTCCGTCAATTCGCTGACATCAGGCAGATTAGGATAAGCGGTTGCCAGTGCAAGGCCGAGCACAAATGCGATGCACAACATACCTGCAACAAGCAATCCTCCGGCCCAAGCTAAGAGACGAAGCGTGGTTCTTTGCCAAGTCGGTAAGCTCGAGAAGCGAGAAGTGGCGCCTGAGGCCGGGGTGCTTTGTGTGGAGTTATCTTGCATAGAGTGGCTAAACCATTAGACCGGATTATATGAAGCGGGGTGACGCCGAAGTGGAGGGAAATAACGGCATAAATCTTTAATACTGTATCTTTAAGTAGTATTCTTGAAACTGAAAGCGTGGGATTTTGACAACGCTCGGAAACGTTTGAAAAAGAAAAAATCCTTGTGTAACAAGGAACTTACTGCTAGCATTGAAATAATTTATTAAGTTTCATGCACCAAATGAGCCTATCATTCGATTCTCGCAACCGCAAGGTTAAAACATTTTTAAATAGGAGTTTCGCTTGGTTTCGCTAGCCAATCTTTTCAGCCGACAGCCCGCCGCCCTTGTTGGCTTAGATATTAGCTCGTCCAGCGTCAAGCTTGTAGAGCTGGGGCGCAACAAGACCGGTGAGTGGGTGCTTGAGCGCTGCGCCACTGAACAGCTCGAACGCGGGTGGATCACGGATGGCAACGTCGAGAAATTCGACGAAGTGGCCGAAGCGATCCGCAAAGTCGTGAAAAAAAGCGGGACCCGCACGAAAAACGTGGCGATGGCCTTACCTGCGTCTGCCGTCATCACCAAGAAAATCGTCCTTCAAGGCGGTTTGAGTGATGCCGAGTTGGAAATTCAGGTTGAATCAGAAGCCAATCAATACATTCCGTTTTCATTAGACGAGGTCAGTCTTGATTTCTGTGTAGTGGGGCCGAGTTCCAATTCCGTGGGTGATGTGGATGTTTTGATCGCCGCATCTCGTAAGGAAAAGGTGCAAGATCGCCAGGGTCTTGCCGAGGCAGCTGGTTTGAAGCCGGTTGTGCTGGATGTTGAGTCGTATGCATCTCGATTGGCAACGCGCCGTTTGGTGGAGCTGTTACCCGATGAGGGCAAAGATGCTCTCGTTGCGTTGTTCGAAGTCGGTGCGATGACGACCAGTATGCAGGTGATGAAGAACGAAGAAGTCGTGTACGACCGCGATCAAGCTTTTGGGGGCGCGCAACTCACGCAGCTTATCGTGCGTCAGTATGGTTTTTCACCCGAAGAGGCTGAGAGTAAAAAACGCAATGGTGAACTTCCAGAAGACTATGAATCGTCTGTATTGCGTCCCTTTGTAGAGAATTTAGCGCAAGAGATCGCACGTGCTTTGCAATTCTTCTTCACCAGTACACCCTACAACCGAGTCGATTACGTGATGTTGGCAGGTGGTTCATCGTCGTTACCAGGCCTGACAGATGCGATTACGGCTCAAACTTCTTTTGCCTGCCAGATCCTCAATCCTTTTGATGGCATGCAGTTGTCGGGCAACATCAAAGAAAATAAGATGCGACGCGAAGCCCCCTCATATTTGAGCGCCTGTGGATTAGCCATGCGGAGGTTCTTGAAGTGATATTGATCAACTTACTTCCCCATAGGGAAGCCGCACGTAAGCGCCGCAAGGAAGCTTTTTTCACTACTTTAGGTCTTTCCGCCCTGCTTGGCGGTGTCATTTGCGGCCTGATTTATGTGGCCTACCAGACTCAAATTTCTACGCAAAATGAGAAGAATAAATTCTTGCAAGCGGAAATTAAAAAACTTGAAAATGAAATCAAGGAAGTCTCAACGCTGCAGGCAGAAATTGCATCACTTCGCGCAAGGCAAGAGGCCGTGGAGTCGCTGCAAGCAGATCGCAACATGCCTGTGTATTTGCTAACGGAACTGGTTAAGCAGTTACCGGATGGCGTGTACGTCACCTCCATGAAGCAGGACAACGTTACCTTAAGTTTGCTTGGCACGGCGCAGTCCCAAGAAAGGGTCTCGGAGTTTTTACGTAATCTCGCAAACAACAGTCAATGGTTTGCACGACCAGAGCTGATTGAGATTGTGGCTGCATCGGTGGCTTTGTCGCCGCGTGATCAACGCCGTGTCTCGAATTTTTCGATTCGGGTACAAGTGCGCAAACCCGCAGATGTTCAAAAACCTGCTGCTGGCGCTTCCGCAGCATCAGCGCCGAATAAAGCGTGAGGTTTTCCATGGCTAAAGAAAACAAAATTAATATTGACTTTGCGTCACTTCAGGAGCGATTCTTATCGCAGTTTAAAGGGCTCAATCCGAACGATCCATCTACTTGGCCAGCGCTTCCACGCTACGCTTTGTGTTTGCTTTTGGCTATTGCCGTCATTGCAGCATTGTGGTTTACATGGTTGCAAAACTCTGCAGATGAACTCAAAGCATCCCAAGGCCAAGAGGTTTCGCTTCGCGACGACTACAAAAAGAAACTCGTTCAAGCTATCAACCTAGACACGCTCAAAAAGCAACGCGAGCAAGTCCAGCAGTTTGTGACGCAATTGGAAAAACAGCTGCCAAGCAAAGCTGAGATTGACGCTTTGTTATCGGATATCAATCAGGCTGGCCTGGGTCGCAGCTTGCAGTTTGAATCTTTTCGGCCAGGTGCTGTCGTTGTGAAAGACTACTATGCCGAGTTACCGATCTCACTCAAAATAACGGGGCGATATCACGATATTGGTGCGTTCGCTGCAGATGTTGCTAATTTATCGCGAATTGTTACGCTAAATAACCTAACGATAACACCGGCTAAAGATGGGGCTCTGGTGCTTGAGTCAACTGCGCGTACTTTTAGGTATCTAGATCCTGAAGAAGTCAAAGCCCAACAAAGCGCCAAAAAACCCGCGCCTGGAGCGAAAAAATGAAAATATGTGTGAGATGGTCACTGACCACAGTTGCGCTTATTTCATTGATGGGATTGAGTGGATGCTTTGGTGACGATCAGCAGGACATCAAAGAATGGATGCGTGATCAACGTAACGCAACCAAGCCTAGTGTGCAGCCGGTGCCCGAGCCTAAAAAGTTCGTACCTACTCCCTATCAGAATGATGTGACGATTGAGCCATTCAGCAACCAAAAATTAGCGCAAGCTCTCAAACGAGAGTCGAGCCAAGCTACTGCAAATGCCGCCCTCGTTGCCCCTGAGTTGAGTCGACGCAAGGAAGTCCTTGAAGGGTATCCGCTTGATGCGATCGCTATGGTCGGATCATTGATTCCGAAAGGCTCACCAGTGGCATTGGTGAAGGTCGATAAGTTGCTGTACAAAGTGCGTGTTGGCGAGTACATGGGGCAAAATTACGGGAAAGTCATCAAACTTTCTGAAACAGAATTGACATTGCGTGAAATCGTGCAGGATGCTGCTGGCGAATGGATTGAGCGCCAAGCAAACTTGCAGCTACAAGAGGGATCTAAATGAAATCTTTAATTCAAACCGCGCGAAATGCATCACGCAGATGCGCGCTTGGAGCAATCATTGTTCTAAGTTCTGGCTTAGCCTTCGCGCAGAATTCGATTGATAACCTTGCTGCGTCTCTACAAGGAGGCGTGGAAGTAATTCGTATTGATTTCGCTCAAGCTTTAACTGCAGTGCCTGCGGGGTTTTCAATACAGACTCCTGCTCGAATTGCCCTCGACTTCCCTACTTTTAACAATAATTCGGGTAAGAATTTGGTTGAAATCAACCAAGGTAATCTTCGGTCTGCCAACATCGTGCAAGCTGGCGAACGCACACGTGTGGTATTGAATCTTAAGCAGTCTGCTGGCTATAAAACTGAAATCCAAGGAAAGAGCTTGCTGATCACTTTGGATTCGGTGGCGACTTCAGGCCCCGTGGCTGCGAATCCGCTTGCGAAGAATAACGAGACCACGAGCTTCGCACAAGTACGTGCGCGTGATGTTCAAGCGCTGAAAGATATTGATTTTCGTCGCAGTCAAGATGGTACCGGCCGAGTCATCGTTGATCTGCCGAGCAATCAGGTGGGTGTTGACATTAAACAGCAGGGTCAAACTTTAGTTGTCGAGTTTTTAAAAACGAATCTTCCTGAAGGCTTGCGTCGCAGACTTGACGTTGCAGATTTCGGCACGCCGGTTCAGATCGTGAGTACCTCGCAGATAGGCGACCGCGTTCGTATGGTGGTGGAGCCCAAAGGTACATGGGAGCACAGTGCTTATCAAAGTGATAACCAATTTGTATTAGAAGTGCGCCAGCAGAAGATTGATCCTACTAAGCTCACCCAAGGTCCAGGTTATTCTGGTGAAAAGCTTTCCCTTAACTTCCAAAACATCGAAGTTCGTTCTTTGCTACAGGTGATTGCAGACTTTACTAACTTCAACGTGGTGACTTCAGACACTGTTTCAGGCGCTGTTACCTTGAGACTGAAGGATGTGCCATGGGATCAAGCCCTCGATATCATTTTGCAAGCCAAGGGTTTAGGCATGCGCAAGAATGGAAACGTGTTGTGGATCGCGCCAAAAGATGAGCTTACGGCAAAAGAAAAGCAAGAGCTCGAAGCGAAAGCAGCGCTGCAAACTCTAGAGCCTGTTCGTTCGCAAGCCTTTCAGCTCAACTACACCAAAGCTGCCGAAATCGCAGCGCAATTAGGTTCTTCTACAGGGTCGGGTACGAATTCAACGCGACTGCTATCACCGCGTGGCAGTGTAATTGCCGAACCTCGCACGAATCAGTTGTTTGTGACTGATGTGCCAAGCAAACTCGAAGAAGTTCAATCTTTGATCTCCAAACTCGACATACCTATCCGTCAAGTCATGATTGAGGCTCGTATCGTTGAGGCATCCGATCAATTCGGTAAGTCCTTAGGTGTGAAGCTTGGTGCCTCTGATGCGCGTGGTATTCGTGGTGGAGACGCAGGTTACGGCATTGGCGGTGGAAATCGTGTAGCTTGGGGTACTAACTACGGCAACGTTATTGATACGACTGGTGCGCAGACTTCAGCTACAAGACTAGACACCGCACCATTTTTCAATATGCCAGCAGTTGGGCAAAACGGTTTTTCAGCAGCAGCCGTTGCTTTATCGATTTTTAATGCGTCAGCGAACCGATTTTTGAATTTAGAGCTTTCTGCGCTTGAGGGCGACGGAAAAGGGCGTATTGTTTCAAGTCCACGGGTGATCACAGCTGATCAAACCAGAGCATTAATTGAACAAGGCACAGAGTTGCCGTACCAAGTATCAACTTCTAGCGGCGCAACTTCGATTGCTTTTCGCAAGGCAAACCTCAAACTTGAAGTGACACCACAAATTACGCCTGAAGGCAATATTATTTTAGATGTGGACGTGAATAAAGACAGCGTGGGTCAAGCCACCGCTGCTGGATTTGCAATCAATACCAAACATATCAAAACGCAAGTGCTGGTCGAAAACGGTGGAACTGTTGTGATAGGTGGTATCTTTGAACTGATTGAAACGGAGAGCGAGACTCGTATTCCTTTCTTAGCGGACATTCCTTATGCTGGTAATCTATTCAAGCAGCGCCAAAAGAGTGCTAACAAGCAAGAGCTATTGGTCTTTATCACGCCGCGAATGATATCGGACCGAGCAGCAGCTCGCTAGTGATTACAATTATTAAAGTTCCCCGCTCTTATTAGGATACCCATGAAACTATCTAAGTACTTGACTATTATATTTTTGGCTAGCATTTTGGTTGCCTGTGGAGCTGGCGGTGGTAATCCTGGCTCTAGTTCTAGATCGGCAACAACAAATAACGGCCAAACTATAACGTTCACTGCTGGCCCTGGAGTAGCAGCTTCTATTGCTATCGCAACAGGCGATAAGATAGATAATTCTGATCCAATTTTTTACGCAGAGCGCTTCGCGGCTACTGTCGCTACTTCAAATGGTCTGCCAGTTACAGGAGCAACCATCAGTTTATCAGTACAGTACCCAGGGTTTTACAAGGGAAGATTTACCCGCGACGGTACCAACAAAGTCACTGGCTATACAGAGCATTTTTGCGCTGGAGAGGATAAAAATAATAACGATGTATTGGACTCAGGTGAAGATCTAAACGGTAACGGTGTATTAGACCCTGCAAAAGCATTAGTCACAGCGACAATCGAAGGATCCAACGTGACAGATGCAAACGGTAACATTAGAATTTTGGTTCGCTATCCTAAACGGCATGCAACCTGGGTCGACTACCGTTTAATCGCAAATGTTAAGGTCGTAGGAAGTGAAGGTAACGCGAGCTTTTTACTGCGGACTAATTATGCCGCTGGAGATGATGAAACAGTATCTACACCGTTTTTGCGTTCACCTTATGGTGTCGGAACCGATTGTACAAATACTAATTAAGTCAAAGATTTGATCATTCTCATCGGCCTTCCCGGTTCCGGTAAGTCCACAGTTGGCCGGCAGCTTGCGCGCAAGTTGTCGGCTTCTTATCTGGACTCGGATCAGTTGATTGAGCAGCGCTTAGGGTGCTTGATCAGAGAATACTTCGAGCGTGAGGGTGAGGCAGCGTTTCGCGATGTGGAGGAGTCAGTTTTAGCTGACACTGTAAATGGTCACGCCAAAACTGCGTCTCAAAACCTCGTTTTAGCAACTGGCGGTGGCGCGGTGATTCGCGAAACCAATCGACGGCTGCTTCATCATGCCGGACGAGTCGTTTATTTGCGCTCTAGCCCAGAGGATTTGTACAAGCGTTTGAGGAACGACAGAAATCGTCCTCTGTTGCAAGGTGTAGATCCAATGCAGCGTTTAAGAGATTTGTATGCGCAACGCGATCCGTTGTATCGTGAGACGTCGCATTTTCAGATGGAAACTGGTAAGCCGAGTGTTACTACATTGGTTAATATGATTACGATGCAACTTGATCTCTGCACAGATCAAAATACCAACGAAGCACTCGCTAACTCCATACCCTCCAGCTCTGCCCCTGCGTGATCAGGGAATATCACGATTGGGCTCAGGCAAGCTCCCTTCACGCGGGCCAACTGTGCCCATGCGCGCTTTGAGGCTTGGCTGACCGCCAAGAATGAGGCCATAGACTGTGGCGTTAGCAGCAACCTTTTTCACATAATCGCGCGTTTCGGCAAAGGGAATGTTTTCTGCCCAAGCTGCGCCTTCCATGGTGGGGCTTCCAGCCGATCCTCGCCATGCGCGTGGCCGGTTCGGGCCAGCATTGTAGGCAGCAGCGGCCAGCGGTGATGAGCCTTGAAAATCATCAAGCACGAGCTTAAGATAGGCTGTACCGATAGCGATGTTGGTGTCTCGGTTGTTGAGTTGATCGATGGTGAAACCATTCAAGCCGATTTTGTTGGCTGTCCACCGAGCCGTCGCTGGCATGACTTGCATGAGGCCGGATGCACCCACGACTGAACGTGCATCCATGATGAAGCGAGATTCTTGGCGAATCAGGCCATACACGTAAGCGGGATCGAGATTGATTTCCCGGCTGCGCTTGACGACGGCATCCCGGAAAGGCATGGGGAAGCGCTGATCAGCGTGAAATGCTTCTTTGGTGCGCTCGCTGGTGTTGATACACCGATCCCAGATTTCTCTTGTGCACGCAAAATCAGCGGCTGCGAGCAGTTCGCGCTCGCTCATACCGCCGCGAGTGTGCAAGTTTGTCGTGTAATTCCATTCGCGAACACCGTCTGAGCGCAGGCCGATGGCAATCGCATACAGGGCACGATTGAGCCCTGAATTCATACGCGATGCTTCTTTTTCTGTAGCACTCAAAGCAGTAGACATGCCAGATAGTGCAGCTTTTTTACCTAGTTCTTCAGTGGCGAGGATTTCATAGAAACCGCGCACTGAGGCAATGCTCTCAAAAAGATTTTGCGCTTCTTGCAGTTCTGGCCGAAGCACCATCGTCGGCGTGATGCTCTGTGGCGTTGAATTGACCAACTCAGGCTTGCCTTTCGCCATTTCGCGCAAAGCTCGAGCTTTCCAATAAACCCAAGTGCTCTCTTTCTTGCCTTCTTCGCTCATCGCATTCACAACAGCGAGCACCACGGGCCAGCCTTGCGCAGCGCTTGTGGCGCGTAAAGCAGTGCGCACTTTCCAGCCCAGCAGATCATCGTTCAAATGGTCGTTGCGGGATTTGGCGTAATAGTCGCCAGCAACTGACAAGAGCTTCAGATTGGCTTGCTTGCCAATCACCGCCCAAACCCAACTGCGCTCCTCTGGCGTGAGATGCACTGACCATTTGGTATCGAGTGCTCCAGCAGCAGCGTCGGCATCATTACTGGCCATTTTGATCAGTGCGAGCGCGATGAGCTCCTTGCGCACGCTGCCAGCGGCTGTTGCGCGTGCGCTCAAATAGCGCGCTGGATTGGCGTTGATTTCGCCAATAGCAGATGCTGATTCGGGCGAGACAATGGTTACAGCATTGGCAGCAGCGCGGGCGCGGTTGCCTTCAATCGATAAACGTGCTTCTTTCCAAACGTCAAGCGCTGAAATTTGCTTGGCTTCTAAAAGCGATGCAGCAGCGAGCGTGCAGCCATCATCCGCATCACGCATGCCATACCAATTGCGAAGCACCTCTTGCGCCGCCGCTTCGCCTGAAATTGCGCCGCGCAAGCGATCAATATGCACGGCATAACAGCGCACTTCGCGGTCGTCATTCATTCGGAATTTGGCGTACTCGCTGGAAAAATTTCCCCAATCGCGCCTTTGCCCGAGCAAAAGCAGCCAATCATTGCGCAATCGATCCTCTTGATAGGTGCCCGCCATGCTCTGCATCGCAGTCTGCACTTCCGCGCCGTTGGCTTCTTGCAGCCGCGCCTTGACTTCCCAATACACCCCCCAAGGCTCAAGCGCATGGCCGCGCACTTGCGGGAGTAAAGCCGTAAGCCGCGCTTTATCACCGCGCTTTGAAGCGTCGCTCATCTGCACGATGGCTTCATCCCCACGCTGTGTCTGAGCGAAAGCAGCGCCACAGAGAAAAATACTGCACAAACCTGCCAGAATGAACGTCTTAAATACTTGCATACCCACATTATGAATGCTGAAAAAAAAGCGCAGCGCCTCAGGCTTATTGAAGAGCGCTTGAATTTGCCCGATCGTTTTGAGCGCGGTGCGGATTTGCAGCACGTGCTGCGTGCGTTTTTGGTCAGCCGGCCTGATGAGGTCATTGGCGCATATTGGCCGATCAAGGGCGAGTTCGATGCACTGCCAGCGCTCTATCGTTGGCAAGAAGATGCGCTACTTGGCTCCGGTCTGGAGAGTGCCGCGCCAGAGGTGGGAAACCCTCTCGAGCCGCAGTTTTTGAAGGAAAATCAGCCTGTAGCCGGCATCAAATATGCGCAGAGTGCTACTGAATTTATAGCAACTTTGATGGACAACAGCCAACAAGCCTTGGCACATGCAGCCTTGCCGGCAGGACCGCTAGCCTCGCGCCGCAAGATTGGCCTGCCAGTGGTGGACAAGCTGCACAAAACCTTGCAATTTCACGCTTGGTGGCCAGGCTGCCCGATGGAAAACGATGCTTACGATATCCCCAAGCCGAAAGACACAGATATCGTCATGCCCACTTTGCTGCTCGTACCGTGCTTGGGCTTTGGGCCGGGAGGCTTTCGACTGGGCTATGGCGGTGGTTTTTATGACCGAACCTTGGCCGGGATTTCACCAAGGCCGTTCACGGTGGGTTTGGGTTTTGCGAACGGCTATGTGAGCGGGTTCGCGCCGGAGTCGCATGACGTGCCGCTGGATGCGATCCTCACGGATCATGGGCAGATGTGGCCGGCTTGAAGCGTCGCACTTACTTGGTCATCGGAAAAATCCAAAGTAAAACTGTGGTCATCATCAAATACCGTAAAAATTTCCCAATCAGCATGTAGCCCACGCAGGGCCAAAAAGGCAAGCGTAGCCACCCTGCTACGGCGCAGAGCGGGTCGCCCACAGCTGGTAGCCAAGACAGCAGACAAGCCTTGGGCCCGAGTTTTTCCAGCCATTGAAGTACTCTGAGATGGATTGAGCGACCTTTATATTTATCTATCGCGCTGTGAGCGCCATAGCCCATCCACCAATCTATCGCTCCCCCAACGGTGTTGCCGGCTGTTGCCACTAAAATCGCCGGCCAAAAGAGATCAGGATTGAGCTTGATCAAGCCAAATACCGCTGGCTCAGAGCCTAGCGGTAGCAAGGTGGCCGAGATGATGGAGATGATGAAGACCGTGGACAGGCCAAACTGGGGGAGAGCCAGCCATGCCATCAGTATAAGAAGCCAAGAAGGTAAATTTTCCATAGTGTGGGCGTGCTCCGGAGTATACTCGTGCCTCTTTTTTCAGCAATTTCAGACAACAGATCCCCCATGAATACCGAGCAATCAGGTCGCCTCCTCGGTCCTGTGGTTGGCCCTTATCCGTTAGTCAATCCGGTGTTTGTCGCGCCGATGGCTGGTGTGACTGATTTGCCGTTTCGCAAGTTGTGCAAATCTTTTGGCGCAGGCTATGCGGTCAGCGAGATGGTGACTTCGCGCAAAGATTTGTGGGCGAGCTTGAAGACTTCGCGCCGCGCTAATCATGAAGGTGAATCTGCACCCATCGCCGTACAAATCGCAGGCACCGATGCTTCAATGATGGCTGAGGCAGCGGCCTACAACATTGCGCATGGCGCGCAGATCATTGATATCAATATGGGCTGCCCGGCCAAGAAGGTGTGCAATAAGTGGGCGGGCTCGGCATTGATGCAAGACGAAAAACTCGCGCTAGAGATCATTTCCGCTGTCGTGCAGGCTGCCCAGCCGCACGGCGTGCCGGTGACGCTGAAGATGCGCACAGGCTGGTGTGCTTCGCAAAAAAATGCGATGAGTATTGCCTTGGCGTCGCAAGATGCAGGTATTCAAATGCTCACGATTCATGGTCGCACGCGCGAGCAGGGCTATAAAGGCGTGGCCGAATACGAAACAATGGGCGAAATCAAAAGCCGCTTAAGCATTCCGATGGTGGCCAATGGTGATGTAGATTCTCCAGAGAAAGCCAAAGCGGTGCTGGATTACACACGCGCAGATGCCGTGATGATTGGCCGCGCAGCGCAGGGCAGGCCATGGATTTTTAGAGAAATCACGCATTTTTTGCGCACTGGCGAACACCTTGCGCCTCCACTGGTGGCCGAAGTGCGCCGCGCTATGCTCGCGCATTTGCTGGAACATTACACGCTTTATGGCGAATTCACCGGTGTGCGCAGCGCACGCAAACACATTGGCTGGTATGTGCGTGAGCTGCCAGGCGGCGAAGCATTTCGCCAACAGATGAACGCTGTTGACGATGCGCGACAACAGCACGAGGCAGTTGCAGATTACTTTGATGGTTTGGCGCAGCAGATGGATCGATTGCCGGTGCATCGCGCCAAGTTGCTATTAGAAGAGACGGATGTTTTGAGTTAAGCGTATGAGCAAAAAAAATATTGAAGACAGTGTGCGCCACGGTTTGGATGCGTATTTCAAAGATCTCGGCAGCGAGACACCGCATGAGCTTTATGCCATGATGCTTGGCGTTGTGGAAAAGCCGATGTTGGAGGTGGTGATGCGACAAGCAGGCAACAACCAATCCAAAGCCGCAGAATGGCTTGGCATGAATCGCAACACGCTGCGCAAAAAGCTCGGTGAACACCAGATGCTGTGATGCGCTTGTGGGCAGCAGTGAATCCATTTCTATAACTTTCAGGGAGCGCACATGCGTGCATTGATTTCTGTGTCTGACAAAACCGGCGTGGTCGAGCTTGCCCGCGAACTGCATGCTTTAAAGGTGGATTTGATTTCCACCGGCGGCACAGCCAAACTCTTAGCTGACAACGGTCTGCCTGTGACTGAAATTGCGCAAGTCACTGGTTTCCCCGAAATGCTAGATGGCCGCGTGAAAACGCTGCATCCCAAAGTGCATGGCGGATTGCTGGCTCGGCGTGATCTGCCTGCGCATATGGCAGCACTCAAAGAGCATTCCATCGAGCAAATCGATATTCTGATCGTGAATCTTTATCCGTTTGAAGCCACAGTTGCTCAACCCGGCTGCACGTTAGAAGATGCCATTGAGAACATTGATATCGGCGGCCCGGCGATGGTACGCAGCGCAGCGAAGAATTGGAATGATGTGGCCGTGCTCACCGATGCCTCGCAGTACGCTGGCGTGATCGCTGAGCTCAAAGCTGGCGGCATCTCGAAAAAAACCAAATTCGCACTCAGCGTGGCGGCATTCAACCGCATCAGCAATTACGATGGTGCGATCAGTGATTATCTGTCTGCTATCGATTTCGAAGCATCTAGCGCAAGTAATACGCCGGCTAGAAGCACGTTTCCTTCTCAAACCAACGGAAGGTTCGTCAAACTGCAAGATTTGCGCTATGGCGAAAATCCTCACCAAGCTGCAGCTTTTTATCGTGATTTGCATCCCGCACCAGGATCGCTCGTCACAGCCAAACAGCTGCAAGGCAAAGAATTGTCTTACAACAATATCGCCGATGCGGATGCTGCTTGGGAATGCGTGAAGAGCTTTTCTCAGCCAGCGTGCGTGATCGTCAAGCATGCCAATCCTTGCGGCGTGGCTACTGCAGCAAACGCTTTGGCCGCTTACTGCAAGGCTTTTCAAACTGATCCCACATCAGCCTTCGGTGGCATCATTGCTTTGAACTGCCCGCTGGATGAGCGCGCTGCACTCCAGATTTCGAAGCAGTTTGTAGAGGTGCTGATTGCACCGAGTTATTCGCCGCAAGCTTTGGCAGTGTTCAAGGCGAAGGCGAATGTGCGTGTGCTGGAAATCAGCTTACCTGCCGGTGGCGATAGCGCTTGGAGCAGAGGCCAAAACGTGATGGATATCAAGCGGGTGGGTTCTGGCCTTTTGATGCAGACCGCAGACAATCATGAATTGCACCTGAGTGATTTGAAAATCGTCACCAAAATCCAGCCGACACAAGAGCAGCTGCAAGATTTGCTCTTCGCATGGAAAGTGGCCAAGTTCGTAAAATCTAACGCTATTGTCTTCTGCAAAGACGGCATGACCCTAGGCGTAGGTGCAGGCCAAATGAGCCGTTTGGATTCCGCGCGCATCGCAAGCATCAAAGCTGGCCACGCAAATTTAAGCCTGCAAGGCACAGCGGTAGCGTCAGACGCCTTCTTCCCATTCCGCGATGGCCTCGATGTCGTTGTGGATGCAGGCGCGACATGCGTGATCCAACCCGGCGGCAGTATGCGCGATCAAGAGGTTATTGAGGCGGCCAACGAGCGTAGTGTCACCATGGTGTTTTCAGGCGTGCGGCACTTCCGCCACTGAAGTATCAACTCGCAGGTGTGTAAGCCAGTCGGACGTAAATCGGCGCGTAAGCTTCAGCCTGCGTGATCTCAACCAGCGTCTCTTTGCCCAATTCAAGCAGAGCAATAAACGTGACGACCAGCACTTGCGTGCCGTGGCTCGGATCAAACAGCTCTTCAAATTCCACAAACTTGCGGCCTTGAAGACGCTTCAAAACCATGCTCATATGCTCGCGTACGGAAAGCTCTTCGCGCGTGATTTTGTGATGCTGGATGAGCTTGGCGCGCTTTAATATGTCGCGCCACGCATCCTGCAAATCCACCATATGCACATCGGGGAAGCGCGGCACGAGGCTTTGTTCGATATAGACCTGAGCGCGCAAATAATCGCGACCAAAGGTAGGCAAGCTGTCTATCTTGTGGGCAGCTTGCTTCATGCGCTCGTATTCGAGCAGGCGGCGCACCAGCTCGGCACGCGGGTCTTCCGGTTCTTTGCCATCTTCCGTTTTCTTCGGCGGCAAGAGCATGCGTGATTTGATTTCGATCAGCATGGCAGCCATCAAAAGATATTCAGCAGCAAGCTCTAAATTGTGATTGCGGATTTCGTCAACATAGCTCAAATATTGCTTGGTCACTCCCGCCATGGGGATGTCGAGAATATTGAAATTTTGTTTGCGGATGAGATAAAGCAAAAGATCAAGTGGGCCTTCAAAGGCTTCAAGAAACACCTCCAGCGCATCAGGCGGGATGTATAAATCCTGTGGCATTTTAAACAGCGGCTCACCATACAGCCGAGCAAGTGCTACGGTGTCAAACACAGTGGGCATGGCAGCTAGCGATGCAGGCAATGCAGCGCTTTCACTCAGATCAGGCAATCGGGTCACGGCTTAGCTTCGATCAATCGCAGGGCAGGCAGGGGCGGAGCGGTTCAGGCCTTGGTTTGATAGGGGTAGGCTTGTTGCTTGACTTGGCCAGCGCCAATGTCAGCCATTTGGCTGCGATCAACGTTCTTATCCCAAAGCAGCGCGCGGCCTGTGAGTTGCTGGGCATCAAGCTCAGGGCGGGCGCGCTTGACATCAGCGATGAAATTCGTGGCATCCGAACGATAGTCGCCATTTTTGAGAAACAAATTGGCGAGGATGGATTTGAGCGACATGGGTTTACACTGTTTCTAGTAATTGACTATTTTACCGGGGGTTAACATGGCATCAGCAGCATTTAAAAACGTCTTCAAAAAGGTGATTTTTATGGGAATCGTGGCTAGTTTTTTCGGGCTTGTCGGCTGTGACCAGCAGCGGATTATTGAGCTCGAAGAGGGTGTGGCTACTGAGGCCGATGTGCGCACGAAATTTGGTGAGCCTGAGAAAATTTGGGAGGGCGAGAATGGTGCGCGTATCTTTGAATACAACCGTCAGCCCGCCGGCCACCGCAACTACATGATCACGATTGGTACAGACGGAAAAATGAGCGCCCTGCGCCAAGTGCTCTCGGCAGCGAATTTCGCAAAAGTGCAGCCCGGGATGATGATGGAAGATGTGCGCAAACTGCTTGGCAAGCCGATGAAGGTTGTGCCGTATGAGCTGAAAAGAGAGACCTATTACAACTGGCGCTATCTGGCAGATCAAAACAATACATCGATGATTTTTAGCGCGGTGATGGATAGCAATTTGAAAGTAATCCGCTCAGAGACGGGGCTTGATCCTGAAGACCCTAAAAATGGGATGACGGGAAAATAAGTCAAAAATATCGGACGCAGAAGACACAAAGGTTACGCAAAAGACGCAAAAAAGACAGAAAAAAAATGCAAAAATTGAATTCAGAAACTTCAGTGATCTGTATTCGCCTTCTCTTCGCCCTTTTTTGTCTTTTTGGTATTCCTTCTGCGTAACCTTTGCGTCTTCTGCGTCCGGCAGTTCGGTATTCAAGCCTTACGCTTGCCAAAAGCCCAAGAAACCGCCAACCCGCCAGCAATTCCCCAAGTCAAGCTGAGCGCGAGCGTCAAAACGAAAGTCACCCCCACCACCCAAGCCCATTCACGGCCCTGGCGATGTAAGGCGAGCAAGCCTTTCCAATCGCCCATGTTCCATGCGATGAAGAGCAAGATGCCTGAGAGCACCGCAAGTGGAATGTGTGCGGCCAAGGGCGCAGCGATCAACACGATGAGCAATAGCGTGAGGGAATGCACGATGCCTGCAATGGGCGTGGAGCCGCCGCTGCGCAAACTGGTCATGGTGCGGGCAATCGTGCCTGTGACGGGCATGCCTCCAAGCAGCGGCGCGGCCATGTTGGCGATGCCTTGCGCCATTAACTCTTGATTGGGGGCATGCTTTTGCATGTTTGGCGCTTGCTCATCGGCCATGCGCGCGCAAAGCAGGGATTCAATCGCAGCAAGCGCGGCTAAAGTAAACGCAGGCACGATCAGCGCAGGCAGGCTGCTCCAAGGCACGCTGGGCAACATGAAGCTTGGCCAATGGCTACCCATCTCGCTGAAGGCTGCGCCAAAGCGGCTGCCAATCGTCTCGGCGGGCAGCTGCAAACCCCAAGCCAGCAAAGTGAGGCCAAGCAGCGCCACCATCGGTCCCGGAATGCGCGCGAGCAGCGCAAAGCGCTTGCTCAATTGCTGCCAGAGCACGAGCATGAGAATGCAGGAAGTAGCCAAAGCCAGCGACCACGGGTTGAATTGCGCAAGTTTGCCCGCCACCGCAGCCACCAAGCCAATCACATCCGCTGGCGGCTTGGGTAGCGGCAAGCCGAGCGCATCTTTGAGCTGCGTGATGATGATGATTACTGCAATGGCGCTGGTGAAGCCTTCAATCAAAGCATCGGGCACATGGCGCATCCAGCGCCCCAGTTGCAGCAGACCCATGATCACCATGAGCGCGCCCGCCATCATGGTGGCCAGCAGCAAGCCCATGATGCCGTGTTGCAAAATGATGCTGTAAACCACCACGATGAATGCATTGGCGGGCCCCGCGATTTGCACATTGGAGCCGCCCAACAGCGACACAAGCAGCCCGCCCACAATCGCTGTCCACAAGCCCGCTTGCGGCGGCAGCCCGGAGGCAATGGCAATCGCAATAGCCAGCGGCAGCGCCACAATGCCCACGGTGATGCCAGCGCCGATGTCTTTGATGAGGGCTGCGCGGCTGTAGCCGGCCAGGGTGTCGAGCAGGCGAGGGCGGAAAGTCATACTGGGTTCAGAGCAAGCTGTGTGCCAATGACTAACTCAAAGCAGGCTTCAGAACTGAATATCAGCAGGCAAATACTTCGCCATCAAATCTTCGTAATACGGCTTCACATCGCTGAGCACAGGGCGATTTGGATTTTTGGAATACAAATCATATGGATTGAAGCGCTGCACCCAAGGCAGCATCGCGCGGTCTTGCGCGTTGCACAGGTGATCGTAATGGCCCACTACGTGCCAACTGTAAAAGCTGTGATAACGAATCATGTAGAGCGCTTCCATCGGCAGATGATGGCGCAGCAGGTGATACAGATATTCATCATGCCCCCAACTCATGTGGACTTGATCCAGGCCGCAATGGGGCGCATAAATGCCGTACTTCGTTTGTAATTCTGGCTTGTGCAAATCAGGGTTGTGCGCGAAAAATTCACTATAAACAATTTTTGATGAATACGCGCAGCCCGTGGGAAATGTATCGCCCACCACAGCCCATTGTGGCTCACCAAACAGGCAGAGCACTTTGCCCAAATCATGAATAAAGCCCGTGAGTATCATCCAATCGGGTTGGCCATCTTTGCGCATGGCTTCGGCCGTTTGCACAAGATGATCAATTTGCGGCAGCGCGGTGTCAGGATCTGAATCGTCTACCAAAGTGTTGAGGTAATCCAGCGCATCCCACAGGTTCATCTTCTGGCGCGTAAAGCTCAAAAAATCTGCTTTCTTTGCCTTCGCGAAATCGTGCGTTTGATGCGTGTGGTTGAGCCGATAAAACTCCCGCACCCGCTGCTGCGCCTCGCTCACTTGCGGGGCGGTGTAGTTGCGGTAGGCGGATGCATCGGTCTTTTGGAGAGCCTGGCTTTCGCGATCTGTTTGGGCGTTCATGATGCGATATTATCTCTTCAAGAGTGTGCAGGGAAGAGTTTCTATACACGCTACGGTGATACGTTGGAGGGTGCACCAGATAAGCTATGCCAAGAGCGCACAGAGTAACCCAAAAATTCAAAATTCTCCAAGCCGCCATAGACGATGATGGGCGCACCCGCACGCGAACCCGCGTATTTGACAAACTTGTCGCAGCCCGCTCGCCAGTCTGCGCTGAAGGTCTCGCCTGATTTGATCTCCACCGCATAGAGCAAGTCATCATGCGGGAACACCAGATCGATCTCCGTGCCATGGTTATCACGCCAGAAATACACATCGCTTCGCAAGCCTTGGTTCGCACGCCATTTGAGCGTTTCGCTGATTACCCACGATTCAAAAATCAGCCCACGCAGAGCATGCTGTGCCAAGGCCAGAGGATCACGAATACGCAGCAAGTAGCACAGTAAGCCCATATCTAAAAAATACAGCTTGGGCATTTTCACCAGCCGTTTTCCAAAGCTCTCATGCCAAGGCTGCACCAAGCGAATGATGTAGCTGGCCTCCATGACGCTGATCCAATGCTTAGCTGTGTTGAAGCTGATGCCGCAATCGGAAGCGAGCGAGGCCAGATTGAGCAATTGCCCTACGCGGCCTGCGCACAGCAGCACAAAACGCTCAAAGCTTCCCAAATCCTGCACGCCAGAAATCTGCCTCACATCCCGTTGTATATATGTAGCGACATAAGATGAATACCAATCTGCTGGCTCCAGCGCAGGTGCGCCATGCTGTGTTTTATGATGCAGCGCGGGATAAGAGCCGCGCCAAATGAAATCCCATAAGCGCTTGCGACCCAATGCCATGCCTTGATGGGCATGAATTTCTGCCAGCGAGAGTGGCAACAAATCCAGCATAGCCACGCGCCCTGCGAGCGATTGGGTGATGCTCGCCGTGAGGCCAAATTGCTGCGAACCAGTGAGAATGAAGTCCCCCATGCGCTGGCGTGCATCCACATGCGTTTGCAGGTAGGAAAAAATATCAGGGCTGCGCTGCACTTCATCAAAAATAGCGCCATCTGGGAACATCGCCAGAAACCCGCGTGGATCAAGCTCAGCGCGGCGGCGAACCTCTAGGTCTTCAAAGCTCACATAAGGTTTAGCGGGGAAGGCCAGTTGCGCAAGAGTCGTTTTGCCTGATTGTCGCGGGCCGGTGAGCGCGAGCACTCGAAAACCACGCGCCAACCGCGCTATTGCGGGCGCTGCTTGGCGAGCGATGCTACTTTGGAGAGCTGCTGTTGGATGAGAAAATTGCGAGGCGGTCATTTTGTACAAAAATGCATTCAGAATGCAATATTGTACAAAATAGCTGCTTCAATGTAAAGATGAAATGTGACCAGCGGAGCTTTTTGAGGGCGGCGTGATTAACGCACGCGCATGCCTGGTTGCGCGCCGGGGAAGGGCTCTAGGATGTAAATACCGGGCGTGGCTTTTTCATCGGCATGGCTGCCTGCGAGCACCATGCCTTCGCTGATGCCGAATTTCATCTTGCGCGGCGCGAGATTGGCCACCATCACCGTCAGCTTGCCCACGAGCTGCTCGGGTTTGTACATGCTGGCGATGCCACTGAAGACGTTCCGCGTTTTGCCTTCGCCCACTTCCAGCGTCAAGCGCAGCAGCTTGGTTGAGCCTTCCACGGCTTCGCAGTTAACGATTTTGGCGATGCGCAGATCGATTTTGGCGAAGTCGTCAATCGTGATGCTCTGTGCAATCGCTTCGCCACCGGGCAATGATGATGCTACTGATTCAATAGCGACTTGCGCAGATTCTATGCCGGCTGGAGGCTCAAAAAGGCTTGAAAGTTGCTCTGAGGTGACGCGTTGCATGAGGTGCTCATAATTGCCCACGCGGTGGCCGATGGGCAAGGGCTGGCTTGCGTTTTCAAAGCTGAGCGATTCACATTGCAGAAATTTTTCAACGGCCGCAACAACGCTAGGCATCACCGGCTTCAAGCATGCGCTCATGATGCGAAACATTTGAATGGCTTCCGAGCTTTTCTCTGCAGCAAGCTCTGCCTTGCCTTCTTTAACGAGCTTCCAAGGTGCAGCGCCATCGAATCGCGAATTCACGCTGTCAGCAAACGTCATGATCTCGCGCAGCGCTTTGCCATATTCACGCTCTTCGTAAAAGCCGCGAACGTTTTTGAGTAGATCACCCGACTTGTGCGGCGAATCATCCGTAAATGCTGCCAGCGCGCCGTTGGGTAAAAACTTAGCAGCACGACTCGCAATATTTACATACTTGCCAATCAAATCACTATTCACCCGCAGCATGAAATCTTCTGCGTTGAAATCAATATCTTCATTGCGTGCAGACAGCTTGGTGGCCAAGTAATAGCGCAGCCATTCTGGGTTCATACTCAAGCCGAGGTATTTCAAAGGATCGAGACCCGTGCCACGGCTCTTGCTCATTTTTTCACCGTTGTTGACGGTGAGGAAGCCGTGCACAAACACGTTATTCGGCGTCTTGCGGCCGCTGAACTTCAATACTGCTGGCCAGAAGAGCGTGTGAAACGTAACGATGTCTTTGCCGATGAAGTGGTATTGCTCAACTGCTGAACTAGGTGCGATGTAAGCATCAAAATCCTGACCACGTTCATTGAGCAGATTTTTGAGCGATGCCAAATAACCAATCGGTGCGTCAAACCACACATAGAAATATTTACCAGGCGCGCCGGGAATCTCGATGCCGAAATAGGGCGCGTCGCGGGAGATGTCCCAGTCAGCTAAACCCTCAGACGTACTGCCGTCTTGGTTGGTGCGTACTGAAAACCATTCTTTGACTTTGTTGGCTACTTCGGGTTGTAGTTTGCCGTCTTGCGTCCAGTTCTCTAGATATTCCACGCAGCGAGAGTCAGACAAATTGAAGAAATAGTGGTCGCTGCTTTTGAGAATTGGCGTGGTGCCGCTGAGCGCGGAATACGGATTTTTCAGATCGGTGGGGGCATACACTGCGCCGCAGTTTTCGCAGTTGTCGCCATACTGATCTTTGGTGCCGCATTTGGGGCATTCGCCTTTGATGAAGCGGTCTGGCAAAAACATGTTTTTCTCTGGATCGAAAAACTGCTCTACGCTTTTCTTGCCGATCAGGCCCATTTTGTCTAGGTCTTGATAAATGGTTTGGCACAGTTCGTGGTTTTCTTCGCTGTCGGTGTGGCTCCAGTTGTCGAAGCTGATGTGAAAGCCATCTAAGTATTCTTTGCGGCCAGCGGCAATGTCGTCCACAAACTGGCGCGGTGTTTTACCAGCCTTTTCAGCTGCGATCATGATCGGCGCGCCATGTGCATCGTCTGCACACACAAAATTTACGTCATGCCCCTGCATCCGCTGGAAACGCACCCAAATATCAGCCTGAATATATTCCATGATGTGGCCGATGTGGAATTTGCCGTTGGCATACGGTAGGGCGGTGGTGACGAAAAGTTGGCGTTTGGCTGACATGGCGAGGAGCAGTTCTTATCGGGGGAATCCCTGATTTTATGGGGCTTCTGTACACTCAAGCGATTCCCCCTTTCATCGAACATCGAATTAGCAGACCTTATGGCCACCAACGAACAGATTCTCAACGCGCTAAAAAGCGTGATCGACACCAATACCGGTAAAGATTTTGTCTCTAGCAAATGCATCAAAAACCTCACCGTCACCGAGGGCGATGTGGCCTTTGATGTGGAGCTGGGCTACCCGGCCAAGAGCCAGATTCCGGCATTTCGCAAAGCGCTGATCGCAGCCGCCAAAAGCGTGGCGGGCGTGGACAACGTCTCTTGCAATGTCACAGTCAAAATCGTCGCGCATGCGGCTCAGCGCGGTGTGGCGCTCATGCCTACGGTAAAAAACATCGTAGCCGTGGCTTCGGGCAAAGGCGGCGTGGGCAAGAGCACCACCACGGTGAATCTCGCGCTCGCGCTGGCCGCCGAGGGCGCGCGCGTGGGCATTTTGGATGCCGATATTTATGGCCCGAGCCAGCCCATGATGATGGGCATTGAAGGCCGCCCAGAGAGTGAAGACGGCAAGACCATGGAGCCCATGGAAAACTACGGCGTGCAGGTGATGAGCATAGGCTTCCTTGTCAACCAAGACGAAGCCATGATCTGGCGCGGCCCCATGGCCACTCAGGCGCTAGAGCAACTGATTCGCCAAACCAATTGGAAAGATTTGGATTACCTCATCGTCGATATGCCCCCTGGCACCGGCGATATTCAACTTACGCTCAGCCAGCGCGTGCCCATGACAGGCGCTGTGATCGTCACCACACCGCAAGACATTGCCTTGCTGGATGCGAAAAAAGGCGTGGCAATGTTCGAAAAAGTGGGTGTGCCGATTCTGGGCGTGGTGGAGAACATGGCAGTCCACGTCTGCGAAAAATGCGGCCACACCGAGCATATCTTTGGCGAAGATGGCGGCAAACGCTATGCGGCGGAAAAGGGCATCGATTACCTCGGCGCGTTGCCACTTAATATGAGCATCCGCGTCAATGCAGACAGCGGCCGCCCCACGATGGTGACCGATCCAGATGGGGAGATTGCCACAATCTACAAAGCTGTCGCGCGACAAGTGGCGATCAAGATTGCTGCGAAAGCCAAAGATTTTTCATCGAAGTTTCCTTCTATCAAGATTAGCAAAGATACTTGAAGTTCAGTGGCGCTGATTTGCGCCGCTGAGCAGATTTTTTAGTGGATTTTTAAGGCTTTTTGGCTGCATAGCCGGAATAAATACAGCGTGGAGCGCTATTGATTTAGTAGTGCACAGGAATGCAGATCACTGCGCTGTCCACCCGCCATCCACTGCCCAAGCCTGACCACGCACGTTAGCTGCTGCCTCTTGGCAGAGGAAGACGGCAAGTTCGCCGAGCTGCTGGGGTGTGGTGAATTGGAGCGAGGGCTGCTTCTCGCCCAGCAGATCTTTGCTGGCCTGATCCACGCTGATGCCTTCACGCTCAGCGCGATTGTCGATTTGCTTTTGCACCAAGGGCGTGAGCACCCAGCCTGGGCAGATGGCGTTGATTGTGATGCCGGTGGTGGCTGTTTCTAGTGCGATGGATTTGGTAAAACCCACGAGGCCATGTTTGGCAGCGACGTAGGCGGATTTGTCTTGGGAGGCCACCAAGCCATGCGCTGAGGCGATGTTGATGATGCGGCCCCAATTTTTGGCGCGCATCCCGGGCATGGCCAAGCGTGTGGTGTGGAAGGCGCTGGATAAATTGATGGCCAGAATAGCATCCCACTTTTCAACAGGGAAATTCTCCACCGGGCTCACATGCTGAATGCCTGCGTTGTTCACCAAGATATCGACCATGCCGAATTCTCGGGCGGCAAATGCGATGAGCTGCTCGATCTCAGCGGGCTTGCTCATATCTGCCCCGTGGTAGGCCACGCGTACGCCTTGCGCGGCTACCTGCGAGCGAGCGGCTTCAATGGCTGCCGCGTCTCCGAAACCGTTGAGCACAATATTCGCGCCTTGCTTGGCAAGCTCAATGGCAATGCCTAGGCCGATGCCACTGGTGGAGCCTGTGATGAGGGCGGTTTTGTTTTTAAGCGAGAGGGTCATGGGGGTTTCCTAAATTGCGATGGCAGATTGTCGCGCAGGGCTTGGTGAGACGGCGTTCGGCGCTATTTGTTTCGCTCTGGCGGTGGTAAGCGGTAGGTCGCAGGCGTGCGGCTGAGCTTGATGGGAGAGGCGACGCCTTGATATTCACCGATATTGACGATCATCTCGCGGTGCAAGGTGTGCTCGTCGCTCAGCGCGGCTTTCACGTCTTGGATGGGGGCACAGGGCACGCCTGCGCGCACGAGTTGATCTGCCAGCGGTTTGCCAGCGAAGAGGGCAAGTTTTTCCTCTAAAGCGGCTTTGAGGGCGACGCGGTTGAGGTTGCGCTGACCGTTGTTGACGAAGCGCGGATCGGTGGCGAGATCGGGCGCACCGATGGTCTGCACGAGGGTGGCAAATTGCCGGTCGTTGCCCACGGCGAGGAAGATCGGCTCAGTGCCTGTGGCAAAGGTGTCGTAGGGCACGATATTGGGATGCGCATTGCCGCTGCGGCCGGGCACGCGGCCATCGAGCAAATGGTTGGCGCTATGAGGGTGCAGCAGCGCTAAGCCGTTGTCGTAGAGACTGGATTCGACGAACTGACCCAATCCGCTTCCTCCGCCTTTGTCGCGCTCATGCAGCGCGAGCAAGATGCCCATGGCGGCGCTCATACCGGTGGCAATATCGACGATGGGGATGCCCATACGGAGCGGCTCGCCGCCCTTTTCGCCATTGATGCTCATCAGGCCAGCTAAAGCTTGAATCGCAGCGTCATAGCCGGGCAAGCCGCCCATCGGCCCATCTGCGCCGAAACCACTCACTCGGCAATGGATGAGGCGAGGGAATTTGGCATGCAGTGTGTCAAACCCAATACCCCATTTTTCCATGCTGCCCGTTTTGAAATTCTCCACGAGCACATCGGCATCTTCGAGCAACTTCATCAAAGCTTCGCGCTGCGCGGGATCGTACAAATCCATGGTCGTGCCGCGTTTGTTGCGGTTCAGACCTAGGAAATAGCTGGCTGTGCCATGTGCATTAAATGGCGGGCCCCAGCCGCGTGTCTCGTCCCCTTGAGGTGGCTCGATTTTCAAAACATCTGCGCCGTGGTCTGCCAAGATTTGCGTGCAGTAGGGGCCGCCGAGTACTCGCGATAGATCGATGACTTTGATGCCTTGGAGGCTGTCTAGGTTTTGCATAGGTTGTTGGCTGGCTGTTGATGGCTGCGTGGATAGAGCGGCTGCGAGTGTGAGGCTTTGCGCCTGCCCTCATGGTGGAGTACCACAAATCGGTCAGTCGCAAAGCCTCACACTCGCGGCCTGTTGGCTACTCGAAAGGTCTTCGCTCGTAGCCGGTCGCGTTGTACAAGACGGTCTGAGATGACTGAAATTGGGCGACCGATTTGTGGTACTCCACCATGAGGGCGCCCGATTTCAGTCATCTCAGGCCACAGCGTACTACCAATGTACGCTCAATGACGCGAAGCTTCCAAATCTCGCAATTTAAACCGCTGAATCTTCCCCGTCGCCGTCTTGGGCAATTCGCGCACAAACTCAATGTAGCGCGGATATTTGTAGGGCGCGAGAAGGCCTTTGACGAAGGCTTTGAGTTCTTCTTCGGTGGCCGAATGCCCGTCTTTTAAGACGACGAAGGCTTTGGTTTTTGTAAGCCCCTCGTGATCTTCTTTGCCGATGACGGCGGCCTCTAACACGGCGCTGTGTTGCACGAGTGTGGCTTCCACCTCGAAGGGAGAGACGTAGATACCGCTGACCTTGAGCATGTCGTCGCTGCGGCCTGAGTAGGTGTATGAGCCGTCAGAGTTTTTGACGTATTTGTCGCCGCTTTTCGTCCATTCGCCTTGAAAAGTGTTGCGAGATTTTTCTCTGTTTTGCCAATACATGAGAGCAGCCGTGGGGCCTTGGATGTAGAGCTCACCGGGCTCGCCGTCGGGCACAGCGCCACCGCCCTCTCCTCTGAGTTCAACCTGATATCCGGGCACAGCCCATCCCGTGGTGCCGTAACGGACTTTGCCGGGTTGGTTGGATAAAAAGATATGTAGCATTTCGGTGGAGCCGATGCCATCGATGATTTGTACACCGAAGTGTTTTTCAAACCGTTGGCCAATGTCTGCGGGCAGGGCTTCGCCGGCGCTGGAGCACATGCGCAACGCCACTTCGTTTTTAGCTGGGAGATTGGGCGCAGCAAGCATGCCAGCGAAACCTGTGGGTGCTCCGAAAAAGATAGTAGGCTTGATAGATTTCATGCCGGCTAGCTGCCCTTTCCAGCGTTTAAAGACGGCATCCGGCGTGGGCCGCTCGGCCATCAAAATCACGGTGGCGCCCACGGCGAGCGGGAAGCTCAGGCCGTTACCTAAGCCATAAGCAAAGAAGAGCTTGGCGGCGGAGAAGCACACATCCTTCTCGGTGATTTGCAAAACGCCTTTGCCATACAACTCTGCGGTGTAAAACGCATTGGCATGGGTGTGAACAGTGCCTTTGGGGCGGCCTGTGGAGCCTGAAGAATAGAGCCAGAAGGCGGCTTCATCGGCGTATGTGGGGCAAGGCTTGCTCAAGGGCGCAGCTTCAAGCAACGTGCTCCAAGCCCTGTAGCTCACTGGCAGATCGGCAGTTGCACGGGAAACATAAATTGCCTTGATTTCATGCCCGCCATTTTGCGAAGCGAGTTGCATGCCGCCTTGCAGTGCAGGCACGAGCGCACCAGAGACCAAGGCCGCTTGGGCGCGGCTGTGTTGCAGCATATAAGCGTAGTCTTCCGGTGTGAGCAGCGTGTTAACCGCCACGGGAACCACGCCCGCATACAAGCAGCCGAGGAAGGAGACGACCCAATCGCTGCAATCGTGCATCAGGAGCAAGACGCGCTCTTCACGGCGCAAGCCAGCGTTTAGCAGGCCGGCAGCGGTACTTTTGATTTGCTCTGCAAGCTGGCCATAGGTGAGCGAGAGAGCATCGTCGATGAGAGCGACTTTATTGGGGCGGGCCGCGTTGGCGGCGATCAAATCGGCGGCGAAATTGAACTGCGCCGGGGGCGCTGGTGTGTGCTGTTGCATGGTTGTCTCCTCAAGCCCTTGGTTTGACGGGTTATCTGTTCTGATGCAAAATAATTCCAGTTGAACTATAAATCCTGAAATCACCCCATGTCAAGCAATATATTGCATGTTGATGCTGCTGAAGCTGACGAGCCAGAGGCCAAAAACCCGTTTTTGGTAGCTCTGGGCGAGCGCGTGCGCAGCCAGCGCTCGCGCCGGGGGCTAACGCGCAAGGCGCTGGCCGCCGCTGCTGATGTGTCTGAGCGGCATTTGGCCAATTTGGAATATGGCGTGGGCAATGCCTCGATTTTGATCTTGCAGCAGGTGGCCGATGCGCTGGAATGCCCGCTGGCCGAGCTGCATGGCGACTTGACCACAAGCAACCCCGAATGGCTGATGCTGCGCAAACTGTTGGAAAACGCGGATGAGGTGCAACTGAAACACCTTCGGTTGAACATTGCTACATATTTAGGAGCGCCTCGCGCAGATTCTATGCCGGCTACTGGCCAAAAACGGTCTCAGAGAATCGCTTTGATCGGCCTGCGCGGGGCAGGTAAATCCACGCTGGGCAAGATGCTTGCGCAGACGTTGAAATACCCGTTTTTTGAGATGAGCAGAGAGATTGAGAAGTTGGCAGGCACTTCCGTGGCGGAGATTCAGGCGCTGTATGGCGTGACGGCATATCGCCGCTATGAGCGCCGCGCACTCGATGCGCTGATTGCCCAGCATGCGCAATGCGTGATCGCTACGCCGGGCGGGCTGGTGAGCGATGTGAGCACATTCAATACCGTGCTCACGCACTGCACCAGCGTTTGGCTTCAAGCCGAGCCGCAAGAGCATTTGCAGCGCGTGCAAGCGCAGGGCGACATGCGCCCGATGGCGGCCAGCAAAGAGGCGTTGGATGATTTGAAGAGCATTCTGGCAGGCCGCACTGCCTTCTATTCCAAAGCTGATTTCACGCTCAACACGAGTGCGCAAGGCTTGAATGAGAGCTTTGGCTTGCTTCAAAAATTGCTCCTGCCCGTGGTTGAAATTCAATAACATGAAAAATATTGCATGTTTTCAAAATATGCAATATAATTCATAAACTAAACCGAGGAGACAACTCATGAGCAACGAACTTCGCGTTAACTACCGCACCGAGCCTAGCCAATACAAACATTGGAAATTGGAGTTCAATGGCGCAGTGGCCACGCTCAAAGCCGACTTCGATGAAAACGCTGGCCTTCGCCCCGGCTATAAGCTCAAACTCAACAGCTATGACCTCGGTGTCGACATTGAGTTGAACGATGCAATTAATCGCATCCGCTTCGAGCATCCTGAAGTGCGCACCGTGGTGCTCACCAGCGCAAAGGAAAAAGTGTTTTGCTCGGGCGCCAATATTTTCATGCTTGGCGTATCGAGCCACGCATGGAAAGTGAATTTCTGCAAATTCACCAACGAGACGCGCAATGGTTTGGAAGATTCTTCCGAATACAGCGGCCTCAAATTCATTGCTGCTGTGAACGGGGCATGCGCAGGTGGCGGCTATGAAGTGGCGCTGGCTTGCGATGAAATCATTTTGGTAGACGACCGCGCCAGCGCTGTGAGCTTGCCTGAAGTGCCACTGCTCGGCGTGTTGCCCGGCACCGGCGGCCTCACCCGCGTGACAGACAAACGCAAAGTACGCCATGATTTGGCTGATATTTTTTGCACCAGTGTTGAAGGCGTGCGCGGCAAGAAAGCTGTGGAATGGCGCTTGGTGGATCAGGCTGTGAAGCCCGCGCAATTTAACGAGGCTGTGCAAAAGCGAGCAGCAGAATTGGCTGAGAAGAGCGACCGACCTGCTGGCGCAAAAGGCGTGGCACTCACACCATTGAATTGCACGATTGAAGCTGATGCATTGCGCTATGGCAACGTGACGGTAGAGATTGATCGCGCTAAGCGCCTTGCTACTTTTATAGTTAAAGCGCCAACAGCCGGCGTGGAATCTACCGTAGCCGCTATCGAAAATGCAGCATCGAATTGGTATCCCTTCGTGCTGGCGCGTGAGCTGGATGATGCCATTTTGCAAATGCGCACCAATGAGCTGGACATTGGCACTTGGATTTTCAAAACCGAAGGCGACGCCGCTAAAGTGCTCGCGATGGATGCTGTGCTGATGGCCAATAAGGATCATTGGTTCGTGCGCGAGACCATCGGAATGCTACGCCGCACCTTCAGCCGCATTGATGTATCTTCCCGTAGCCTCTTCGCTTTCATCGAACCCGGCTCGTGCTTTGCAGGCACTTTCTTAGAGCTGAGCTTGGCTTGTGACCGCGCATATCACCTCGCTTTGCCAGATTATGAAGCCAAAGCGCCGAAGATCACTGTGAGCGATGTGAATTTTGGCCTCTACCCGATGGCAACGCGCGAAAGCCGTTTGCAGCGCCGCTTCTACAGCGAAGCGCCTGCGCTCGATGCCGTGCGCGCTGTGGCAGGCCAGCCGCTGGATGCAGATGCAGCCTTTGCACTGGGCTTGGTGACCGCCAATCCAGATGATATTGATTGGGCAGACGAAGTGCGCATCGCTTTAGAAGAGCGCATGGCCATGAGCCCAGATGCACTCACAGGCTTGGAAGCCAATCTGCGCTTCAACGGCGTAGAGACCATGGCCACCCGCGTCTTCGGCCGCTTGACTGCTTGGCAAAACTGGATCTTTCAGAGGCCTAACGCCGTGGGAGAGAAGGGGGCTTTGAAGGTTTATGGCAAGGGCGATAAGGCGGTTTTCGATTGGAATCGTGTTTGAGGTTTTGAATACAAACAGCCGGACGCAGAAGACGCAGAGGTTACGCAGAAAAAATACAAAAAAGAAAATCCAAGAAAG
Organism: Comamonadaceae bacterium; assembly: GCA_043777675.1. GTDB lineage: Bacteria > Pseudomonadota > Gammaproteobacteria > Burkholderiales > Burkholderiaceae_C > JANMDU01. Next base: position 56,550 of record JAYWHR010000065.1, on the reverse strand, counting down.
AGGATTTTTTTGAAACATCAGTCTTGGTATTTTTTGGTATCCCTTCTGCGTAACCTTTGCGTCTTCTGCGGCCGGTATTCATGTATTTAGAAGTTAAAAAATCTCGTTGTGCAGCAAGGCAGGTGGCTTGCTGTAACCGAACTAACTCCACCGTTGTTTTTAAATCGAGCAATTCATGAGCATTAACTACAGCGAGAAAATTCCTAACAATGTCAACTTGAGCGAAGACCGCACCTTGCAGCGCGCGCTAGAAGGTTGGCAGCCTAATTTCATCAACTGGTGGGATGAAATTGGCCCCGTGGGCTCGGAAATGTCTGATGTGTATTTGCGCACCGCAGTGAGCGTGGATCCAGCGGGCTGGGCGCAGTTTGGGCATGTGAAGATGCGCGATTACCGCTGGGGCATTTTCTTGAACCCTGCGCAGCAAGACCGTAAAATTCATTTTGGTGATCACATGGGGCAAGACGTGTGGAACGATGTGCCCGGCGAATACCGCGCCAATCTGCGTCGCATCATCGTCACGCAAGGCGATACCGAGCCAGCATCTGTGGAGCAGCAGCGCCACTTGGGCTTAACAGCGCCCTCCATGTATGACTTGCGCAACCTATATCAGATCAACGTTGAAGAAGGCCGCCATTTGTGGGCGATGGTCTATTTGCTGCACAAGCATTTTGGCCGCGATGGCCGTGAAGAAGCCGAAGCGCTGCTTGAGCGCCGCAGCGGCGATGCCGATACACCGCGCATCTTGCAAGCCTTCAACGAAGCCACGCCGGATTGGCTGAGCTTCTTTATGTTCACGTATTTCACCGATCGTGATGGCAAATTCCAGCTCTGCGCTCTTGCAGAAAGCGCATTTGAGCCATTGGCGCGCACCAGCAAATTCATGCTGACCGAAGAAGCGCATCACATGTTTGTGGGTGAGAGCGGCATCAGTCGCGTGATCCAGCGCACCTGCCAGATGATGAATGAGCTGAAAACGGATGATTCTAAAAAGCTTCGCGCAGCAGGTGTAATTGATCTACCTACATTGCAGCGCTATTTGAACTTTCACTTCTCCGTCACAATCGATTTGTTTGGTGCAGACGAATCATCCAATGCCGCCACCTTCTACAGCACCGGCATCAAAGGCCGCTACGAAGAAGGCAAGCGCACGGATGATCATCAGCTGCGCGGCCAGAGCTATAAAGTGCTGCAAGTGGTCGGTGGCCAGTTGGTTGAAAAAGAAGTGCCGATGCTCAATGCACTCAACGAAGTACTGCGCGATGACTACATCAAGGATTCAGTCGCAGGCGTGGGCCGATGGAACAAAGTGATTGAGAAAGCGGGCATCCCGTTCAAACTCACTACACCGCACAAAGCTTTCAACCGCAATATCGGCGCATTGGCTGGCGCAAAAGTCTCGCCGGATGGCCGTGTGTTGAGCGAGGTGGAATGGGCTGCAAAATCAGCTGAATGGTTGCCAACGGCTGAAGACCGCATGTTTGTAGCGAGCTTGATGGGCCGCGTGGTCGAGCCAGGAAAATTTGCCAACTGGATTGCGCCACCTGCAATGGGTATCAACAAGCAAGTGGTTGATTTCGATTACATTCGTTTTAACTAATTCAATAGGAAATAGTACGAATTCAATACCGGACGCAGAAGACGCGAAGGTTACGCAAAAGACGCAAAAAAGACAGAAGACGGGATTTAAAATTGAATGGGTTTGATTTGAAGACACCGTTTCTTTTTTTCTCTTTGGTATTTCTTCTGCGTAACCTCTGCGTCTTCTGCGTCCGGTGTTCATGTCTTCAAGGACTTAAAACTCATGGGCGCTAACGAAACATCCATCATCAAACAGCATCTGATCGATCCGGTCATTTGTATTCGCTGTAACACTTGCGAAGCCACTTGCCCCGTGGGGGCGATCACGCATGATGATCGAAACTACGTGGTGGATGCCGAGAAGTGCAACTCTTGCATGGCTTGTATTTCGCCTTGTCCTACGGGCTCAATTGACAATTGGCGCAGCATGCTGAAAGTCAAAGCGTATTCAGTCGAAGAGCAGCTGACTTGGGATGATTTGCCAGAGGAGTTGCCCGAAGCTGCTTTGGCTGAGGAGGAAATTTCCAGTGCCGTTTCAGAAGAAAATAGGCCATTAGCCGGCATAGAACCTGCGCAGACAGCTATCGAAACCATAGCGTCTATCAGCAACCAACAATATGGCGCAACGCTGCCGCCATGGTCTGCCGCCCTTGCGTACACGAATCTTTATGGCGCGAAAGCGGCTGAAAAAAGCATCACAGCCAGCGTCACAGGCAATGTGCGCGTCACCGAAGTCGGTAAGACGGCAGGCAGTGATTACGACACGCACCACATCGTGCTCGATTTTGGCAGCATGCCGTTCCCCGTGCTCGAGGGGCAGAGCATCGGCATCGTGCCGCCGGGCGTGGATGCGCGCGGCAAGCCGCATCATGCTCGGCAGTATTCGATTGCCAGCGCACGCAGCGGCGAGCGTGCGGGTTACAACAATCTCTCGCTCACGATCAAGCGTGTGCTCGAAGATCACAGTGGCAAAGCCGTGCGCGGCGTGGCGAGCAACTTCATGTGCGATTTGAAGGTGGGAGATCAGGTTGAAGTCATCGGCCCTTTCGGGAGTAGCTTCCTCATGCCCAATCACCCCAAGAGCCACATCGTGATGATCTGCACCGGCACAGGCAGCGCCCCGATGCGCGCCATGACGGAGTGGCGCAGGCGCATGCGCGCAAAAAATACGGCCAGTGAAAGCAAATTTGACGGTGGGAAACTCTGGCTCTTCTTTGGCGCACGCTCCCAAGCAGAGCTCCCGTATTTCGGCCCGCTGCAGCAGCTGCCCAAAGATTTCATCGATATTGAATTTTGCTATTCCCGCGAATCCGGCAAACCCAAACGCTATGTGCAAGATGCCCTGCGCGACCGCGCCGTCGATCTCGCCGTCTTGCTGAAAGACCCCAATGCTTACTTCTATGTTTGTGGCTTGAAAGCAATGGAAGAGGGCGTGATCCTTGCGCTCAAAGACATCGCTGAAAAATCAGGATTCAGCTGGGATACGATTGGCAGCGCCCTGAAAAAAGAAGCGCGTTTGCACTTAGAAACTTACTGATCGCCATTTATGACCCAAGCCTACATCGTCGATGCCATCCGCACACCTTTTGGTCGCTACGGCGGTGCTTTGTCTTCCGTTCGCACCGATGATCTTGGCGCCATTCCGCTCAAAGCGCTGATGGCGCGCAATGTGACTGTGGATTGGGAAGCTGTCACCGATGTGATCTACGGCTGCGTCAATCAAGCCGGGGAAGATAACCGCAACGTGGCGCACATGGCTTCGCTGCTTGCGGGCATGCCATACCAAGTGCCGGGCAGCACGGTGAACCGACTGTGTGGCTCAGGTTTGGATGCTTTGGGCACGGCAGCCCGCGCCATTCGGGCGGGAGAAGCTACATTAATGATAGCGGGTGGTGTGGAGAGCATGAGCCGCGCACCGTTTGTGATACCTAAAGCAACCAGCGCCTTCAGTCGCGCGGCAGAAATATATGACACGACGATTGGTTGGCGCTTCATCAACAAATTGATGAAGGAAAAGTATGGCGTGGATTCGATGCCCGAGACAGCGGAAAACGTTGCGACTGAATACAAGATTGAGCGCGAGGCGCAAGACCGCATGGCATTGGCCAGTCAGATGAAGGCGGTGGCCGCGCAGAAGGCGGGTTACTTCGATGCGGAAATTACGCCGGTGACGATCCCACAGAAGAAGGGCGACGCGATCGTCATCAGCCAAGACGAACATCCGCGCGAGACTTCTCTCGAAGCGCTGGCCAAACTCAAAGGCGTGGTCAGGCCAGATGGCACGGTGACAGCAGGCAATGCCAGCGGCGTGAACGATGGCGCTTGCGCATTGTTGCTGGCTGATGAGAAAACCGCCGCCAAATACGGCCTCACATTGAAAGCCCGCGTCCTCGGCATGGCCACTGCAGGTGTGCCACCGCGCATCATGGGAATCGGCCCTGCGCCTGCCACGCGCAAGGTGTTGCAGCTCACAGGCTTGACGCTTGAGCAAATGGATGTGATCGAGCTGAACGAAGCCTTTGCCGCGCAAGGCTTGGCGGTGCTCCGCGATCTTGGTTTGCAAGACGATGACCCAAGAGTCAACCCCAACGGCGGCGCAATTGCACTCGGCCATCCGCTCGGCGCATCAGGTGCGCGGCTGGCTACGACGGCAGTCAATCAACTTCACAAAACAAAAGGCCGCTACGCGCTTTGTACGATGTGTATTGGTGTCGGTCAGGGCATTGCAGTTATTCTGGAGCGCGTGTAGATTGGCGCGTACGAAGCCATAGACTTAAAGTCTCACTTTATCCCTTGCTCTTGAGAGGCCCTATTATGAAATCACGCGCCGCTGTGGCCTTCGAGGCTGGTATGCCTTTGCAAATTGTAGAGATTGATGTGGCACCGCCACAGCGTGGCGAGGTGCTGGTGAAGATATCTCACACGGGTGTCTGCCATACCGACGCGTTTACCCTCTCGGGTGATGATCCGGAGGGTATTTTCCCTGCTGTATTGGGGCACGAGGGCGCGGGCATTGTGGTGCAGATTGGCGAGGGCGTGAGCAGTCTCAAGCCGGGTGATCACGTCATCCCGCTGTACACCGCTGAATGCAGAGAGTGCAAATTTTGCAAATCGGGCAAAACCAACCTGTGCCAAAAAGTGCGAGCCACGCAAGGCAAGGGGCTGATGCCTGATGGCACGAGCCGCTTCTCCTACCAAGGCAAGCCGGTATTCCACTATATGGGTTGCTCTACGTTCAGTGAATACACGGTAGTCAATGAAATTTCTTTGGCCAAAATCAACAGCGCTGCAGACCATGAGAAGGTGTGTTTGCTCGGCTGTGGTGTGACGACGGGCTTGGGTGCGGTTCACAACACAGCCAAGGTCAAGCCGGGTGATACGGTGGCGGTGTTTGGATTGGGCGGCATTGGCTTGGCTGTGGTGCAAGGCGCGCGGCAGGCCAAGGCGGGGCGCATCATTGCTGTGGATACGAACCCGAGCAAGTTTGATCTAGCAAAGCATTTCGGCGCGACCGATTGCATCAACCCGAAAGATTTTGCCAAGCCTATTCAAGAAGTGATCGTAGAGATGACCGATGGCGGTGTAGAGTTTTCCTTCGAATGCATTGGCAATGTGCATGTGATGCGTGCAGCGCTCGAATGCTGCCACAAGGGCTGGGGCGAGAGCATCATCATCGGCGTGGCTGGCGCGGGGCAAGAGATTTCTACGCGGCCCTTTCAGCTCGTGACCGGGCGCGTCTGGCGTGGCTCGGCGTTTGGTGGTGTGAAGGGTCGCACCCAGTTGCCTGGCATGGTGGAGCAGGCGATGGCAGGGGAGATTGAGCTTGATCCGTTTGTGACGCACACGATGGGCTTAGACCGCATCAATGAAGCTTTTGATTTGATGCACGAAGGCAAATCCATCCGTACCGTGATCCATTTCTGATCATGAAAGATTTTCAGTTGTTGAGCGAGCATGCCTGTTTTGGTGGCCGGCAGTCTTTTTACGAGCATGCCTCAAGCCAGATTGGTCTGCCGATGCGTTTTGCGGTGTATTTGCCGCCTGCAGCTAGTCAAACTACAGTGCCCGCCGTGATGTATTTGGCGGGGCTGACTTGTACGCAAGAAACCTTTGCTATCAAAGCTGGAGCGCAGCGAGTAGCTAGTGAGCTGGGGATTGCATTGATCGCGCCAGACACCAGCCCGCGCAACACGGATGTGCTTGGGCAATCCGAGAGCTGGGATTTTGGCGTGGCGGCTGGTTTTTATCTGGATGCCACGCAGCAGCCTTGGGCAAAGCATTGGCGCATGGAGAGTTATTTAATGCAAGAGCTGCTGGCGCACATTGGGCAACTCTTGCCGATAGATACGCAACGCCTTGGCATCATGGGGCACTCGATGGGCGGGCATGGGGCTTTGAGCTTGGCCTTGCGCCACCCTCATGCATTTCGGTCAGTCTCTGCCTTCGCACCCATCTGCGCGCCCAGCCAATGCCCGTGGGGGCGAAAGGCATTTGCAGGGTATTTGGGCGATGATGAAGCAATTTGGCGCCAGCATGACGCAACTCAGTTGCTGCTAGCGCGTGGCAAGGCATTGCTGCCCACCAGCATCTTGATTGATCAGGGTTTGAGTGATCAATTTTTGGCCGAGCAATTGCATCCGCATTTGTTTGAAGCAGCCTGCCGAGAAGTGGGCCAAGCCTTGCAATTTCGCCAACATGCGAGCTATGACCACGGTTATTATTTCGTGAGCAGTTTCATGGAAAGCCATCTTCGTCATCACGCCGAAATCTTGCGCTGCGCTGTATGAAAACTATTGTTGAAGTCAAACCAATCACGGTTCACAAGACGCATCCAGTGCGCTCGCAATTGAAGGGGCGGCAGGTATTGCCGCAGGCGCGCGAACAGGTGCGTGCGCTGATGCAGAAAGTGTGGCCAGGCACATCAGAGCAGTTGTTCAGGCGGGATTTGCTGATTGAATATTTGCATGCTTTGAACGACGCGTATGGCGCGGTGTTTGAACGGCATATCGCTGCACTGGCGGATCTGATGAAACTATCGCAGGCCGAAGTGTTTGAGGTCGCTTCTTTTTATCATCACTTTGAAATTTTGCGGGATGCCGAAGCCGCGCCAAGTTTACGGATTCGAGTGTGCAATGGACTGAGCTGCGAGATGGCTGGCTCGAATGAGCTGCTGGCTGAGCTGCCCGCGCTGCTGCAAGCGGATGTGAAAGTTGAGCCGGTGCCTTGCATTGGGCGCTGCGAGCAAGCGCCTGCGGTGGCCGTGGGGCAGCGGAATTTCGGGCATGCCTCCATAGACATTTTTCAGCAGTTTTTAGGGCAAAAACAGCATCTAGCCGGCATAGAACATGCGCAGAGCGCTATTGATTTAATAGCGTTAAATAACTACCAAGCTGCTGGTGGCTACGCGCTGCTGCGTTCTGTGGCGGATGGTTCGCGCGATGCTGAGAGTGTGATTGCGGCGCTGGAGCATGCAGGCTTGCGCGGTTTGGGTGGTGCGGGTTTTCCGGCGGGGCGCAAGTGGCGGATCGTTCGTGATCAACCAAGTCCTAAGCTCATGGCTATTAATCTTGACGAGGGCGAACCGGGCACATTCAAAGACCGTTGGTATCTGGAGCGTGATCCGCATCGGTTTTTAGAAGGCATGTTGATTGCCGCGCAGGTGGTGGGCATTGACGCGATTTATATTTATCTGCGCGATGAATACCATGAGCTGCGCGAGATGCTGAGCGCAGAAATCGCCAAGCTACAAATGAATCCGCCATGCAAGCTGCCCACAATTGAACTGCGGCGCGGTGCGGGTGCGTATATCTGCGGCGAAGAGAGCGCGATGATTGAGAGCATTGAGGGCAAACGCGGTGAGCCGCGCATGCGGCCGCCGTATATTGCGCAAGTGGGCTTGTTTGGCCGGCCGACGCTGCAGCACAACTTTGAAACGCTGTATTGGGTGCGCGAGATTGTGGAAAAAGGCGGTGAATGGTTTGCTTCGCATGGCAGGAATGGCCGAAAGGGGCTGCGCAGTTTTAGCGTGAGCGGGCGTGTGAAGCAGCCGGGCGTGAAGTTGGCTCCTGCTGGCATCAGCGTGCGCGAATTGATTGATGAATTCTGTGGCGGTATGGCGGATGGCCATGAGCTGTATGCCTACTTGCCGGGCGGTGCGAGCGGCGGCATTTTGCCGGCAGCGCTGGCCAATGTGCCACTCGATTTTGATACTCTGCAGCCCTATGGTTGCTTCATTGGCAGCGCGGCGGTGATCGTGTTGAGTCAGCAGGATTCAGCGCGAAATGGCGCGCTCAATATGATGAAATTTTTTGCGCATGAGAGCTGCGGGCAATGCACGCCTTGCCGCGTGGGCACGGAGAAATCTGTGAAGCTGATGGAGGCGAAAGTGTGGGATCAAGCCACGCTGAATGATTTAAGCACTGTGATGGTGGATGCCAGCATTTGCGGCTTGGGGCAGGCTGCGCCGAACCCGATGCTGAGCGTTTTGAAATACTTCTCGCATGAGATTAGCGTTGGAGTTGTGCAATGAGCGCCCGCGAAGTGATCAGTTTTGAGCTCGATGGCAAAGCCGTGCAGGCGATTCCCGGCGAGAGCATTTTGCAAGCGGCTAAGCGCAGCGGCGTGGAGATTCCACATCTGTGCTTCAAAGAAGGGATGCGAGCCGATGGCAATTGCCGGGCTTGTGTGGTGGAAGTTGAGGGCGAGCGCGTGCTCGCGCCGAGCTGCTGCCGCGCGCCCGTTGAGGGTATGCAGGTCAAAGCGACTAGCGAGCGCGCTGTAAAAAGCCAAAAAATGGTGCTGGAGATGCTGCTCGCAGATTTGCCAGAGCAGGGCTACAAATGGCACGAAGACGATGCAACGCAGCCGCATGGCGAACTGAGCGAGTGGGCGAGCGTGATGGATGTTCAAGTGCGCCCCGAATTGAGAGCGCTGCGGCGCGAGCAACCTAAAGCCGATCTTTCTCACCCTGCGATGGCGGTGAATCTGGATGCTTGCATTCAATGCACGCGCTGTGTGCGCGCTTGCCGCGAAGTTCAGGTCAACGATGTGATTGGCTATGCACAGCGCGGCAGCCACTCAAGCATTGTGTTTGATCAGTTTGATGCGATGGGCGAGAGCAGTTGCGTGGGCTGCGGCGAATGCGTGCAGGCCTGCCCAACCGGAGCGCTGATGCCAAAGACGCAAGTTGGCTCCCAGAAGGTTGATAAAAAAATTGATTCGGTCTGCCCGTATTGCGGCGTGGGCTGTTTGATCACTTACAACGTCAAAGACGACAAAATCGTCAGCGTGGACGGCCGCAAAGGACCGGCGAATGATTCGCGGCTCTGCGTGAAAGGGCGCTTTGGTTTTGATTACGTGCATCACGATGGGCGCTTGACGCAGCCTTTGATTCGCAAGCCTGGCGTGCCGAAAAGCATCTTGCCGCATGATGCGGATTGGCGCGAGGTATTTCGTGAGGCGACTTGGGAAGAAGCTTTGAATCTTGCGGGCGGTAAGCTCAAGAGTTTGCGTGATCAATATGGTGCAAAGTCACTTGCCGGCTTTGGTAGTGCCAAAGGCAGCAACGAAGAAGCCTATCTTTTCCAAAAGCTTGTGCGCACGGGATTTGGCAGTAACAACGTGGATCACTGCACGCGCTTGTGCCATGCATCATCGGTTGCCGCGCTGCTGGAAGGCGTAGGCTCAGGCGCGGTAAGCAATCAGGTGAACGACGTGGCGCACAGCGAAGTGATCCTCATCATCGGTAGCAATCCCACCTCGAATCATCCCGTGGCCGCTACGTGGATGAAGAATTCGGCGAAAGAAGGCAGCAAAATTATTTTGGCTGACCCACGCCGCACCGACATCGCACGCCACGCTTGGAAGAGCCTGCAATTCAAGCCAGATACAGATGTGTTGCTGCTCAACGCCATGCTCTACACCATCATAGAAAAAGGGCTGGTGGCCGACGATTTCATTGCGCAGCGTGCTACCAATTTTGAAGCGCTTAAAGCGCAGGTCGCGAATTTTTCACCGGAAGCTGTAAGCCAAGCTTGCGGGATTGATGCGGCAACGATCCGCGAAGTCGCCACCACGTTTGCCACCGCCAAGAGCGCGATGATTCTCTGGGGTATGGGCGTGAGCCAGCATGTGCACGGCACAGACAATGCGCGCTGCTTGATTGCTCTCGCCACAATCACTGGGCAGATTGGCCGCCCCGGCACAGGCTTGCATCCGCTGCGTGGGCAAAACAATGTGCAGGGCGCAAGCGATGCGGGTTTGATTCCGATGATGCTGCCCAACTACCAGCGCGTGGACAACCAAGAGGCACATGCGTGGTTTGAAAATTTCTGGGATACCAAGCTTGATAACAAACCCGGCTACACCGTGGTGGAGATCATGCACAAGATCCTCGCGCCAGAGACAGATCCTCACAAGATTCGCGGCATGTACATCATGGGCGAAAACCCCGCGATGAGCGACCCTGACCTGTCGCATGCACGCCACGCGCTGGAAAGCTTGGAGCATCTCGTCGTACAAGATATTTTCATGACCGAGACCGCGTGGCTTGCCGATGTGGTGCTTCCCGCCAGCGCTTGGCCAGAAAAAACCGGCACGGTGAGCAACACAGATCGCATGGTGCAGCTCGGCCGCCAAGCTTTGCCGCTGCCGGGCGCTGCCAAGCATGATTTGTGGATCATTCAGCAGCTTGCCAAACGCTTAGATCTGCATTGGGATTACGCGGGCGCTGATGATGAATCGCAAGGCAGTGGCGAGAGCGACGATAGCGGTGCCAGTGCCGTGTATGAAGAAATGCGTCAAGCGATGCACACTGCGATTGCTGGCATCACTTGGGCGCGGCTTGAAAAAGAAGGCTCAGTCACCTACCCGTGCCTCACAGAAGATGATCCAGGCCAGCCTATCGTATTTCAAGACGCCGTACCCACCAAGGATGGCCGCATCAAACTCGTACCCGCTGGCTTTATACCCGCCAACGAATTGCCGGACGATGAATATCCGGTTGTGCTCATCACGGGCCGCCAGCTAGAGCACTGGCATACCGGCTCCATGACGCGCCGCGCCAGCATGCTAGATGCTCTTGAGCCAGAAGCTACAGTATCGATGAGCGCCGCTACAGCAACGCAAGCAAGCGTCAAAGCCGGGGAGAGTTTGCGGGTCGCCTCACGGCGCGGTAGCATCGTGCTTCAAGTGCGCATCGACGAAGGAACGCCCGTAAATACGGTGTTCATTCCCTTCGCCTATGCAGAATCGGCTGCCAATTTGCTCACCAATTCAGCGCTTGATCCGTTTGGAAAAATCCCAGAATTCAAATACTGCGCTGTAAAAATACAAAAAGCGTGAGTCTTGGCAAGCAAGAGTCACGCATGTTCAAACTGCGCATTTGAATCAATCGCAGCGTCAGGCTACAGCAGCCCGCCGAGATTAACCGCCTTTTTTCGGACGCTTGCCCGCGTTTTTCTTATTTCTAGTGGAGCTGCCGCGCTCTAAGCTCACCTTTTGGCCACGGCTCACAGGCATAGATACGCCATTAGGCAATACAGGCTTAGGGCTGCGTTTGCGATCTGCTTCGGTTCTGATTTTGTCGGCCATGATTGAATTCCAAGAAAAATTGATACAACCCACTATTAGGCCACAGATTGCAGCGCTAATCAGTGAGCAAATGAGGTCTTCAGCTCGAAACCCGTAGCGCTTTATGAACGTTGGCTGTGCGGGCAAGGGTACGCAGCACGGCATCCAAATGCGCCGTATCCCGTACATCAATCACAAATCGCAGATCGGCCGTGGGTGCGCCCACCTCGCTGTCGCGTCCCAAATCCACGCTTTTAATGTCAGCTTCGGCCGAAGCCATAGCCGCCGCAACCTTGGCCAACACGCCTTTACCGCTTTGCACGGTGACGACGACAGTGGTGGCAAACGGGCGCAGCGGTTCGTCGCTCCATTCCACGGCAATGAAGCGTTCTTTATCTTTTTGCATGAGTTTCTTAGCCACACCGCATGCATCCGTGTGAACCTGCAAACCTTCGCCCCGCCCGAGGTAGCCAGTGATCGCGTCGCCCGGAATCGGTTGGCAGCATGGCGCGTATTGCACCGTGCCGCCATCGCGTCCATCAAGCACAATCGCGCCTTGGGAGATTTGCTCATGCGCCGTGAATCGCTCCTTGCTCATGAGCAGCGCATCAGGTTTTTTACCGGTCTCAGCCAACAAACTGACCAAGCGCTTGGCAACGATCGTGGCCACCCGCTTGCCCAGCCCGATATCGATGAGCATTTCTTCGCGGGTTTTGTTACCTGAGAAGCGCAGCAGCTTATCCCACAGCGCGTTCACCGGAGCATCATCTTGGTTTGACTCTTTGTAAGCGGGGAGTGCCTCAATGCCTTCGCTGCGCAACGCTTGTAGCAGCAATTTCTCTCCCAAATCTTGCGATTCATTTTGCGACAGGGTCTTCAGATAGTGGCGAATTTTGCTGCGCGCTCGCGCGGTTCGCACAAAGCCTAGCCAAGCCGGGTTGGGCTTGGAAAATTCTGCTGTGATGATTTCAATCACATCACCATTTTTTAGCTCGGTGCGCAGCGGCACTTGTTCGCCATTGACTTTTGCACCAACGGTATGGTCGCCCACATCGGTGTGGACGGCATAGGCGAAATCCACAAGCGTTGCACCACGCGGCATGGCCATGATTTTGCTTTTGGGCGTGAACACATACACCGCATCGGGGAAGAGATCAATCTTCACATGCTCCCAGAAATCGCCTGATTCGCGGTTTTCGCTGTGAATATCGAGCAGGGATTGCAGCCATTGCGTGCCTAAGCGCTCAGCATCGGCTGAGGCACTGGCGGCAGAAGACGGCGGATCTTCAACGCCATCAAGCGCTTGTTGCTCCCCGGCAGACTTATAGAGCCAATGGGCAGCCACACCGCTCTCAGCCACCACATGCATCGGCTCCGTGCGCATTTGAAATTCCACATTCACGCCGCTGGGGCCGACCACCGTGGTGTGCAGTGATTGGTAGCCGTTAATTTTCGGGATGGCGATGTGATCTTTGAACTTGCCAGGCACGGGCTTGTAGAGCTGATGCAGCACGCCCAGCGCTGTATAGCAATCGGTGATGCTCGGTACGATTAGGCGAAAGCCATAGATATCGGTAACTTCTGCAAAGCTCAGGTGCTTGCCGTCCATCTTGTTGTAGATGGAAAATAAGGTTTTCTCGCGGCCTGAGATGGTGACAGGGAGCTTGGCATTGACAAAGCTGGCTTCGATATCACGCTGCACTTTTTGAATCAGATCGCGGCGGCGGCCGCGTGCTTTTTGCACGGCACGGGTGAGCGTGGCGTAGCGCCAAGGGTGCAAATGCCGAAAACTGAGATCTTGCAGCTCGCGATAGGTGGTGTTCAGACCCAAGCGGTGAGCGATCGGCGCGTAGATATCCAGCGTTTCGCGGGCGATGCGCGGCCACTTGGCGCGGGGCATGTCGTCCATTGTGCGCATGTTGTGGCTGCGATCTGCCAGTTTGATCAAGATCACGCGCACATCGCGCGCCATCGCAAGCAGCATTTTTCGAAAGCTCTCGGCTTGGTTTTCTTCTCGTGTGTTGAATTCGAGTTTGTCGAGTTTCGTGAGGCCGTCGACCAGTTCTGCGACGGGCGAACCAAACTTTTCGATGATTTCGCTCTTGCTCACGCCACAGTCTTCCAGCGTGTCATGCATGAGTGCTGCCATGAGCGCTTGGGCATCGAGTTTCCACTCGGCGCAGAGGGAAGCTACGGAAATCGGGTGCGTAATGTAAGGCTCGCCATTGCCGCGCATTTGGCCTAAATGCGCTTCGTCGGCAAAGCGGTAGGCGCGGCGAATGCTATCGACATCGTCTGCCCCCAAGTAATCCAATTTGGCCATGAGCGCAGCAAAGCTAGCAGCCGCTGCATTGGCTGCATCTGCGGCTAATTTCGGGCTTTTGGCGGATGCCTTGGCACGGACGGGTTTCATCACTGCACTCATAGATAAGTCACATGGTAACAAGAGAAGCAAATTCCATGAAAAAAGCGCCTGAAAAGGCGCTTTTTCGAGAGGTAGATGTTGTAGACGGGCTTAGATAGGCACTTTTTTCAGCATTTCAGTGCCGATTTTGCCAGCAGCGATCTCGCGCAAGGCGGTGACGCAAGGCTTGTTTTTGCTCTCCAGCTTGGGCGTGTGGCCTTGGCTGAGCATGCGGGCACGGTAAGTGGCCGAGAGCACAAGCTCAAAGCGGTTGGGGATCTGTTTGAGGCAGTCTTCAACAGTGATACGGGCCATGGGATAACTCCAGTGATTCGAAAAAAATGATGTGAGAACAAGCAGCTCAATGAATATTCAGTGCGAGGAAGGTGGCGGCTCGTGCTCGGCGCTGGGCTACAAACTTCAACCGTTGCGCAGAAACGATAGCTTTCAGATCGAACAAAGCCCGCTCAAATATCTCATTGATTATAACGAAATCGAAATTGCGAGCTTGGATGATCTCATCGCGGGCGTTTTGCATGCGCAGCTCGATGCTGTCCGTCGTATCCTCACCGCGCCGCTCAATGCGGCCACGAAGCTCCTCAAGGCTGGGCGGCAAGATGAAGATCAGCACAGCTTCTGGAAAAAGCTTTTTGATTTGATACGCGCCTTGGTAGTCGATCTCAAGAATCACATCTTCCCCGCGCGAGAGGCGGCTCTCTATGGCCATGCGCGAAGTGCCATAGCGCTTGCCATGCACATGCGCCCATTCAAAGAAGGCTTGACCTGCGATAAGCGTTTCAAATTCAGAATCGCTCACAAAATAGTACTCTCGGCCATGCTTTTCTTGGCCGCGAGCTGAGCGCGTGGTGTGCGAGATGCTAGGTTGCACCTGAGAATCCAGCTCCATCAGGGCTTTCACAAGGCTCGATTTACCGGCCCCACTCGGAGCTGCAACAACAAAAAGATTTCCAGGAAATTCCATAGCTTTATTTTAACTACGTTTCAGCTGATTTTGAAAGCATTTAAGGCATATAGCCGGCGTAAAATATGCGTAGTCTGCTATCAAAAAGATAGTTATTCGATATTCTGCACTTGCTCACGCATTTGCTCGATCAGGACCTTCATATCGACGCTAATGCGCGAGAGTTCGAGTGTGGAGGATTTGCTGCCTAAGGTGTTGGCTTCGCGGTGCAGCTCTTGGATGATGAAATCAAGGCGTTTGCCCAGCTCGGTGGGTTGTGCGTTGACTTTCGATTTGGCTTGAGCTTTTGAGTTGTCGCTGCCTCTGGATTTGCCAGCGAGTAGGCCGTCAATTTCATCCAGGTGTGCGTTCAGGCGCGTGAGCTCTTCGGCCACATCAATGCGGATGGCAAAAGCGGCAGCTTCGGTGAGGGCGCGCTCTTGGGCGGCGGTGGCGGAGAGCTGGCCAGTGTTATCGGCTTGCTTCAAGGCTTCGGTGAAGCGCTCGATGAAGCGTTGTTGTTGCGCCGCCACGAGTGTGGGCACTAACGGCTGGGCGATTTTCACCAGCTGGCGCAGCTGGATTGTGTGCCCGGCAAGCATGGCGGCCAAGCGCGCACCTTCTCGCTCACGCGATGCCATGAATTGCGTGAGGGCTTCTTTGGCCAGCGCCAGAAGCGCTCCGCTCAGATCGCCTGTCACAGCTTGCGATGCTTGGCCAGGGCTGGTGCTCAGGCGCAGCACATCCGCCACAGACAAAGCCCGCGCCTGCGGCAGCCAAGCTTGGATTTGATCCTGCGCATGGGAGAGCTGCTGGAGTAGGGCGGCTGGCGGCGCGCTGGGCATCGCGGCGTCGGCTTCATGCGCCTTCTCATGAGATAAATAGGCGCGCAGCTCGACTTTGCCGCGTTTCAAATGAGCTGTGAGCAGCTCGCGCAGGGCGCTTTCTTGTGCTCTCAGCTCATCGCCTAGCTTGAAGCTGAGATCGAGAAAGCGACTGTTGACCGAGCGCAGCTCTAAGCCGAGGCGGGGTGAAGCAGGGCTTTCGGATTGCGCGCCAGAAGGGGTGGGGGGGGTGGTTTGCAGGCTGGCGTAGCCCGTCATGCTGTAAACTGACATGCAAGCATTATGTCTAAAGTTAAACCCGCTTCCCTGCCGCCCGATACCGTTATTGGTGGCTATCGTGTCGTTCGCAAAGTTTCTGCTGGGGGCTTTGGCGTGGTGTATCTCTCTGTAGATAGTGAAGGCCAGCAGGTTGCTATCAAAGAATACTTGCCCGCTAGCTTAGCCACGCGTGCGCCGGGCGAGCTGCTGCCGCAGGTGCAGCCGGATAAATTGTCTTTGTATCGCTTGGGCCTCAAGAGTTTCTTTGAAGAAGGTCGCTCGCTGGCTCAAATCTCGCATCCTTCTGTCGTTTCCGTGTTGAATTTCTTCCGCGAAAACGAGACGGTTTACATGGTGATGAATTATCTCGAAGGTGCTACGCTGCAAGATTTCATCATCACCGCGCGTGAATTAAAGAAGCAAAAAGTCTTCCGGGAATCCACCATCCGCAGCTTGTACGATGAAATTTTGCGCGGTTTGCGCATCGTGCATCAGCACAAGATGCTGCATCTAGATATCAAGCCAGCGAATATTTTCATCACCGATGACAACAAAGCCGTGATGATTGATTTCGGCGCGGCGCGCGAGGTGCTCTCCAAAGAAGGCAATTTCATTCGCCCAATGTACACCCCTGGGTTTGCTGCGCCTGAGATGTATCGCCGAGACGCGAGCATGGGCCCGTGGACGGATATTTACGCGATTGGCGCTTGTATTTATGCCAGCATGCAAGGCTATCCGCCCAACGATGCACCGCAGCGTTTGGAAAAAGACCGTTTGTCGCTTTCGCTCTCCCGTCTGCGCGGCGTGTATTCAGACAATTTGATTGAAGTGGTGGAATGGTGCATGTCTCTTGATCCACTGTCTCGCCCGCAATCGGTGTTTGCGCTGCAAAAAGAGCTTTCTCAGGAAAGCGAGCGGCGTTATACGCGCTTGTCTGTTGGCGAGAAAATGCGCCTTCAGTTTGATAATGTGATCAGCGATACGAAGAAAGCCGTTGGCAGAGCCACCGGATTTGGTAAAGTTAAATGAAATCGAGCGAGGCGATGAAATTTTCTGTATTTCAGGTCAGCCGCAGGGGCGGGCGGGAGAAAAACGAAGACCGTATGGGCTACAGCTACACGCGGGAATCTGCGATGTTTGCGCTCGCTGATGGCATGGGCGGGCATCCAGAAGGCGAAGTTGCTGCGCAATTGGCGCTTCAAACCATCTCCGCGCTCTTTCAAAAAGAAGCACGCCCTCAAATTCATAATGTCTCTGAATTTCTAACCTCAGCATTAATGGCTGCGCATCACCAGATCATTCGATACGCCAGCGAAAAAGGCATGCTCGATACGCCGCGCACTACGCTCGTGGCTGCGCTGATTCAGGGTGGCTCGGCCACTTGGGTGCATTGCGGCGATTCTCGCTTGTATTACATGCGCGATGGTGAGCTCGTCACGCGCACGCGAGATCATTCTTATGTTGAGCAGCATGCAGCGGGCATCATCAAGCTTGATCGCTTGAATCGCAATGTGCTTTTTACTTGCCTTGGCTCGCCGACGAAGCCTGTTTTTGATATTTCCGGCCCGCACATGCTCCAGCAAGGTGATCGCATCATGCTCTGCTCCGATGGCCTTTGGGGTAGTGTGAACGATAACGATATTGTTCACACCATGTGCAAAGCCCCGGTGGCCAGTGTGGTGCCCGATGTGGTCGAGCTGGGCTTGCGCCAGGGTGGTGAGCATTCCGATAACGTCACCGTGATCGCCATGGAGTGGGAAACGCCGGATGCCTTTGAATCCACGCAAGGCATTTCAACCGACAGCATCAGCGATGGCGTGTTCGCATCAACTATTCAAGCGGGCGGCCTAGACAATTTCGTTGATGATTTGGACGATGCCGCTATTGAGCGCTCCATTGCGGAGATCAATGAAGCGATCCGCAAAACGGCTGCTAAGTCGATCAAGCCTTAAATTCTAAATACAAACAGCCGGACGCAGCAGACGCAAAGGTTTCGCAGAAGACGTAAAAAAGAGAAATACAAAAAAGTCGTGCTTTTGCACGAGAAACTTCGGCTTTAACTTAATTTCTTTTTTTTCTTTTTCTTTTTCTTTTTCTTTTTGGTATTACTTCTGCGTAACCTTTGCGTCTTCTGCGTCCGGTATTGAATTTCTATCCTTCATCCCTCCAAACCATGACCTACCAACGTTCCGAAAACCGCGCTGCTAACGCACTTCGCCCCGTAAAAATCACCCGTAAATACACCATCCACGCCGAAGGCTCAGTGCTTATTGAGATGGGCAACACCAAAGTGCTTTGCACGGCCAGCGTGGAAGAGCGCGTGCCGCCGCACAAAAAGGGCTCGGGCGAAGGCTGGGTGACAGCTGAATACGGCATGCTGCCGCGTGCCACGCATGATCGCTCCAGCCGTGAAGCTGCTAAGGGCAAGCAAAGCGGCCGCACGCAAGAAATCCAGCGCTTGATTGGCCGCAGTTTGCGCGCTGTATTTGATTTAAAGAAGCTCGGTGAGCGCACGATCTCGCTTGACTGCGATGTATTGCAAGCCGATGGCGGCACGCGCACCGCAAGCATCACGGGAGCCTACGTGGCTGCAATCGATGCCGTGAATTGGCTGATCGCGCAAGGAAAAATTACTGAAAGCCCCGTGACAGCGCCCGTAGCGGCGATCTCGGTGGGCATCGTGCAAGGCACGCCTCTGCTCGATCTCGAATACACCGAAGATTCCGGTTGCGATACCGATATGAATGTGGTGATGACCGGCGCTGGCCATTATGTGGAAGTGCAGGGCACAGCCGAAGGCGTAGCATTTAGCCGTGCAGAGATGGATGCATTGCTCAGTTTGGCTGAGAAAGGCATCACAGAGCTGATCGGCATGCAAAAGCAATCACTCCTGAATTAATAGCAGCTCACGCAGTATTGATGCCGGCTAGGTACTGAAAATGTACTGAAATCAGCTTAAAAAGCCATGAAAATTGTTCTCGCATCAAACAATCAAGGCAAGCTCGCAGAATTGCTGCCCATGTTTGCGCCATTGAGCGTAGAGCTGATTGCGCAAGGTTTGCTGGGCGTGCCAGAAGCGCCCGAGCCCTATAAAACCTTTGTTGAAAACGCCCTCACCAAAGCCCGCAACGCCGCGCAGCACACCGGCCTGCCTGCCATTGCCGATGATGCCGGGTTGTGCATCGATGCTTGGGGCGGGCTGCCTGGCGTGGATACTGCCTATTACTGCATGCAATTCGGCTACGAAAAGAGCGACGACAACAATCGCAGAGCTGTGCTCGAGCGTATGGTTGGCGAGAAAAATCGCCGCGCCAATATGATCAGTGTGCAAGTGGCCGTGCTCTCGCCACTTGATCCGCAGCCGCTCATCTCGGTGGGGCGTGTGCAAGGTGAGATCGCAGTGAAAGAAATAGGAAGTGGCGGCTTCGGCTTTGATCCTGTGATGTATATCCCCGAGCTCGGTAAAACGATGGCGCAGCTCAATCCCGAGCATAAAAATCAAATCAGCCATCGCGGGCAATCAGCCAGGGCTATGGTCTCTCTCATCCAACACAATTGGCTAATATCTCACAACATTTAAGAGTGTTAGAAGCACAGTTTGGGGTAAGGGCTTGCAAAAAGGGTGCTTTGGCGTTAAAAACGATCCCACAGCGTTTGGCGCTGCAACCCTTTCAATTCAAGGAAGTCCATCATGGCAGGCAAGTTTGAGCTCAAAAAATCGAAAAATGAAAAGTTTTACTTCAGTCTTCTCGCCAGCAATGGCCAAAACATTTTGCAAAGCGAAATGTATGAAACCAAAGCCAGTGCCCAAAACGGCATTGAATCCGTGAGAAAAAATGCAGCAGATGCCAGCCGCTTTGAAAAGCTCACCGGCACCAAAGGCGATCCTTACTTTGTACTCAAAGCCGGCAACCATCAAGTCATCGGCCAAAGCCAGATGTATGCCAGCGAAAAAGCTCGCGATGGCGGTGTTGAATCTTGCGTGAACAATGCGCCCGGTGCTGCTGTTGATGATCAGACCTGATTTCGACACACCAATTAAAAACAGGAAGCCCTCCACCGGCGGGTTTCTTATTTTTGAAATCACTGCTTATTCAGAATCACTTCGTTCTCCTTAAAGGCAGCGCTGATCCAATCTCTTAACACCCAACCGAGCGCAAGTAAGCCAAACAAGATTCCGCCCAATGCCGCTAGCATTTTTGGTCGAGGCGCTTCGGCTCTACTTGGGATGGATGGCGGTACGATAAATTGAGTTCGGGAAAAGAAGCGGGCTGAGGTCTCGGCGATCTTGGCGGCTTTGCTAAGCAAGACTTCCCGCTGGGTGTCGTTTTCAATTTGCTTACTGGTCTGCTGCACTAATTCATTCAAGCGCTTCACCAAATCGTCCCCGCTATTGCTTTCAGTCAAAGCTTTCTCCGATGCAATGAGAAATGGAGCGATAAATTGCGCTTGCACCACCTGTCTCTCTAATCGAGTTAGGCTTTCTCTATAGTTGATCACCTCAACCTCCGCCGCAATAAGCTGGCCACCAGGGGATACAAATTTCTCATTCTCCTTCCTAACGTCAAATACAGATCGCGCATCTACCTTTGCCAAATCGGGATATTGCCCCAGCACCTTTTTGAGTGCGCCAGCGCGCAATTGAGATTGCTCGGCTTCATAAGCTATGCGAATCCGCTCTTCTTTTGATCGGCTTATAAAGCCTTCATTCTCTGCTTTCCATACGTAGATTTCTTGACGCAAGATTTCCTTCGCAGCTGAGTCGCGAAAATAGTCACCCAACCACCTCACCACGCGGGCGGATTGCTGAGCATCTTTGGCATTGGCGGTTATGCGAATGCCAGAATAAGCACGCTGGACGTCAGATAACTTTTCTTTCTCAAGCTCCAACTTCAACAATGCATCTGGCAAATCTTTAGACTCAGCTTTACTCACACGTGGTATCGGCGCTTGCCATTTAGCAACGCCGCCTTGCAACACGTTTTGAATCACATTAGCATCATTTTGTAAGCTAGGCTCGGCCGCCAAGCGTGTAGCGATCTCCGTCCCTGCCCCTAGGCTTTCACTAATACGTTTGTGCTCCATGACGGAAAGTTCGATGCTCAGAAAGCCGTCTGATTTAAATCTTAATAAGACTGTGCTCGCAAGCACAAAGGCTAATAAAGCTCCTCCAATGACCGCCATCATTAAGCTGCGCCATTTTTTCTTCAAAATGGGTATTAGTTCCAAAGGCATAAATCTCTTTCAAATATAATGAAAGCCATTATGACAGGGGATAAATTTGCTTTTCACTGAAAATAACTTCCTGTTAGTGGTGGTCTGCTGTACATCTTTTGTAATTTGCGTTGGCGTGGTGTTGACGCAAAATCTGCATGGCCGCTGGTCGCATGATTCCAATGAAGGTATTCAGAAAATTCACACTCAGCCAACCCCACGTATCGGGGGCTTAGGCGTATTTTTAAGCATGCTCATTGCTTACTTTATTTTTGAAAGCCAAGCTAAATCTTCGTCTCATCTTGATAGTCTAAAAATCATGCGAACCATGTTGCTAGGCGGCAGCCTATGTTTTTTAGCAGGTCTTGCCGAAGATGTTACCAAAAAGGTAAGCGTATCAATGCGGCTCGTCCTGTGCCTTATTGCTGCCCTGTTGGCGGTATTTCATAGCTCGATTTCTATCACGGATGTCGGTTTGCCTTGGATTGATTCTGTGCTTTCATTGAAACCTGAATGGTCTATAGCATTAGCCCCGGCGGCCATTTTTTTGACATGCATTGCTATCGCCGGTTTGGCAAATGCTTTCAATATTATCGACGGCTTCAATGGCTTGTCCAGCGGCGTTGCAATGGTCGTATGCGCTGGGGTCATGGCTATTGCAGCGCGGCTAGGGGATATGCCGCTTCTTTACGTTAGTAGCTTACTTTCGGTTGCAATCTTCGGCTTTTGGCTTACGAATTGGCCGTACGGCAAATTATTTTTAGGAGATGGAGGTGCATACTTCATTGGTTTTTGCATCGCATGGCTAGTGATTTTGTTACCCGCTAGAAATCCTAGCGTCAGTCCTTGGGCAAGTTTGCTCTTAATTTCATATCCGGTCGCTGAAGTGTTGTTTAGTGTGATCCGCAGGATTAGGCGCAGCGGCCACCATCCGGGAGCGCCCGATAAAGTTCATATGCATCATTTAGTCTATGCCCGCTGCATCCGGAAGTACTTCAGCCGTTCAGGATCTACACAAATCTCAGGCTTGGCAAACGGCATGACTGCTCTAGCAATCTGTATCGCAAATATGGTGATCGTTGCAATTACGTATTACATACATCATTCGCAGTTGATGCTCATGATTGCATTTATAGGTGTTATTGTCATCTTCTCCTTCACGTACACCAGATTAGCAAGCTTCAAGAGTTGATTTGGAAAGTTGCAAAGAAAAATACCTGTTGCCAAACGCGCTTGCTGCGATCTGTTTTTAAGCCACTAACTTAAAAAGTTTCCTGCCGTTATTGCAAAAACCCGAAACTCTTTTTACCAATATGATTCATATCACACCCGTGATTCTGTGTGGTGGCTCAGGCACTCGCTTATGGCCGCTCTCTCGTACAGGATTTCCCAAACAATTTCTCTGCTTAACGGGCAATGAAAGCCTTTTCCAGCAAGCTGCACTGCGCCTATCAAACCTTGGCGCGCCAGATATTGAGGTCGCAGCGCCACTCATCGTTATGGGTGAGAATCATCGCTTCCTGGCCACACAGCAGCTGCAGGAAGTGGGCATTGCACTAGGCGCCGCACTGCTTGAGCCCGTGGGCCGCAACACAGCACCTGCATTGACACTTGCCGCGTTAGCGGCTGTTGAAGCAGGCCAAGATCCCGTCCTTGTCGTCACCCCTGCCGACCAGACTGTTAGCAACTCCGCAGCATTCACAGCTGCTATGCAGCAGGCCATTGCGGAGGCGGCTGGCGGCAATATCGTGATCTTGGGAATCAAGCCGGATCGCCCCGAAACTGGCTACGGTTATATCAAGACACTCGCAGTATCCACATCACGCCTCACGGTTGAACGGTTCGTTGAGAAACCAGATGCCGTAACCGCCCAAACCTACCTGAGCGAAGGCGGCTACTACTGGAACGCCGGCATGTTTGTGCTCAAGGCCTCAGTTTGGCTAAACGCCATCAAACACTTCCGCCCCGACATCGCCCAACCCACCCAGCTCGCATGGGATCAGCGCACCGCAGACAGCGCCTTCATCCGCCCCGGTAAAGAGGCGTTCACTGCCATTCCCAGCGAATCCGTTGACTATGCCGTTATGGAGCGCTGCCCCGGCAGCGCCTTCCCGATCAAGATGGTGCCTTTGGATGCAGGGTGGAATGACCTCGGCGCGTGGGATGCCGTTTGGAACGTGCTCCCCAAAGACGATTTTGGCAACGCCCACGTGGGCGATGTGCTCACCACTGACTGCAGAAACACACTCGTGCATGCAAGCAGCCGATTGGTCAGCTTGGTCGGGGTAGAAAACTTGGTTGTTATCGAAACGCCAGACGCCATTCTTGTTGCTGACAAATCTAAATGCCAAGATGTAAAGCATATCGTCAGTCAACTCAATACCCAAGGCAGAGAAGAACACAGCCTGCATCGCAAAGTGCACCGACCTTGGGGCTGGTACGACAGCATTGACGAAGGCGAGCGCTTCAAAGTCAAGCGCATTCAAGTGAAACCCAAGGCAAGCCTCAGCCTGCAAAAGCACCGCCATCGGGCTGAGCACTGGATCGTCGTCAAGGGAACTGCTGAAATCACCAACGGCGACAAAGTATTCACCTTGACGGAAAACCAATCCACTTACATTCCACTTGGTGAGGTGCATCGGCTCGCGAACCCTGGCACAGCACCGCTCGAAATTATTGAAGTGCAATCGGGCAGCTATTTGGGCGAGGACGATATCGTGCGCTATGACGATAAATACGGGCGAGTTCGATGAATTGGCAAAGATTCACAAATCCATGAATATCCGAGTAAATACGCTGTGGAACCTTCTAGGTTCAGCGGCACCAATGCTTGTTGGTATCGTCGCTATCCCATACATTTATAAGCACATTGGCATTGAGCGCATTGGCATCCTAACAATAATCTGGGCACTGATTGGCTATTTCAGTATTTTCGATTTCGGGCTCGGCCGGGCTATCACCCAGCGGATCGCCAGCCTAGGATCACATCAGACCGACTCGCAGAAAAAAACTATTGCTACTACCGGTGTTTTCCTCACCCTAATGATTGGCATAGTCGGCGGCTTGGTAGGGTTTGCGGCAATCGAATTAATAGGTGTTAGCTGGATCAATTCGACGCCACACCTTGACCATGAGATCCGCACTTCCTTTCTTTTGGCATGCCTAGCAATTCCAGCGACAACAGCCACTGCGGGTCTGCGCGGAGTCCTAGAAGGCGAGCAGCGCTTTAAGGCCATCAACCTTCTCAGACTCGTCCTAGGACTTTCAAATTTCCTTGGACCTATGGCCTCAATCGCCCTGTTCGGACCACGTTTGGACTACACAGTTGGATCACTGGTTATTGCCCGATACCTCATCCTTTTCGCGCACCACTTAAGCGTCCGCCAAGTTATCGGTAAATCCGCCAGCAATGTCAGTCGCGAAGAGTCAACACAACTCTTCCAATTCGGCGGATGGATGACAGTGTCCAATATCATCGGTCCGTTGATGGTGGTAGCTGATCGATTTTTGATAGCCAACGTTCTTGGCGCAGCAGTGCTGGCTTATTACACCATTCCCGCTGAGTTCATGCTGCGTCTGTTGGTTTTGCCCGCTGCTATTACAACTACCTTATTTCCTATTTTTTCAAAAGACCTTTCGGAAAAAAGGTACGTAAAATCCGTGGCTCTGTACACGAAGAGCATGAAAATCATTCTTTTAATGATGGGTGCAGTCACAGTATGCATTTTCTTCGGTGCAAGGTTCGGAATCAATATATGGCTAGGAGAGGAATTCGCCAAAAAATCGTCAGCGGTAGCGTCCGTGCTGGCCGTAGGAATATTGTTCAACAGCCTAGCGCAAGTTCCCCACGCGTATATTCAAGCATCTGGAGACGCGCGAAGCACCGCGCTGATTCATCTTTTCGAGTCGGCTCTTTACATCCCAGCCGTCTATCTGCTAACGCAACTGCACGGCATCCTTGGCGCGGCACTAGCTTGGATGCTTCGTGCATTGCTTGATCTTATCCTGCTGCACACCAGAGCAATGA
Source organism: Comamonadaceae bacterium (assembly GCA_043777675.1). GTDB lineage: Bacteria > Pseudomonadota > Gammaproteobacteria > Burkholderiales > Burkholderiaceae_C > JANMDU01. The sequence continues at coordinate 31,690 of JAYWHR010000065.1, read as the reverse complement.
AAATCAACACATGAATTCACAGTGGCCCGCACGCTCAAGCTACGCCATTGGGCTGGTACTCTTTTATCCGCAAGAAAGCTTGCTCAAAAGAGTCAACCTAATGATCGCCCTTGGCTTCCGTATTTATGTCTTTGACAACTCACCCTTTGACACCGAACACAGCCGCGCCTTGCAAGAGAACTCGAACATCGTCTACCTCACCGCAGGCAAAAATGTTGGCATCGGGTATTCGCTGTCCACCCTTTGTGCTACCGCTTATGCGTACGGCTTTCAACGCCTCCTGTTTCTGGATCAAGACACTGGCATCAGCGGCCAGACTCTCGAGTTCATCCAAACCTTTCCTCAATCTATACCAGCAGACGCTCAGCAGCAATACGCCGCACTGGTCTTCAGTGGACACCCGGCTGCCGCCGAATCCGTGCAGGAAGTACGCTTAGCTATTAGCAGCGGCAGCCTATTCAATCTCAATGCGCTCCAACAGATTGGGTGGCATAATGAAAGATACTTCGTGGACTGCGTGGATTATGAATTCTGTGTCAGAGCAAGGCGTTGCGGATTTAGGATTGGCCTAGTTAATAACACGCCTGATTTTGACCACACTAGCGAACAGCCCGATAAGGCACTTAAGCTCTTCGGAAAAACGCTACTAGTACGACGCTATTCGGCCACGCGCATCAAAGATGCTTTGGGTGCTTATCTAAAACTGATTGTTGGCGGCATTTTTGAAAATCAACTCAGCGACACCTACACACTGACTAGGAGTATGGTGCTCTATATTTTCGGGCAATTGACAGCCCGGCTCATTCAAGGCAAATAATGGAATTTAATTCTCAAGCGATTCAACCCGTCCACGTTGACCTAGCCGTATTTACAGTTTGCAATATCGCTTATCTGCCCAAAGCGCTCGTGCTGGCTGATTCACTGAGGGAACACAACGCTACGCGACTAAACGTTATCCTCTTCGACAGGAAACAGGAACTTAGCCCTCATCCAGAGACGGTGGACATTACCTGGCTTGAGGATTTAGGCGTGCCCGAATGGAAGCAACTCGCTTTCATCTACGACATCATCGAATTCAGTACAAGCCTCAAACCATTTATCGCCTTAAAGCTATTGGAAAAACACAGGCGAGTTATTTTTCTCGATCCAGATACTGCCGTGTACAGTGCCTTAGACCCGATCCTAAAAGATTTAGATGTGTCTCCTGTAGTCCTGACACCGCACTACATCAAACCCCAACCAGACACAGAAGGTGAGTCCGACTTAGCAATGATGCGTTTTGGATCGTTCAATCTTGGTTTTTTTGCTGTCACGAAGAGTTCTGAGGCCGCTTACTTCCTCAATTGGTGGAACAGGCGTTGCATTGACTTTTGCTTTATGGAAAGCCAGTTTGGTTTGTCAACCGACCAAAAATGGGTATCTATTGCGCCATGCTTTTTTGACTTCCTAAAGATATCGTTCAATCCTGGCTATAACGCAGCACCGTGGAACACCTTCGAAAGAACGCTAACCAGCAAAAATGGCGAGCAATACATGGTCAACCACGTTCACCCGCTAATCTTCTTCCATTTCAGCAACTTCGATCACACCGATCCGCAGTACCTAAACAAAAGAGCCAGCAACGAAACTGGTAAGCGATACGAATTGCTTGAACAGCTCGGCAAGGATTACTCGCAGAAGCTCAAGTTCCACGAGAGCACAATCAAGCGATTGCCGTATTCGTTTGACTATATGAGTGATGGCAGCTACATTTCACCCACACTAAGACGCGCATACGCCAGCGTCAGGCGAAAGTTGCCTGCACATGCAGACCCATTTAATTCGACTGAGGTCGTCGGAAACTTTGCCCGCAAAAACGGGCTTGTCATGCGAAAAACGCAACAACGCTACAGCTATCCCGGACTCAAGGAAGCCAATGGCAACCAAAGGATTCTTGGATTTATTTACTGGATGATGCGTATCTTCCTGCGCGCATTTGGACCCAATCGCTTCTATGATCTCTCGAAACTAATGGTTTTTTTGTCCGTCTACAGAAAAGACCATAAATACTGGAACATCTGACTAGACGGCGATCAAATAAATAGTCAGTAGCCCAATTCACAACCAACAATAACTAAATCATTTTAGCTAAAGGACGAAAATGTACGAAGAAAAGCAGCCCAGTTATTTTTCAAACCCCCGAGAGGACATCATTCAACTACTCCCAGAAAAAATCCATCGAGTTTTGGAAGTAGGCTGCGGCTCAGGTGCGACATTGAGCATCATAAAATCCAAGTTTCCAGATTCGATCACCGTAGGCATTGAGTTATCTGAAAGAGCTGCAGAAGTCGCTTCGAAAAGAGTGGATGTAGTAAGGAATCTGGATATTGAACGGAATGAATCCCGGTCAACGCTTGGACAATTTGATCTCATATTACTTTTGGATGTCTTGGAGCACTTAAAGGATCCATGGGCGACCCTAAATTGCTTAGTCAAAGACAATTTATGCGCACGTGGGACTGTCATAACCTCCATACCCAACGCCCGCAACCACTCTCTCGTCGTACAGCTCCTAAGGGGTGAATTCGAGTATAAAGAATCAGGCGTTCTCGATAAAACCCACCTCAGATTTTTCACTAAAAAGAGCATGATTAGATTGATCGAAGAAGCTGGCTTGAAGGTTGTGCAGTGCAATCCAACCAATGTTGAAGGAAACAGCAGATCCGCTTTGCTTAACCGACTCACTTTCGGTTTAATGGAACAGTTTCTTGCAGTCCAATATATTACAAGAGCTATCAAACCCTAACCACAATTCAAATGCGCCGCAGAAGATTTAAGCATGCAAGATTTTTCTTTTAATACCGATTTAGTGCATTCCAATGCCACTCACAACCGCTTAATCGTTTATTCTAATTCGAATTTAATTGCACCAAATTAACCATGCTACTAGCGAAATCTGCAATAGCATTACTATGGTTTGGGGCCATAGTTGATCCTATTGGACTCACGTTTGGGATCAGATATTTAGCTCTTGCGACAGCATGCGCATGCTTGCTGTGGCTATTATGGACAGGCTCGTTAAAGCAGTTAGACAGATCATATCGTGGGTTACTGATATTGTTACTAGCGGGCGTGCTTCCAATTTACGGACTTTTCATGTATTCGTTTCGAGCGAACGGCGGTGAATTTATAGACACATCTTACTTGGCGGCTGGCGTACTGATGCTCACATCACTACTCTATCGTAATCTACGCATGTGCGAGTTCGGAATTAGATCGCTCGTACTTTCAACTAGACTGCTGTCGCTCCTCGTTTTTGCAGGATATGTAGCACAGATATTTTCCTTCGACGGTTGGCTTGGATTTTTCGGCGAAAGAAACGTTGCACTTTTTAGCTATCGAGAGTACTCGAATATCACATTCCCATACATCTATTTTCTGGCATCGCCCTTGTTGATCCTCTTGATGGCCTATGATTTTGGCAAGTTTAGACAAAAGAAAAATGTCCTGAGTTTTCTTATCTTTTCAGCAACAGCCTTTTCTTTCGCGTTAACCGGGACACGAGCGCACATACTGATTGCACTAGCATTTGCTCCGTTTTACATGGTCCTGCTAAGCACTCCAAGAGCTGCCGTTAAAGGCATTGCCCTACTCGCCACATTGTTAACAGCCATAGGACTTGGTTCAGAAGAAGTCAGCGCTCTACTAAGTTCTTTCTTTTCCACCTCTGAAACAAGTAACTCGATGAAGGTATCGCTACTGCATGGGTATGGCGAGATATTTTCAGCCCCCCAAGTCTTGTTGTTTGGTCAGGGATTTAATGCTCATGAATGGTCACCACCACTAAGAGATATGATAGCCATGGAAGAGAAGGCTAGTAAAACAGAACTCACCTACATTGAGTTGATACGTGTTTTTGGAATCGTCCTCGCCTCACTACTTATTGGTACCCTATTTATGTTAGTTAGAGCAACAAAAAATCTGCGCTCTGACTTGCAGTGGATTTACCCAGGGTTTTCCATTTATTTGATCAACGCAGCAATAAACCCTTATTTATTCTCTACCAACGGCATACTTCCGCTAGGGCTTGTAGCGGCCATCACACACTATTGTCGTCACACCACTTCAACTCCAAAACGTACTTTGGCGACACTCTGAGAATCCGCACTCAGTGTCCATCTATGAAATCAATCCTAGCATCCAAGCGCTTCAATCCGGGACACATCTCCCACATGGAAGCCAATTCCAAGTTGCTTGAAGAGCATGGGTTCGACGTGAGATTCTGCGTGCACAAAAGATTTTTGTTGTTTGCCGATTGCGCCATGAAGGGCAGAGAGGCGGATCTCTCGAGCTTTATAGCGCTTGGCAAAGGCGATCTATTCATCGTTTGGTACGCCAGTATTTCAGTAATTTTCAACCTGCTGTTTGTCAAGTTATTCGCCCGAGCAACGACGGTCTACGTCTATCATGAGCCATTTACGTCTTTTTCATCCTATCGGGCGGGCGGCTTCAGTTGGTTCAAGACGGTGCGAGTCACCGTTATTTCCATGGTGAGTCGAGTTATTTGTGCGCTGTCTGACAAGATCATCCTACCTTCGACGCGCGCTTTTGAGGCCATTCCAGCCGCACGACTCCAGCCGCGCCGTTACGCCAAGATTAACCTCATGTTTGCCGACGAAAGCGGGCCTGAAACGCAGAGCTACACTAGAGATTTTGTTTCCTACATCGGCACTATTGCCGAAGATCACGCCTTTGACGAATTCGTCCGCCTAATGCAAGCTTGCATTGCAGACCAGGCGCTGTCCCCGCTGCGCTTCCTGATTGCGACTCGCAGCCAGATACCTTTAAAGCACCGTGCTGCTATTGATCAGTGCGTGTCTTCAGGTCGCCTCGTCTTACAGTCTGGCAACCCCATGACAAACAGCCAGATCAACCGCTTTTATGCACAGAGCTTCGTGGTTTGGAATGCATACAAGCGCTCCATGCAAAGCGGAGTGCTGCCAAAGGCATACATGTTCGGTACGCCTGTTTTAGTATCGACCTGCAACCAGAGTGAATACTTTGAGAATGGCGTTCATGGCGTCTTGATCTCTGATAGCTACGCACTAGACGAATTTCTGCAAGCTGCTACCAAACTTGAGGCTTCATGGGCGACCTTATCCCAGAACTGCCGAAGCTACTACTTAGATAATTTCGATTACCGTGCCCTTTCAAAATCGTTTATGAATTTCGTATCGGAAAAAAAATGAATGAAAAAATCTCTGTTAAAAGTGATATTCCATCACCTTATATTGAGAAACGAGGCGGCCTTTACCGATTCAAACGCAGGCTCACTTATGCTTTTGCTTTCAGACTCTTAAATAAGAACCTCGACCGAACACAGCCACTTGAAATTCTTGAAGTCGGCACGGGGTCAGGATTTTTCCTAGAATTTGCCAGCGAGAACTTTGCAAACAGCCGGTTTACCGGACTGGAATACGACGAACGGCTCTTGCAAGAAACCGCTTCACGTGCACCCCAAGCAAATCTGCGCCAAGGAAATGCCGAGAATTTCGATCTCGGTAAAGGCAAATACGATTTGATCGTATCTTTTCAGGTTATTGAGCATTTGTACAATCCGGCTGCCATGCTAGATAAAGTTAAGGCGCACCTAAAGCCCGGTGGAATCTTCCTTGTAACAACGCCGAATCTGTCCGGTTTGGGTGCGCGGCTCATGAAAGAGGGGTGGCATGGCTACCGCGATGACCATGTGTCACTTAAGCACAAACAGGACTGGGATACTCTGATTACATCGCATGGATTTAACTCGCTATATTCAGGCAGCACCTTCTTTTCTGGCATTCCCTTGCTAAACAAGTTGCCCTTGGGTTTGGTCAATTGGTTTTTGCTGTTTGCTTTTGGTTCCCTTCGCTGGTCTGCGGGTGAATCCTACGTTGGCGTTTTCAAATCCAACCACTAAGAGAGTTTCATGATTTCCAGCACATTTGAAGGTCGCGTCCTATTAATTACTGGTGGCACCGGTTCATTCGGTAACGCTGTGCTTCGTCGTTTCTTGCAATCCAGCATCGGTGAGATCCGCATTTTCAGTCGAGATGAGAAGAAGCAGGATGACATGCGTAAGCGCTACAAACATCCCAAGCTGAAGTTCTACATTGGTGATGTGCGTGACGAGCGAAGCATAGGCACTGCCATGCGCGGTGTGGACTATGTTTTCCACGCCGCCGCATTGAAGCAGGTGCCCTCTTGTGAGTTCCACCCCATGGAGGCGGTGCGCACCAATGTAATGGGCACCGAGAATGTGTTGGAAGCGGCTATTTCCGCGGGGGTGAAGCGGGTCGTTTGCTTGAGCACCGACAAAGCCGTCTATCCGATCAACGCCATGGGCATCAGCAAGGCCATGATGGAAAAGGTGATGGTGGCGGCTAGCCGCAACCTAGAGGGCACCCCCACCGTAATCTGTGGCACGCGCTACGGCAATGTGATGGCTTCGCGCGGTTCGGTCATTCCGCTATTCGTCAAACAGGTGCAGGGCGGTAAGGCTATCACCGTCACCGACCCCGCTATGACGCGATTTATGATGACGCTGGACGACGCGGTGGATTTGGTGCTCTACGCTTTTGAGCACGGCAAAAACGGCGATATGTTCATTCAAAAGGCACCCGCAGCTACGGTGGCTGTGCTAACTGAGGCCATTCTGGCGGTGATGGGCAAACCGGGTCACGAGGTGCGTGCGATTGGCACGCGGCATGGCGAAAAGCTGTATGAGGCGTTGCTCAGCAGGGAAGACATGGCATGCGCTGAAGATTTGGGCGACTATTTCCGCGTGCCGCCAGACGGGCGTGACTTGAACTACGCCAAGTTCGTTGACCAAGGCGAGGCCCGCATCACCCAGAGCACACATGGCGAAGACTACAACTCACACAACACCACGCGGCTGGATGTCACGGGCATGAAGCGGCTGTTGCTCAAGCTGGATTTCATACAAAATATTGCCCGAGGCGACTACGCCACCGCCGAGGATTGAACCCCATGCGCATCGTGATCACCGGCGCCGACGGTTTCATTGGCAAGAATCTTCGTGTACGCCTTCGCGAGCTCGGGCACACCCAAGTGACCGAAATCACCCGTGCTTCGTCGGCCAACGATGTACAGCATGCGATGGAAGAGGCAGACTGCGTATTTCACCTAGCTGGTGTCAACCGACCCAAAGACCCAGCCGAGTTCACAACAGGGAATGCTGAGTTGACACAGACGATCTGTGATGCCTTGTCGGCTGCTGGGCGCAAGGCGCGCGTGGTGCTGGCTTCATCCACCCAAGCTGCGCAAGACAACCCCTATGGTCGTAGCAAAGCCGCTGCCGAGTTTACGGTTCGCGCTTACTGCGCGGCCATTGGTGCACCGGTGCACGTGTTCCGGCTGCCCAATGTGTTTGGCAAGTGGGCTCGTCCCAACTACAATTCAGCCATTGCAACCTTCTGCCACAACGTGGCCTATGGTCTACCAATTTCGGTGAACGAAGCAGCACCTCCGTTAAATCTAGTTTACGTGGACGATGTGGTGCAGGCCTTTGTTGCGTGCATATCCGCGACAAACAGCGAGGCACAGGCATCCGACGCATTTGACACGGTGGCTCCGGCGTACACGACCACCGTGGCTGAGGTGGCAGCCACCTTGCGCGGTTTTGCAGCGAGCCGCAACACGCTGCTGACTGATCGCGTGGGCACCGGCTTTTTGAGGGCGCTCTACAGCACATACATCAGCTATCTGCCGCCAACCGCGTTCGCCTACACCGTGCCTCGACATGCCGACCAGCGCGGCGAATTTGTCGAGATGCTGAAGACGGCCGACGCGGGGCAGTTTTCTTACTTCACTGCACACCCCGGCGTGACCCGCGGCGAGCATTACCACCACAGCAAGACCGAAAAATTCTTAGTGCTCAAAGGCACAGCTCATTTCGGGTTCCGCCACATCCTCTCGGGCGAAACCCACGAACTGGTGACACGCGGTGGCGAAGCACAGATTGTGGAGACTGTCCCTGGCTGGACGCACAACATCACCAATATAGGAGACGACGAAATGATCGTGATGCTCTGGGCCAACGAGGTTTTTGACCAACAGCGCCCGGACACTGTAGCCATGAAAGTGAAAGTATGAAAAAGCTCAAGATAATGACAGTGGTGGGCACACGACCGGAGATCATCCGGCTCTCGCGTGTCCTTGCGGCACTCGACAAGCACTGTGAGCATGTGCTGGTGCATACAGGACAAAACTACGACTATGAGCTCAACCAGGTGTTTTTTGACGATTTGGGAGTTCGCAAGCCTGACCATTTCCTAGGCAGCGCTATCAATACTATGAGCGCAGCACACACGATTGGCAACCTAATCATCGGTGTAGACCAAGTGCTCGCTGAGATTCAGCCAGAAGCCATGCTGGTGCTTGGGGACACCAACAGCTGTTTATCTGTCATCCCAGCCAAGCGGCGCAGGATCCCGATCTTTCACATGGAGGCTGGCAACCGTTGCTTTGATCAGCGTGTACCGGAAGAAACAAATCGCCGAATTGTTGATCACACGGCAGATATAAATTTAACTTACAGCAGCATAGCGAAAGACTATTTATTGCGCGAAGGCTTGCCGCCAGATCAAGTGATCAATACCGGAAGCCCTATGTTTGAAGTGTTGCATCACTATATGCCGCAAATTAAGGAATCTGATGCGCTAGCTCGACTTGGCTTGACTGGCGAGCAGTACTTTGTAGTTAGCGCGCATCGTGAGGAAAACATTGAGTCTGATCGGAGCTTTAATAAGTTGGTTGGTGTGTTAAACGCTGTTGCTGAAGACCATGAACTGCCTATTGTGGTGTCAACGCATCCCCGTACCCAAAAGCGTATCGATGCAACAGGCGTCAAATTTCATCCGCAAATACGGCTTATGAAGCCTCTTGGCTTTCATGATTACGTAAATCTGCAGATGCATGCCAAAGCTGTGCTGTCGGACAGTGGAACGATCAACGAAGAGTCGTCGATCCTAAACTTCCCTGCGCTAAACCTGCGCGAGGCGCACGAGCGGCCAGAGGGCATGGAAGAAGCGGCTGTAATGATGACCGGCTTGGAGGTGGACAGGGTGCGCCAAGGCCTAGCCATCTTGGCCACTCAGTCACGCGGTGTCGAACGATCTCTGCGCTTGGTGGCGGACTACAGCGTTCCCAATGTGTCGGACAAGATTCTGCGCATCATCCACAGTTACACAGACTATGTCAGGCGTGTGGTGTGGAAAGCGTATTGATCCTAGATGATTAATATGTGTAACAGACAACGTATTGTCTTGGTCTCAGAACTCTTCTATCCGGAGGAGTCGGCGACGGCCCACATTCTCACAAAGATTGCTAGCGAGCTTACGCGTGAGTTTGAGCTGTTGGTTCTGACCGGCCCAGCCTCCTATGAAGGGCGAGCACACCACAATGCGGAGAAACCACCGATTAATGAAGCCAGCATCGTACGGACATGGGCACCTAAGCTGAGTAAAAACAAACTGCTGGCACGGCTCGCTCGCTTGCTGATGCTGACTATTGGCCTAGGCTGGAAAACGCTCCTGAAATCCCGGCGCACCGACACCGTATTTGCAGTTACCAACCCAGCACCTCTGCTGGTCGCTTTGGCGATGATCCGGCAGGTTCGGCGATTCCAGCTGGTATTCCTCGTCCACGACGTATTTCCCGAGAACGCGGTGGCCGCTGGTGTCATTCGGCGCCAGCACTTTCTATATCCGCTGATCCGCCGAGTGTTCGACTGGGCATATGGTTCGGCAGACGCCGTGATCACCATTGGCCGGGACATGTCCGAAGTGATCGCCAAAAAAGTTCCCGCCAGTGCCGACAGGATCACACTCATCGAAAACTGGGCAGACCACCCGTTAGTGGAACGGATTCCCCGAGACCAATCGATGATCCCGGGCATGGGCCTGTCGGATCGGATTGTCATTCAATACGCGGGCAACATCGGTCGCGCCCAAGGTCTGCTCGAATTCGTAGCGCTTGTCTCGGCCGCGCAAAACGATGTTATCCAGTACGTGTTCCGTGGCTCCGGCGCTCTGTCAACAGCGCTGCGCGAGGCAACGCAAGGTCGACAGAGATTCATCCTGAAGGGGGCTTATCCCCGAGCCCATCAAAGCCGGGTACTGGGTGCGTGTGACATTGCTCTCGTGATCCTAGGACCTGACATGTATGGTCTTGGCGTCCCGTCGAAGACCTACAACATCTTGGCCGCTGGTAAGCCCATGCTGTTTCTGGGTCCGAAAGACAGTGAGATATATCGACTCGTCAAGTCGCATGATATCGGCTGGGCATTCGACTGGAGCGAGGCCAACCAACTAATCGAGTTGATCAACCAATGGTCAATCGATGACCTTTGTGCGATTGAAGCACGCGGAGATAACGCACGAAGGCTCGTCGAGGCATCCTATACCGAAGCCGGGCAACTGGCTAGATTCAGTATTTTCTTTCACAAAATGCGGTCATCAGCCATGCATCCGAGCCAAAAAATTCAGAAAAATTAAAAGTGCTAGCATGATTTTGTCTTGCCACAAATAAAATATGACGTGAAGAAAAGCGAGCTACTGTGTTGGCGGCATAACTTTCCTTTTTTCGATGATCACACAAGCAACTTATTTACGCGAACTCCATGCACTCAAGGGATATTCAAATGCAAACAGTAAATGTGATTGGTGGCAGCGGCTTCATTGGGACTCGTTTAGTACGTCGACTTAGCTTCACCAACTTGCTGAATGTCAAAATCATCGACAAGGCATCCAGTAAAGCTCATCCAGAACTGGTGGCGCTCGGCGATGTAACCCGCCCTGATCAGCTAAGAGCGACGATTTCCGAAGCGTCTGTCATTATCAACTTAGCTGCAGAGCACCGAGATGATGTCCGGCCTTTGAGCCTTTATAGCGACGTCAACATTGAAGGTGCACGAAATATCTGTACTGTTGCGCGTGAAAAGAATGTGAAGACTATTGTTTTCACAAGCACGGTTGCGGTTTACGGATTTGCGCCGCTGGGAACTGATGAATCAGGAAAGATTGCTCCCTTCAACGAATATGGGCGCACAAAAAGCGAAGCTGAGCTCATTTTTAAAGCTTGGCAGGCCGAAGCTCCTTCAGAACGTTCACTGGTGATCATTCGCCCCACAGTGGTTTTTGGCGAACAAAATCGTGGAAACGTATATAACCTCCTTAAACAAATCGCCTCGGGCAAATTTGTGATGGTGGGTAATGGAGAGAACAGAAAATCGATGGCTTATGTGGAGAATGTGACAGCGTTCATCGAGCACAGTTTGAGCTTTAGCCCAGGTTTGCATATTTTTAACTATATTGACAAGCCAGATTTCACGATGAATAGCTTGGTTGCCAACGTGAACCGCATGCTTGGTCGCTCGGAGACGATTCGTTTTAGACTGCCCTTCGCTGTCGGCCACATGATTGGCAAGTGTTTTGATGGGGTGGCGAATCTCACAGGCAAACAATTTCCTATCAGCGCCATTCGCGTCAAAAAGTTTTGTGCTAATTCTGTTTACAACACAGCGCTAGAACGCACAGGCTTTGTGCCTCCCGTTCCGCTTGAAAGAGCCATTGAGCAAACTGTAAAACACGAGTTTTTAGAAAATCATGCTGGCGAAGGGGTGTTTTACACGGAATGATTCGTCAATCGAATTTTTCAGCTTCAGTGAATACTAGGCCGAAAGCATCTTTTGCAGATACGGCGGGCTGAGCAATCACAGGCCAATCAATCCCGATCTGCGCATCATTCCAAACAATACACCTTTCTGCTTGTGGCGCATAGTAGTTGGTCGTTTTATAGAGAAACTCTGCGCTTTCGGTAATAGTATAGAAGCCATGCGCAAACCCCTCTGGCACCCAAAGCTGGCGTTTATTTTCCGCGCTTAAATTCACGCCCACCCATTTGCCGAAATTTGGCGAGCTTTTGCGGATGTCTACCGCCACATCAAACACTTCACCCTGCGTCACTCTCACTAGCTTGCCTTGAGGTTGTTCAATCTGATAATGCAGACCGCGTAATACGCCTTTGGCTGATTTGGAATGGTTGTCTTGCACAAAAGTTTTCTTGACACCTGTGGCTTGCTCGAATGCCTTTGCGTTAAAGCTCTCGTAGAAAAAGCCGCGCTCATCGCCGAACACTTTGGGTTCGAGGATGAGCACTTCGGGTAGGGATGTTGGGGTAACAATCATGGTTTTATCATTTTAAGTGCGCTTGTGCGCCGTTGATTGTTTGCTGAGCGGCTTGCAATAGGATTTCAGAAAAAGCTGCAATACTTGTATACATTTCGGCCATAGCTTCGCTGGCGTATTCATGGGCGATGGTGTTGCGAAGCTCTCTGATTCTGATCAGATCAGAGGCTACGCACCAGCCACGTTTTTCAGCACGATAAATTCTGTCAAGCACAGTGCTGGAGCCGACGATCTCAATGTCATCAATCAAGCGAAAAATGCGCTGTATCAGTAAGTCAGCCAACCTGGCAAATCTGGCAGAGAGAAACTCTAAACGCTCTAGCTGCTCTGGCGTGGGTGGCTGCCAACTGGCAAAGCCATCACAGCGCGCTATAGAGAACCTCAGATGTTGCGCTGCAAGCTCGAGGCTAGCCAACTCAGCTTTTAAGAGGGTGAGCTTGGCCTGCATGATTAGTTGAGCCGAATACCAGTTTCAAGCGCAACTTGCGCAAATGGCCTGCTCGCATCGGGATACACAGCAATATCAATTTTGCGCTCCCCTAGGCTGTGGCGCAGGCTTACCAAGATGTCTAGTTTGTTGTCGAATTTGATTTTTTGGGACAGAAGCAGTAGATCAATGTCGCCGCCCAAGGCTTGATCATCTGCCCGCGAGCCATACAGAAAAATCTGCGCAGCAGCATCCTGAGCTATGACAGCTTGGACGATGGCGATGTGTTCTTGGGGGGTGATGCGCATGGCTTTAAAATGGGATTGAACGATCAAACAAGGTTTCTGGAGATAAATCGAGCCCGCCTGGCCATGCGATTGATCCAGAGCATAGTCGGACTTGATTAAACACAGCTTCGTTTTGAAGCGCTTTGAATAAGCCTTTGTTGAGGTAAGGAGTGCAATCAAACAAGCGGTCTTCACCGGACTTAAACTTTAACTTCAGTTGGTGCCCGCTGAGTGCACATACTGCTGTGACTTCTTCTAGGTGGTTCATATTGCAACTTATGCTTCAGCGCAGCGGATCAATCGAAAGCGGAGCTTGCCCTTCTACCGCCAGACTCCAATCGGCTACCAGCTCTTCTCTGCGAATCTCTATCCATGCTTGTACCAAGCGATTTTTTGCAGGCGGGAGATTTCCACCGAGCAAAGCTCCATCGTCTATGGAAAAGATTGCTTTGAAATCTTGATACTTGGCATGGATGTGGGGCATATGGTGTCGATCATTATCAAAAAAGTACATATAAATGACGATACCGTAAAACATACTGATGGCTGGCACAGCTTGACTCCTAATTTAGCAGCGTTGACTGGGATCAGTTAAGCAGGCCACGCAAATACTGGCCATATGCATTCTTGGCCAAGGGTGCGGCCAAGACTTCGAGCTGCGCTGCGTTAATCCAGCTGGATCTGTAGGCAATCTCCTCTGGGCAGCAGACTTTCAAGCCTTGCCGATGCTCAATGGTAGCAATGAATTGGCTGGCCTCTAGTAAGCTTTCGTGTGTGCCTGTGTCAAGCCATGCGTAGCCGCGCTGCATGATCTGCACGTTGAGTTGATCCCTTTGCAGATAGGCATCGTTGACGGATGTGATTTCTAGCTCGCCGCGAGCGCTGGGCTTGACTTCTTTAGCGATTGCCGAGACTTGATTGTCATAAAAATACAGGCCTGTTACAGCATAGTTGCTTTTTGGCGCTTTTGGTTTCTCTTCGATGCTGTTGGCTTTGCCTGCCGCATCAAAGGCAACCACGCCATAGCGCTCGGGGTCTTTGACGTGATAAGCGAAAACTGTGGCACCTTGACTTTGCTGATCTGCGGCACCAAGAAGCTGCTGAAAATCATGGCCGTAGAAGATGTTGTCTCCTAGCACGAGAGCGCTGGGAGAATTGCCGAGAAATTTATCGCCGATGATGAAGGCTTGAGCTAGGCCATCAGGGCTTGGCTGAATGGCGTATTGCAAGCTAATGCCCCATTGGCTGCCGTCGCCCAGAAGCTTTTGATACAGCGGCGTGTCGTGCGGTGTGCTGATGACGAGAATATCGCGTATGCCAGCGAGCATGAGGGTGCTGAGTGGGTAATACACCATGGGCTTGTCGTACACGGGAAGCAATTGCTTGCTGATGGCGAGCGTGGCAGGGTGCAGGCGCGTGCCGGAGCCGCCGGCGAGGATGATGCCTTTGCGTTGGGTGGTCATGATGAAGAATTTTGAGGTGTTATTTTGTTGACTTCAGCAATAAGGCGCTCTGCCGTATCCAGAAGCAAACTGCAGCGATCAAGCGCAGTGCGGACGGACGCTACCAGCAACTCTGGCGCTTCGATGTATTCGTGCAGAAGAAGATTGCGCAATTGGCGCGTTTCAAGCCATAAATTAGCGCTAGACAGCCAGCCCAGTGCCTCAGCGCGATCTAGCTTGGCAAGTTGCGCAAGGGGTGGCTCGCTGAGTGCGCGCATGAGTTGTTCAAGCAACTTGTCGCCCACAGTGTCTTGCAAACGGCTAAAGCGCCCCGCGAAAAGCTCAATCACTTCGTTGATCCGCTGATTTGTAGAAAGAAGCACAGTGATTTCTGCATCACTTTTGCTGGCGTAAGCGGGCTGCAACTCTTGAATGCTTTGCATTAGAAGAGTAATTTCTTTGCGCACGACGGTGCACAAAAATGCCAAGCGCTCATGATCGATACGTTTCACAAGACAATTCCTTGTGTTTTCGCGACGCGATGAATGGGCAGCTCAGTCAGGCCTGGGGCACTGAGCAACACATCAACTTTACGCCCCCACATCGCGCGCGAACAGGCTGCACCCATCCGGCTGATGGCTAACGCTGGGGAGCCTAGTGGAACGGGGCTATCAATGTGTAAATCGACATCGCCACCAAGCGCAGCATCATCAAGCCTCGAACCAAACAAGCGCACAACAGCCTGCGGGCCGAAGATATCTAGGGTGTGCAGTTTGATGATCTCAATTTGCTTGGGTTGAAGGCGCATGATGCGAATTAATATTTGAGCCGGGCAAAATATTGCATGCATGTCACTCGGGTTTGCAAAAACGGGTTGGCGATGACTTCACTCCATTGCATATTGAGGTCCCTGTAGTTGCTTACTGTTAGCCGAAGAAATCGGCCAAATTGCCCTGCCAGCCCACGCTATTGAGCGAAACGGACGGAGAGGCAGCATTGCTGGGATGCAACTCCCAAATATGAGAAGCATTTTTTCGGAAGACTTCAACGGTGCGTGCATCAGGGTCAATCAGGACATATTCTTCTAAGCTGCTGAGCTGGCGATAGTCTGCAAACTTTGCACCCCTGTCATACGATGCCGTGCTCTCAGAGAGGACTTCAGCGATAAGCTTCGCTTCATAGACTTCGGTGATTTTTGGATCTTGTGTGTCGCGCGTGGCGCAGGTCACAAACACATCAGGGTAAAAATAACAATCAGCTTTTTCAACGGCCACTCGCATATCGTTGATACCAACCTTACAGGGCGCGCCTTTGAGATGAGATTTAAGCGCAACCGCTAAATTCAGCGCTATTTCATTGTGCTCAAACGTACCGCCTGATATAGCAAAAATCTCGCCGCGCACATAAATATGCCGTTCTTCTTGCTTGGGCTCCCACGCAAGGTATTCGACTGCAGTTTGTTTGGCAAGTGCTTCACCCATGATGTGCTCCTATGGCTAGCACTATTTTAAGCATATTGCTTTTCTACCCAATCGCGGTAGCTGCCGCTCTGCACATTGGCAACCCATTGCGGATGATCCAGATACCACTGCACGGTTTTGCGGATGCCGCTGTCGAAAGTCTCTTGAGGTTTCCAGCCGAGCTCATTGTGGATTTTGCTCGCATCGATGGCGTAGCGGCGATCGTGGCCGGGGCGATCTTGCACATAGGTGATTTGGCTGGTGTAGCTTTTTCCGTCTGCACGGGGGCGCAATTCATCGAGCAGGGCGCAGATGGTTTTGACGATCTCGATATTGGTCTTTTCATTCCAGCCGCCGATGTTGTACACCTCGCCAACTTTGCCCGCTTCGAGCACGCGGCGGATGGCGCTGCAATGGTCTTTGACATAAAGCC
Source organism: Comamonadaceae bacterium (assembly GCA_043777675.1). Lineage (GTDB taxonomy): Bacteria > Pseudomonadota > Gammaproteobacteria > Burkholderiales > Burkholderiaceae_C > JANMDU01. The sequence continues at coordinate 15,414 of JAYWHR010000065.1, read as the reverse complement.
AATCGCGGATTTGCATGCCATCGCCATACACAGGCAAATTTTTGCCGGCTAAAGCGTTGACGATCATCAGGGGGATGAGCTTTTCGGGGAAATGGTAGGGGCCGTAATTGTTGGAGCAATTGGTGGTGAGCGTGGGCAAGCCATAGGTGTGGTGGTAGGCGCGCACGAGATGGTCGCTGGCCGCTTTGCTGGCGCTGTAGGGGCTGTTGGGCTCGTAGGTGTGCGTTTCGGTAAACGCTGGCGCGCCAGCGCTGAGTGAGCCATAGACTTCGTCAGTCGAGACGTGAAGATAGCGGAATGCGGCTTTTTGATCAGCGGCCAAGCCTGCCCAATAGGTGCGAACGGCTTCAAGCAAGCGAAATGTGCCAACAATATTGGTTTGAATGAAGGCCTCTGGCCCATGAATGGAGCGATCTACATGGCTTTCAGCCGCAAAATGCACCACGGCACTGGGCTGATGCTGAGCCAGAAGCTCCGCGATACGCGTTGAATCTGCGATATCGGCTTTAACGAAGGTATGCGCGGCATTTTTCTCAAGACTGCTCAGATTCTCTAAGTTTCCGGCGTAAGTCAGGGCATCAACGTTGACCGCAGCGTGCTCTTTATTGGTAAGCCAATCAATCACGAAATTTGAGCCAATAAAGCCGGCACCGCCAGTAACGAGAATTTTAGACATTTGTAGATAAGTAGTGGCAACCCTAGGGACTGATGATACCGAACATCATTGGTGCATTGACACGAGCCTCTCCCTAGAACAGATGAGGAGTGTGACATTTAGCACGGCAGTGTGCCTACAAAAATTATGAATGCTGTCGCTCACGGCTTCGCGGATTCGTGGGCTGTTGCCGCTAAGCAAAAAGACAAATGCAGTCTTATTTCTTAGAACTTGTGCTTCTGCACGGGTAACATCAAGCCATGTTGGCTAAATTAATGGGTTTCTTTTTGCTGAGCCTTGTGCGTGTGCTCACCGGAGCGCAAGCGCGTTGGCATGGCTGCCCGCCTAAGGCCGAGCAGCGCATTTATTTTGCCAATCACCAAAGCCATGCAGATTTAGTGATGATTTGGGCAGCATTGCCCGCCGAGCTGCGCGGGATCACGCGGCCCATTGCTGCAAGAGATTACTGGACGAAGACGACTTTTAAGCACTGGATCACGCGAGAAGTGTTCAATGCGGTGTACGTGGAGCGGGAGCGCAACGTTGATGCGGCTGGTAATTTAAGCGATCCGCTGGCACCTTTGATCGACGCGCTGGCGAATGGTGATTCGATCATTTTGTTTCCTGAAGGTACGCGAGGCTACGAGGAGCTGCCGCAACGGTTTAAAAGCGGGCTTTACAACTTAGCGTTGAAATTCCCCCTTGTAGTGCTGGTGCCAGCATGGATCAACAATATTCAGCGCCTTTTGCCCAAGGGTGAGGTGGTGCCGGTGCCCGTGTTATGCAGCGTAACTTTTGGTGCACCCATCCAAATTCAGCGCAGCGGGCAGGGCGAAGACGCTTGGGTGGAAGATCATGCAGCATTTGCCGAAAGAGCACGCGATGCGGTGATTGCGCTCAGAGAGGTGTAACGCAATGAATCAATATTTGCGTACGCTTACCGCCTCCCAGCAAGTTGGTTTGCTGTTCATTATCGTATTTGGCCTGCTTTTTGTGGCCTCCATGGTGCTCTTTGCGCTGGCTTTCCGTGAGCGCGAAACGCCGCTGGGCAAAGCTTGGGAGCTGGAGATCAAGCGCTTGGTCGGTTTGCTCAATACCTCTTGGCTGGTGGCCTTGGTTTTTTGGATCGGTTGGGTGGCGGGTGAGACGGTGGCTACTGTGCTCTTTGCGATCGTGGCATTTTTCGCGCTGCGCGAATTTATCACGCTCTCGCCCACGCGGCGTGGCGATCATCGCAGCTTGATTTTGGCTTTTTTCATCGTGCTGCCGATTCAGTTTTGGCTGGTGATTACTGAACATTTTGAGCTCTTTACGGTGTTTATTCCGGTCTATGTGTTTTTGGCGATTCCCGTGGTGAGCGCTCTGGCCAATGATCCGCAGCGCTTTTTGGAGCGCAACGCTAAGTTGCAATGGGGCATCATGGTGTGTGTGTATGGCATGAGCCATGTGCCGGCTTTGTTGCTTCTTGATTTTCCGCGCTGGGATGAGGCGAAGAATGCTTTCCTCGTATTTTTCTTGGTGTTTACCGTGCAAATTTGTATGGTGGTGCAGCATGTGATGCAGCGCTGGCTAAAGGGAAAGCCGCGTGCACCACTGATCAGCATGAGCTTTACCTGGACTAGCTTTGCAGTGGGCGTGGCAGCGGGCGGTTTGGTGGGGGGCTTGCTGGCAGGCATCACGCCCTTTAAGCCAGGCCAGGCGCTAGGCATGGCTTTGATTGCTTGCACGGCGGGCAGCTTGGGGCATTTGGTGATGAAGGCATTAAAGCGCGACCGGGGTGTGACGAACTGGAGCGGCGCGCCATCGGTCACGGGTGCAACAGGGCTGCTGGATCGCGTGGACGCGCTGTGTTTCGCGGCGCCTGTCTTCTTTCATTCTGTGCGTTGGTATTTTGATTTGTGATGCGCATCTTAGGCATTGATCCTGGCTTGCAAACCACGGGCTTTGGCGTGCTGGAGTATTCTGGCGGCGTTTTGCAATACATCGCCAGTGGCACGATCACCACCACGCATCTGGATCGTGGCAATTTGCCTGCGCGTTTGAAAGTGTTGTATGACGGTGTGCGCGAAGTGGTCGCCACGTATCAGCCAGCGCAGACGGCGGTTGAGATTGTGTTTGTGAACGTGAATCCGCAGGCCACGCTGCTGCTTGGCCAAGCGCGTGGCGCCTGTGTTACGGCTTTGGTCTCACTGGATATGCCAGTGGCTGAATACACGGCTTTGCAGATGAAGCAGGCTGTGGCGGGGCATGGTAAAGCGGCTAAGGCACAGGTGCAGGAGATGGTGATGCGTTTGCTGAAGCTTCCCGGCTTGCCCGGCAAAGATGCCGCCGATGCGCTGGGCCTCGCTATCACCCATGCGCATGTGGGCCAGGCCAGAGCTCGGCTTGCGGCAGCCACGACGCTAGCGCCCAGAGCGCACGCCGCTTACAAAGCAGGGCGCAGTTATTAGCCTTGCCCGAGCCCTCGGTGCTTGTGCAGCGCTATCATTAGGCTGTGAATTCTTTCTTTCTTTTCGCGCTCGTATGTGCGCTTTCACTTAACTCCAGCTTCGCGCAAAGCGCTGCCAAAAGGATGCAAGCCTGCACCACATGCCATGGCGCTGGCTCTACGGCTACGGTGGGGCGCACAGCCAATGAAGTGTATTTTCCGCGTATTGCTGGCAAGCCCGCGCTTTATCTCTACAACCAACTCGTGAATTTCCGCGATGGCCGTCGGCATTACGGCTTGATGGTGGGCTTGGTGGAGCATCAAAGCGATGCGGCTTTGATGGAGATGGCTCAGTATTTCGCGCAATTGCAATTACCTTACCCGGAGCCACAAGTGCCGCCCAGTGGCACAACAGCTGCTGTGATGCAGCGCGGCCAGCAATTGGCCTTGCGGGGCGATGCCAGCAAGGGGATTGCAGCTTGCGCCAGCTGCCACGGTGCGGCACTGGTAGGCGATGCAACTGCCCAGCCCAGCATTCCCGGCTTGCTCGGGTTGCCGCGCGACTATATGGCCGGGCAGCTCGGCGCTTGGCAAACTGGCATTCGCAAGGCGCAAGCGCCAGATTGCATGGCGCGCATCGCTCGCACACTGACGCCTGAAGACGTGAGCGCCGTGGTGACCTGGCTGGCGGCGCAGTCTGTGCCTCAAGCCAAACTCGTCATATCTGCAGCACCCAATCTTGCGGCCTTGCCAATGCCATTGGCTCTGCCTCTGCCATTGCCTCTTGAATGCGGCGGCGTGAAATGAAGCGGCAATTTTGGCAAACGGCCTCATGGCCTAAGCGCTGCCTGATCGTGGCAGGCGCTGCGCTTACCGCTTTACTGCTGACGTTGTGCAGCCTGATTGCTATTGAATTAGTAGCATTTAGATCAATAGATATGCCGGCTAGTGCCCAAAAAAGTATTAAAAGTGAAGAAAAAAATGTGGCTCTTGCACAAGGCGAGTATCTAGCAAGAGTAGGCAACTGCGCTGCTTGCCACAGCGCGCGAGGCGGCGAGCCATTCGCCGGCGGGAAGGCAATTCACACGCCTTTTGGCGCGGTCTTCGCCAGCAACATCACGCCTGATCCTGTGCATGGCATTGGCGCGTGGAGCGCTGATGCTTTTTATCGTGCCATGAAGCACGGCGTGAATGCGCAAGGCCGCTTGCTCACCCCCGCTTTTCCTTATCCGAATTACACCCAAATCAGCCGCGCTGACAGCGATGCGCTGTATGCCTATTTCCAGCTCGGCGTGCAGCCTGTTGCGCAGGCCAGCCGTGAGCATGAGCTGGGCTTTCCGTTTAACACGCAGCTGGCTTTGGCGGTGTGGCGCGTACTCTTTTTTAGCGCTGGAGATATCGAGAACACTCCTAAATTAATAGCTTCTCACGCATATTCTGTGCCGGCTACTGGCTCAAAACCCTTTAAAAATGAAGTGGAAAGAGGCCGCTATCTTGTGAGCGGCCTCGGCCATTGCAGCGCTTGCCATGCGCAGCGCAATGCGCTGGGCGCAGCCAGCAGCGATGGCCTGCTCTCTGGCGCCCTGATGCCGATGCAAGATTGGTATGCCCCATCGCTGCATGCGAAAGAGGAAGCCGGCGTACAACATTGGCCGCGAAGCGAAGTGATTGCTTTTCTCAAAAATGGCGCGACGCACAATGCCTCAGCTCTCGGCCCCATGGCCGAAGTGGTGGCCAAGAGCACGCAGTATTGGCGCGATGAGGATTTGAATGCCGCTGCCGCTTATCTGCAAAGCCTGCCTGAGCGCCCCGCGCCACGTATGGGAGCCGCAAAAATCTCACAGCAATTGCTTGGCCAAGGCGCTGCACTTTTCGGCAAATATTGCGCCACCTGCCATGGCTCAGATGGCCAAGGCCTGCAAGAGCTAGACGCACTTGCCCAGCCAGGCATGGCGCCATCCGTTACAAAAATTCCTGCTCTTTCGGGCAACCGCGCCGTCAGCCTAGCTAGCAGTGCCAACCTTGTGCGAATTATCTTGGCCGGCGGCTACGCGCCCGCTACCCTAGGCAACCCTCACCCCTATGGCATGCCGCCTTTCGTTCATGTGCTCACCGATGAAGATATTGCTGCTGTAGCCACTTATATCCGCGCGGGTTGGGGCAATCAAGCCCATGCTGTGAGTGCTTCAGAAGTGGTGGCGCAAAGGCGGGGTGTATTGCAGTAGTTCGCATGCGCTCAGTGCGATAAATCGCCTGCTTGTCAACGTGAGCCTGCCGGGCACGGATAATCCCTGCATGACACTAGATTTCTCCAACCTCCACAACCCGACCTTCCTCCAAGCCTGCCTAGGCTTAGCTACGCCTCATACCCCCATGTGGATGATGCGCCAAGCGGGGCGCTATTTGCCAGAATACAAGGCCACGCGTGCCAAGGCGGGCAGCTTCATGGGCTTGGCCACGAATCGTGATTACGCCACTGAGGTGACTTTGCAACCCCTAGATCGCTACGATCTAGACGCGGCGATTTTGTTCTCTGACATTTTGACGGTGCCCGATGCGATGGGGTTGGGGCTGTCGTTTGAGACGGGTGAAGGCCCGAAATTTTCTTCCCCCATTCGCGATGAAGCAGGCGTTGCCAAGCTGGAAGTGCCCGATATGGCCAAGCTGCAGTATGTGTTTGATGCAGTTTCCTCGATTCGCAAAGCGTTGCTCCAAGGAGGCCATCAACGCGTTCCGCTGATTGGTTTTTCGGGCAGCCCTTGGACACTGGCTTGCTACATGGTCGAAGGCGGTGGCAGCGATGATTTCCGTCTCGTGAAAAGCATGATGTATTCGCGGCCAGATTTGATGCATCGTATTCTGGAAGTGAATGCTAACGCTGTGGCTGCCTATCTCAATGCGCAGATCGATGCAGGCGCGCAGGCCGTGATGGTGTTTGACAGCTGGGGTGGGGCGCTCTCGCACGCGGCTTTCGCGCAGTTCAGTTTGGCCTACACGCAGCGTGTCTTGCAGCAGGTCAAGCGCACAGATGCGCAGGGCCAAATCGTGCCGCGTATCGTGTTCACCAAAGGCGGCGGCTTGTGGCTGGAAAGCATGCGGGATCTGCCTTGCGAGGTGCTTGGGCTCGATTGGACGTGTAGCCTTGGCGCTGCACGAAAAATCTTGCGTGGCACGGGCAAAGCCTTGCAAGGCAATATTGATCCGAATATCTTGTTTGCACCACCCGAGGCGATTTCGAAAGAGGTAGGCGCCGTGCTGGCTGATTTCGGCACGCCGCATATGGGTCCGGGCACGGGGCAAACGCATATTTTTAACCTCGGCCATGGCATCAGCCAATTCACGCCGCCAAGTCATGTGTCTGCTTTGGTTGACGCTGTGAAGAGCCAATCGAGAAGTATGCGCAAGCCGAGCTAGGTATTTTCTTCGAAGCGCTTGCTGCAACGCCTTTTGCGGGGATTTGTCTAGCACATGAATAGACAGTTTTGGCGTGTAGAAGCGGTCACTTATGCACAAAAACCTTGTTACGGTGCAAAAAAATGCAACTATAGAATTACATTCCGCTACCATTGCTGTAGCGCCTTTAAGTGGTTGATTTAAAAGAATATTTTGATTTTGTATGATTTTGAGGCAAACTGTCGAAAGCCTTATTTCATGCGGGTTCGCGCCATTGATTTGGAAGATATCAACAAAGTTATCCACAGAACCCATGGACTGATGACAAATCCATGACATATCAAGCACTTAGCTTGCCTTTCGCATAAAAACCTGAGAAATGCCCCCTAAGACCGACACGCAAAAAGTGAACATTGTGCAGGTGGCTGTGGCAGCCCCAGCGCACAGTGATTTACCACCCACGCTGAGTTACACAACCGAGCAGCCGCTAGCTGCCGGCAGCTTGGTGCGGGTATCTTTGGGCACGCGCGAAGTGCTGGGCATTGTTTGGGCGGAGCACGAACCGCGAAATAGCGACGGTGTTGCCGATGCTTTGAGGCTCAAAGCGATTGAAGGTGCGCTAGGCGACATAACGCCTCTGAATAGCGCATGGCGCGCGTTAATTCAGTTTTCAGCGCGCTATTACCAGCGCTCGCTTGGCGAAGTTGCGTTGGCAGCGCTGCCGCCCCAATTGCGTGAGCTGGATGCGCTGCAATTGGCTAAGCGCTTGAAGCGAAAGAGCCAAGCCATGGCGGCCAGCGATGAGGTTGAAAGCGCTGCAAATTCAATAGCGCTTAGCGCAGAGCAATCGTTGGCTATCGATCAATTCTTCTCAGAAAAAGTCTCTGAGAAGCCGGCACTTTTGTTTGGCAGTACGGGCAGCGGCAAGACGGAGGTGTATTTGCGCAGCGTGTCGCGGGTGTTGGCTGAAGATGAGAAAGCGCAAGTGCTCATCATGGTGCCCGAGATCAACCTCACGCCTCAGCTCCAATCGCGTTTTTCAGAGCGATTTGCGCATGAACAAATCGCCACGATGCACAGCGGGATGACGCCTGCGCAGCGCCTCAAAGCTTGGCTGATGGCCCATAGCGGCCAAGCCCGCATCATCCTTGGCACGCGAATGAGCATCTTTGCCAGCATGCCTCAACTCGCATTGATTGTGGTGGATGAAGAGCATGATGCGAGCTACAAATCCCAAGATGGCGCGCGGCATTCAGCGAGAGATTTGGCGGTGATGCGCGCAAAATTAGAGACCGAGCACAACGAAAAACCTTGCAAAGTGATGCTCGGATCAGCCACGCCTTCGCTGGAAAGCTGGCAAGCTTGCGAGGCTGGCAGATACCAAAGGTTAGAGATGCCTTCTCGTATCGGTGATGCGCGCTTGCCCAAGCTCAAATTGGCCGACATGCGCCTACCCGCAAGAGGCACATTGTTTGCCCCACAACTCATTGCCGCGCTACAAGAGCGCATAGCGCGAGGCGAGCAATCTTTGGTGTTTCTCAATCGACGCGGCTATGCGCCTGTGCTCGCCTGTGATGCCTGCGGCTGGAAATGCGAATGCCCGCATTGCAGCGCCTATCGTGTTTTTCATAAATCTGATCGCACATTGCGATGCCATCATTGCGGGCATACAGAGCGTGTGCCACGCGCTTGCCCTGAATGCGGCAACATGGATATTCAACCCGTGGGGCGCGGCACGCAAAAAATTGAAGAACAGTTGGCCTTGGCACTTGGCGCAGATGCGAAAAGGCAGGATGGCCATCCCATCATCATCCGCCGCATTGATGCAGATACGACGAAACACAAAGGTGAATTAGAAGCACAACTGGCTCTTGTGCATTCGGGCGATGTGGATGTATTGGTGGGCACGCAAATGATCACCAAAGGCCACGATTTCCGCCGCATCACGCTGGTGGCTGCCATTGATGCAGACGCTGCTTTATTCTCCAGCGATTTTCGCGCACCGGAGCGATTGTTTGCGCTGCTGATGCAAGCTGCCGGCCGGGCGGGGCGCGATGCAACATCCACCGCCGCGCACATGTGGGTGCAAACACGCTATCCCGATCATCCCTTGTTTGCATCACTGGCCAAGCATGATTACGCGGGCTTTGCGGCGCAACAACTCAAGGAGCGTACGCAGGCACAATTACCGCCTTTCTCCTATCAAGCCTTGCTCCGAGCCGAAGCCCGCACTCAGCTGGTGGCACATGCATTTCTGCAAGCTGCACAAGAGGCTGCCGGCGATTTAGTGGGTGAGCAAATCACTGCTTTCCCACCCGTGCCCATGAGCATGCAGCGTGTGGCCGATGTAGAGCGTGCGCAAATGCTGCTGGAGAGCACATCTCGGGTCGCTTTGCAGCATTTTTTGTCGAATTGGTTGCCGCAGTTGCGTGCTCTGCGTTCGCTGCCGCAATGCAAAGGGCTGATTCGCTTTGCGGTGGATGTCGATCCTTTGTTGATCTGAGGGATTCGAAGAAAGAATACCGGACGCTGAAGACGCAAAGGTTTCGCAGAGGACGCAAAAAAGAAAAACCAAAAAAGATTTTTTCTGATTTTGTTCTTTGGTCTTTTTTGGTATTCCTTCTGCGAAACCTCTGCGTCTTCTGCGTCCGGTATTTAATCCGAATTCAGACTTTCCTCACCACTTCCCCTGCAACAGCATAAACCGCATCGGTATCTCGTCGCTCAATGGGATGCATGCCCGTGAAGCTACCATAAGCTGGCAAGATGCCCACGGCATTTAACACTTCGTCTCCCATCCAAAAACATGGCAGCCGCAGACGCTCTCGGGCTCTGCCGTAGATCAATATGCAAGGATGCAAATGACCGGCAAGTACGTAATGCGTCGCTATGGTTTGCGGATGGTGGCACAGGGCGAGTGAGCCGAGGAGAAAGGGCTCATTGACGATTGAGAAGCGCAGCGCAGCAGGCGGATCGCCAGCGCGGTCATCGTGGTTACCGCGCACCAAAGTGATGGCGAGCTTTGCGTGGCGTTCGCGCCATGCCGCCACCACGGTTTGCGTGGCTGGAGCATGCGCATAGCGAGAATGCAGAAAATCACCCAAGAAGATCAGATGCTGGGCTTGCGTTGAAGCCAAGTCGTGTGTGATTGCTGTCAAAGTCTCATTCGTTGTCCCGCTGGGCACAGGCACCCCGAGCTGACGAAAGCTGCTGGCCTTGCCGATGTGTGCATCGGCGATCAAAAGGGCTTGATGGACAGGCAAATACATTGCGCCGCTGGGCAGCAATTGCATTTGCTCATTATTTATACTGATTTCTAGAGAAAAACCATCATTAGCCGGCATAAATACTGCGCTAAGCGCTATCTAATTGATAGTAAGTGCTTAACCCAGCAAGCGCGCCAAACTCGCATCCAAGTGCTCTGTGGGCAAGCGTTTGAAGCCTGAGCGTCCGTAGCGTTGCAAGCGACCCATACAAAACGCAGTCAGCACGGAGGCCTGAGCTTGCGCTTCTACGGTGGGCGTGGCGCTACTGACCACCAGATCGCGCAGATTTTGCTTGAAGCTGCTTTCCAATTTATCAAAAAGCTGATTCATCCGCTCTTGCAGGCGCTCGTTTTCAAACACTAGTGCATCGCCCGTCATGACGCGGCACATACCAGGATTTTTCTCGCCGAATTGCAGCACCATGGCGATGGTCTTGCCCAAGCGAGCTGCAGCGTTTTGCTCACGCTCGGCAATCTGGTTCAAGAGACTGAAAATGCTGCTCTCAATGAATTCAATCAAGCCTTCAAACATTTGCGCCTTGCTTGCGAAATGGCGATACAGCGCGGCCTCAGATACATCTAGCTTGCCGGCCAAAGCAGCAGTCGTCACCCGCTCTGCGCCGGGGCGCTCGAGCATGCTGGCCAATGTTTGCAAGATTTGCACACGCCGCTCGCCGGGCTTGGGGCGTTTGCGGCCAGCTGCATCTGCAGCTACGGTGTCGTGATTGATGGAGGAGGTTGTTTCTACTTCTGACATGAAAAACATTCTCGCACAGCTTTACGTCAGTTCTTCAGCTCTCAATGGGTTGAGCATGCAGGTAAACACTCACCTGCAATCCGCGCTGGCCTCGCGCAGCGCTGGGCTCGGCATCAGCCAAAGTAAGCTGTGAGCCGTGCAGCTTGGCAATTTCTTGAGCGATGGCTAAGCCCAATCCGTTGCCTTCTCCGCCGGTGCCCCGCACTCGGTAAAAACGCTGCAGCACTTTTTCGCGTTCCTCGATAGGTATGCCTGCTCCGTTGTCTCGCACTTGCAGTAAAAAACCATCGGCATGCTGCCTAGTAATCAGGGTGACTTGCGGCAGGGTGTCCAGGCATCCCCTTGCTTGGTGAGCCAGCGCTGTATAGCGAATTGCGTTATCACACAGATTAATCATGAGCTCGTGCAGTAGCCAATCATGGCCAGCTACCATCATGGGCGCGCTGTGATCAATCTCTACGCCCAAATCAATGCCGCGCTGAGTAGCCGCATCAAGCTGCCGCTCCAACACATCAACACATAGCTGCGCGAGATCCACCATTTGCATGGGCGCTTGCCCCATACCGTGTGCATCGGCGCGCGAGAGCGCGAGCAATTGGGTGGCCAGTTGAGACGTGCGGCGCGTGGCATCGCGCAAGCGAATCAGCTCGCTCGCTCTTAAAGTAATAGCACTCTGCGCAGTATTCTTGCCGGCTAACTGAGCTTTTTGATCAGAAATATTGCTTTGAGCCGCTTGCGCAGACTGCACCCAAGCTTCTACCTGCGCTTGCAAGCCCGCTAGCGGCGTGCGAAGCTGATGCGCTGCATCGGCAATGAAGCGGCGTTGCGATTCGCTCTGCGCATTGACCAAACCAAAGAGCCGATTCAGCGATTGCACCAGCGGGCGCACCTCCAGCGGTGTTTGCGCAGCATCCAGCTCACTCAAATCGCGCGGTGAGCGCTGCTCGACAGCGCGGGTGATGTCGGTGAGCGGCTTGAGCGCTCGCCCCACAGCCCAACTGACAGCAAAGGCTACCGCAGCTAGCAGCAAGCCATTAGGCAGCAACACTTTGAGCAGTAAGGAGCGAAGCCAGCTTTGCCGAGCATCAGAGCCATCGGCCAGCAGCAGCACATATTCACCAGCGGCAGTATCAGCGCGCTGCGCCATGATGCGATACACCACGCCACCTACTTCTGCGCTATGAAATTCTGGCTCGTTGGTCGCAGGCGTAGGTGTGCTCAGCCATGAAGGCCCGAGGATCACCCTGCCATCCACTGCAGCCACTCCCCATTGTGCTCGGCCCTCGCGCTCTTTGATGAAATCTTCGATGGCAGGTGTAAGCAGCACCACGGGAGGGTCATCCGGCTTGCTGCCTTCTGCCACGATGGAATCCACGAGTAACGGAGCCAAGCGCTGCATGTTGAAATCTTGCTGAATCGCTGCGCTACCTGCCGCGCGGTAATCCAGCCAAGCGCTGATGCACAGCAACACCACCAGCGGCACAAGCAGCATGACCATCAAGCGTGTGCGCAGGCCAGCCATCATGCTCACACTACCTTCGTGGCTAGGCGAGCTTAGGCGATGAAACAAAGCGCGAAGGCGCATGGCTACACGCTAAGCAAGCGTATCTCTGCCGGACTCAGCAGTGAGCTCTAGCCGATAACCAAAACCACGAATAGAGCGAAGCGCCACGCCAAAGGGATCGAGTTTCCCGCGCAGGCGTGAGATGTACACCTCTACAGCGTTGGCGGTGATTTCTTTATCCCAGCCCGTGAGGGCGGCAAGAATTTTTTCTTTGGCTGCTGGTTTCGGTGCTTGGAGCATCAGATACTCCAGCACCGTCCATTCACGCGGGCCGAGCTCAATGGGAAGTTTGCTGGTGTCTTGCTGCGCATAAGCTTGGCGCATCGCAGTGTCCAAGGTAATCGGGCCATAGCTGATGGAGCTCGACGTAGCCGCTTGCGAGCGCCGAAGCAGGGCACGCAGGCGAGCGAGTAGCTCAGGCAACTCAAAGGGCTTGACCATGTAATCATCCGCGCCAAAATCGAGCCCCTGCACGCGATCTTCCAATGCATCGCGCGCTGTCAAAATCAAAATCGGCAAAATGTAGCCGCCCTTGCGCAGCGTTTGGGTGAGCTCTAAGCCATCCATCTTGGGCAAACCCAGATCCACAATAGCAGCATCAAAACTTTCTGCTTTCACAGCCTCAAGCGCCCGCTCTCCCGAGCCCACCCAATCCACTGCATAGCCCGCGCCACAGAGGCCAAGTTTGATGCCGCTGGCGAGCATCACATCGTCTTCGACAAGTAGTAAGCGCATGGCGGTCAGTGCGACTTGATCATGGTACCGTAGGCTTGATCAGTCAAAATTTCTAACAACATCGCATGCGGCACACGGCCATCCACGATATGTACGGTGTTCACGCCGCTTTTGGCGGCATCAATGGCGCCGGCGATTTTAGGAATCATGCCGCCAGAGATCGTGCCATCTTCGATCAGCGCGTCGATCTGGCGCGCTGTGAGCTCGGTAAGCAGCTTGCCGCTTTTATCGAGCACACCGCTAATATTGGTTAGCATCATGAGCTTCTCGGCCTTCAAAATTGTGGCCAATTTTGCCGCTACCACATCCGCATTGATGTTGTAGCTCTCATTGTTTTCACCAAAACCAATCGGGCTCACCACAGGGATAAAGGCATCATCTTGTAGAGCCTTGACCACGCTAGGATCAATGGCCACAATCTCGCCCACTTGCCCCAGATCGTGCTCGATCGACGGATCTTTCAAATCGAGCATACGCAGTTGCTTGGCGCGGATCAATCCGCCATCGCGCCCTGTCAGGCCCACTGCTTTTCCGCCCGCCGCGTTGATGAGGCCAACGATATCTTGCTGCACTTCACCGGCCAGCACCCATTCCACCACTTCCATTGTCTCCGCATCGGTGACGCGCATACCTTGGATGAATTTGCCTTCTTTGCCCAAGCGCTTCAATGCTGCCTCAATCTGAGGCCCACCGCCATGCACCACAACAGGATTCATGCCCACCAACTTCAACAGCACCACATCTTCCGCAAAATCCGCCTGCAAAGCCGGATCGGTCATCGCGTTGCCGCCGTATTTGATGACTAACGTTTTGTCGTGAAACTGACGGATGTACGGCAGCGCGTCAGACAGAATTTGCGCGCGGTCTGCGGCGGTGGCAGCGGTGAGGGGCATTGGGCAAGCCGTAGCAAAGAGGTGAGTGGGTATTTGCTTTGATTCTATGCAAAGCCTAGTGTCGCGTCACGCCAAAAATGACGCATCTCGCTTGCCCTCGCTGCGCATGGCGTCGTTGCAAAACTTGCCCATGCCCCGGCATGCGCTGCGTTCTGCGCCTAGCCCTGCACACCGACGGCGGCGCGATATACCGTCATTTTTAACGCGACGCGACACTAGCGCTACCCAAGGGCTTTATTCGTTCAACCGACACGCGCTGTAGCGGTGATCACCCCGGCGTGCGAAATCCGCCTTCAATCCATGCCACGGCGCTGGCGGCGCTGAGCTTGAAGCTCGCCGGCGCTTTCACCTGCGCAAGCATGTCACCAGCGGCGTCGGTCGCCGTGAGCGTAGCGTACGGAAAATCGTCGTCTGGAATGATCGCCAGCGCGACGCGAACATCGGTTGACACGTCGTCAATACGAGCGTTGACGCGCACGTCTTTGTTCAACGTGGCGTGGCGTTGTTGCTCGCTGCGACTGACGAATTCGGTCGCGGTTTTCACCAGCGTGTGAAAGGCGCTGGTGTCGAGCGGCTTCGGGTCTTTTTTGTTGCGCCCCATCGTCCACGGCCCCACCAGCGCGGGCTCGCGCGCGCCGTCACGCGTCATCTCGACCGCCCAGCCGTCGTCGTCTTCGTTTTTGATAATGCGCGCAGACCAGCCGTCGTCTTTCCAATGACGAGGGTCTTGCGTTTTTGGGTCGCGCCGAACACTCGGTTCGGTCGCTGCGTCGCCATCGTCGCCATCGTTGGCGGCAACGTTGTCGCCGTGACTCATAGCGCGGTCCCGGAAAGAGCGCCGACGGCAATCGTTAATTTCGTAGCGTTCATAGTCAAACTTCTGGCGCTCGGCGGCGCGTCGTAGGGCGTTCTTTCGCAATGCCTTCACAGTAGCAGAATTGCGCATCGCCGATTTGCCAGGCGGTCTTCGCGACAGGTAGACCACCATATTTGTTGAAAACGGAACCGCAAGTTTCATAAATGGCAATTTAACAACTTTTAGCGGAAAGTGCCATTTAACGAGGGCTTGACGCCCATAAGTGGAAAAGTCGCAAAATTCAATAAATGTGCGCTGAGGCCAATTAAATAGGGGCTTAAGACGATAAGTTGACGAAAAATTATGCAAAATTTTTTGGTTCAGTGTGGAATAATCTTTCAATTGAAGGGGAGTAGCTCCCACACCGATGTCGTCAGTACGGTGATGTAGCGCAACGCTAAATCATCCGGCCTCGGGGGACAAGTCGAAATTTCGACATGTCATGCAAGACCTTCGCTCTTGAACCGCGCTTTGCGTGCGGGTACGCAAGCGTCGACTTTCTTCAGTGCCTCTCATCGAGCGAAGATCAAGGTTCAACGTGCTGTGTGTCTGCTCGCGTCGCGTATCAATCAACCTGTTATACGCATTGGCAACACTCTATGGAATTTCTCTCAACGCCGTTCTTGATGGCGCTCCTCACCATCATCATGATCGACTTGGTGCTGGCGGGTGATAACGCGCTGGTCATCGGCTTGGCGGCGCGTAACGTACCGCAACACCTTCAAAAGCGCGTGATCATTTGGGGCACCGCAGGTGCTATCGTGATCCGCATAGCGTTCACGCTGGGCATCGTCTGGCTGCTGAAAATCCCCGGCTTGATGTTGGCGGGCGGCCTGCTGCTGCTGCCGGTAGCCTACAAACTGATGAA
>JAYWHR010000064.1:0-30379 GCA_043777675.1 Comamonadaceae bacterium | reverse complement strand
CTGTGCCTAGTGTTTTGTAGCTGCGGCCTGCGGGGATGTAGGCGCGGATGCTCTCGGGCAGGCTGCGCACGTAATCGCTAGCGGCGACGATGTGGCCTTCGGTCTGCTGGAGGACTTGTTGTAGCCAAGGCCTCTCGCCAGACTTTTCGCAGGCCATGCCGTCGCGGGAGAGCTCGCTCCAACTGGTGACGCTGATGACGTGTACGTCGTGGCCGACAGCAGCCAGTTGCTCGGCGGCTTTGATCACTTCGGTGAGGATGGCGCCGGAGCCTAGCAGTGTGATGGGAGATTTTGTGTTGGTAGGCTGATTTTGAGGCGTTTTAGGCACTTTGCCGGCGTATTCATTGCGCGAACTGCTACTAAATAAATAGCATCCACGAATCACGCCAACATCCGCGCCCTCTGGTAAATCAGGCTGCGCGTAGTTTTCGTTCATCAACGTGATGTAGTAGAAAACATCTTTTTGCTCTTGCATCATCTCTTGCATGCCGCGCTCGACAAGCACGGCTAGCTCGCCAGCAAATGCGGGGTCATACGCTTTGCAATTGGGGATGGTGGCGGCCACGATGTGGCTGGTACCGTCTTGGTGTTGCAAGCCTTCGCCGCCTAAAGTGGTGCGGCCAGACGTTGCGCCGAGCAAGAAGCCTCTAGCGCGTTGATCAGCCGCGGCCCAAATGGCATCGCCCACGCGCTGGAAGCCAAACATGCTGTAGTAGATGTAGAAAGGCAGCATGGCCAGGCCGTGCACGCTGTAGCTGGTGGCGGCTGCCGTCCAACTGGCAATGGCTCCCGCCTCGCTGATGCCTTCTTCCAAAATTTGGCCATCAATCGCTTCGCGATAACTCAGCACCGAGCCAATGTCTTCTGGCGCGTATTGCTGCCCTTGGCTTGAGTAGATACCGACTTGTTTGAATAAATTGGCCATACCAAAGGTGCGCGCTTCATCAGCCACGATGGGCACGATGCGCCGGCCTAGGCTTTCGTCTTTGAGCAGATTGCCCAGCATGCGCACGAAGGCCATCGTTGTGCTCATTTCTTTGCCGCCGGCTTTGAGCGCGAATTGCGCCCACGTCGATGACGCGGGTAGGTTGACCGCGTCACATTCGGTCTGCCTTTTGGGCAGATAGCCACCGAGTTCACTGCGCTTGGCTTGCAGGTATTGCATCTCTGCGCTGCTCTCTTCGGGTTTGTAAAACTCTAAATTCATCGCTTGTACATCTGAGAGCGGCAGATTGAAGCGATTGCGAAATTCTTTTAAGTCGGTATCGTCAAGTTTCTTCTGGCTGTGCGTCGTCATCTTGCCTTGGCCGGCTGTGCCCATGCCGTAGCCCTTCTTGGTGTGCGCCAAGATGACGGTGGGCTGGCCGGTGTGTTTGGCCGCTTCTGCGTATGCCGCGTAGATTTTCACGATGTCGTGGCCGCCGCGTTTTAAGCGGTCAATTTGCTCATCGGTCATGCCTTGGGCGAGGTGCTTCAAGGCATCGTTTTGGCCGAAGAAATGCTCTCTGTTGTAGCGGCCATCTTTGGCGGCGAAGGTTTGCATTTGACCATCGACTGTGCCTTCCAGTGCGCTCACCAAAGCGCCCGTGATGTCGCGTGCAAACAGGCCATCCCAATCACTGCCCCAAAGCAGCTTAATCACATTCCAGCCTGCGCCTGCAAACAAACGCTCCAGTTCATTGATCACGCTGCCATTGCCGCGCACCGGGCCATCTAAGCGCTGCAGATTGCAATTGACCACCCAAACGAGATTGTCTAAACCCTCGCGCGAGGCGAGCGTTAATGCGCTCATCGATTCCGGCTCATCCATCTCGCCATCGCCGAATACGCCCCAGACTTTGCGCTGGCTGCAATCGAGCAAATTGCGATGCGTGAGATAGCGCATGAAGCGGGCGTGATAAATCGAGCTGATCGGGCCAATGCCCATCGAGCCAGTGGGAAATTGCCAAAAATCGGGCATGAGATACGGATGCGGATAACTGCACAGGCCACGCGCGCCACGCGCTGGGGCTTCTAGCTCGCGGCGGAAAAAGGTGAGGTCTTGTTCTGTCAATCTGCCTTCAAGAAACGCGCGTGCATACACGCCGGGGGCGCTGTGCGGCTGGAAAAAAACAAGATCACCTTGATGCTTTTCGTCTCGGCCACGAAAGAAATGATTGAAGCCCACTTCAAACAAATCTGCCGCACTCGCGTAGCTGGCGATATGGCCGCCCAGCTCACCATAAGCAATGTTTGCCCGCGCCACCATCGCTAGCGCATTCCAACGCATGAGCGAACCTATTCTTTCTTCCATGGCCAGATCGCCGGGGAATGAGCCTTGGCGATTCACATGCACGGTGTTGACATAAGGCGAATTCAATGCAGGCTGCCAATTCACGCCCTGCGCACGTGCTTGCGCGAGCAAATCGCTCAGTAAAAACCGCGCACGCTCTTGGCCTTGGCTTGTAATGAGCGCGCTGAGCGCATCGCGCCACTCGGCAGTTTCAAGCGGGTCGGTGTCGGTGGTGGCTGGTTGCGTATGGAGCCAATGTTGGAGGGCAATTGATGCGTTCATCACGTTGATTGTGGCCAAAGTTGAGAAAAATGTGTTGCTGAATACGGCTGTTAAAACAATACATTTCGGCATAAAATTCTGAAATGATAAATTTAGACAGCATAGATTACAAAATTATCAGCGAATTGCAGCGCAAAGGTGATCTCTCCAATGTGGAGTTGGCGCGGCGCGTGCACCTTTCGCCATCGCCTTGCTTAGCGCGCGTTAAGGTACTTGAATCAACGGGCGTGATTGACCGCTATGTGGCGCTGGCCAATCCCTCCAAGCTCGGGTTGGGGCTTTCAGTTTTCATCAACATCAGCCTGAAAGAGCAGAGCAGATCGGCGCTCTCAGAATTTGAGCAGCGCATTGCCGAGCACGAAGAAGTGATGGAATGCTATTTGATGACAGGCGACAGCGATTATTTGATCCGGGTGGCCGTGCCGGATTTGCCAGCTCTTGAAAAATTCATTTTGGAGCAACTGACGTCGATTCCCGGCATTGAGAAAATTCGATCTAGCTTTGCGTTGAAGCAGGTTCGCTATAAAACGGCTTTACCTCTTTCGCATTTGAACACGCCATGACCTCAGTCTGAATCGACGATTCGGTCATTTACAAAATTGTATCGTCGCGGCGCTGTCCATCACTGTTGAGCACTTGATGCGAGGAACGCTCACAACCGGACAAACCCTGCTGACAAGATGGCCTGACTATTGCTAGTATGGATACTGAAACTTGACCAAACGGTCAGATTTATGAAGCGCCAGCTTTAAGTCAAATCTAGGAGTAAGCCGCATGTTGACGACGATTGCCCCCGATATCCGAGCTGGCCGTTTGCCTGCAGCGGAATATCTAAAACGCTTTGGCGATGCAACACCGCCACTCACGGCATCGCAAGCCTTGTTGGAGGCTGAGCGTTGCTTGTATTGTTTTGATGCGCCTTGCGCCACCGCTTGCCCCACCAGTATTGATGTGCCTTCTTTCATCAAGCGGATCGCTGATGGCAACCTGCGCGGCTCAGCACGCACCATTTTGGAATCCAATCCGCTGGGCGGCATGTGTGCTCGCGTCTGCCCTACTGAGAATTTGTGCGAAGCGGTGTGTGTGCGTACCACGCAGGAAGACAAGCCCGTAGCCATTGGCCGCTTGCAACGCTATGCAGTTGATGCGCTAATGGAAAGCAAGCAGCCGCAAATTTTCACGCGTACGGCATCTACGGGTAAAAAAGTCGCCGTGGTAGGCGCAGGGCCGGCGGGCTTAGCCTGCGCGTATACCTTAGCGCGTCAGGGGCACAACGTGGTGATTTTTGATGCCAATCAAAAGCCGGGCGGACTGAACGAATATGGCCTCGCAAGCTACAAAACGCCGAATGATTTTGCGCAACGCGAAGTCAATTGGTTGCTGGAAATAGGCGGCATGGAGATTCGCCACAACTGGATGCTAGAAACTCCTGAGCAATTGGCTACGTTACGAAAAGATTTTGATGCGCTGTTTTTGGGCATAGGTTTATCGAGCACGCACCAGCTTGGCGTGCCCGGTGAAGATTTACGGGGTGTGCAAGACGCGGTGGATTTTATTGCTACGTTGCGGCAGACTCAAGATTTGATCACGCTACCTGTAGGTCGGCGAGTGGTGGTGATTGGCGGCGGAATGACGGCGGTCGATGCGGCCGTGCAATCCAAATTGCTCGGTGCGGAAAGTGTGCATATGGTCTACAGGCGTGGCGCTTCTACCATGACAGCATCTAAGGACGAGCAAGAATGGGCGCAAACCAACGGCGTGGTGATCTCGCATTGGCTCGCGCCTGTGGCAGTGGTCGGCGTGAATGGCCATGCTGCGGCTGTGAAATTTGCGCAGCAAAAAATGCTCGAAGGCAAACTTGTTCCCAATGGAGAAACGTTAGTGATCGAAGCAGATATGGTGCTCAAAGCCATTGGCCAACAATTGGGCAACCCACTGCTTGCACAAGCAGGCTTCAAGTTGGAGGGGGGCCGAATCGCTACCGATGCACAAGGCACAACGGGGCTTGCCGGCGTGTGGGCTGGCGGCGACTGCCGCGCTGGCGGGCTTGACTTAACCGTTGAAGCCGTGGAGCATGGCAAACAATCTGCCCATGCCATCCATGCATTCCTGAGCAATGCATCGTAATCGGAGCAAACATCATGGCCAATCTCGCAATCAATTTCGCAGGCATCAAAAGCCCCAATCCATTCTGGCTGGCCTCCGCGCCGCCTACTGACAAAGCCTACAACGTTAACCGCGCTTTTGAGGCGGGCTGGGGCGGCGTGGTCTGGAAAACTTTGGGCGAACCCGGTCCGCCGATTGTGAATGTCAACGGCCCGCGCTATGGCGCATTGCTGACGCCGGATCGCCGCATGCTGGGCTTTAACAATATTGAGCTGATCACGGATCGCGATTTAGAGACCAATCTCCAAGAAATCATGGAAGTCAAACGCAATTGGCCAGATCGCGCGATGGTGGTGTCGCTCATGGTACCTTGTGAAGAGGCAGCATGGAAAGCGATTTTGCCGCGCGTGGAAGACACAGGCGCTGATGGCATTGAGCTCAATTTTGGCTGCCCGCACGGTATGAGCGAGCGCGGCATGGGCGCAGCTGTAGGGCAAGTACCCGAATACATTCAAATGGTCACGGCTTGGTGCAAGCAGTATTCCAAGCTGCCTGTGATCGTCAAACTCACGCCAAACATTACTGACATTCGCAATCCTGCGCGTGCTGCCAAGCGTGGCGGTGCAGACGCGGTCTCGCTGATCAACACGATCAACTCCATCATGGGTGTCGATCCCTATTCACTCACCATGTCTCCGGCCACAGGAGGAAAAGGTTCGCATGGCGGCTATTGCGGCCCTGCGGTCAAGCCGATTGCGCTCAACATGGTGGCCGAGATCGCGCGAGATCAAGAGACGGCAGGCATGCCCATCTCCGGCATTGGCGGCATTGGCAATTGGCGTGATGCGCTGGATTACATCGCGCTTGGCTCAGGCAATGTACAGGTCTGTACTGCTGCGATGGTGTATGGCTTCAAGATCGTGCAGGAGATGAAAGATGGCTTGTCCAATTACATGGATGAAATGGGCTTCAAAAGCGTGCAAGAGATTGTAGGCAAGGCATTGCCCACGGTATCTCAGTGGCAATACCTCAATCTCAACAGCATCTCCAAAGCTGTGATTAACCAAGACAGTTGTATTCAATGTGGCCGCTGCTATATCGCTTGCGAAGACACATCGCATCAAGCCATCATGGCCTCCAAAAATGGCAAGCGGCATTTCGAAGTGATGGAAGACGAATGTGTGGGTTGCAATTTGTGCGTCACAGTTTGCCCTGTGCCTGAATGCATCAGTTTGAAAGATTTGATGCCCGGCGAGACGGATCAGCGCACAGGCAAAACCGTGAGCGACAAGCATGCCGACTGGACAACGCACCCCAACAATCCGATGCGTGCAACCGCGCCTGCTTAGGTTTACCATGCCATATTGAAAGCACTTCAAGCTCAAACTCATCAGGAGACCTCCATGACTACTTTATTGATTCGCGGCGGCACAGTCGTTAACGCTGATCGCGCTTTTCGCGCCGATGTGCTTTGCCAAGACGGTCGCATCGTGCAGGTGGGCGAAGGTTTGTCAGCCCCAGCTGGTGCAACGATCGTGGATGCCAGTGGCCAATATGTGATGCCCGGCGGCATTGATCCGCATACCCATATGCAGCTGCCCTTCATGGGCACCGTCACGATGGATGATTTCTACACCGGCACTGCTGCTGGCCTGGCTGGCGGCACCACGATGATCATTGATTTTGTGATCCCCGATCCGATGGAGCCGATTCTCTCGGCCTACAAAAAATGGCGTGGCTGGGCTGAAAAAGCGGCAAGTGACTACAGCTTTCACGTAGCGATTACGTGGTGGGACGAAAGCGTCAAGCGCGATATGGGCACTCTGGTTAACGAAGAGGGCATCAACAGCTTCAAGCACTTCATGGCTTACAAAAACGCCATCATGTGCAACGATGAAACGCTGGTCAACAGCTTCCAGCGTGCGCTAGAGCTGGGCGCGATGCCTACCGTGCATGCTGAAAATGGTGAGCTGGTGTATCTGTTGCAAAACGAAGTGCTGGCCAAAGGAATCACTGGGCCAGAAGGCCATCCGCTCTCGCGCCCGCCGCGTGTGGAATCCGAAGCAGCCAATCGAGCGATTGCGATTGCTGATGTGCTGGGCGTGCCGATTTATGTGGTGCATGTGTCATCGGCTGAGACAGCGGAGGTGATTGCGCTCGCTCGCGCACGTGGTCAGCGAGTGTATGGCGAAGTACTCGCTGGGCATTTAGTCATTGATGACAGTGTCTACCGCGATACGAATTTCACCAGCGCTGCGGCACACGTGATGAGCCCGCCCTTTAGGGAAAAAGGCAATCAAGAGTTTTTATGGCGCGGCCTGCAATCAGGCAACCTTCACACCACGGCTACCGACCACTGCACTTTCTGCGCCGAGCAAAAAGCAGCGGGCAAAGACAATTTTGCAAAAATTCCCAATGGCTGCGGCGGTATCGAAGAGCGCATGGCGGTGATTTGGGATGCTGGCGTGAACACCGGGCGTTTGACGCCGAGCGAATTTGTTGCCGTGACGTCAACCAACACGGCGAAGTTGTTCAATATTTATCCGCAAAAAGGCAGCATCTCGGTAGGCGCGGATGCCGATGTCGTGGTGTGGGACCCGTTGGGCAGTAAAACCCTGTCTGTGAAAACGCAACACAGCAAAGGCGATTTCAATATCTTTGAAGGTCGTCAGGTGAAGGGCATCCCCACGCACACGATCAGCCAAGGCGAATTAGTATTTGTGAAGGGCGAACTACGTGCTAAATCGGGTGTGGGTCGCTATATCAAGCGCTCCGCGTTCAATTCTGATTTTTCTGCCAGCAAGCTACGTATGGCCAGCCAAGCACCGAGCGCAGTGGCGCGTTAATTTTTATTCTTTCGGAGTCGAGATCATGAGCACTGCAACACTTGAATCTAAAGTCGATGTGGATAGCCTGCGCATCAACGGGGATCGCCTCTGGGCATCGCTGATGGAGCTGGCGCAAATCGGCGCAACGCCCAAGGGCGGTGTTTGCCGCCTCACGCTCACCGATCTGGACAAGCAAGGCCGAGATTTGGTAACGCGCTGGGCAAGGGAAGCTGGCATGAGCGTGACCATCGACAAGATTGGCAACGGCTTCATGCGCAGAGCAGGGCGCAACAACAGCCTGCCTCCGATCATGACCGGCAGCCACATTGACACCCAGCCCACCGGTGGCAAGTTTGATGGCAACTACGGTGTTCTCGCCGGTATAGAAGTGGTGCGCACTTTAAATGATTTGGGGATCGAGACCGAAGCGCCGATTGAAGTGGCTTTTTGGACAAACGAAGAAGGCTCGCGCTTTGTGCCGGTGATGATGGGCTCGGGCGTGTTTGCCAAGGCCTTCACGCTGGAGCATGCGTATGCTGCGAAAGATACCGAAGGCAAATCCGTGAAAGATGAGCTGGCTCGCATTGGCTATGTTGGCGAGCAAGAGCCGGGTGACCATCCGATTGGCGCATATTTCGAAACGCATATCGAGCAAGGCCCAGTATTGGAAGACAACCATGTGACAATTGGTGTGGTGCAAGGTGTTCTAGGCATTCGCTGGTTTGACTGCACCGTCACGGGTATGGAAGCGCATGCGGGCCCCACGCCGATGGCGCTGCGCAAAGATGCGATGCAGGTGGCCACGCATTTGATGCAAGAGGTGGTGGCTTCTGCGCTGCGGCATGCGCCGCACGGTCGCGGCACGGTCGGTATGGTGCAAGTGTTTCCCAACAGCCGCAATGTGATTCCCGGCCGTGTGAAATTCTCGATGGATTTGCGCAATAGCACGGATGCATTGGTCGAGCAAATGGTCGCAGAAGTGAAAGCCTATGCAGATAAGCTCAGCAAAGAAACGGGCTTACCGATTCAGATTGAGATGGTGTCGAGCTACTCTGCGATTGGCTTCCATGCGGATTGTATTGATGCCGTGGCGCGAGCTGCAAAGAAGTTGGGTTACTCGAATATGCCGGTCGTCTCAGGTGCGGGCCATGATGCGGTTTATATGGCCAAGCTCGCATCGAGCGGCATGATTTTTATTCCTTGCAAAGATGGCATCAGCCACAACGAAATTGAAGACGCCAAGCCTGAGCACATCACGGCAGGCTGCAATGTGCTCTTGCATGCGATGCTGGAGCGTGCAGGTGTGGTGAATTAATCTGCCAACCCGCAGCCACGCAAAATCAGCGACACCACATGCTCGGTGGCGCGACTGTGCGCCTTTGGGGTTAAGTTGTTGTGCCCCAACACGGCGCTGACTTGCACATCAAAATCAGCATAAGTCTGACTCGCTGCCCAAATGGTGAAAAATAAATGCGTTCCATCCACCTGCGCCATGCGCCCTTGATCCATCCACGCTTGTAGCACGGCTACTTTGGTTTTCACGAGTTTGCGTAACTCGGTAGCGAGCAGCTCCTGCACCACAGGTGCGCCATGCAGCAACTCGTTGGCAAAAACTTTAGATGCATCGGGGCGCTGGATCGAGAGCGCCATCTTCGCGCGAATGTATTGCTCAATCGCTGTGCGAGGATCTGCTTCCAAAATAATAGCATCTGCTGGCGCAAGCCAATCGCTCAAAATCCGCACGAGCACTGCGCGATAAATGGCTTCTTTGCTGCCAAAGTAGTAGTGCAAGTTGGCTTTGGGCAAACCGCTGGCCTGAGCAATCGCAGCCATCGTCGTGCCCGAGAAGCCGGCGCGCGCAAACATCGCTTCTGCGGCAGCAAGAATCACGCGCTCATTGGTTTGACGAATCTGGCTGGTGCCAGACTCATCGGTGGGTGTTGTCATAGGTTAGTAGAAGAATAAAAAAAAGGCTTGCTGCATTAAAACAGCAAGCCCCTAGCATTTTTGCTTGTGCTCAAAATGGCAATCAAGCACTCACTGCGTTACTTCTTGGTAGCAGCCTCCCAAACAACGTGCGAGTAAGCAGCCTTACCTGGATCTTTCTTGATCACTGGTGTGCTTCCTCCCGCCATTAGCACTTTGACTGTGCGCTCAAAAGCGGCTGGCTCTAGATAACCCATTTTTGGTGTGTTGGCGGTGCTAATCAGCTTAGCAATATTTTCCATCTGGCGCGTTTGCACTTTCAAATTCGCGCTGCCGGATTTGTCTGCAGCCACCACGATTTTTGCCGCTTCTGCTGGGTTTTTCACAGCTTCATTCCAGCCGCGTAGCGTGGCCTTCACGAATTTGCCCATGCGTGCCACAAAAGCGGGATCTTTCAAATTGGCCTCCATCACATACAAGCCATCTTCAAGAGACGCCACGCCTTGCTCTTCATAGAAGAACGTCACGAGATCACTTTCTTTCACGCCAGCATCAATCACTTGCCAATATTCGTTGTAGATCATGGTGGAGATGCAAGCAGCTTGGTTTTGCAAGAGTGGATCAACGTTGAAACCTTGCTTCAAAATTTTCACATCTTTGGTGGTGTCAAGGCCTAGCTTGGCCATATAGCTCATGAATGGATACTCATTGCCACCAAACCAAACGCCCAGCGTCTTGCCTTTGAGATCCTTCGGGCTGCTTACGCCGCTGCTCTTTTTACAGGTGAGCATCAGGCCGGATTTGTTAAAAATCTGCGCCACGTTCACCATCGCAGAGCCGGCTTCACGCGCGGCCAAAGCATCAGGCATCCAGTTCACAGCAATATCGGCTTGCTTGCCCACCAGCGCTTGCACGGGAGAAATATCGGGGCCGCCGGGGCGAATCGTCACATCTAAGCCAGCCTCTTTGTAGTAACCCTTGGCAGCAGCCACGTAGTAGCCAGCAAACTGGCTTTGCGCGACCCATTTGAGTTGCACCGTAACTTTTTCTTGCGCGTTGGCCGCAACTGCGCTGATGCCAATGGCAGCAGCGATTAAAGTCTTCGTCAATTTGGAACTAAGCATCGTCAAACTCCTTTTAAATTGAATAAACACACATAAAGAAAACACTCACCTCAAAATCGATTCGCTTTTACTTGACTCCGCGTACAGAGGGATGCCAAAACGCGATTTTTCGCTCCAACTGCACAAGCAAGGAATAGGCCAAAGAGCCTGCCACTGCTGCCACCACAATCGAAGCCCACACCAGAGGCATATTCATCTTGCCCGCCTCCGAAGAAATCCGAAAACCTATGCCATGCGTGGGCGAGCCGAAAAATTCCGCCACGATGGCCCCAATCAAAGCCAGTGTCGCGTTGACCTTGAGCGCACCAAAAATGAAGGGCATGGCCGCAGGCAACCTGAGCGCTGTCAAGGTGCGCCAATAGCTCGCCGCATAGCCATGCATCAATTCAAGCTCTAGTTTGCCAGCCGCTTTCAGGCCAGCAAGGGTAGAAACCAGCATAGGAAAGAAGGTCATGAGCACCACTACGGCGGCTTTGCTTTGCCATTCAAAGCCAAACCACATCACCGCAATGGGTGCCACGCCCACCAAAGGCACGGCGCTGGTGAGTGAGGCAATCGGCAGCAAGCCGCGCTGCAAAAAAGGCATACGATCGATCGCCACAGCCACCGCGAAACCCAAGCCACAACCCAACACCCAGCCCACAAGTACAGACTGAATCACGGTTTGCACAAAGTCGTCCCACAGCTTGGACAGATTGCTTGCTAACGACTGCGCAATCAATGAAGGCGGCGGCAAAATCACGCGAGGCACTTCAAACGCCACCACCAAGATTTGCCAAAAATACACCAGCCACAGGCCAAACAGCGCAGCAGTGAGCAGCCCGACAAAACGCTCACCGTATTTCACCGTGTCTAGTGCTGCAACGCGTTGAATGCTGCACACCGAGGCGACGGCGACTATCACGCAGGATAGCCAAAAAGCTGGGGTGATCTTGCCTTCGGCCTCACCCGGTGCAGGCAATACTTGCAGCAGCATCAAGGCGCAAACGGCGATTGCAAAAACGATGAGAGCTGTCTTTTTCATCTCCCGCTCCTTGATCGCAGCACAATTTTCTCCGCCAATGCAACAGCGGCCGTGAGGCTGAGCCCAAGCAGAGCAGACATCACCAGTGCCGACCAGATTTGTATTGTGTTGCCGTAATACGAGCCTGTGAGCAGCCTAGCGCCTAGACCAGCTTCTGCGCCCGTTGGCAGCTCCGCCACCATCGCACCCACCAGCCCGGCAGCCACACCCACGCGCAGCGGTGGAAACAAAAAGGGCAGCGAAGCAGGCAAGCGTAGCCACCACAGCGCTTGCCATTTGCTTGCCGCGTAGGTGTGCATCATTTCCGTCTCAATCACTTGTGGCGAGCGCAAGCCTTGCACCATCGCCACTGTCACCGGGAAAAAGCACAAATACATCGCAATCGTGGCCTTAGGCGCAATGCCTGTGAAACCCAAGCTGCCCAAAATAATCAACACAATCGGCGCAATCGCCAGAACAGGCACAGTTTGCGAAGCCACAATCCAAGGCAGTAGCGCGCGATCTAGCGTGCGCGAATGCACGATCAACACCGAGAGCACCAAGCCAAGCAAAGTGCCCATCACAAAGCCAGCCAATGTGGATTGCGCAGTGATGTAGGCATGGAAGAGTAAATTGCGCGGCGAATCTAGCGGCCAATCCACCAAGCTTTCCCACAAATCCATGGCCACCTGATGCGGCGCAGGCAGCAAGGGACGCTCCATCGACATCGTGACTAAAGCCAAATCTTGCCAGCCCCAAGCGCCCTCTCGGTTGTTGAGCACGCGCTCAATCGCGCCGGGGGAATTCAGCACCCAAGCGGCCACATACCAAATCAGAATCAAAATTGCCAAAACCACGACCACAGGAAAACCTTGATGTACAAACCGCGCTTGCCAAGTAGCGCTTGGAGCGGGCAGGGCTTTACTCATGATGGCCATTCGCCAAAGCCTCCCGTACTTCATGCGCCAGCGCAATGAATTCTGGGCTGTCGCGCAGCCCCAAATGCCGCGCATCTGGCAAAGTGGAATCAATCACTTTGACGATGCGCCCCGGCCTTGGAGACATCACCACAATGCGCGTAGACAAATACACCGCTTCAGCAATCGAGTGCGTCACAAACACCACGGTGCGCTTTTCTTTTTGCCAGAGTTGCTGCAATTGCTCATTGAGCCGATCGCGCGTGATTTCATCAAGCGCCCCAAAAGGCTCATCCATCATCAAAAGCTTGGGCTCAAACGAGAGCGCCCGCGCGATCGAGACGCGCTGCTGCATGCCGCCCGAGAGCTGCCACGGGTATTTGCCTTCAAAACCATTCAGGCTCACACGCGAGAGATGCTCCATTGCAACTGCGCGAGCCTTTTCTTTGGAAAACCCCATGATTTGCAAAGGCAGTGTCACGTTGGCCAACACATTGCGCCAAGGAAAAAGCGCAGGCGCTTGGAACACGTAGCCATAAGCCCGCGCCAGCCGCGCATGATGCGGCGACACGCCATTGACCAGCACTTGCCCAGCGCTGATCTGCTCCAAATCAGCAATCACGCGCATCAAAGTCGTTTTGCCGCAGCCCGAAGGCCCAATCAGCGAGACAAATTCGCCTTGGGCAATGTCTAAATTAATGTCGCTAAGTGCATGCACAGGATGATCTGCCGTTTGATACACCACGCTGGCCTGGCGCACCTCAACGGCTTGGCTCTTTTGCGCTGTAGGAACGGTTTGTGCGGCGGTCAAAGCGTCTGCAGGGAAATTAGATTCAGATGGCATCATGAGCTGTGCAGTGAGTCACTTACGCGGTTAAAGCTAGAAAACTAACCAATTGGTCAACTATTGCAGATGACTGTAAGCGATTTTCATGCCAAGTAAGCACAGCGAAAACCCCATTGCAGCCATGAATGCCGCGCGCAGCACGGTATATTAGTGCTGATCAGCCTGCCTGCGTCAATGTTCAGCGAGTGGTGAAGATTGAGAAGAAATCAGCCACCATGCGGCGCATAGTGTGAGAGTTTGGTGGCTCAACTTGATCGCCGTAGCTATCTTCGTGCCCATGATCTTCTTCGGTCTTCTACAGTCGGGGTGCGTCGACCACCTGCTTGACCTACAATTTGCGGATGAATTCGCTTTGGAACTTTATCATGCAAACTTTCAGCATTCGCGATCTGCGCGACCGCTCAGGCGAGCTGACGCGCGAGGCGCAAGAAGGCCGCTTGTCGCTGGTGAGCAAGCACGGGCAGCCACTGTTTGTGAGTGTGCCGTTTGGCGATACGTTGATGGCTCATGGCGTGAATGTGGCTGTTGCACCTTGTTAATTGACGAGCAAAAAGGGCGGATGATTGCCGAGGCCAATGGCGTGGCATTTGCTTGGCGCAGAGATCGTTGCGCAAGTATTGCAGATAGCAGGCGAGCTCTGAACTTTTTGTCCGAAAACACACTCCAGTCATGATGCAATTTTTCTCTCATTGGCGTTTTAGAGTGGCTCTCTTTTTCATAGCACTCTACGCAGTATTTATGCCGGTTAGCGGCCAGATTGGCTTAAAAAATGCAAGTTCAGTGGTCACGACGCCGCAAGTGCGTGCGGAGCTACTGGCCTATGCGCCCGATGGCGTGGGCGCGGGTAAACAGGTGTGGGTGGGTTTGCAAATCACGCACCAGCCCGAGTGGCACACGTATTGGAAGAATTCGGGCGATTCAGGGCAGCCCACTGAGATGCAATGGACGCTTCCTGCTGGTATCCAAGCCGGTGAGACGCGCTGGCCTGCACCTAAGAAAATCTGGATTGGTTCGCTGGCAAATTATGGTTATGAGGGCACGGTGCTGCTACCCGTGCCGCTTGAGATTTCTTCGATGTACAAGGCGGATTTGCTCAAAGCCGATTTGCAAGTGAAGCTCAAGGCCGTGTGGCTGGTGTGCAAACAGGAATGCATACCGGAGGAGGGCGAATTTGCTGTGAAGATTCCGGCTACCAGCTCAACTGCACTGCATAAGGCAGCTTTTGATGCGGCGTTTGCGCAGGATCCGCAAGATGTGAAGGCGGCAGCGAGTGCGAAGATCGTTGATAAGCAGCTTGAGTTCAGCGTTCGTGATTTACCTGCGGCGTTGCGCGGCAAAAGTTTACAAATTTTTCCTGAGACACCTGAGGTATTGGAGAATGGTGCGAAGCTTGCGAGTGAAGGCGGCAAAGGCGCTGCTGTTTGGAGTCAGGCTTGGGCCGGCGATGTATGGACGGCTTCGTTTCCATTGTCTCAGCAGCGCAGCGGCAGCCCAGAAGTGATGCCGCTGGTTCTGATTGCGCAGGGCGAAGCAGCGTATCGCGTGCAGGCCAAGGTGGAGGGCGTATGGCCCACGGTCGCGGCTGCGGCGCAAATCTCTCCCGAGCTGGCGGCTGCGCTCAAAGCGAATGCGGGCGCTTCACAAAGGC
The DNA here is from genome assembly GCA_043777675.1 of Comamonadaceae bacterium. Lineage (GTDB taxonomy): Bacteria > Pseudomonadota > Gammaproteobacteria > Burkholderiales > Burkholderiaceae_C > JANMDU01. The sequence continues at coordinate 15,426 of JAYWHR010000064.1, read as the reverse complement.
CGATTCAAGCCGGAGGCTCGGAAGTCACTTCTTTGCTGCCTGCCTTGCTGCTCGCTTTGCTTGGTGGCTTGATTTTGAATCTGATGCCTTGTGTGCTTCCTGTGCTCGCCATCAAGGTGCTCGGCTTTGCAAACGCGCCTTCCCAAAAGGCGAGAGTTGCCGGCGGCATCGCTTACACGGCGGGCGTGATGCTGAGCTTCTTAGCGCTGGGCAGCTTGATGCTGGCCTTGCGTGCGAGCGGTGAGGCGCTGGGCTGGGGCTTTCAGTTGCAGTCGCCTATCGTTGTGGCGTCTCTGGCATTGTTGTTTACTTTGATTGCACTCAATTTGCTGGGCGTTTTTGAGATGAGTACTATCTTGCCTTCGCGCTTGGCGACTTTACGAGCGAAGAATCCTCAGATCGATGCGTTTCTCTCGGGCGTGCTTGCGGTAGCCATCGCTTCGCCATGCACCGCGCCCTTCATGGGCGCATCGCTGGGCTATGCGCTGGGGCTGCCGGCTTGGCAGGCGCTTGCAGTATTTACAGCTTTAGGCATCGGCATGGCCGCGCCATATTTGGCTGCGAGCCTCGTGCCCGCCTTGGCCAATCTTCTGCCGCGCCCCGGTGCGTGGATGGATGTGTTCAAGAAATTCATGGCCTTTCCGATGCTGGCAACTGTTGTTTGGCTGCTCTGGGTGATTGGGCAGCAAAGCGGGATCAATGGCGCAGCTTCTTTGCTCGTGTTGCTGCTGTGCGCGGCTATGCTCGCTTGGGCGCTCTCGCTGCGCGGGCGCTCACGCACGGTGGTCGCTACTATTTCTATAGCATTCAGCGCATATTTCTTGGCGGCTATTGGTGCAAATGTCTTAAAAATTCAGGAGTCCACGCCGATTCAGGCCGCTGGGTGGCAAGCATGGGAGCCAGGCAAAGTTGAGCAACTCTTGGCAAAAAATCAACCCGTGTTTGTGGATTTCACAGCCGCTTGGTGTGTCACCTGCCAATACAACAAGTCAACGACGCTTTCTGACGCAACCGTGCAGCAAGATTTTGCGGACAAGAAGGTGCAGCTCCTTCGCGCCGATTGGACGCGCCGCGACCCCGCCATCACGCAAGCTCTCAATCAGCTGGGTCGCAGCGGCGTGCCGGTGTATGTGATCTACAAGCCAGGCAGTGCCCCTGTGGTGCTGTCGGAAATTCTGAGCGTCACACAATTGCAAACGGAACTTGCGAAACTCTGAGTTATCAAATTGCATCTGCTAAAGGAATTCATCATGCTACGCCGTCAATTCGCCACCTCATCTGTCGCCACAGCAGCGCTGCTGGCCACCACGTCTATTGCTTGGGCGCAAGCAACGGCCACCGTCGGCCAAGCCGCCCCCAATTTCACCGCCAAAGATGTCAATGGTAAAACCGTCTCCTTGGCTGATTTCAAAGGCAAAACCGTCGTGCTCGAATGGGTCAACCCTGGCTGCCCCTATGTGCGCAAGCATTACCAAGGCGGCAATATGCAAGGCACGCAGCAAGATGCCGCAGCCAAAAACGTGGTCTGGCTCGCCATCAATTCCACGGGCACCGATCATCCAGATTATTTGAAGCCCGTCGATTTGGGCAAATGGATGAAAGATCAAAAAGCACCAGCCACTCACACGCTCATGGATGAAGACGGCAAGATCGGCAAAGCCTATGGCGCGCGTACCACGCCGCATATGTACATCGTCGATGGGAAAGGCATGCTCGTGTATGCGGGCGGCATTGATAGCATTCCCAGCGCCAGCGCAGCAGACATTCCTAAAGCCACGAATTATGTGAAAGTCTCTATGGCAGAAATAGCAAGCGGCAAGTCGGTGAGTAACAGTGTGACGCGCGCCTACGGCTGCTCGGTGAAATACAAATCATGACCCAAGCTGCGCTCCGCTTCATCGTTTAGCGCGTGAATCCCGTAGCACTCCGGCCTGAGCCTTTAACGACCAAAGGCGGCAACTCAATCATGCCCCATTCGTCTAAAAAGGCGCTTGAGCGTGCTTCTTCAGTGGGCCACGCTTGATTCCAGCGATCGGGCTTAGCATTTTGGCTTTCTGTTTTTTTGCGCAGTACAGAAAATTCGCGCGGCTCCAGCTTCGTGGCTGCCCAGTCTGAGTCTTGATGCTGAATGGAGTGTTGTTCTGCCGCCTGCAGTTCAGGCATCACCATCGCCCGCAGTGCGTGCACATCCGGCAAATCGTCCTTGGCTATTTGCCACACAGGGATATGAGCCATCTCTAGTGCTTTAAGTTTGCGCAGTGTGCCTTCAGAAGGTGGCTTGGTTTTCGTCGAATGCAACTGGATCACCCCTAACACATCGCCTTGCTCCGAGCACAACAGAAAATCCACACAGCGCCGGCCGACGCTGCCAAACCATTGGTTGTAAGAGCGGTTTTGTTGCACGCTCAAAAAGCGCGCCAAAGCGACCTGCGGCATCAACAAGCATTCCGGTAACGCTTTGCGCAGCAATTTCAAAACGCGCAACTCATCGGGTGTGAGTGGGCGCATCGTGCGCGGCGGCCAATCCTCTAGTCGAAAAGCGCGTTGCTTGCCCGAATGCACCACCGGCGCCGAGCGCTGTTGCACGATCCAAGCAAGTAGCGCCAGCGTTGCCAGCACCAAAAAAACTGCGATACCCGCAGGCCAGCCCCAAGTCAAGAGCGTGTTCATAGCATCATCCTTCTTTGCTTCAAAAGCGAGTTCTGCTTACATTATGTCGACTCAAATGCAAGTGGAGGAAAGCAAGCGTTTTAAGTGTTTCAGAGTGTTATCCCTTCACCCACAGCACCGGTTTAAGTGTGTGCACCACGTCCACCGAATCGGTTTGCGCCGCCAGCACCGATACAGCTGCGCGCGCCCATGCTGCAGCGGAGGATTCCCAAGTGCCCCAGCTTCGCGCTGTTGCACAGCCCAAGCAGAAGGCTTAAATCAGCAGCGCTGGCAAATTCACCATGCTGGTGAACACATGACTCGCACCGACATCGCGCATAGCTTGCGCGCTGGAATGGCCGACTTCATCAGGGCAATAAGCAAACACGGTGCAGCCTGCGGCCACGCCGGCAGTTGCACCCGTGGTGCTGTCTTCAATGACGGCGCAGCGCTTGGGATCAACGCCTAAAGCGGCCGCTGCGGCCAAATACACATCGGGCGCAGGCTTGCTTTTAGGCATTTCTACGCCGCTGAAAATGCGGCCTTCGAAGTAATGCAGTAGGCCAGTTTTGGTGAGTTGGAGCATCACCTTGCCGCGATCTGCGCCGCTGGCGCAGGCAATTTTTTTTCCGTAGTGCAGCGCGATGGTAGCAAGAGCTGGATCGATCTGGGGGATGGCGGTGAGCGATTCGGTCAAGGCTTGGTTGCGCCGAGCACGAAAGCTGTCAATCCAAGCATCGTCGATATGCTGACCGGTGTGCTGTGCAATCAATGCGCTTTGATCTTGCACGAGATGGCCGACGAAATGGCGCATGCATTCTTCCTGAGTCATTTGCCAGCCCATCGCTCCGAGCATCTGGCGCAGCACTCCAATGGTGATACCTTCGCTATCGACCAACACGCCATCGCAGTCAAACAAAATTGCGTCAAACTTCATACCTGATCCCGATAAAATTGTATTTTAATTGCTATCAATAGAAGAGCGGTCCACGCTTATTCTATGCCGGCTAGATGGTAATTTAGATTGAAATATCAGGCTTCAAAGGTAGATGACTCTTGATGGCACGCACCACTTTGCGCGAGCAGCAGCTATCGCAATACATGCCGCGCACCGTTTGATTCAACATACTCGCCCCCTGTGCTTTCAGCTTCTCTTGGCTTTGCGTTGCTCCATCGTCTCCATCGCAAAACCAGCTTCTTGCATAGCTTTGAAGCCGCCGTCGATGTGCGCGATATTTGTGAGCCCCATGTCTTGCAAGGTTTTTGCAGTGAGCGCACTGCGCCAGCCGAGTCCGCAAAAGAGTACGAATTCTTTGCTTTCGTCTGCCCACAAAGGCTTGTGATAGGGCGAAGCAGGATCGACCCAAAACTCCAACATTCCACGCGGTGCATGCGTACTGCCTACAGGCGTACCGTCAGCAGTTTGCAGTTCGCGGATATCGCGAATATCGACTAAATGCAAAGACTTGTCGGTGGTCATTCTTGCTTTAGCCTCTTGCGCGCTGTAGGTTTTGACCTCGCGCATGGCTTGATCAACGAGTTGTTGGCTAGATATTTTGATAGGCATTTTTGGCTCCTGCTATTCGCATCAGTTTGCCATAGTTTTGACGAGCTAGAGGGCCGGCGATCCGCGCATCAGTCACCACGATTTCCGAGTGCCAACTCAAAATATTCCATCCTGTTCACACCGTTGAAAAACATTCTCTAGTTCACTGACGCACCTATTTTTGATATGAATGAACGTGGTCAGCTCCTACAGAAATGTTCATCGCCATCTGACATCGGTTTCACACAAGATCAATGAAAATTTTCCGTTTAAGGAAAAAATATGCCAGCCAGCCGCAAATCTTCGAAGACTTCAAACTCTTCTCCTAAGCTCGCTCCGGAGACGGACGCGTTAAAAAGTGAGGACATCGCAACCGTTATGGGACAGGCAGTTAACTCTTTGGTAGCTGCAATGCCAAACAATACAAATAAGGCGCTTGAGTATGGTCACGACAATGCCTTGACGCCCCCCAAAGGGCTGGTTGAAGAGCCCACGTCCACTGCTTTGGGAGCCAGCACCCAGACCGAAAAAAACAGTAACGATAAGACAGGTGGAGCAGCCTTATATGGATTGAATGCAACAGTGGCACCTTTAGACAAAGTCCGTGCAGACGCTGGCGGACAGATGCTAACCACCAATCAAGGTGTGCCCGTTAGTGATAATCAGCATTCGTTAAAAGCCGGTATTCGCGGGCCAGCGTTACTCGAGGATTTTGTGCTGCGCGAAAAGATCACGCATTTTGACCATGAGCGTATTGCAGAGCGAGTCGTGCATGCTCGGGGCTCAGCCGCTCACGGATTCTTTGAATGCTATGAAACACAAACAGAGTTGACTCGTGCAGCGCCTTTTGCTGAGGCCGGTAAAGTCACCCCCGTCTTTGTTCGCTTTTCGACAGTAGCCGGGGAGCGCGGCTCTAAAGACACAGCGCGAGATGTGCGCGGATTTGCCGTGAAGTTTTATACGGATGAAGGAAATTGGGATCTGGTAGGAAACAACATGCCAGTCTTTTTCATTCAGGATGCGATGAAATTCCCTGATTTAGTTCATGCAGTCAAGCCCGAGCCGCACAACGGGATGCCACAGGCCGCGTCTGCGCACGACACGTTTTGGGATTTCGTATCCTTGAGCCCTGAAAGCACACATATGTTGGTTTGGCTCATGTCGGACCGCGCAATTCCACGCAGCTATCGCATGATGCAGGGCTTTGGAGTGCACACGTTTCGTTTGGTCAATAGCAATAGCGAATCGGTATTCTGTAAGTTTCACTGGAAACCAAAATTTGGTACCCATGCATTGCTGTGGGATGAGGCGGTCAAAATTTCTGGCGCTGACCCAGATTTTCACCGACGTGATCTGTGGGAGTCCATTGAGGCTGGCGATTTTCCAGAGTGGGAGTTAGGCCTACAGATTTTTACTGAAGAAGAAAGTGAAAAATTCAGCTTTGACATACTCGACGCTACCAAACTGATCCCTGAAGAGCTTGTGCCGGTGACTCCTTTTGGTCGCATGGTACTCAACCGTAATCCAGACAACTTTTTTGCCGAAACAGAGCAGGTGGCTTTTTGCACTGGCCATGTCGTCCCCGGCATAGATTTCTCAAATGATCCGCTTTTAGCGGGCCGCAATCATTCATATTTGGACACTCAATTACTTCGTTTGGGTGGCCCTAATTTTCATGAGATCCCTATCAACACACCGGTAGCGCAAGTACACAACAATCAACGCGATGGTTTGCATCGCCAAGCTGTTAACCGAGGGCGCGTAGCGTACGAACCGAATTCACTGGCGGGCGGCTGTCCATTTCAAGCCGGTGCTGCGGGCTATGTTTCCTTTCCAGCGCCGGTCTATGAGGACAAAGTGCGTGGCAAACCGGAGAAGTTCGCAGAGCATTACACCCAAGCGACCCTGTTTTTTGACAGCCAAACATCGGTTGAACAACATCACATTATTGCGGCTTTCCGGTTTGAACTGAGTAAAGTGACTGTACCTGCCATACGCCAACGCATGTTGTCGTCATTGGCGAACGTTTCTCCCGTACTTGTCGCAGGCGTTGCTGAAGGTCTGGGATTGTCTGTGCCGGCACCTATGCAGCGTGCGATGCCCCATCCACCAAAGCCTGAATTTCTTTTGTCGCCGATGCTTTCACTCGCTGCGTTGCCAGGCGACTGTGGCATCCGAACGCGTCAAGTGGCCTTGCTTGTGGCCAATGGTGTCCACCATGCATCCCTTGCAGCGTTGCAAAAGGAATTGACTGCGCAAGGTGCTGTGGTGCATTTTGTTGGGCCGCGCGTGGGCAACTTTACCGCTGAGGATGGATCGTCCGTTATTGAGGCAAACAAATCCTTAGAGAATTCGCCATCTGTGTTGTTTGATGCTGTGGTGTTGCCAGATGGCGCAGACGCCGTACAAGCTCTTGCGCAAAATGGTCAAACCATGGAATTTATAAAAGATGCCTTTCGCCACTGTAAAGCGATACTGGCAATAGGTGCGTCAGATGATTTATTGCGGCGCGCCGGATTGTTTGACTCGACCGAAAGTGACGCAGGCTTTCTTTGGTACAAGGCTGGCGAGGTAGCAGACATGACGCTCGCCTTCATCACTGCGATTGCATCACATCGACACACCAGTCGCGACAGTGATCCACCAAAGATCTGATCCAAGTTAAGCATCAGGCGTCATGATTCACCGGTATGGCTCGCACATCTTCCATACGTATGACCTGCGAGTACTCGAGTAGTATTCCTACAAAAATCACGCGTACACACTGACAGTCGTCACTTAGTCAACCATCTAACCTCTGTGTGCGTGGTTGTATTCCATAACCGCCAACTAACCCTAGGAGTTTCGCAATGCAATCTGATAAAACCGCATCAAAAGCTAGCAAGTCTAAGACTGAGGATACGAAGTCGTCGCCAACGAAGACGAATGGCACAACCAAGTCGTCTAGCGACCAATCTAAGTCTGGTGGATCGCGTAACGGCAGCCACGATGGCGAGAAGAAAACGACGCCCGGCACAAAGACTTAAGCTGCAAAACCAAACGCGCTGGATACCCAGATTTGATTTCTGGGTGCCAGCGCGTTCTGCTATTAAACTTTTGAGATGTAAACAGATGATTAGCGAATGCTATTAAGTAAGTGCATGCCACATATCAGTGAGTTCAAATGAACAACTCATATCTAGTCATGAATGGATGTACATCACTCTTTAGCAGCGCGTGTATTGACCGCAGATTCAGCCAACTCACTCATCAACTCATCCGCTATGTACATATCTTTCACTGCAGCTTCTAATTCTTCATGGTCATCTGTTAACTCTAGAGCCTTTGCGAAAGCAGTCACCGTACCAAAACCGGTGATACCGTAGTGTGTCATACGTTGATATTGCGCGATGATGGCGGCATCCAATACCGGGCCGCTTTCTGGTGCATCTTCAATTGTATGTTTGATAGCTTCTTTCACTAATCCTTCCATACCCTTGCAGTGTTCTTTGCTCACCTCTTCATCTTGATCCTCGATCAAGCTCTTGACCAATTCAGTGTGCTCTTTGATGCCTTTTTGCGATGATTTGAGCATTGAAACAAGTTTACTATTAGTCGCATGAGGCGCAATTTTTTCTAATGCCCTTGCCATTTGATCATTCGCAGACCAAAGATCTTTCAATTCTTCAACGTATAACTCTTGCAATGTGGAAATTTTCGACATAACTTGTTCCTTCCGTTCAATAACTGCTCTTTTTAACGGGCACTGCCGCGTCTGATGAGATTAACGATCGCCAACAAAATGATCGCGCCAACAAGAGATACCAACAGCGCACCAACGCTCAAAGCATTCTGGTTAATGGTCGGAACGCCAACCAAAGGTGAAATCAACCAGCCACCCACAAATGCACCGATGATGCCTACAACTACGTTGAGAAATACGCCTTGCTGTGCGTCTGTGTTCATGATTTTGCTGGCGACCCAACCGATTAAGCCACCGACAACTAACCAAATAATGAAATTCATTTGAAACTCCTAATTGAATATAAATTCTCTGGTTTCGAGAATGAAATTATTCTCTTGCCAAGAGTAAAGCAATTCAAATTCTATGGAGTTGCCGTGAAGTCAAAGTAGGAACAAGCCTTGTATCCATGTAGGAGATTCAATTAATTCGCATGGCTGTGTAGCCTATTCTGAATGCATCGTGTTGCCCATATGGCTACATCGACAGGTGCGGTATGTCGTGTCAACAGCGTGTTCGGCCGAGTTGGTTGTGATGCAGAGCTTAGCCCGAGCAAATGTGGATAGCGATCACGCCAACGCACGCCCAATCAATATCTTCTGCACATCACTCGTGCCTTCATAAATCTGGCACACCCGCACATCACGGTAAATCCGCTCCACCGGGAAATCGCTCACATAGCCATAACCGCCATGCACTTGAATCGCGTCAGAGCAGACCTTTTCTGCCATCTCGCTGGCAAACAGCTTCGCCATTGCAGCCTCTTTCAAGCAAGGCCGCCCTGCATCTTTCAAAGCCGCCGCATGATGAATCAAAGCTCGCGCGGCTTCAATCTGCGTGGCCATATCTGCTAGTTTGAATTGCACCGCCTGATGCTGGAAAATCGGCTGGCCGAAGCTCTCGCGCTGTTTGCTATAAACCAAAGCCGCTTCAAACGCTGCGCGAGCCATGCCCAGCGATTGGGCGGCAATACCTATGCGCCCGCCCTCTAAGCCGCTCAGTGCAATTTTCAGGCCTTGGCCCTCTTCGCCTAATAAATTCTCGGCTGCCACGCGGCAATCTTCAAAGCGAATCTGCGCCGTGTCGCTGGCATGCTGGCCGAGCTTGTCTTCAATGCGCGCCACTTCGTAGCCCAGCGTTTTAGTCTCGACCAAGAAAGCGCTGATGCCCTTCTTGCCAGCAGCTTTATCCGTCACGGCCATCACAATCGCCACATCGCCATTCTTACCACTCGTGATGAATTGCTTCACACCTTTGATCACGTAATGATCGCCATCTTTGGTTGCGGTCGTCTTCAAGCCATCGGCCTGTGAGCCCACATGCGGCTCAGTGAGGCAAAACGCACCGAGCATGTCGCCGCGAGCCAGCGGCTTCAAGTATTTCTGCTTCTGCGCTTCATTGCCCCAAGCCATGAGGATGGAGCACACGGGGCAGTTGTTCACGCTCACGACTGTCGAAGTAGCGCCATCGCCTGCTGCGATCTCTTCCAAAATGAGCGCTAGGCTCAAATAATCCAAGCCTGCGCCGCCATACTGCTCGGGCACAGCCACACCGTAGCAGCCCAAATCGGCCAAGCCACGCAATTGCTCTTTAGGGAAGTGATGAGTTTTGTCCCACGCTGCGGATTGCGGCGCAATCTCGGCTTGCACATAGGCACGCACCGCATCTTGCACGGCGATGTGGTCTTCGGAGAGAATCATGATTTAAAAACCTGAATATTTGCGTCCATCGTGATGCCAAAACACATTGGCATTGCATGCTTTGACTTGCGAAATCGTCTGACGCATGGCAGTCACAGATGCTTTAATCTTGCCCAAGCCCTCTTCACTGCGGGCAGTTGCAATCACTCTCGCGCCTGCATGGGCATATTGCCGCACAAACTCTAAGCCAATGCCGCGCGATGCGCCCATGATGAGAATATTCATGATTTTTCGATCAAATATGGCAACTAGCCGGCACAGATTCTGCGCGAATAGCTATTGAATTTATAGCATCTCTAAGCACACTGCTGTGCCTTCACCGCCACCGATGCACAGCGTCGCAACACCTTTTTTCAAGCTTCGTGCTTTCAAAGCATGCATGAGCGTGACCATGATGCGTGCGCCGGATGCGCCAATCGGGTGGCCAAGGGCGCAGGCACCGCCGTTAACATTGACGATCTCGTGAGCGATGTTGAGCTCAGTCATCAGCGCCATAGGCACAACGGCGAACGCTTCATTAACTTCCCACAAATCCACATCATTCACGCTCCAGCCGGCCAGTGCCAAGGCCTTTTGTGTCGCGCCCACGGGAGCCGTGGTGAACCAATTGGGCGCTTGGGCATGCATGGCGTGGCTCACGATTTTTGCCAAGGGCTGACAGCCGAGTTTGGCAGCCGTGCTTGCACGCATCATCACCAAGGCTGCAGCGCCATCGTTGATGGAGGATGAAGATGCGGCCGTGATTGTGCCGTCTTTTTTAAACGCAGGCTTGAGCGAAGAAATTTTATCGAGCTTGGCTTTGAGCGGCCCTTCATCGATACTGATGAGTGTTTCCCCAGCGCGGGTCTTCACCGTCACGGGTGTGATCTCCGCAGCAAACGCTCCTGATTTTGTAGCAGCTTGCGCACGTTCTACGCTGGCGATGGCGAATTTATCTTGTGCTTCGCGGCTAAATTTGTATTTTTCAGCGCATTCTTCGCCAAAGGTGCCCATCGCGCGCCCTGGCTCGTAAGCGTCTTCCAAGCCGTCGAGCATCATGTGGTCATACACTCGGTCATGCCCGATGCGAATTCCGCTGCGGCCTTTGAGCAAAAGATGCGGCGCATTCGTCATGCTCTCCATGCCGCCTGCGATCATCACATCCACGCTGCCCGCAGTGAGCATATCGTGTGCAAACATAGCCGCGCGCATGCCCGAGCCGCACATTTTAGAAAGCGTCACAGCACCTGCGCTATTGGGCAGGCCGCCTTTGAAAGCCGCTTGGCGAGCCGGCGCTTGGCCTTGGCCTGCCATCAAGCAGTTGCCAAACAAGACTTCGTTAACGCTATCTGGCGAAATCCCAGCACGCTCTACGGCCGCTTTGATGGCCGCGCCGCCTAAATCATGCGCAGCAAGCGATGCGAAATCGCCCTGAAATGCGCCCATGGGCGTGCGGGCGGCGGAGACGATAACAATCGGGTCTTGCATGATACTTCCTCAAAAATTGCTTGCTTGAATTGACTACCAAGCAGGCGGAAAATGACAATTGGCAAGCTTAGCCTAATTTGGGATTTAACGCCGTTGGTAGGTGTTTTGACGTATCAAGGTACTCAAAGCGATGATGGCTTGCTGTGCAATGCGTCAATCTCTTCATCGCCGAGCGTGCGAGCTTCGTTTTCCAGCAAGATGGGAATGCCATCGCGAATGGGGTAAGCGAGTCGGGCGCTGCGGCTGATGAGTTCGTTTTTCTCGCGGTCAAGCGTGAGGCTGCCCTTGGTGACGGGGCAGACAAGGAGTTCGAGGAGTTTGGAGTCCATAGGTGTTTCACTTAACTTGTTTTAGCGATGATAGCTTTTCAAGCAGTGTCGTGGTGAAGGCTTCGGGGAGAGTCACATCTAGGGGTATAGCAACGATCATGCATTGCTGTGCTAGAGGTGTTTTCCAGAGTTTTATGGCATCTTTTTCAGTACAAATCAGCCACTCGCCGGCATGGAATGTGCGCGACATGCTATTGAAATCATAGTGATCGGGCAGGTGATGTGTTTCTTTTAAATGCAAGCCGCGCTCGCGGAGCATGCCGAAAAAGCTCTCTGGGTTTGCGATACCTGCCAATGCGGTCAGTTCGCGCTGCACTAAATCGGCCAGGGCAATGCGCGAGCCGTCGGATTGGACGGCATGGTCAGATAAGTGGCGTTGGATGGCGTAGCCTGCGTCTAGTCCACCGCGATGCAAGATGAAATCTACATTGCGCGGCCAAGCTTCTCTGAGTGGCCCGGCAGGCAACAAGCGCCCATTGCCGATGCCGCGTTCGTCAAACACGCAAATCTCGATGTCGCGCTGCAAGGCCAAGTGTTGCAGGCCATCGTCGCAGAGAATCACATTGGTTTGCGGATAAGCGGCCAGTAGGGCTTGGGCGGCTTCAGCGCGTTGATTGGCGACGAATACGGGAGCATTCACCGAAGATTTGATGAGAGCGGGTTCGTCACCTGCATCTGAAGCCGACGTACTGGGTAAGACTTCGAGCACTTCAGCACTTGCGCGACCATAACCGCGAGAGACAACGCCCGGCTGCCAGCCTTGAGCTTGGAGGAGCTTTGCAAGTACCATGACGATAGGCGTTTTTCCCGCGCCACCAGCTACTACATTGCCCACCACAATCACGGGCACATTGAGCTTGGTGCTATGCATCACGCCGCTGCTGTAGAGCTTGCGGCGAAGTTTTACCAAGCCGCCATAGATCCAACTCACATCAAGCAGAGCGATAGAGAGCCAGTCTTTTGGCGATACCCAAGATTTCTGCAGTCGCTCAGACAAGCCCATAGCGGTCGCACCTCAAAAAAATCACTTCGCTGACGATGGCTGCGTCGCAAACGTCACTTGCTGCAAACCGGCTCGTCGCGCTGCTTCCATCACGCTGATCACGGCTTGATGGGTGGCCAGCGCATCGGCGCTGATGATCACCACAGTATCTTTGCCTGCTTTAGCCGCGCCTGCTAGCGCGGAAGAAATCGCATCGACGCTTTTGCCTTCCACTGTGGTTTTGTTCACCGCATATCGCCCATCGCTGCTCACGCTCACGATCAACTCTTTGGGATAGTCGCGCTGCGCATCAGCATCTGCAGTAGGCAGCTTGAGCTGCATTTCAGTGAACTTACTATAGGTGGTAGAAAGCATCAAAAAGATGAGCACGACCAAGAGCACGTCGATGAAGGGGATCAAATTAATTTCGGGCTCTTCACGGTTAGCGCGGCGAAAATTCATGATAAATCTTTCAATATCCGCTACGACGCGTGATGACGCATGGCGAGCAAATGCCGCGCCATGCGATCCGCAGCGAGCTCCAGCGTCAGCAAATAGCCATCGACGCGAGCGCGGAAATAGCGCCAGAAGATGAGCGCAGGAATTGCCACGATGAGGCCAAAAGCCGTGTTGTAAAGCGCAATCGAGATGCCTTGAGCCAGCTGCGCGGGATTCGCACCTGAGCCACCGACACCGCCGCCTTGTGCTCCGAAAATTTCAATCATGCCAATCACTGTGCCCAGCAGCCCAAGCAGGGGTGCAGCCGATGCAATCGTAGCAATCGCAGGCAAATAGCGCTCTAATTTTGCCGTGACGCGGCGGCCAGCACCTTCCATGCCGTTGCGCAATTCTTCTTCTGAACAGCGCGGATTGCTAGACATCACGCGCATGCCGCTGGCCAATACTTCGCCAAGCGCGGAATTGGCTTCGAGCTGCTTGATCACATCTGAACTAGGCAGGCCTTGGCGCGACACGGAAATCGCTTCATCTAGCAATTTCGCCGGCGCTACTTTTGTGGTTTTAAGTGCAACGAAGCGTTCGATGATGAGCGCCAACCCGAGAATAGAGCATGCGATGAGAGGCCAAATGGGCCAACCAGCGGCTTGTATGATTGAGAGCAAGAAATTCTCCTACTAGTTTTCCTACATTATGCGCGATGATGCTATGGTTTTTGAAGCTACCGGTTCTACACGGGTTTGGCCGGTCGGCGCGCTCGTGCGGGCTGTGGCGGATGCGCTGGAGGCGCGATTCAATCCCGTGAGTGTGAAAGGCGAGATCACTGGTTTTTCTCGCGCCGCCAGTGGGCATTGCTATTTTTCGCTCAAAGATGAAGCGGGGCAGATCCGATGTGCGATGTTTCGCCGAGCCGCAATGCTGATGGATTTCCAGCCGAAAGAGGGCGATTTGGTGGAGTTGCGTGGGCGCATCAGCATCTACGAGCCGCGCGGTGATTTGCAGTTGATTGTGGAGAGCCTGCAAAAAGCCGGGCAGGGCGTGTGGTTTGAGCAGTTTTTGAAATTAAAGGCGCAGCTAGACGCCGAAGGGCTGTTTGATGCTGCGCACAAACGCCCCATCCCGATGGCGCCGCGCGGCATCGGCTTGGTCACCTCCAGCGGCGCAGCGGCTTTGCAAGATGTGGCCACCTCGCTTGCACGGCGGGTGCCGCATATTCCAGTGTGGTTTGCGCCCGCTTCTGTGCAAGGCAATGCAGCGCCCGCTGAGCTGATCGAAGCGCTACAAAAACTATATAAAGCTATTGAGATTTCACGCCGGCTACCCATCGATTTAGCCTCTAAAAACGTGCAAATTGACGTGATCTTAATTGTGCGTGGCGGTGGCTCAATAGAAGATCTCTGGGCATTCAATAACGAAGCCTTAGCTCGCACGATTCGCCAAAGCCCTGTGCCCATCATCTGCGGCGTTGGGCATGAAGCAGATTTCACCATCGCCGATTTCGTGGCTGATCTGCGCGCCCCCACACCCACTGCGGCTGCTGAGCTGTGCGCTGTTGAGCGCGCCACATGGCTTGGTGCAGCGGATTTGATGCAAGAGCGCTTAGGAGATGCAGCGCTGGCCGCGCTTGATCGTCAATCCCAGCGGCTCGATATTGCAGCCAGCCGCATGGCGCGCCCCAGCGATACATTGGCCGAGCAGCGCTTGGGTTTGCAGCATTTTGCTTTCTCTCTCAAGCAGAGTCTACTATCATTTCAAGAGCGCTCTGCGCAGGATATACGCCGGCTAGATGCTAATTTCATTCAAAAAACAGCCACTTTTTTGCAAAATGCATCACAGCGTCAGCAGCGCGCAGCACAAGCGTTAGAGCATCTCAATCCGCAGCGTGTCTTGGAGCGTGGATATGCTGTATTGCAGACCAGCGAAGGCGCAGTGATCAAAAGCACCACGCAGACCGCGCCAGGCCAGACCATCAAAGCCCGCTTGGCCGATGGCGAAATCGCAGTCTCTGTGCGGTAGGCAGCATAGTCCATCAAGGGCATTGTCGATTGTCGCTAGACCGTATCCGCAAGCTATTTACAATCAAACAGTTCGTTCATACATCACCCTGAGGAAACCACCATGGAACATACCCTACCCGCACTCCCCTACGCGATTGACGCGCTCGCTCCCCATTACAGCCAAGAAGCTTTCGAATACCACCACGGCAAGCACCACAACGCCTATGTGGTGAACCTGAACACGCTGCAAAAGGGCACCGAGTTCGATGCCATGGGGCTGGAAGAGATTGTCAAAAAATCCAGCGGCGGCATCTACAACAACTCGGCGCAGATCTGGAACCACACCTTCCTGTGGAACTGCATGAAGCCCGCCGGCGGCGGCGAGCCCACCGGCGCGCTGGCGGCCGCCATCAACGCGAAATGGGGCAGCTACGCCGCGTTCAAAGAGGCGTTCACCAAGAGCGCCGTCGGCAACTTCGGCTCCGGCTGGACCTGGCTGGTGAAGAAACCCGACGGCAGCGTGGACATCGTCAACATGGGAGCTGCAGGCACGCCGATGACGACGGCCGACAAAGCGGT
>JAYWHR010000063.1:0-30763 GCA_043777675.1 Comamonadaceae bacterium | reverse complement strand
GCCGTCTGGCGCTACACTGCACTGCCGTTTCCAGCCTACGGCCAAGGTGACATTTCTATTTGATGCAACTGGGTGACATTTCTATTTGACGCTGACAGCAGTTTGCTGTTCGGGTTGATCAGGCTATCATCCAGCCATGTCACGCACACACCATACTGAAGTCCATCGCATGGATCGCGTTGGCTGGCTCCGCGCCGCTGTACTCGGCGCTAATGATGGCATTGTCTCCACCGCCAGCTTGATGCTCGGCGTAGCAGCCGCGCAAGCCACCCAGCAAACCTTACTCTTGACCGGCGTAGCGGCTTTGGTGGGCGGCGCGATGTCGATGGCGGCGGGCGAATACGTCTCAGTGAGCTCACAAGCCGATGCTGAGGCCGCCGATATTGCCCGTGAACGCGCTGAGCTGGCAGAGCAACCCGATCATGAAATGCGCGAGTTAGCCGGTATTTACCGAGCACGTGGCCTGAGCAGCGACCTAGCTACACAAGTCGCCAAGCAACTCATGGCGCACGATGCACTGGGCGCCCACACCCGCGATGAGCTTGGCATTTCAAGCGCTACAGCGGCTCGCCCTTTACAAGCTGCTTTGGCCTCAGCCGCAAGCTTCGCCGCAGGCGCATTACTGCCCCTGATCGCCACCCTGCTCTCGCTCAACGCACAGCCGAATTGGCAGCTTCCCATCATCGGTGGCGCGAGCCTGGTGTTTTTGGTATTCCTAGGTGTGCTATCTGCGCGCCTAGGCGGCGCGCCGCTCATGAAAGCCACCGCCAGAATCGCTTTTTGGGGCGCAGCAGCTATGGGGCTGACAGCGGCAGTCGGCTCCTTATTCGGAATAGCCATCACGTAAAATTTGGAAAAATAGCGGTCAGCTGGCATTCAATATGCTTAAGCTGCTACTCAATTCATAGCAATACCGTCAAAAAATATTTTGCATGCTATATATCTCACCTGCAATTGGGCACGTTAATTGCACGTGAATTTCAGGTCAATTCACTTCTAAAGTATCAATAAACGACGCACATCTTTCCACACTCCAAAAAATCACTATGTTTAATGCCTCACCCTACACGCAGCCGTCACGCCGCGCCACGCTCAAATTTTTAGCCACCGGTGCAGCAGCGCTTGCACTGCCAGCCTATGCCGCTTGGCCGGACAAGCCCATCAAAATCGTCGTCACTTTCCCGCCAGGGGGCGCGAGCGATATCGTGGCACGCATGATGGCTGAGCAACTCGCCAAAAACTTAGGCGCGCCTGTGGTGGTCGACAATCGTCCGGGCGCAGGCGGTAGCGTCGGCGGCTCTTTGGTGGCGCAAGCGCCGGCAGACGGCTACACCCTCCTGCTAGCCAATTCCACGCCCATCTCGATTGGCCCATTCGCACTCGACAAGCAGCCCTATGACCCCTTGGAGGCCTTCACCCACATCGCCTCAGTGGGCGCTGCGCCCTGCGTGGTGATGGCCAATCCTGCATCGGGTTTGCGCCAGATCACCGATGTGGAATCGCAAGCCCGCAGAGCTGGCTCGCTTAATTTTGGCTCTGGCGGGCCCGCCTCTATCGGCCATATTTATGGCGAGCTCATGAAAAAAGAGCTCGGCTTGAATCTTGTCCACGTTCCGTATCGCGGCGGCGCGCCGATGTCCACCGATTTGATCGCGGGCGTGATTCCTGTGGGCATAGATGTCGTCACTGCCTATTTGCCATTCTTCAAATCCGGCCAGCTCGTGCCATTAGCCGTCACGTCTGCTAAGCGCACAGCCTTGCTGCCTGATGTACCGAGCATCACCGAGCTTTCTGCCTATCGCAAACTCGTACTCGACAACTTTTTTGGTATTTCAGGCCCAGCTAAGATGCCTTCAGATGTCGTGGCGCGCATCAATACGGCTTGCAACGACATTCTCGCCCGAGACGACATCAAAAAACGCATGCTTGATCTGGGTATCACCGCCACGCCCGGTTCACCTGATGCGTTTACCAGCTACGTGCGCAATCAAGTCACGGCGCTGGCCCCAACCGTCAAAGGCGCAGGCGTCAAGCTTTGAAGCGGCTAGGCTGAGGGCAACGAGGCCACCAAGAGGTGGCTTCTTCGTTTTTTAGCATAAAAATATGGCAAAAATGCCCTCTAGCCGGCATAGAATAAGCGCAAACAGCTACTAAATTCATAGCGTATCTCGACAACGCTGACAACGATTTCCATGACCCGCTCCATTGCAGATTTCATCCAGCGCTGGCAAGGCGTGCAGCAGAGTAGCGCCACAGAGCTGGCCAGCTCGCAAACCTTTATCTTGGAGCTTTGCGCATTGCTTGATCTGCCCACGCCGCTGCCGTCGCAAGCGCAGGATTACATGTTTGAGCGGCCTATCACTTTCGCGTATGGCGATGGAAGCAGCAGCGCAGGGAGGATTGATTGCTACAAACGCGGCCATTTCGTCTGGGAATCAAAAAAGCTACGCACACTGCCCACAAATCCCAACGGCAACAAGCGCTTTGACACCGCCATGCTCACGGCCCGCTCCCAAGCGGAGAACTACGCCCGTGCTCTGCCGATTAGCGAAATCGCCCAAGGCCGCCCGCCTTTCCTCATCGTGGCTGATATTGGCAACGTGTTGGAGATCTACGCCGATTTCAGCCGCAGTGGCGCAACTTACACGCCCTTCCCCGATCCACGCCACCATCGCATCCAGCTCGCTGATCTGGCCGATGAGGCGATACGCGAAGTTTTAAGAAAAATTTGGCTTGACCCGCTCTCGCTCGATCCCAGCCGCGCCAGCGCCCGCGTCACGCGCGAAGTCTCGCAGCAGCTCGCGCAGCTTGCCAAATCGCTCGAAGAATCCGGCCACCGCGCCGATCACGTCGCCGCCTTCCTCACGCGCTGCCTGTTTTCCATGTTTGCCGAAGATGTGGATCTTCTGCCCAAAGGCAGCTTTGTGAAGCTGATTGAAGATCATGGCCATGAGCCCGCCACACTCAAGATGATGCTGCAAGCGCTCTGGGCGAGCATGGATAGTGGCGGATTTTCAGCGGCGCTGGCCACACAGGTGCTCAAATTCAATGGCAAATTGTTCAAGTCGCCGGCGTCCGATGGCTATTCTTTGCTATTAGATCAGGAGCAAATCAAGCGCCTGATGCAAGCCGCGAAAAGTAATTGGCGCGAAGTCGAGCCCGCTATTTTCGGCACGCTGCTAGAGCGCGCCCTGCATGTGGACGAGCGCCACGCACTCGGCGCGCATTACACCCCCCGCGCTTATGTGGAGCGCTTGGTGATGCCAGCAGTCATTGAGCCGCTGCGCGAGCAATGGAGCATCGCACAAGCCAGCGCCCTCGTGCTCGCCAGCGAGGCGGCAGAATTAAGCGGCAAAGCCCAAGATGCCAAACTGAAAGAGGCACGCACAGAAATCAAAAAATTCTTGCATGAGCTGTGCACCCTGCGCGTGCTCGATCCGGCTTGCGGCAGTGGTAATTTTCTCTACGTCACGCTGGAGCATTTGAAGCGCTTAGAAGGCGAAGTGATCAACCAGCTTGAGGCTTTTGGGGAAACCCAATCGAGCCTAGGCATGGATGGCGAAACAGTCAGCCCCCGCCAGCTTCTAGGCATTGAGCTCAACGAACGCGCCGCCGCGCTGGCCGAGCTCGTGCTCTGGATTGGCTATTTGCAATGGCATATCCGCACCCGAGGCAACAAAGCTGTGGCCGAGCCCGTGGTGCATGATTTCGGCAACATCGAATGCCGCGATGCCGTGCTCGCTTGGGATGATTTAGATTTGGCACGAGATGCGGATGGCAAGCTGCTCACCCGCTGGGATGGCAAGACGTTTAAAACGCATCCATCCACCGGCGAACAAGTGCCCGATGATGCCGCCCTGCTCCCGCAATGGCAATACATTCGCCCAAAGCAAGCGCTCTGGCCGAAAGCTGATTTCATCGTGGGCAACCCGCCTTTCATTGGCGCGAGCACTTTGCGCGCCGCTTTGGGCGATGGCTATGTGCTCGCACTGCGAAAGGTCTGGCCAGAAGTGCCCGAGAGCGCCGATTTTGTGATGCATTGGTGGAGCCGCGCTGCAAGCCTTGTTAGTAAAAATAAAACCACAAGCTTCGGCCTGATCACCACCAACAGCCTGCGCCAAACCTTCAATCGCCGCGTGGTGCAAGCCGCGCTTGATGGTTTAGGTAACTTGCCCGCATCAGGCGATAAATTGTCACCCCCCCCCCCCGAAAAACGACATTTCAAACACCTCACGCCGTTGCCATCGTTTTCGCCATTGCAGACCATCCTTGGGTGGACAACGCCAATGGCGCAGCCGTGCGCATTGCGATGACTGTGGGGCGGCGCAGCGATCCAGCATCCACCACCCAGAGCCGCTTGCTCAGCGTGATGCACGAAGAAACGGGTGAGTATGGCGAAGTGGATGTGGAGCTGACCGAGAAGCAAGGGCAGATTCATGCGGATTTGAGTGTGGGGGCGAATGTGGCTACTGCGCATAGCCTGCAAGCCAATGAAAATTTGAGCAACCGAGGCGTCCAGCTTTTTGGCTCGGGCTTCATGGTGAGCGCAGAGGAAGCAGCGCAACTTGGCCTCGGAAAAACTGCGGGCTTAGAGCGCCACATCCGCGACTACCGCAATGGCCGCGATTTAACCGATGCGCCACGTGGCGTGAAAGTGATTGATGCATTTGGGCTAAGCGCTGATCAACTTCGCTCGGAATTTCCAGCGGTTTATCAATGGCTAGTGGAGCGCGTTAAGCCAGAGCGCGATGCAAATAATCGTGCCAGCCGCCGAGACAACTGGTGGCTATTCGGCGAAACCAATCCTAAACTTCGCCGTCAACTCGCTGGCCTGCCCCGCTACATCGCCACCGTCGAAACCGCCAAACACCGAACCTTCCAGTTCCTAGATGCCAGCATCTTGCCCGATAACAAACTGATCGCCATTGCCACTGCGGATAATTTTCATTTGGGCACTCTCTCCAGCCACTTGCATGCAAAGTGGGCAACTGCAAATGGATCGAGCATCGGCATGTATATCGGTGATGTGGTGTACGTCAAATCCCGCTGCTTCGAAACCTTCCCCTTCCCCGATGAAGACACCGGCCTCACACCCGCCCTGCGCGAAACCATCGCTAGCCTCGCCGAGCAAATCGATGCACACCGAAAGCGCCAGCAAGCCGCGCACCCCGGCCTCACGCTGACTGGCATGTACAACGTTCTTGCAGCGCTCAAGGAAGGCCGCGCCTTAACGGCCAAAGAGCAAACCATCCACACCCAAGGCTTGGTGGCTGTGCTGAGTAGCTTGCACGACGAGCTCGACGCCGCCGTGCTCGCCGCCTATGGTTTGCACGAGCAGATCAACACCGATGCGCTGCTCGAATCCCTCGTGCAGATCAACGCCCGCCGCGCAGCCGAAGAGGCCGCAGGCCGCATCCGCTGGCTGCGCCCCAGCTTCCAAGATCCTGCACAGCGCAGCGCAACCAGCAGCAACTCATCAAACACCTTACTATCAAATAGTGAGCAATCCGAGCAGCAAATACGCCGGCGACAAGCCGATTTAGGCTTAGAAATTGAAGAAAAACCTGTTTCTAACGCAGCCAGCGCCGCATCCACTGTGTCTTCAGCCATCACCCAGCAGCCTTGGCCCGCCGAGCTCTCCGCACAAATCCTCGCCGTCGCAAGCGTTTTAGCAAGCGCCCCGCAAGCCCTTGCGCTCGCCAGCATCGAAGCCCACTTCAAAGGCCGAGGCGCCTGGAAGGCCAGCCTCCCCCGCATTTTGGAAACTCTCGCCGCATTAGGCAAAGCGCAGCGCGAAGGTGATGACTCTCAACCCAGCTGGCGCAGCGCATGACACTCCAACGCATTTTTATCAAACCCTACCGCCCCGATCTGCGCTGGATAGAAAGCTTGCTCGGCGAAAGTCTGCAACTTCCCGCGGAGCCGCCGGTATATGGGGCGCCTCGCCCCCAGTACGATGCAAACGCAATACCGCAAGGGCCTTACTGCTACGACATTGCTGCGCGTAATCACGGCGAATATGTGCCATGTCTGTACTTTCAATACACCGAGCACGACAGTGTGAAGTGCCTTTATTTGGGCGTAGAGGCGGTTGATGGAATGAGCCAAAAGTTCCTCAATCATTTTGGAAGCCAAGACAAGGCACTTGCAGCAGGTGTTATCGACACCTATTCATTGCCCGACTCTCTTAAAGTATGCGCAATGCATTCGGCAGACCCTGCCACAGTAGAAATTTTGCAACATCGCATCGATGACTACAAACAGGCTATTTTTGGTAAGCGCCGCGATGCTTGGGATCAAGCTTTCTACACCAGCTACTGGAATCATGCATCGCAACTGAAGGCAGCTATGTCTGAGCGTTACGAGATTTGGGAAGCCTTGTGCGGTATGACAGAAGACGTACCGCCAGCATTGATCGAACGCTTGCAACTCATTGATGCCATGCTACGCGACCAAACCGAGCCTGCGGATACGATCTTCGACAAAGACTTTTCCCTAGAGATCAAGAACTTTCCCTCGCCTGAAAAGCAGTTTTGGTATCTGTACAGAAAAAACTTTACCGGACTGACTGATGTTTTTATCATTTCAAAAACGGCTCAGTAATGCTATGCGCCATTAGCGCTCTCCGATCCTAGGCTACCGCCACAAGAGCGCAGATTCGGTGCAACATTCGGCGCAGATTTAGCTGTAGTGCATCGCATTGACACAGATCAAGGCATTAAATGGTGGATATGGGGCTCGATAGCAATTTGCTTGAAGCGCTAAGCTTTGAGCAAAAACTCGAGTGCGCTGCCCGCCAACTCAATCACATCGCGATCTGCCAGCAGTATGGGCTCATCGCTGATGGTGATACCGTTGAGCTTGGGCACTTGGCTTGCCTCCATGCAGGAGACGTAGTAGCCGTGGCGGCGATGGGCAATCGCGATCAGCGCGATTCCCGGTTGACCAAAGGTAGAGACAACTTTCGAGACGGGTATTTCCAGCCCAGCCGATGAGCCAGTGAGCAATTTCAAGCTGGCATGCCATGCGCCAGTTGCCGCTACAGAATGTTGATCGCCTAGGGGCATGGCGGCGGTTTGGCTTTCATCGGTGAGCTCGTTGGCGCTTCGGTAGTGAATTTTGAATTTTCCAATGGTTAGTACATCGCCCTCACTGAGCAGATGCATCTTCACCATCGCGCCGTTGATATAAGTGCCATTGGTGCTGCCCGCATCAATCACCACCACATCGCTCAAACCTGAGAGCTCAAAAGCACAATGCTCGCCGCTGACTGCCAAATCCGTGAGCACGATGTGATTGTCTGGCCTGCGGCCCAGTGTGGTGCGCAGTCTAGTGAGGTAGGTGCGATGAATTTCCACGCCATCGACTGTGGTGATCAATTGCGGCATGCTTGGCTCCTTCGAACAGTGAGCAAACATCTTATGCCCCCACCCTCGGCGACGCAAGGCGTGCAAATCAGGCAATAAGTAACGGGATGCGACCTGCTTTTGGCTGGTGCGTTACCTCAACACCAGATTACGGCTTGGGCTCCACGTCGGTCACGTCATCCAGCTTACGGCGCGGCGGCTTGTTGGGATTGACACCGTTTTCCTGCGCTTTTTTGAACACCTGCTCAAACCCCGTACGCGGATTCATGCGCATCACAAACGGCAGCACAGGCCTGCCGGTCAGTTTGAACCACAGTGCGCGTAGCGACCATGAAAATAGGAGCACCAGCATGACGATGATCAAACTGGCCGCGAAAATCAATCCGGCAAGGATAAGAAGAATACGAAGTAAAAAATTCATCATTGAGCAACCCCAGACTGCATTGCCAGTATCGCGCGCTCTAAGATCAAACGATCTAGCGCATCCTTTTGGCGTTTACTTTGCTTGGTTTTGAGCAAGCCTTCTATCGAAACCGAGTAGATTTCTACGCCGTCCAGATCAATAAGCTGACGATAGGGCAAAAGGCTGGCAAAGGTTTCGCCGCATGCGTTAAACATCAAATATACGGTAAATTTTTCGCAGAGGCGAATCGTCTCGCCTTCCTCAAACCATGCAGGATCAAGGCCTTCGATACCATCTCCCATGACTGAGAGCATGGCGCGTTTAAGTCGCTCGCCCTGCGTCTTGTCGGGTTTGAGCACCAAATCGATATCAGTTGTGTTGCGCTGATAGCCTAGAGCGTGTAGCGCATATCCGCCGATCAACAAATAATCGACGCCATGCTGCTTTAATGCATCAGCAAGTGATTTGAGATCATCAACAGTGGCAGCGCGCACTATTCTTTCTGCACTGGCCTCGCCTAGAGGCTGATGCGAAATGGACGATTCAACTACTTTGCCGAGCCCGAATGTTTTGGACAATAGCCCGAGTAAGCGCTTGATCATCATGCAGATTCATTTCTTCATGGCTTTTAAATCGGTAAATGCCGCGAACATGCCCCGTAGATGGCAAACTTTGTAGAGCTTGGCTGGCAGTTTGATGCGCGGATGCCTCCCGAAGCGCTTGCGCACTGGGAAAGAATGTCAAACTTGGTTGGATGTAACTACCGACGACCCGCATACTTAGATTGTCTACGAAATCTACACCGTCCTCAAATCTTTGCACTAATTGCCTTGATTTCGGAAAAAGCCATCAAACATCTCCAACAAATCAGGATGCGACTGAGCAAAGCGATCGCGTTGAACGAAATAGGCTTCTGCGGCGACTGCAAAAAATTCTTCGATGGATTCGCAGCCATAAGGGTCAAGCACAGGGTCGAACAACGGCTCGGGCAGTCCGGAGAGTTTGCCAAAACGCTGCCAAGCATCGCTGGCATCTTTAAAGCGCTCGTATGCGGCTTGTAAGGTGGCAAGCCACTGACGGCGTTGGTCACGCGGCATGGGTGGGCAGCCATCCGCAAAGCCATCGCGCAGATCCATCACATGGATGAATTCATGGATGACAACGTTATACGCTTGGCTGGCGAGCTTGCCGGCAGCCTGCACATCGCTCCACGCAAGCATGAGCGGGCCGCCTTCTAAAATTTCGCCAGTCAGCAGCTCGCTGCCGCTGTGAGAAACACCACTCTCATCGATCCATTCACGTTGCGCTTGAACTTCGCCTGCATGCAACACAATGCCGACAAAACCGTCATACCAAGCCAGAGCAGTATCTGGGCGATCCTCTGGGGCGATATGCGAAATCACCAAGCAGGCTTGCACAGCCACCATGACGGCTTGCGCATCAGTGACCTCGAAGCCTTGCGCGCCAGAGAATTCTTTGCTATCCAGAAACAAGCTGGAGAGCTGCCGCAGGCGATGCTGATCATGTCGGGGCAGCGCGGCCACAAATGGAAGCGCGGCAACGGTGACTTGCCAGAGGCTATCGTTGATTGCGCGGCGCTCGGTGATCTTGGCTAGGATGGCTTGGCGCCGATGGGCTCGCCATGCTTGCCAGCGGCGCTGCAAAGCCTTGAGCATCAATGGGCACCTAAACCACAGGGATGTGTTGCGTGCGCAATGCGCCTTCTTCATCGATACACAGTCGCAGCGCGTAGCCTCGCGTTGCGCTGGCGCTTGAGGAAGCGATATGCCAATCCGGTAACACATGACGCACACCTTCGCCTTGCGCAGTGGTGATCGCATGATCCCGGCCTTCATGCGTGTGGCCATGGATGAAATGCCGGCAATTCGCAGCATCCATCCATTTGACCGCCGCGGATGGATCAATATCGATCCACGGCTCACCTGCAGCTTGCATGTCTTTTTTGTTCGCCTCGCTAGCACTGCGCATCATTCGCGCCTGCTGAATGCGCTCTTGTAGTGGCGTGGCCAAAAAATGCTGCTGCCAACCATGACTCCTGACCATACGCCGGAAATCTTGGTATTTTTGATCGGAGAGACAGAGCGCATCACCATGGCTGAGCAAATAACGTTGCCCCGCAAAAGAGAGCACGCTTGGATCGCTCAAGATTTGTAAGCCGCAGGCTTTTGCCAAGCCCTGCCCCACGAGAAAATCGCGGTTGCCATGCATGAAATATAAATTGTGTTGCTGCGCGCTGAAATGCAACACCCGGCTACAACGCTCTTCAAAATGCAGACCTTCACTACGCGCGATCAAGCTTGAATCACGCATAGTGCCCAAGCAATCGTCACCTACCCATACTTCAAACAAATCACCAAGAATGAAGATGGCATCGGCTGGCGAGAGCTCCAA
Organism: Comamonadaceae bacterium; assembly: GCA_043777675.1. Classification (GTDB taxonomy): domain Bacteria; phylum Pseudomonadota; class Gammaproteobacteria; order Burkholderiales; family Burkholderiaceae_C; genus JANMDU01. The sequence continues at coordinate 20,581 of JAYWHR010000063.1, read as the reverse complement.
ATAGCTGCGCCAAGCTAAAAAATTGGCAGGCTCAGATTCCTGCAAATGGATATCCGAGATGAAATCCACGCAGCGCCACGTCGCAGGTGCGTTGATTTCATCGAAGCTCATGGCAGAGCTTTCAGAGGACAACCGCTTTAGTGATCACAACATCTTGCACAGGCACGTCATCATGAAAACCTTTGCGGCCGGTTTTGACCTTACCCAAGCTATCCACAACGTCAGTGCCGGCGACCACTTTGCCAAACACAGCATAACCCCAGCCTTGCTGGCTTGGCGCAGTGTGGTTCAGAAAGCCGTTATCAGACACGTTGATAAAGAATTGCGAGCTGGCTGAATGGGGGTCAGATGTGCGCGCCATGGCGAGCGTGTACTTATTATTTTTGAGACCATTGTTGGCTTCGTTGGTAATGTTCGCATCGGTGGGTTTTTGCGTCATACCCACTGCGAAGCCGCCGCCTTGAATCATGAAACCATCAATGATGCGATGAAAAACGGTGCCGTCGTAGTGGCCTTTTTTCACATAGGCGAGAAAGTTTTCAGCACTCTTGGGGGCCTTTTCAGCATCAAGCTCAATGGTGATGTTGCCGTGACCGGCGATTTGAATTTCGACTTGAGGGTTGGCCATAGTAGGTGTCCTTGAAAAGAGAATAAAAATAATTAAACGATTTATTTAAGCAAAGTGGCGCTATTGATCGTCACGGTGGTTTTGGGCACATCGGTGGGGAAAGAACCGCCAGGGCCAGTGGGCGTGGCGCGGATTTTGTCCACCACATCCATGCCATCAATCACTTTGCCGAAGACGGTGTAACCCCAGAGTTGGCCGGCATTGAGTAAATTGGCGCGTGGCGTACTCTCGTAGGTACGGCCTTGATAGACGAAATTCTTTACAGGATCGCCATCGGGGATTAACGTTGGATCGAGAAAGGCGTTGTCCACTGTGTTGATAAAAAATTGTGCGCTGGCAGACTGCGGATCATTGGTGCGTGCCATCGCGAGCGTGCCACGCGTGTTTTTCAGGCCTTTGGCCAATGCCTCGCGACCTTCATGCGGCACAGGTGGGCGGCTTTTCTTTTCTTGATAGCTGGGCTGAAAACCACCGCCTTGAATCATGAAGGTGCTGATCACGCGATGAAAGATGGTGCCGTCATAGTGTTTGTCTTTCACATATTGGAGAAAGTTCTCGACGGTCTTGGGCGCTTTATCGGGGTAGAGTTCAATCACGATATCGCCCATGCTGGTGGCGAGCTTCACTTTAGGCGCGGAGGCATTTTGAGCATGCACTGCAGGCGCTACCAAAATAATAGCACTTAGCGCAATAGATATACCGGCTAGTCCGGTAAAAGAACGGCGAACTCGGTCAAACATCATCCGATGACTCCTTCAAAAAATATTTTCCACTGATTGTTAGTTGCTGGCGAACGCAGCCAGTATTGCCGTTTGGTCGGACCTGAGACTGCACCAACGGGTACTTCAGAAAAAGTAGTCACCATCGTAGCACTTTGCGAGCTCTCCACCCAATGCAAAACTGCAACATCTTTGAGTTCGTGCGTGCGTTTTTTGGCTATTTCGGCGCTGATGATGCCGCGCCAATCTGCTAACTTTTTGCCGTAGCTGTCGAAATCAGAGCTGTAATGCGCGAATGTGCGCTCGATATCGCCAGCAGTTTTGGCACTGCGCCAACTGGCGAATGCGCGGTCGAAGCCAGCCACATCGGCATTGCTCTGCGCAGGGTTGACCCAATCGAGCTTGGGCAAGATCACAACTGGCGTGGTACGGATTTCCACGCGCTTCAAAATATCTTGTAAATCAGGATTTGAGATGGCCACGCAGCCATCGGTGGCTTTCGGAGCGCGGGCAAACTGACCCTGTGGCACACCATGCAGCCAGATGCCGCTGCCGGTTTTGCCTCGGCGCATGTCGTAGGGATTAGGATAGTTGATGGGCAGTGCACCCGCGCCATACAAATCTTTGAGCGAATTGGGATCAAGCGTATTGGTGACGTAGTAAATACCCAATGGCGTTTTGAGATCGCCTTCCACATTCTTTTCTACGCCCATCTTGCCCAGTGAGGCGTAGTAATCGGCAACGAGGCGCAGGCCTTGCGGCGTATTTTCAAAGAGATAGAGGCGCGCGCGGCTAGCATCTACGGCGATGGCATGCTTGTTGCGCGCCGACAGGCGCACAAAATTCGCAGGCTGCAGGCCGGGCGCAGGTTTTTCGCGCAGAGCGCGGATGCGCAACAAAGATTCTTCGCGCAGATCGGTCAGCACGCCGGGAGCAGCGCGCACAGCAGCCTCAGGCACATCACCCAACGTACGCAAGCCTTTGGTTTGAGCAACCAGCAAATCACCATGAACGAGTTGCGCCAACGCAAAATTGGGGTGGTCGATCACCAGCTTGTCAGCCAGCTTCAAAGCTTCGCGCGACTTGCCCTGCCCGATCAATTGATAAATCTGAAGCAAACGCGCCTCAGCTTGCAAGCCATTTGCAGCAGCCGAAGCCACCGGCCTGCTAGTTCGTGGTTTTCTTTGTTCGGCTTTGGCAGGCGAGACAGCGGCAAAGATACAAGCCGAACAAACAATGGCAGCAAACCACCTAAACCAGCTCAGGCGAGCATGAGCTAGCGGTGAATGGACAACAAAGCGGGGCAAAAAACAGGATAACAATGGCTACTACAAACTAAGCCACAGCGCTCTGGGCGAGGGCTAGAACAAAGAATGCGGGGGCATTCAATTTGCGGTGCAAATCACTATCCACCCGTGGCCTCGCGCACGATCACCCAACGGTCGTCTGCACGCACGAAATCAATGGTCTTGCGGCTGTTTACAGACAAGCTATCCGCATCATAATCTTGCTTAAAACGTGCCTGCGCTTTGTTGCCAGTGATTTTGACATCCAGATCGCTGATTTTCACACTGATTTTGTTTTTACCGAGAATGCGTTTTCTGCGCTCTTCTTCCCAAGTTTTGCGGCCACCGGGCGCATCAAAATCCTTACCGTAAGCGCCAAAATAGGCGGTCATATCTTTGCGGCTCCAAGCGTTGGCCCAAGCCTGCACAGCAGAGCGCACTTCCGCTTCTGTTCCCTCGCCAGCACTAGGCGTAGGAGTTGGCATAGGTGTGGCTGGTTTGGCTGCTGCAGGTGCAGCGGCGGTGGCTGTGGGCGTTGCAGGCACGGCTGGCTTAGCGGCAGACGCTGGAGCAGGCGCTGGAACCGGAGAAGCCGCTATCACAGCTGCCGCAGCAGTAGCCGGCTTGGCACGCAGGTTAGGTGTAAACAAATCGCGAATCAGCCCGAGCTTAGGCTGAATACCGGTATTGCCACCATCGAGCTGGAGCGCTTTGCTGTAGGCTTGACTAGCGAGCTTGGCATACACATCTCCCAAATTTTCATGGGCTGTAGCGTAACTTGGGTTGGTGCGAATCGCCATCTCAAGCGCTGCACGGGCTTTGTCAAATTGACCCTGCCCGGCCTGCAGCACAGCCAGGTTGTTGTATGGCTCTGGCAGCTCAGGATAATCTTCAATTAACTTCGTAAATTGTGTAATTGCATCTTGCGGCTTGCCCTGCTCAGTCAAGATCACGCCCTTGAGAAAGCGCATCTGAGGATCTTTGGGTTTGCCAGCTAAAAATTGATCGGCCTTCACAGTCGCTTCTGGATACTGGCCAGCGCGCATCAGGCGATTAACTTCAGCATAATCGGCAAATGCCACATTGCCCAGCAATAGGCCTGCCGATAGCAATACGGCTTGAAACATTTTTGGTACAAAGTTGCGGGGCATAAAACCTCGTGATGAAAGCATGGAAACCTCTCGTGGACGGGCGCAATCGGCCAGTTATATACTGCCAGTGATTGTAATAGCTCAGCAATTCATTTCTTCCAGCGCTTTTAGTGGCTCCCACAGCAGAGCCCCAAAACTCATAACAATTTACTATGGCATTGAATATCTACAACACGCTTTCTCGTAGCGTGGAGGCTTTTGTCCCGCAAGAAACTGGCCGCGTACGCATGTATCTATGTGGCATCACGGTATACGACTTGTGCCACATTGGCCACGCTCGCTCGGCTATGGCTTTTGACGTGATCCAGCGCTGGCTCCGCGCGAGCGGCTACGCTGTCACCTACGTCAAAAATATCACCGATATTGACGACAAAATCATTGCTCGCGCTGTGAAAAATGGCGAAACGATTGGCCAGCTCACCAGCCGCATGATTGAGGAAATGTATGTTGATTTCGACGCCTTAGGCATTGCACGCCCCGACCACGACCCACGCGCCACTGATTTTGTACCTCAAATGCTCGCCATCGTGAGCAAGCTAGAGCAAAACGGTTTGGCTTATCGCGCCCCAAGTGGCGATGTAAACTTTGCAGTGCGCAAATTCCCCGGTTACGGCCAACTGAGCGGCAAATCGCTCGATGAGCTGCATGCGGGCGAGCGCGTGGCTGTGCTTGACGGCAAGGAAGACCCTTTGGATTTCGTGCTTTGGAAATCAGCTAAGCCAGATGAGCCGGCTGAGGCCAAGTGGCAAAGCGACTACGGTGTGGGCCGCCCCGGCTGGCACATCGAATGCTCGGCCATGGCTTGCGCCTTGCTAGGCGAGAGCTTTGATATTCATGGCGGAGGGGCTGATTTACAGTTCCCCCACCACGAAAACGAGATTGCGCAGAGTGAAGGTGCTTTTGCAAAACCGATGGCCAAATATTGGCTGCACAACGGCTTTTTAAACATCGACAACGAGAAAATGTCTAAGTCTTTGGGCAATTTCTTCACGATTCGTGATGTGCTCAAAAAATTTGATGCGGAAACCATTCGCTTTTTTCTGATCCGCAGCCATTACCGTAGCGGTGTCAACTATTCAGATGTCCATTTGGATGATGCCCGTGGATCGCTTAAGCGGCTCTACACTGCTCTTGATTTAGTAGCAATCTGCGCAGATTCTAAGCCGGCCACTATTGATTTTGGCAATGAATATGCAGCTCGCTTCCAAGTCGCGATGAACAATGACTTCGCCACACCAGAAGCTGTGGCCGTGTTGTTTGACTTAGCAGCCGAGGTCAACCGCAGCAAATCACCCGTGCTGGCTGCGCTGCTCAAGCAGCTCGGCGGCCTCCTTGGCATTTTGCAAGGCTCGCCACAAGCCTTTTTGCAATCGGGCGCAACGTTAGATGACGCCGCGATTCAAACAAAAATCGCAGAGCGTGCAGCCGCCAAAGCCGCTAAAAATTTCGCCTTGGCGGATCAAATCCGCAAAGATCTTGCCGCAGAGGGTATCCATCTCAAAGACAGCCCACAGGGCACCACTTGGGAAGCTGCTGCATGATTTTAGAGACGACTTTCAGCATATTGCCGGCATGGAATATGCGCGGAATGCTATGAAAAAGATAGCGATTGAGATCACGACTCCAGCCTACTGGCATGAAGCCTGCGCGCACCTCATTAAAAAAGATCGCGTGATGCGTAAACTGATTCCGCAGTTTGGCGATGCTTGCCTGCAAAGCCGGGGGGATCCGTTCGTCACGCTGGCTCGCTCTGTTGTGGGCCAGCAAATCAGCGTCCATGCAGCACAAACCATCTGGGATCGCTTCGCCAAACTGTTTAAAGGCAAGCTCACGCCCTCAAAAGTGCTGACAGCCAAGGTGGATGACATGCGCGCTTGCGGCCTCTCCGCCCGCAAAATTGAATACCTCGTCGATCTCGCTTTGCATTTCGATAGCGGTGCGTTGCATGTGAAACAGTGGGAAGGCATGGACGATGAAGCCATCATTGCTGAGCTGATTGCCATACGGGGCATTGGCCGCTGGACAGCCGAGATGTTCCTCATCTTTCACCTGCTGCGCCCCAACGTGCTCCCTCTCGACGATATCGGCATGCTGCGCGGCATCAGCGAAAGCTATTTCTCTGGCGAAAGTGTCAGCCGCAGCGAAGCCAAAGAAGTGGCCGCTGGCTGGGCACCGTATCGCAGCGTAGCGGTGTGGTATCTCTGGCGTTCGCTGGATCCTCTGCCTGTGGCATATTGATTTTTAGAGGACTTTAGGCGCTTAGCCGGCATATGTGTTGATTGGGGCGCTATTAAATAAATAGCACTCCGCTAGAAAAAAAGAGCCGCGTAGCACACACCGCTTGGTGAATGCTCCTCAAGCTTTCTCTGCCGCTTTTTTCAGGCCAGCCAGCGCAGCAGGCAAAGTCTTTTTCATGCCTGAGCCGATCAAGCGGCTCCAGACGGCGGCGAGCAGGCCGGAGAACGTGGTGCGGTGTGTGGCTACGGTGGCGTTGCCCTGCGTTTGCAACTCGTAATCAAAATGCATCATGCCCAGTGGCAGCTTGCATTCCATCCGCACGCTTTTGCCTTGAATGATTTCTACAAATTTGAGCGCTGATTTTGGGCCACTGTGAGGTTTCACTTCACCCACTGCGCCAGATACGAATGCGCCCTGCAGGCTTGATGCCTTTAGATCAGGATCCCAGCTTGGCCAGCCGCCTACATTGGCGTACAAGGCAAAAACTTCAGTGATGGAAGCGTTAATCGTGGTGCTGGCTTCGAATTGCATGGCAGGAATGCTTTCTTTGTTGATGAAGAGGAAAGAATGAATTGCGCGGGTATGCATGCTGAGTGTCTTTGTATTGGTTAAAAAGATCAAGGGGTTGTCACAGCTTGTTTTGAGCTGGGCACCTCCTCTGTGGCGGTAAGCCAGGACATCAGCCGCTTGAAGGCTGGGCTTCACCTCAAGGTGCTGCTACTAGGCAGCGTAGCCGAGACTATCCAACACTTCATCCATGACCCCAGCCGCAAACAATTGCCCGCGCGAGTACGAGCGTTCGTTGATTTTGTGATTAACCATTCTGCGGGGCATCCGGATTTGACAGCGGATGTTTCAGGCTTTGTAGCCTAGGAGCTATGGCTGAAAAGCTTTTTTTAAAATTTTTCGCAACAGCGCCCAAGAATCTTCCCAAGCTGCAGGATTCTGCCCAGATTGCACGCCCTGACCTGCTCGTGCGGCTGAGCGGCTGGGAACATCGTTTCGCGTTGTTATGCCAAGATTTGGATTGTCAAAACCGTGAACAGCGCTTGGATAGACCTTCACAGTGACATCATCACCCTTAGCTTGGAGCTGTTCGCCCAGCTTGATACACGGCTCAGGCAGTGTCCAATCGTCATCAGCACCTAAAAGCAGCGTCAGTGCAGTGTTCGGACGATAGCCTGTGCGAACCGCTTCCACACATCCCGGATAAAAAGCAACTGCCGTTTTAAATGGGATGCCCGACGCTTTCACAGAGCTGTTGCGAGCATCCGTACTCGCAAGCAGAGCCTGAGCGCCTTGGCTCCAGCCAAGCAGCGCGATGTTGTTGCCCTGCGAATCCGCCCAAGGCTGCGTGCGCACCCAAGCGAGCGCGGCTAAAGTGTCGGAGCGGCGCTCATCTGTACTCACACGAATACCATTTTTCAGTCGCTGCGCTTCCGAGCAAACTCCATCGATACCACGAGAACCAAAGCTATCAAGAAAAACGGCGTGGTAGCCCTGATCTGCCAGCATCTGCCCCATCGCGTGATGCCTAGCGTTGAGCAAACCTTTGCGCTCGCCCGACGTGGCATAAAGACCACCGCAGCCATGCAGCGCGATCACCACGGGCTTAGGATCACCATGCCCAGAAGGCTTGTAATGCCACGCCTTGAGTTGCATGCCGCCTGAGCCAGGGAGAAAAACTGCGTCTTGTGCAAGCGCCGCGCTTGCTATGCCAGTCGATAAGCAGATGATGAACTCGATGAGCTTGTGATGAAATTTCATATCAACCAGTCTAACGGCGCTGCGCTGCGCTGACGCCGTTGCCGTAATACTCGCGCGCATTTTTCGCCACCCAAGTTCAGATAAATGAGCGGAATTCAATCAATCAAATCGACGCCGTATCCTTCATTTCTTAGTATCGTTGGAGTCTGGAACAACAGCATCCGCAGCTGCACCGACCACTTTTGCACCTACTTTGGCCGTACCGACTGCGACATCAACACCCGTAGAAACAACGGTTGCAGCGACACCGACTGCAGCGCCGGCTACGGTCAGTACAGTGCAGCCTGTGCAGAAGAAGGCAGCCAACAGCAACCAGAGCATAGATTTCATCATCGTGTCTTTCATTAATTTTTGTATCGCCTACAGGCGTAAAAATTCTCGCTATTGCAATACGCTGGATAGCTGACCATGAGTCAGCGCCTGTTATTGCACCACCTTTGCAGCTTCCGGCAGCAATTCTTTGGAAGCTTGCTGTTGTAGAGCTCTTTGCGCCTCCCTTTGCACCTCCCGTTGCGCCTCTTTTTTAGCTTCAAGCACAGCAATATCAACCACAGCATCAACCACTTTCGCGGTGGTTCTTGCTGAAGCAGCAGCGGCATCCACTGCGATGCTACCAGCGCTTATAGCGACGCTACCCGTGGCGATGGCAAGGTTTGCAACGGTTGTTGCCACGTTCACTACGGCACAACCATTTAAGGCAAAGCCGATGCCCAAGCAAAGTGTCAGTTTGAACAATAAACTTTTCATGGTGCAACCTACTTACTAAACGATCACAGCTTACCCGCGACCCAAGCTTGCACACTCGAAAGCGCTTGCCCAAGTTTAGAAGCATCTGTACCGCCAGCCATAGCCATATCGGGCTTGCCGCCGCCTTTGCCACCTACTTGGCCTGCGACGAAATTCACTAGGTCGCCGGCTTTGACTTTGGCCATCACATCCGCTGTGACGCCCGCTGCGATTTGCACTTTGTCGCCATCCGCTGCGGCGAGCACGATCACCGCTGATTTCAGTTTGTCTTTGAGCTTGTCCATCGTCTCGCGCAGCGCTTTGGCATCTGCGCCTTCGAGCTTCGCCGCGAGCACCTTGATACCTTTGATATCAACGGCTGTATTGACCAGCTCATCGCCTTGGTTGGAGGCAAGCTTGCCTTTGGCCTGGGCCAATTCTTTTTCCAGCTCTTTGACTTGCAGCTGCATGGCGGCAATGCGATTGCCCAGCTCATCGGGCGAAGATTTCAACATGCCAGCGGCTTTAGCCACCGTGCCTTCGAGCGCTTGCACATACTGCAAAGCGCCTTGCCCAGTCACAGCTTCGACGCGGCGCACGCCAGCAGCCACGCCGCTCTCGCCTACGATTTTGAACAAACCGATATCGCCCGTGGCTTTAACGTGAGTGCCCCCACAGAGCTCGGTGGAATTGCCAATCGAAAGTACGCGCACTTGCTCGCCATATTTCTCACCAAAAAGCATCATGGCGCCGGTGGCTTTGGCATCTTCAATGGCCATCACGCGCGCTTGCGTAGCTGCATTACTCAGGATTTCTGCGTTCACCAAATTCTCAATCTCGGTGATTTGCGCATCCGTCACAGGCGCATTGTGCGTAAAGTCAAAGCGCGTGCGCTCCGCCGTCACTTCGCTGCCTTTTTGCTGCACATGCTCTCCCAACACGGCGCGCAGGGCTTCGTGCATTAAATGCGTTGCGCTGTGGTTGCGCACGGTACGGCTGCGCGCTTCGATATTTACTTTCGCTGTGACCGAATCGCCCACTTTGATCACACCTTCATGCACGTAGCCATGATGGCCAAAGACATCGGCTTTGATTTTTTGCGTATCGAGCGTGGCGAAAACAGCGCCATTTTGGCTATGAATCAAGCCCTCATCGCCTGCCTGCCCGCCGCTCTCGGCATACATGGGCGTCGTATCGAGCACCACAATGCCGTTTTGACCTGCTTTTAGCTCGGTAGCCGGCGTGCCATCTGCGTAGAGCGCTATCACTTTTGCAGCGGACTCTAACTTATCGTAGCCCACAAAAGTGTTCAAAGCGCCGATGTAATCCAATGCCTTGCCCATCTTGAATTTGCCAGCGGCGCGGGCTTGGTTTTTCTGCTGCTCCATCGCCGTGTTGAAACCGGCTTCATCCACGGTCAAACCGCGCTCGCGGCACACATCTGCTGAGAGATCGAGCGGAAAGCCATACGTGTCATGCAGCTTGAAAGCCACATCACCTGGCAGCACCTTCACGCCGCCAGCAAGCGCTGAATCCAAAATCTCCATGCCTGTAGCCAGCGTCTCATAAAACCGCTCTTCTTCCACTTTCAGCACGTCCATCACGCGCTGCGCTTGGGCTTTTAGACTCGGATAGGCATCGCCCATCAGCGCCACCAAATCAGGCACTATTTTTGAAAAGAAAGGCGATTTACGACCCAGCTTGTAGCCGTGGCGAATCGCGCGGCGAATGATGCGGCGCTGCACATAGCCGCGCCCTTCGTTGCTCGGAATCACACCATCGGCTACCAAGAAGCTGGTGGCGCGGATGTGGTCGGCAATCACGCGCAGGCTCGGGTTGTTCAAATCCACTGGCACATCTTTGCCAAACACTTCGCGCGAAGCGGCTGCAATCAGCTTTTGAAACAGATCAATCTCGTAATTGGAATGCACGCCTTGCAAAATCGCGGCCAGGCGCTCCAAGCCCATGCCGGTATCGACGCAAGGTGCGGGCAGCTTAGAAATGCTGCCATCGGAAGCCATGTTGAATTGCATGAACACATGGTTCCAAATTTCAATGAAACGATCGCCATCTTCATCCGGGCTGCCGGGCGGGCCGCCGGGGATGTGGGGGCCGTGGTCAAAGAAGATTTCGCTGCAAGGGCCACAAGGGCCAGTGTCAGCCATCATCCAGAAATTATCTGATTTGTATTTGCCGCCTTTGTTATCCCCAATGCGCACCACGCGCTCGGGCGGCAGGCCGATTTCTTTCGTCCAAATATCGTAGGCTTCGTCGTCGTCGATATACACCGTAGCGAGCAAGCGCTCTGCGGGCAAGCCGTAAACCACCGTAAGCAATGCCCAGCCCCACTTCAGGCTCTCGCGCTTGAAATAGTCGCCAAAGCTCCAATTGCCCAGCATCTCGAAAAAGGTGTGGTGCCGAGCGGTGTAGCCGACGTTTTCTAAATCGTTGTGTTTGCCACCGGCTCGCAGGCAAGCTTGCACCGAAGCCGCGCGCACATAAGGCCGCTTTTCTTCGCCCAAAAACACATCTTTGAACTGCACCATGCCGCTGTTGGTAAACATCAGCGTCGGGTCGTTGCCCGGCACGAGCGGGCTGCTGGCCACAGCCGTGTGGCCTTGCTTTTCAAAATAGGCGATAAAAGATTCACGAATCTCGGCCACGCTGAATTTTTTGAGCGGGACGAAGGGTTTCAAATGAGGGTTCAGAGTGGTGGGATTTGACATATTTCATCATTTTACTGGGCTGGCAAGCGGTATATTCCAGAGATGACTACCGAAGCCACGCTCCCCGCCCATCATGCCGATTTGCCAGCCAGCTTGCCCATCCGTAAGCTACACGTCGATCTATCTCAAGGCTTTGATCGCCATTGGTTCAAAACCGCGAGCGGCCAAGGCGATGCGTTTCGCACAGCGTATTTCAACGCGATGTCCATGACCTTCCCCGCGGGCGAGCAGCTTTTTATTGATTCTGTCAAGCGCATGCAGCCCAAGCTGCCAGCCACGCCAGAGCACGCGCCAATGCACGAGACCATTCGCGATTTTTGCGCCCAAGAGGCCACGCATCGCCATATGCATGCGCAATTCAACAATCATTTGGCCACCCAAGGCCTGAAAAACCACGTGGAGCAGCGCATCTGGGCACGCTTCAAAAAGCAAGAACACATCAACCCGATTCACCATTTGGGCGTTACCGCAGCCTATGAACATTACACGTCCGTTATGTCCGATGTGATGTTGCGCCACGAGACCCACACAGCCCACATGATCGAGCCCATGCGTCAAGTCTGGCTCTGGCATGCGATGGAAGAAACTGAGCATAAAGCCGTGGCGTTTGACTTGTACAAAGCGCTTGGCGGCGGGGACACATGGCGCGCAAGGTATTTTGTGTATGCCACGCTCACGCTCACAATTGACGTGACACGCCAAACCTTCAACAACCTCTGGCACGACGGAACACTGTTCAAGCCCTCGACTTGGTTCAGCGCAGCTCAGTTCTTCTTGGGCCGACCCAGCAGAGGCGGAGGCTGGATTTGGCTGACCACATCGCCCTTGCTGGCCTATTTCCGCAAAGATTTCCACCCCAACCAACACGACAACCGCGATCTATCGCAAAACTATGCTCAGGCGCATGGTGCCGATTGGCGACTGGTGCGCTAGTTTATAGTGCTAGGAGGGCTCTAGCCGGCATAAAATATGCGTTAAACGCTACTGTTTTAATAGTAACGTCAGCCGCGAGCTGCCTCAATAAATGGTACGAACTTGCATCCAAACACTTCACTGAACCCCACGCATGACGCCTAACCCCTATCCTACCTTTGTCATCGGTGTTGCAGGCGGCAGCGGTAGCGGTAAATCCACCGTCACGCGTGAGGTGCTCGCCTCCGTAGGGGCTGCCAACACGGCTGTGCTTATGCAGGATGACTATTACTTGGACGAGCCAAACCTCTCTTTTGAGGAGCGTTGCACAACCAACTACGACCATCCAGATGCCTTCGACTGGCCACTGCTGATGCAACATGTGCAAGCGCTGCGCTCTGGCGAAGCGATTCAAATGCCGGTATACGACTTCACCATGCACAATCGTTCGATCAAGACTGTGCTGATCCAACCTGCTCCCATCATCGTTATTGAAGGCTTATTTGCGTTGTTTGACCCAGCGCTGCGCAAGATGATGTCGCTCAAAGTATTTGTAGACACCGCCGCCGACGTCCGCTTCATCCGCCGCCTGCAACGCGACATTGCTGAGCGCGGACGCAGCTTAGACAACGTGATCGAGCAATACCTTCAAACCGTCCGTCCCATGCACAAACAGTTCATCGAGCCCACCAAACGCAACGCCCATGTGATCTTGCCTCATGGCGCAAATGGCCCAGCGGTAGACATGATCACCACCAAAGCGGTTTCGTTCATTTCGGCACTGTAATTTGTGCAGTGCCGAAATGCTCACGGCAGTATTTAAACCACCGCTTGCGCTTTACCAGTTGGCAATTTGCCGCCGATGATCATACCTAGCACCTCATCTTCGGTGACGTCAGCTGTTGCGTAGGTTCCGATTAGACGACCATTTTTCATTACAGCAACTCGGTCGGATAAGGCAAAAACATCGTGTAGATCATGGCTGATCAGAAAGATACCCACACCCTCAGCCTTGAGCTTGCGTACGAGATCGGCGACCATAGCCGTCTCTTCCGGCCCAAGTGCCGCAGTCGGTTCGTCCATGATCAAAATTTTTGCATTGAAATAAATTGCACGAGAAATCGCAACGACTTGCCGCTGACCACCCGAGAGACGGCGCACAGGTGTACGAATATTCGTGAAATTTTTGTTCAGCCTTAGGAAAACTTTTCGCGCATCTGAATCCATACGGTGATCGTCAAGAGTGCGCCACGTGGTTAACAGTTCACGCCCGAGGAAAAGATTCGCGACCGCATCCAAGTTATCTGCTAACGCTAGCGTTTGATAAATAGATTCAATACCGTGACGCTGCGCGTCAGTGGGTGTTCGAATCAATACTGATTGCCCATTGATTCGTATCTCGCCGCTGTCAATCGGGTACGCCCCTGCAAGCATCTTCATCAGGGTAGATTTGCCAGCACCGTTGTGCCCTAAAACTGCCACAACCTCTCCGGCTTTCAGGTTTAGGCTAACGTTCTCGACGGCATGCACGCCGCCAAAAGATTTATGAATGCCCTGCATCGACACCAGCGGCACTTGAAAAACAGCCAGCTCACTCATGTCTTACCTTCGGTTCGGCGGCGGTAAATCACATCAAAAACGACCGCCACAATCAGCACTTGCCCGACAATGACATAACGCCAGCCAATGGGTACATCCATCAGCAGCATGCCGCTGTCAATGCTTTGCATGATCAGAGCACCGAGCACCGACCCCATGATGGAGCCACTGCCACCCGACAACGCCGTGCCACCAATGACTGCCGCAGCGATCACATACAGCTCCATACCTGAGCCTAGGCTGTTTGTGCCTGCATTCAAGCGGGCAATGGAAACGATGGCCGCTATGCCGACCAACAAGCCAAGCAATGCAAACAAGAGCAAGGTGACTCTTTTGACTGGGATACCCACGAGTTCTGCAGCCTCGGGATTACCACCCATTGCATACACGTAACGCCCAAAACGCGTGCGTGTCACTAAAAATCCAACCAGCAGAGCAATGGTCGCCCAAATCAACACGGGGATCGGGATTCCTTGTGGCGCATCTTTAGATGGAATTTGATAAGCATTCATCGCTGCAACAAACGCCAAGACGATCACTGCGGGCAGCAAAACGCCCGCGACATCGATCCACGCCGGATTGCTCGGTATGCCATACCGCGCCTTGGCTCTGCGCTTCACAATGGCGTTGATAACCAATGCGATACAGACAATCGCAGCAAGTGCCCAGCTGGCAGCCACACCAATAGCACCATCAAAGCCTCCGCCCACTTGCTGAAATGCAGTGTCCGTTACCGGTTGAGTTTTGCCATCAGCCACTAGGAAAGCAGCACCTCTGAAGCTCATCAAGCCCCCAAGAGTTACCACAAAAGAGGGGACACCCAGCATGGCCGTTAATGCGCCTTGGTAGACAGAGACAAGGATGGACGCAGCAAGACCAGCAAGCGATGCCTCTAGCCAATGCCAGCCGTGGGTGTACATCAGCCACGCAATGAGCACCCCTACAAAACCCATCGTAGAACCAACAGACAGATCAATGTGTCTTGCGACAATGACCAACACCATGACAGTCGCCACAATGCCCACAACGGCCGTTTGCTGAGCCACGTTGTAGAGGTTTTCAGGTGACAAAAAGATACCGGCAGTCAATACATTAAAAGTTAATGCAATCAAAACCAGCACGCCACCCATGAGCGGCATCCGCCAATCAATGCTCGATTGGCGTAAATCATTCAGTATTGAAGACAAACCGTGCCTCCCACGTTTGAGGGGCCAAGCCCCTCAAACGTTTATCAAGTATCTAAAATGGACGAATTATTTGCAAGCAGCAGGCGCATTGGCCTTGTCAACACCCTTGCAAAGAACTTCCTTCTTGATCCAGCCAGCTTTGACGACATCATCAAGATTCTTTGACGTGATCGCGATCGGCTTGAGGAATTGAGCGTCAAGCTTGATCTTTTTCTCGCCACCGTCCCAAGGCTTGCCGCTAGCGACTTTGCCACCTTTGGCAAGAGCTACAGCCGCACTTGCCGCCTCGCGACCCAGGTCGCGCGCATCTTTCCAAACTGAGACCGTTTGCGAGCCCATCGCTACACGATTAAGTGCTGCATGGTCACCATCTTGTCCAGACACTGGCACGCCTTTGATACCTTTAGCGGACAGTGCTGCAACAACACCTCCTGCCATACCATCGTTGGAGGCAACCACAGCATCAACCTTACCGGCTGTTTTTGTGAGGATCTGCTCCATGTTTTTTTGAGCCACTTCTGGTTTCCAGCCATCGGTGTACTCTTCGCCGACAATCTTGATGTCTCCCTTGTCGATCGCCGCTTTTAAAACTTCGCCTTGGCCGCCACGCAAGAAGTTGGCATTAGGATCTGTTGGGCTGCCCTTGATCATCACGTAATTGCCTTTTGGCTTGGCTTCCAAAATTGCGCGAGCTTGCATGCGGCCGACTTCAACGTTGTCAAACGTGATGTAGAAAACGCCAGGTGCTTCGATCAAACGATCATAGGCCACGACAGCGATTTTTTGCTTCGTTGCTTTGTTCACAGCGGGCAGGATGGCATCTTTGTCCATAGCCAACACGATCAAAGCCTTGGCGCCTTTGGAGATCAAGCCATCAATGTCGGCCAATTGCTTTTCAGGCGAGCCACCAGCATCAGCACTGATATATTTAGCGCCCATTTTTTCCAGCTGCGCTTTGATAGCTGCTTCATCGGTCTTCCAACGCTCCTCTTGGAAGTTAGACCAGCTTACGCCAACAACTTGCGCCATGGCGCTGGTACCAAAAGCGAGCGCCATCGCTACGAGGGTTTTGTTCAACTTCATGTCATCTCCAAAAAAAAAAGTTTATCCCGTATTTGCATGCTCTTTATTTAGAAGCAGTAACTTCATACGGCATTTGGATTATGTAATCAAAGAATAAAAGCTAGCGATCAGTGCTTTCCCCAAGAAATACTAGTAACGCTGATGTAACTAGACGCAGCTTACGCTTACGGTTTGAGCTTGAGCCCTAAAATTTTCTGACCGACGCAACGCCCTTGCACCAACCCGCCATCTATGCCAAACCGGTAGTGGATACCTGCATACAAACGCGACATAGCAGCTTCCTGCGCAGCAATTTGAAAGCTTCGAAATTGCCGTGGCCCCCAGCCCCTATCGTTATGTGCATTGTCGGTAAATGCAGTGTTTCCTCCAAACACTGCGTCAAGCACTTGCGCAGCTGCCGCGCTTTGCACTGAATGCCCCGACGGATATTCAGGAAATGGCGGTGTCTGCATCAGCGGCGGCACCCATCGGCTGTCAATGGTCAATTGCACTGCCGTGACCGGGCGCATCACTTGAAAATGATACTTTGCATGCCAAGCGGCAACAAAAGCGTCAGACATCGCAATATTCAAGCGAACCAAACTACTGGCCGTGTCGGCAAGGTTGGCTTGCTTTTCTCTCAACACATCGGCGGCGATGTGTAACCAGTGGCCCGCAGGGGTAGACGTTTTGAGTGGATCATCTGCCCAATACAGCGCTACTTGTCGCTGCTCTTGTGTAGCCTGCGTGCTGAGGCGGTGCACCTCTTGGACTTGGCGCTGAAATTCCGAATTCATGTCCTCAGAGAAAACCAGCGGCTCTGGCGCAGGGCAAACGGAGGAAGGATTGCCCTGAGGCAACACAAAGGGACGATTGTTACCCCAAAAAGGTAACAAAGGCGCAGCAAAACCAGGTGGAGTCGATACCCATTGCCCAGGCTGACTCGGGGGCACATAGTTAATTTGATCACGGCGCACCGGGCCCCAAGCTTCATGTCCACCGTCTGTACGCGCCCATGTCATCACGGCCATCGCCATTAAACGGCCAAAAGTCTCGGATCGTCGGTTTCTCTCAATGGTCGTACGTGTTGGATCAAAATCGCGACTGTATTTGAGCGGCATGCTGCGCTCGAGCTGATTGATTCGCCCTTTATGCTCAGTGCTTGCATGGGGAAACATCATGCGCGTGATCGCTGCTAAAGAAGCATTGGCCACCGTGGGCCAGTGCAAAGCTTCGTCAGGCTGTGCCAACGGCAGCGAGCTGAGCTCATTGAGCTGGCCGGCAAGACTTTGATGCCCAGACATGCCGGAGACCACCGCTTCATACAAAGCCAGCGATTGGTAGGCAAACGCGCGAGCCGCCGCTGGAGGACTCATACCGGGTGTTTGCTGGGTCAATAGCAGGGTCAGTTGGATCCAATCGAGCACCAGTTGCCCACTGAATTGCCCTGCTGTAGGCGCGGGAATACTTTCCTCTTTCGCCGCGGAATCCGCAGGGGTCGACGTCGTTTGCGCTACCGCGAATAGCGAAGCAGAAAAAAATAGCAATCCAGTTGAGGAAGCCATTAGAAGCCGTCTTAAAAAATGGTGGTGCGCTTTAAACATATTAAGGAGCCTTCCAAGTTTTCATACCGCTCGTGCGCTCCAATAGAAAGAATTGATTGGCCGATGCAGCCATCCACTCGCTCCATTGCGGCTGAGCTTCGGCGCTCTGAGCAGGCCATTGCACGCGGACGCGCACCTGCTGAGGAGAATTGCGACCAAGGCCAAAATGCATCCAACCCAGATGCCCACTCGCATGCCCGCCGCCCACAGTCAACTCTTGACGAATGACCCTTACACCGGAATCCAAGCGTGTCTCCACCTCCACCCAAGCGCCAATCGCATCGCGGTTCGCTCCACTTTGCTGCAGCCTCAATTGCAGCCAAGCGCCGGGCAAGCGTGGCTGCTGCTCGGTACCCGTTCCAATATTGCGCCAAAGCTGCGCTTTCTCCCAACGATTCACAACAACCATATCTAGCATGCCATCGCCGTTCATATCCAGCAGCATGCCGCCGCGCCCTCGGTGAACGCTAGCGACGCCTGCTTGCAAACCCACCTCTTCAAAACTACCATCGGCTTTTTGCAGCATCAAGTTGTTGGGATCGAGTGCAGCAAAGTCTGGCATATGCCCCACGTTGCCTTTGACGACAAACAAATCGGCCAAGCCATCGTGGTTCACATCCGCAAATTGCGCATGCCAGGCGGTCGAAGGCTGCACATCCCCACCGGCATATGGGCGATGCGCAGTGGCATTGCGCCGGAAAGCCACATCGCTATAGGTTGGCCGGCTGGCAGGCTGAGCAACTGCGCCTGCTGCATCGGCGTCGAGCTTTTGCAGCTTGTTATCGCTCATGCTCGTGAGAAATATTTCGGGTTTGCCGTCTCCATCAATATCGTGGCTGGCAATACCCATGCCCCAAATTTGCAGTGGCTTCCAGCCTTCAGCGGCCGTGTAGAGCGATGCGGCTTGGCCTGGACGCAGTTTCCAAAGTTGCTCTTGCCCGCCTTTGAAATATTCTCGATCATTGCTCACTCGTAAATCTGGATAACCATTGCGAGCCCAGTCAGAAAATAGCATCGAAAGTGCACAATGCCCAGGAGCCAGCGGCTGAGCGGCAGCAAACCCCCTGCCCCCTGCGGTTGTTTGATTGGGCCGCATGAGCCAAGCAGGTGTGCAGCTTCCCCAAGGAAACTCGGGCTTGCTGCGGTCTGTGTACGTGCCGATCGCAAAGGTCGGCCAGTTTTGACCTCGCTCCCAAGTTGCGGCGAATGCGGTGTGCCATTGATTGGCTGTCTTAAAGCCCCAAGCATCATTGGCACGCTCAAATTTGCAGCCGCCCAAGCCTCGATAAATTTGCACTTCGCCGACACGCAAAACAACAACATCGACATGGCCATCGCCATCCACATCCAGCGGATAGGCACCCACTGCATTGGTGACCTCCAGCCCAGATCGCTCTTCCCTCAGCTTGAGCGCACCACCTCGCGAACTGATGTTGCGATAAAACTTGGCGCGATTAACGCCGCCCGTGAGATACAAATCAGGCAAGCCATCCGCATCGCAATCAAAGGCAGCCACGCCGCCCCCCACCAAATATTCCGCCTCGCCCTCAAAACGCAGCTGCAAACCAGCGCTGTCGGTCTCCTCAATAAACTTAGGTACGAGCAATGCACCGCTTTGCGCCAAAGCCTGCACAGATGCGTACGCAACTAAAGCGGGCAACACCAGAGCTACAAATATTCTCTTCGAGCGAATGGGGGTTTGAGGAAAAAAAGCAAGCATCGCTTTGAACTTCATAAAAATAATATCCACTGGTATTCAGACGATATGATCTTTAAAAACTTAAGTTCTGCCTACTGTGGAAACTCCTATGCTCCATCGCGACTGGATCATGAAACGACAGTGATTGCGCAAGTAGCAACAATGGAGCGCTGTAATCCGGTGCTTGTGTCTCTGGCGTAAGTGTTGGATAGATGCCATCGCCGCGGATGGGCAGGCCAAGCGCATTCATATGAACGCGCAATTGATGGCGTTTGCCAGTGATCGGTTGCAAGCGGTAGCGGGCGAATTTTCCGTGCTTTTCCATCAATTCAATCAGCGTTTCTGTATTTGGCTGTCCAGCAACTTCGATCATTTGCATGAACGAATCAGGTGAGCCTTCAAGCCGCGTTTTGCGTGTTTGGGGCAAGCTTACATCGGGTGCATACGGCGCGATACACTCGTAGGTTTTTTTCAATTGCCTCGTGCGAAACATGGCAGCATAGGCATCTCGATCTTCAACGCGAATACAAAACATCACTAAGCCTGCGGTATCTCGGTCAATGCGATGCATCGGGGTGAGATCTGCCAAGCCGGTGCGTTTTTTAAGGCGCACCAGCAACGTCTCTTGCACATAGCCGCCCGTGGGAGTGACGGGGAGAAAATGCGGCTTGTCTGCTACCAAAATATGATCATCTTGATAGATGATCTGCTCATCAAAAGGGATGCGCTGCTCCATGCCAGCATCGCGCCAATAGTGAATGCGCTGACCGACGATGTATGGGGCACTGATCGGCAGTGCTAGGCCATGATCATCCACCACGAGGCCGTTTTTAAGGCGATTTTCCCAGTCAAACCGGTGTGAATTGTGCGCAGACTGCTCTAAAAATGATAGCAAAGAGCCGGGATTGAAATCTAGACAATGAAGAGGCGGCAGCACCATTGTGCTTGCACTCACCCCATCTCGGATGGGCAGGCGGGGCTTACTCACCGTCTAAACGCTTAGCGCGATTCAAGCGCCAGCGAATATCTTCTGCCTGTGCAGCATCCTGCAAATCCTTATCGCTATAGACTTCGTTCACGGTGGTAGCAGTTTCTTGAAGTTTCGTATCAAGCGCCACGCGACTGTCAAACACAAAGCATTCACCTTGCCAATCTTTTTCGGCATCAGGCATTTCTTTGAAGTAATTCAAAATCCCGCCCTCAAGTTGCGCGACCTTGAGCCCCATATCCTGCATCCACACGCTGCTCTTCTCGCAGCGAATGCCGCCGGTGCAATA
>JAYWHR010000062.1:0-8222 GCA_043777675.1 Comamonadaceae bacterium | reverse complement strand
AGGTCTTGCCGCTGCTGATCCAAGATTTAGCGATGGATTTAAGTTGTACACGAGCCATGATTATTTTTAAACCTTTGAAACTGTGCCGTCTAGCACTTGCATCCAAACTGCAACATCGTCAATGAGCACCCACTCACGTGCTACTGCCCATTCTTTTCCAATCTTCACAAATTCTGCATGCTGTATACCTAAAATATCTAGGGAGTTACGTGCATCCGCTGAATAGCGCCCAGTGCCTGTATGTTGGCCTTTTAAGCGCCAACGCAGCGCTGCACGCGGTGGGCGGCCAATGCCGCTGCTTCCGGGCATGAAGGCGATGCTCTCAATTTCATAGCTGCTTGCGCTGATACTGCTTGCGATGGAACTATAGAACTCTTCAATCTCTAGTCTTCCGTAGTGCGTTGAATTCACTGGGCCGAGGCTACATGCGGCTTCGTCATAGAGTGCATCGCCAACGGGTTTTCCTGTAAGCATCAGGCCGATGGCTTGCGCATAGTGCCGTGCCAGTGGTTCATCGCTCATTGGATTACGCCACCAGATCGGTGCGGCAGGCTGAGGCAGAGGCAGCAGTGGCTTACTGCGTGCACCAAGCCATGTTTTCGCCATCTCTTGCGGCGTGCTGCCCACGGCAATAGCAATTGCGCCTTGATCGCGCACCAGCCATTCATGCACGATGCGATTGTCTTTGCAGACGCAATCGGCAACGGTGCGAACGTGAATTCTTTTGCCTGTAGCTTTGCCGAAATTGCCATCGCCCAGATGCGTCATCGTGCTGATGATGCGATGAGACGAGAGGAAGCCGGTCTGCGCATCGCCCGCTTCAATCACGTCTTCTGCAAGCAAGCGGCGATCTGGAAATTGAGTGAGCGTGGCCTTCGTTCCATCGATCACACTTTGTACATCTGTCGTTGCGCTTGCAGGCGTAATCACACCACACGGGTCGCTATAGTAATCTCGAATCGTGTCAATTTGGCGGCCTTCCCAGATGCGGTCTGTGATGACGCGAATATAGTCATCGAGATTGCGAAACTCCGCATGGAAGCCTTGCATGGCTGCGCTGGTGTGAAGGGCCGGTGTTGTTCTCATATCGCTTTTTTAGAGGGCATTAATGTTGAGCCGCGCTCAATCAGCCGCACAGGCAGGTTCACGTGTTGTGCTAATACGGCTTCATCCTGAATCTGTGCCATCATGATGCGCGCTGTGGCTTCGATCATGGCCTGTGCATCTTGCTCGATGCTGGACAGCGAGTAACCGCCCCAAGCCGATTGCGGCACGTTATCGAAGCCAATCACAGCGACATCTTGCGGCACACGCAGCTTTAACTCGCCGCGCAAAACATCCATCACTGCGATCGCCATGTGATCGTTGGCAACAAACACCGCACTTGGCTTTTGCTTTGCATCCGTGCCTTGAAACATTTGCCGCGCAGCGATCTGCGCACTTTCAAAGCTGTAATGCCCCACTGTGCGCGCAAACACGCGACGTCCATGCGCTGCCAGCTCAGATGTAAAGCCCGCTTCACGATCCCGATTGGTCGACGAATCCTCCATCCCCGCAATGTAGCCAATGCGCTCATGCCCAGCAGCTAGCAAAGCCCGCGCCGCCATGCGGCCACCCGCCTCGTTATCGCTCGCTACGGAATTGACGGTGCCGCCCGCCTGCGCGATACGATTGAACAAAATGACAGGAATGCCAGCGTCTGCGCAATCTTTGGCAATGCCGGAAGACAAATTCGCACTCAGCAACACAATACCATCCACGTGATACTGCATCAGCTGCATGAGCAACTCGTCAGCTTCCACATTCGCTTCAGCGATGAAGAGGAGCACGTGATAGCCATCGTCTTGCAAGCGTTTGGAGAGCTTTTCAATCACGACTGGGTAAAACTGATTATCCAAATATGACGCCACCACTGCAATCATGCGGCTCTTGCGCGTGATCAACGTGCGGGCAATCGCGTTGGGGCGATAGGCGAGCTTGCGTGCCGCATCCATCACCTTATCTCGCGTATGCTCCGCCACACTCGCGCCGGGTGTGTAGGTGCGGCTTACAGCCGATTGACTCACGCCCGCCAGCTTGGCAACATCGATGGAAGTGGCGGCTTTGACCATGATTGAATCGTTATCAACGCGCTGTCCAACCGCCATCTAGCATGAGCGCACTGCCTGTCATGAGGCTGGAGGCATCGCTGGCAAGAAACACAATCGCACCCATGATCTCTTCGAGCTTACCCAAGCGGCCTAATGCGATATTGCCCAAAACATAATTTTTGAAGGCATCGTCTTTGAGCATCGTGGCAGTGAGCTCGGTTTCGATGAAAGTAGGGCAGATGCTGTTCACGCGAATGTTTTGAGCGCCTAGCTCCCAAGCCAGTGCTTTCGTCATACCCTCTAACGCATGTTTGCTCGCACAATACATCACTCGCTTAGGGCCGCCCACATGCCCCATTTGAGACGACATATTGATCAAGCTTCCCGGTTTGCCAGCTGCCTTCAAGCTGCGAGCCGCAGCGCGGAGCACGTAAAACGCAGCCTTCACATTCAGATCCATTACGGTATCAAAATCTTCATCTGTGGCTTCGTCGATCAGCTTGGTGCGCGTCGTACCCGCGTTGTTAATCACGATATCGAAAACCTCTTCAGAGGCGAAAAGTTGATCAACAGCCTTGCTATCCAAGACATCTAGCACTTTGTAGGAGATTTTTGATTCATTTTGGCCAGTAGCCGGCATGATGTCTGCGCAAGCCGCTATCAATTCAGGAGTACTGCGTGCTGCTATGACTACCTGCGCTCCTGCTTGTACCAGCGCATGTGCAGCCGCGAGACCAATACCTTTGGAGCCGCCCGTGACTAAAGCGCGCTTACCATCGAGACGGAAGCTGGGCGTTTTCATAGCATTTGAGTCCAGAGCAATCTTCAATTCAGCGCAGGTACAGGCGCATACCAAGGCACATCAGACCGCGTGCCATAGCGGCGTACACGGATGTTCGCTTGCTCGCCGTGGCCAGCAAAGTTTTCCATGTGGCAAAGGCGCGAGCAGTATTCGCCGATCAAGGCGCTGGCCTCATTGGTGGTGACTTTTTGGTAGGTGCAGGTCTTGAGGAATTTACCTACCCACAGGCCGCCGGTGTATCTGGCTGCCTTATTTGTGGGCAGAGTGTGGTTCGTGCCAATCACCTTGTCGCCAAAGGCCACATTGGTGCGCGGCCCGATGAAGTGTGCGCCGTAGTTTTGCATATTCTTTGCAAACCAAGCGTCTCTTGAGGTCATGATTTGTACATGCTCTGATGCCAGTTCATCGGCTTTGGTGAGCATTTCTTCATAGGTGTCGCACAAGATGATTTCGCCAAACTCGGCCCAGCTGATGGCTGCAATTTCTGCTGTGGGCAAAATTTTGAGTTGCCGCTCCACCTCTTTCATCGTGTCACGCGCCAGCTTTTCGCTATTGGTGATCAGCACGACAGGCGAGGTGGGGCCATGCTCGCCTTGCCCCAGCAGATCGACTGCGCACATCTCGCCATCCACAGTTTCATCGGCAATCACCAATGTCTCGGTTGGCCCTGCAAACAAATCAATACCCACGCGGCCATAGAGCTGGCGCTTGGCTTCTGCCACAAACATATTTCCCGGGCCGACCAGCATGTCCACGCCCTTAATCGTCTCTGTGCCAATGGCCATCGCGGCCACTGCTTGCACACCGCCTAAAGTCAAAATTTCATCCGCACCTGCCAAATGCATAGCCGTGACGATGGCCGGGTGGGGTGCGCCATGAAAGGTAGGCGCGGTGGACACGATGCGCTTAACACCTGCCACCTTGGCCGTGAGAACGCTCATGTGCGCAGAAGCAATCATCGGGTATTTGCCGCCAGGCACATAGCAGCCTACCGCACTCATGGGAATATGCTTGTGGCCCAAGATCACGCCGGGCATGGTTTCAATCTCCACCTCGTGCATGCTCTGTAATTGCGCCGTGGCAAATTTACGAATCTGCGCTTGGGCAAACTTGATGTCTTCCATCTCGCGGGCGGATAGCGATTTCACCGCTGTTTCAATCTCGGCTTGGGTGAGCCTGAAGTTCGCCGGGCTCCATTTATCGAACTTCTCGCTGTAGTCGCGCACAGCGGCATCGCCGCGCTCTTCAATGTCTTTCAAAATGCCTTCGACGGTAGCGCGTACTTTTGCATCGGCATCGGACTTGGCTTGCGCGTCTTTGCCGCGCTTGAGGTAACGAATGGTCATGTTGGATACTTTCTATCTTGCATACGAATGCATCATATAAACTTTATGATGCTGAATAATCCGTAAATACCCTTAATGGCAGAGCTGTTTTGCGTAGGATAAAAATTCGACATAACAATGCATACATATTCATTGCTCCATACGCCATAATGATTTAAACATGAGGAGACGCTTGCCATGCTTCAAGATTTGAGCCCCTATAAAAACGTGCCAGAGTTCATTTATGGCATCACCCGAGAAATTTGGGAAGACCGAGGTATTGGTGTCAAGCTGGATAAATACTACGCGCCCAACATCAAGCTCCGAGCCCCTACCGGCTATACCGGTAGCAATCTAGGCGTCACAGCGCAAACGCTGCAAACGCTACATCAGTTTCCTGATCGCCAGCTCATTGGAGAAGATGTGATTTGGCAGCCCTATGCCGATGGCTCGTTTCTCTCCTCACATCGCCTAGTCTCGGTGATGACGCACACCGGCGATGGCATTTATGGTGAAGCGCAAGGCCGCCCTGTGCGTAGCCGCATCATTGCCGATTGCTGGGTGCGCGATAAAGTGGTTGTTGAGGAATGGCTTGTGCGCGATCAAGCGGCGTTTGCCAACTGTATGGGCACAAGTGCACAAGAGATGGCGCGAGCACAAGCCGATACTGAATTGCAATCAGGCAAGCCCATCAGCTTCTTCAAGCCCGAGCACGATCAGCCGACGCAATGCCCCTTCAAGGTGGATGCAGATCAAGCCGTAGCCAAATACGTGCAAGGCCTGCACGATATTTGGAATGAGAAAAATACCGCAGCTATTTCGACGGCCTATTTTCACGGCGCAAACGTCTTCGCCCCCGGCGGCCACACGCATTACGGCCACGCCGACATTGACCGCTTCATCATCAGCTATCTCGCTAGCCTACCCGATGCCAAGCTAACAGTACACAGCGCCTTCATTAACCGCGATGCCGAGCAGCCCCTGAGAATTGCCGCAAGATGGTCACTGAGTGGCACACACACCGGCTGGGGTCATTTCGGCCAGCCCAGCGGCGCACCGCTTTACATCATGGGCTTATCTCATGCCCACATGACGCAAGGCAAAGTAATGAATGAGTGGATCACATTTGATGAAGTATCGATTTGGAAGCAGATTTATGCGCATCAGACTACGCACTGCGCGGCCCGCTGAGCCTTCAGCGCAGCACCACCACACGCTGGCCATTCAAAAATACGCGGTGCTCTAAAACATAACTTAAAGCGCGCGAGAGCACCAAGCTTTCTAGATGACGGCCAATGCTTTGCAGATGCTGGGGCTTAGCGCTGTGATCGACGCGCTGGACTTCTTGCTCAATGATGGGGCCTTCATCGAGATCGGTGGTAACGAAATGAGCGGTAGCACCGATCATTTTGACGCCGCGTGCGTGTGCTTGTTCATAGGGGCGCGCGCCTTTGAAGCCGGGGAGGAAGGAGTGATGAATATTGATGGCGCTGCCTTTCAAGCGCTCGCATAGTGCGGGTGAGAGCACTTGCATATAGCGAGCTAGCACGACCCATTGCGCACAATAGCTTTTGAGTAGCTCCAGCAGCTTGGCCTCTTGCGCGGGCTTGGTCTCGGGCGTGATGGGCAGGTGATGGTAGGGGATGCCATGCGCTACGGCCAAAGGCTCGCAATCTTTGTGATTGGAAACGATACCGACAATCTGCATAGGCAATTCCTCGCGCCGCCATTGCGCGAGGATTTCCTGCATGCAATGGTCTTGCTTGGAGACCATGATCAACACGCGGGCTGGCTCGGAGAGCGAAGAAACCAAGCCGTGCGCTGATTGTTGGCCGCTGAGCCACTGCGCATATTGACCTTGGATGCTTTTTAGATCGAAGGATGCGCTGGTTTGCGTATCGATGCGGAATACACAGCGCAAATAAAAACGCTGACTGATTTCATCGTCAAACACAGAAAGCTCTTCGATGTAAGCGCCATGCTGCTCCAGCAAAGCGGTGATGGCGGCGACTTGGCCGCGCGCGCTAGCTGCTTCTAGCGTGAGGGCAAAACGCGCTAAGGCGGCTTGATTGGTGTTTAGATCATGCATATGCTTCTATTTCAGTGCCTGAGCGATCAACTTGCAGCTCTAAGCTGGCTTTTTTAATCATGGTATCGACATAGGGCGCGAAGCTGCGGCGTATCAAGAGCTCATACGTGGGATCAACTTTCGATTCACTAGCCACAGGCCAGAGCCAAAGTGAAGCTTTGAAAAAATGGCTGCCGGCGCATTGGTCAATGCTTAAATTTTTAGGATGCAAATCCAACGGGCAGCCTTGTGCGAGCATGCTGCGCGCGCCTGAGCCTGCGAGGGTTAACAAGTGATAGCCGCTGCTGACATCAGTGACGGCGAAGTGTTGGACTTGCAAGGATTGGCGTAGGCTAGCATCAAGTTTTTCAGCTTGACCGCTGTTCGCGATGACGAAGCAATCATCGGGGCTGACCCAGACGATACGCGTGCTGTTCTTTACTTGCGTGGTGTTGGCTACGAGCGGATAAGGCACGCCTAAGGCCTGCTCGACAGCTGCGGCCATTGCGCTGCCTTCGCCGCGCAGGCTGAGCACGGTGAGATCAGTTTGCCAATGCAGATGCAAGACTAGAGCGTGTGCAATATGGGATGTTTCAAGCATTTTGTTGTTTGCCTTCTGGATCAAAAAACACCGGACTGACCACGGTGGCCATCACGCTCTTGCCATCACGCATACCAACGCGGATTTTCTGCCCTGTGCGGCTGTGCCCTGATTTCACCAAAGCCATGGCGATGCTGCGGCCGAGTGTGGGGCTGTGATAGCTTGAAGTGATGTGTCCGCCCATGGGAACAAGTTCACCGGCAGAAATCTGCGCGGGATCAGCTTCCAAAATTTGCGCACCTTCGGGCAATACAAACTGCGCATCGTCGGCAAGCAAGCCTACGAGCTGCTTGCGATCTGTGCGCGCGGTGTCAGATCGGGTGAGCGAGCGTTTGCCTAAGAAATCTTTGGTCTTGGCCACCATGCCGCCCATGCCGAGATCCATCGGTGTGACCGAGCCATCGGTATCCTGCCCAACGATAATAAAGCCTTTTTCTGCGCGTAGTACATGCATGGTCTCGGTGCCGTAGGGCGTGATGCCCAGCGGCTTGCCAGCTTTGTGAATCGCTTCCCACATTTGCAAACCTTGCGCTGCAGGCACGTTGACTTCATAACTTCTCTCGCCTGAGAAGCTGATGCGCATGATGCGTGCTTTCATGCTGGCACCATCAGCGTTTATGGTGCCTTCGCGGTAAGACATGAAGGGAAAAGCAGCATCATCAAAATCCACATCGGTGCAAAGCTTTTGTAGCAGCTCACGGCTCTTGGGGCCCACCACAGCAGTCGTAGACCAATGATCGGTGACGCTGGTGAGATACACCTTCAAATGCGGCCACTCGGTTTGCAGCCAACGCTCTAGCCACGCAAGCACGCGTGCTGCGCCGCCAGTGGTGGTGTGCATCAGGAAATGGTTTTCGCTCAAGCGCACGGTCACGCCGTCATCAAACACCATGCCGTTTTCATCAAGCATCAGGCCGTAGCGGCATTTGCCGATTTCGAGCTTGCTCCATGCGTTGCTGTAGACCCAGTTAAGCAGGGTGGCAGCATCGGGGCCTTGAATGTCGATCTTGCCGAGCGTGGATGCATCGAGCGTGCCCACGGCACGGCGCACGGCTAGCACTTCACGTTTCACAGCGGCATGCAAATCTTCGCCTTTTTTCGGAAAGTACCATGCGCGCTTCCACTGACCAACGTCTTCAAACGTTGCGCCTTGTTTCACATGCCACGAATGCATCGGCGTGATGCGGATAGGATCAAAAGCATCGCCGAGCTCTAAGCCCGCGAGCGCACCGAAAGTCACGGGTGTGTAGTTGGGGCGGAAGGTGGTGGTGCCCACAGATGGGATGGGTTTGCCAATCGCTTGCGCCGTGATGCCCATGCCGTTGATGTTGCCGGT
>JAYWHR010000061.1:0-209676 GCA_043777675.1 Comamonadaceae bacterium | reverse complement strand
CTCGCCGTCAGCGCTGCGCAGCTCAACCATCGCAAAAGGCACGCCCAGCGGCGGCAAATGCGGTAACTCGCCCTGTGCCGACATCAATGCAACGCGCTCGATGGAGGCGACGCTGAAGGCCTTGCCGCTGATGGCGGCCGCCCCGCCGACGCGCAGCTTCTCGGCAGCAGGAATGTTCTGTTGGGTGGCAGCAGGCTGGCCAAAGACATAAGCGCCGTTGTCCTCGCTCAGAAAAGCCATGCTGCCATCGGCCAACACCGCAACCCATTCGGTCCAGGTGCCTTTGTCGTACTTGTATTGCAGCCGCCCCACCAGCGTGAAGCTCAGGGCTTGCGTGCCGCTGCCCAAGACGTTAAAGACACCTGCAGCGCCCAGCTGCAGCGGACTGAAGTCGTCAAACAGCTCGGACATTTTGCCGATGCGGGCCAGCGTGTCGCCGCTGCGCACCACGGTACTTTGGCAATAGCCGCACACCGCATGCGTCGACTGCGCGCTGCGGAACTCAACAGGTGCACCGCAACCCGGGCACGCCGCGCTGTAAGCGCGTTGCGGACTGGCTTGGGTCACGGGCTTCTTAAATCAGCTTTTTCAAGAGCTCGGACTTTTTGGCGTCAAACTCTTGCTGCGTGAGGATGCCCTTGGCTTTGAGTTCACCCAGCTTTTCGAGCGTGGCCATGATGTCATCGGCTTTCACGCCCAAAGCTACAGGCGCGGCCTGCGAAGGCTGACTTTGCAAACCGGCCTGCAGGTTTTGCGCGAGCACCTGGCCCAGTGCCACCCCTGCGCCCAAACCCATGGCGTCGCCGACAATGCCGCTACCGCCACCACTACCGCCGCCTTCAGCAAATTTAGGAATGGCTTGGGCCGTCTGGTACTGCATGAATTTACCCATGTCGTTGCCGACCATGCCCATGCCGATTTTCTGATCGAGGATTTTTTGCAGTTCCTCAGGCAGCGAGACGTTTTGCACCGTCATGCCATCGAGCTTCAAGCCAATCTTGGCAAATTCGCCCTCCAGCGCTTTGACCAGCGCCTGAGCAAACATCTGCTGATTGGCCGCGAGATCCAAGAAAGGAATACCACTCGATGCTATCGCGTTACTGATGTTTTGCAACACCAAGCCGCGCAATTGGCCATCAAGCTCTTGTGCAGCATAGCTCTCGCGTGTGCCCGAGATTTCTGTGTGAAATAGCTTCGGATCAGCGAGGCGGAAGTTGTAATTGCCAAACGCTCTCAAGCGCACAGCACCGAAATCTTTATCGCGGATCGTGATCGGCTGCGGCGTGCCCCATTTCGCATCTAGCTGCTGGCGCGTGGAGAAAAAATACACATCGGTTTTGAAGGGCGAGGCAAATAATTTATCCCAATTCTTCAAATTGGTCAGCAGCGGAATATTTTGCGTGGTCAGCTTGTGCAAGCCGGGGCCAAACACATCGGCCACTTTGCCTTCATTCACGATGAGTGCCATCTGCGATTCGCGCACGGTCAGCATCGCGCCGTTTTGAATCTCCATATCGCGCATCGGGAAGCGCCAAGCCAGCACGCCGTCGCCATCCTCCGTCCATTGAATAACGTCAATAAACTGCTTCTTGATGAAATCCATCAGTGCCATGGCGAACTCCTTTGTTGAAATGCTTTTGAAGGGTGCACACTGCGCTTGCGCTACAGTTTGTGTTACGTTTGCCCAATCATCATAACGATACTTTGTTTATGCGCCAAGAAAGTTCCGCACTTCCAGCAATGGCGCAAGCCATGATCTTGGCCGCCGGCCGGGGCGAGCGCATGAGGCCGCTCACCGATACCTGCCCCAAGCCTTTGCTGTCTGTGCGCCGCAAACCACTCATGCAATGGCATATGCAAGCCTTGCTGCTAGAGGGCTTCAACCGCCAGCTCATCAACACCGCATGGCTAGGAGAGCAGATAGAAACTCATTTTTCTAAGGAAATTTTAAGCAAAAATGGCATATCGCCGGCAAGAATACTGCGTAAAGCGCTATCAAATCAGGAGCAATCAGATTCTGTATTGGAATTGCAGTTCTCCCACGAAGGCCGTGATTTCGGCGGCGCGCTCGAGACCGCTGGCGGCATTTGCCGCGCTTTGCCCCGCTTAGCAGATGTGTTCTGGGTGGTGGCCGGCGATGTGTTCATGCCACAGTTTGAATTCAGCCACACGGCTTACGAACGCTTCTCGCAAAGCAACGCCCTCGCGCACCTGTGGCTCGTCCCCAACCCGCCACACAATCCGCGCGGCGATTTCGGCTTATCGCCAGAAGGCCAAGCACTCAATCTGCCCAAAGACGCAAACCACATTCTTTACACCTTCAGCACCGTCGCACTCTACAAAAAAGCTTTCTTCGCGCCACCGTTTTGCACTATCCCCGCAGGCAACCCCCAAGGCATCAAAACAGCCCTCGCCCCGCTGCTTCGCGCCGCGATGGATGCAGGCCGTGTGAGCGCTTCTCTTTTTGAAGGCGAGTGGACAGATGTAGGCACACCCGAGCGCTTGGCGCAGCTGAATAGCGAAACTTAGGGAGATAACAGAAATACCGGACGCAGAGGACGCAAAGGTTACGCAGAAGACGCAAAAAAATACCGAAGGCAAAGGTCAGTTTTCTTGGTATTTGTCTTTTTTGGTATTCCTTCTGCGTAACCTTTGCGTCCTCTGCGTCCGGCTGTCCGGCTGTTTTTTTAGCTACCCAAGAGGCAGCCTGATTTGATGATCTTTAGCAAGCTCTCCGAAAACACACGAAAATCTAACCATGAACACCATCCCCCGTCACGCCCCAAACTCTCAGATTTACGCCCAGCGCCGCGCCCGCGTAGCCGCTGCTCTTGGCAAAGACGCGATTGCCATCATCCCCACCGCACCCGAGCATTCGCGCAATCGCGATACCGGCTACCTCTATCGCCACGACAGTTATTTTTACTACCTCACCGGCTTCACCGAGCCCGGCGCGACGCTGCTGATCGAGTCCGATGGCAGCAGCACACTGTTTTGCCAGCCCAAAGATGCAGAGCGCGAAGTCTGGGATGGCTACCGGCTCGGGCCCGAAGCTGCGCCCGGCTTCCTAGGCCTGAATGCCGCGCATTCCAGCGCAGAGCTCGCCGCGCAACTGCCCAAACTGCTGGAGAACCGCGCCACCGTTTGGTATCCCTTCGCCATTCATCCCGGCTTAGAAAGTCAAGTCGATGGCTGGCTCAAGCAAGTGCGCGCCCGCGTGCGCTACGGTGCGCTCTGCCCTGAGAGTCAGCGTGATTTATGCAGCATCCTCGATGAAATGCGCTTGGTCAAAGACGCGCATGAAATTGACATCATGCGCCGCGCTGCGCAAATCTCCGCCCAAGGCCATATCCGAGCGATGCAATTGTCTGCCCGCATGCTGCGTGAAGGCAAAGACTTGCGCGAATACCATTTAGATGCCGAGCTCTTGCATGAATTCCGCAAAAACGGCAGTGAATACCCAGCCTACGGCAGCATCGTCGCCGGCGGCGCCAATGCCTGCGTGTTGCATTACCAAGCGGGTGACGCAAAAATCAAAAACGGCGATCTCGTCTTGATCGATGCCGGCTGCGAGCTGCACGGCTACGCAAGCGACATCACCCGCACCTTCCCCGCCAATGGCAAGTTCACCGTACCACAACGCGAGCTCTACGAGATCGTGCTCGCCGCACAAGAAGCTGCCATTGCCGCCACCAAGCCCGGCATGCGATTCGTTGACCCCCACGAAGCCGCCGTCAAAGTGCTCGCTCAAGGCATGCTCGATGTCGGCCTGCTCAGCACAGACAAACACGGCAGCCTCGAAGACGTGATCGAAAAACGCGCCTATTTCCCCTACTACATGCACCGCACCGGCCACTGGCTCGGCCTAGACGTGCACGACTGCGGCGGCTACAACGAACTCAGCGAGCTAGACAAAACCACAGAACGCAAAGACCCGCTCTCAGGCGAACTCCTCAAAAACCGCCCCAGCCGAATCTTGCAGAGTGGCATGGTGCTCACCATCGAGCCCGGCATCTACGTACGACCCGCAGCAGGCGTCCCCGAGAAATTCCACAACATCGGGATTCGGATTGAGGATGATGCGGTGGTCAATAGCAAGGGATGCGAGTTGATATCGCGGGGTGTGCCGGTAAATGTCGCTGAGGTCGAAAAAATTATTCTTTTGTAGCAACCAAACCAAGCGTACAAAGCATTCTAGGATGGCCTAGAGCTTTGAACTCTAGGTGCTACACATAAATTCCACTGATTTTGCACAGAGTTATCCACAGGCCACACTAAATCACTCAATCTAGTGACTGCATAATTAGGACGCGCTTTTAATAGCGCTCTGTCGGTCAAAAAACAAAACCAGCGGGTTCAGCGCTGGTTTTGTATCCGACAGATCCAATCTTTGGTTTCCCGAGATTGGAGTCTTACGGCGGACAGCACAATCCTACCATTGTGTACGTGAGATGGGCAAAGGGAAACTAACGGTTTCGAAAGGCCAGCAATGGATCACGACGACCAAGATGTCATCTTTCGGATGACGATCACTCGGAACGGGAAAAAAATTCGCCGTCCTGATGGTAAGCCTTGGAAAATTGTTTTGCGTGCAAATCGCAAGCAGTAATCCAAGTTAAAGGGCTCCCTCGGGAGCCCTCTTTACTAGTTCGACCACATAACAGTTTTACCGCTTTGAGCATCAGGTATGTTTCTTAGGTTCATAAAACGGATTCACCAACTTCACCCCGCCCATTACTTCCCCCTCATTCATATCCTCCGAATACAGCACCTCGCAGTTGGCTGTTTGCGCATTCGCCACGATCAAAGCGTCATAGAACGAAATGGATCGGGTTTGATGTAAGTCCACAGCTTGTGTCACGACCTCAGGCGTGACGAGACAAACTTGGAATTGCTTTTGCCAAAAAGCCAACCTTGCTCGCAAGGTGGCATGCGGCAGCTTAAGTTTGTTCAGGGCTACGTTGCAATACTCATTGAGTACTTGCGTTGATATGACGCCAGCTCGCGCATCGCCAAGCCGCCTAAGAAGAGTGAGCGCCAACCTTTGCTTGTCTGGCGAATCTGGGCTGTCGGCGTATACCAAGATATTAGTGTCGATGAAGCAGCGTGCGTTCGCCGAAATGTTTGGCGACTTAACGTCTGGCATTGGCTTCTTCTCTGTTGAATTTCCAGCCATTCAATCGCCCAGGGCTTGCCAAGCAACTGCGCTCAAACTCATCCCATTCTTGAGCCGTGCGACCGCCGCCACCGAGCTGCTCCAAATAATCGCGCACAGCTTGATTGAGGCTTTTGCCCATTTTGCGGGCGGCCTCGCGGGCGTTTTCGGCAACGCGCTCATCGACGGAAAGAGTAATGTTCATGGTTTTGACCTCTCAATACTTAGATTTAACACATATTATGTGCGCACAGAAGCAATGTGTCAAATCAAGGCTTAATCATGCGGGCGGCCGTGTTTGCGTGCTTTGTTGTATCCTTATCCTATGACTCCTGCAACACTCGATTTCAAGCAGCTTCCCGTCTCCGAGCGCATTCAGCTCGTTGAAGATATTTGGGACAGCATTGCGCAGGATGCGTCTGAGCCGGGCGTGAGTCTCTCCGTTGAGCATCGTGCTGAGTTGCGTCGTCGCTTGGCTGAGCATCGGGCTGATCCGGCTAGCGCTGTGCCTTGGGAAGAGGTGCGGGCGAAGCTGTTTAAACTGCATAGCTGATGCAACTGGTTTTTAGGCGGCAAGCTGAGCTGGAGCTGCTGGAAGCGCAGCTTTGGTATGAAGAATGCGCGCCCGGTTTGGGCTTGGAATTTGCGCAGGCGGTGGAAGCTGCGCTCACTCAAGCGCTGCGCATGCCACTGGCTTATTCACGCATCGAAGACGAATTTCGCCATGTGATGACGCGCAAATTTCCCTACTCACTGATCTATGCCGTTGAAGGCGAGGAGATGGTCGTTATCTCATGCTTTCACCATAGCCGCCGCCCAGGCAGCTGGAAGCCATCTGTTGCGCATTGATTTGATGCAGTTACTTTCGATCAATATCGCCTCGGCGAAGCCCCTCCTCGCATCAGGCCGCAAAGTGCTTTCTGCGATTGGCAAGCGTGCTGTCTCTGGCGCGGTTGCGGTGGAGCGCATGGGGTTGGTGGGTGATGAGCAGGCGGATTTGTCTGTGCATGGGGGGCTAGATAAGGCGGTGTATGCCTATCCGGTGGAGCACTATGGGTTTTGGCGCGATGCGCGGCGGGAGTTTGGGGTTTCGATGTTTGACGAGGATTTGCCGTATGGTTATATGGGGGAAAACCTAACGATTTCCGGACTGCTGGAGGCCGATGTGTATGTGGGCGATGAGTTGGTGTTTGCGCACTGCCGGCTGCGCGTAGAAGCACCACGTGAGCCTTGTTTTAAGTTTGCGGCGGTGATGGGCTTTGCGCAGAGTGGCAAGCAGATGGTGCAAGAGGCGCGCTGTGGGTTTTATCTCTCGGTGGTGGAAGCGGGCAGCTTGCAGGCGGGAGAGAGCTTCAAGTTAGCGGCGGGTGCGCGGCGTCTATCGATTGCGGATGCGATTCGGGGGAAGATGGCGAAGCATCGGCGCGATTGATCTGCGTCCATCCGATTCTTCTTGAATTTCATGCAAAAACGGCCGCTGGCCGGCATAGATACTGCGCAACACGCTATCTATTTCATAGTGTCGAGTTGTAGCACCCGATCCCAATGCACGGGATCAACGGGCGTGATGGACAGGCGGTTGCCGCGTTGTAGGATCGTAAGATCGGCCAAGCTGGGCGTTTCGCGCAACTTGGCCAATGAAATCAAGGGAAGCTTGCGCACGAGCTGCACATCGACATGCTCCCAGCGCGGGGCATCAAGCTTGGATTTCGCATCGAAATATTTGTTCTGAGCATCAAACTGCGTGGCATCGGGATAGGCCATGCGTTCGACTCGCACGATGCCTGCAATGCCGGGCTGCGGGCAGGAGGAGTGATAGAAAAACGCGAGGTCGCCTAGGCGCATCTCGCGCATGAAGTTGCGGGCTTGGTAATTGCGCACGCCTGTCCATGGCACGGTCTGATTCGGCAGGCTAGCGAGATCGTCGATGGAGCATTCTTCTGGCTCACCTTTCATGAGCCAGAAGCGAGGGACAGTGGGTGATGTGGTTGTGGCGGCTGTCATGCCGCCACCTTATCACTTTTGTTTAGCGAAACCAACCGCCGCCGTGGCCACCATGATGACCGCCAGAGCCTCCGCGGCCTTCACCACGTTGCTTCATCTTGTCAGCCGCAATCGTGCGCTGCGCAGGTGTGAGCACTTCAGCGGCGTCCATCATGTGTGCGCTCATGCGGCGGCTGATGCCATCCATGAGTTGGATTGATTCACCGCGCAGTTTTTCAATCGCGCCTCGGTCAATGCTGGCTGCGGCGAGCAATTCCATGCCGCGTTTGCGGGCGGCCATGAGCTGCTCGCGCAGGGGCTTCATGTCTGCCATGGCGGCTTGCGCTAAGGCGAGCAGCTTGGTTTTTTGCTCGGGTGTGCCGTTCACGAGTTTGATCAAATGATCGACGCGGCGCTCGGCCATGGCCTGCGGGTTGCCATGATCGCCACGGCCTGGCATGCCTTGCGTCATTTGCGCGGCTGCTTTGCCTAAGAAGCCAAGCGTGGCCACTGCGGCGATGGCTTGGAAAGCGCGGCGTTTGCCGTTGGTGGGTGTTGTATCCGACATGAGAACTCCTTTGAAGTGGGATACAGGCTACTTTGCGCCGCCAATGCAAAGCTACAGCAGATGCGCGGTAAAGTTAGGTAAATGCAAACCGCTCTCCCCTCCACGCTTTGGCATGTCTTGCTCGCTCAGAGCCAGCAGCGCGGCAACGCGCCTGCTTTGCGCTTCGAGGGGCGGGAGACGACCTATGCGCAATTGACTGAGCAATCTCGCGCGATTGCGGCCTCATTGCTTTCTCAAGGCATCCAGCGCGGCGACCGCATCCCTTGGCTGGGCTTGAACCATCCTTTGCAGATCGCGCTGCTCTTTGCTTGCGCTGGCATCGGCGCGATAGCGATGCCGCTGAACTATCGCCTCGCAGCACCAGAGCTGGAGCGCATCTTGCGCGATGGCAAACCCAGCCTGTTGGTGCATGACGCAGCATGCGCAGAAATGGCGAAAGGCTTGAGCGCAAACTGCACTTTGCCACTGCACAGCTTTCAAAGCTTGCTGGGTGATGGCTTGAACCTACCAGCCGCCAATATGCAGCAAGGCCAAGCTGACGATGCTGCCCTGCTCGTTTACACCTCGGGCACGACGGGACTGCCACGCGGTGCCGTACATACACAGCACAATTTATATCAAAATATGCTGATAGTCGGCATAAATACTGCGCTAAGCGCTACTGATTTAGTAGCAAGTATGCTGCCGCTTTTTCATGTGGGCGGCCTGTGCATTCAAACGCTGCCTGCGCTCATGGCAGGCGCATGCGTGAGTTTGCATGCCCGCTTTGACGCAAGCGCTGCGTTGCGCTGCTTTGCTGAGGAGCGCCCCACGCTCACGCTGCAAGTACCAGCCACGATGCGAGCGCTGATCGATCATCCCGATTGGGCGAGCACAGATTTGAGCAGCCTGCGCGCCGTGTGGGCAGGCTCATCTGTGCTGCCGGCCAATTTGATCGAGGCTTTTCATGCACGCGGCATTCCCGTGTGCAATGTGTATGGCAGCACGGAGACAGGGCCGTTCTCGATCAGCTTGCCGCCCGAGCATGCTCGCTCGCATGTGGGAAGCTGTGGCTGGCCGGCGAGAGATGATGTGCAGGTGAAGCTCGTTGATGCACAACAAGGCGTAGGCGAAATTTGTATTCGTGCTCCAAACGTGGCGATGAGCTATTGGCCAGACTTGCCGCTCAAAGATGAGCAAGGCTGGTTTCACACTGGCGATCTGGCAAGGCAGGATGCAGATGGCAGCTACTGGGTGGTCGGCCGCGCGAAAGACATGCTGATCTCTGGCGGTGAAAACATTTATCCCTTTGAGATTGAGAATTTACTGGCCGCGCAACCGGGCGTGATCGAATGCGCCGTCGTTGGCATGCCTGATGCGAAATGGGGCGAGGTGGTGGCCGCTTGCATCGTGCTCGCGCCAGAGGCGAATCAAGCGCAGATGCAAGAGCAATTGAGCGAAGCGCTGAGTAGCCAACTCGCTCGCTACAAGCTCCCGCGCCAATGGTATTTTTTGCCTGCGCTTCCCAAAACGGCGCTGGGTAAAGTACAAAAATCGCAGCTGCTGGTGCAGCTAGTCGCGCAGCCCCGGTCTTGATATACTTCCGTCAGCGCCGATTTGTTTGAAGCTTGCGGGCGCTTTAAAAATACTGGTAAATACGAGCCAAGATCACCCGGTTTCGCATTTAGCAAAACCGGGTTTTTTATTGCTTATGAGTTTGATCGCTACGCCACTTTCGATGCACTTTGCAGCCGCCTTGCCTTTGCAAAGCAGCGCAAGCATTCGCGGGTATGACGTGGCTTATGAGACATATGGCACGCTCAATGCCGATAAAAGCAATGCCGTGCTCATTTGCCATGCGCTCAATGCATCGCACCATGTGGCAGGCGTGTACGCCGGGCAAGACAAATCCGAAGGCTGGTGGGACACCATGATTGGCCCCGGCAAACCAGTGGACACGAATCGCTTCTTCGTGATCGGCGTGAACAATCTGGGCTCGTGCTTCGGCTCCACGGGCCCGATGCACAAGAACCCCGATAGCGGCGAAGTGTATGGCGCAGATTTTCCGGTGGTGACGGTGGAAGATTGGGTGAATGCACAAGCGCGGTTGCTCGATGCGCTGGGCATTGAAAAGCTCGCCGCTGTGATGGGCGGCAGCCTCGGCGGCATGCAGGCGCTGAGCTGGACGCTGCAATACCCTGAGCGCGTGAAGCATGCAGTCGTTGTGGCCAGTGCGCCTAATCTCAATGCAGAGAATATTGCCTTCAACGAAGTAGCTCGCAGAGCGATTGCGACCGACCCCGATTTTCATGGCGGGCATTTTTACAAGCATGGCGTGCTGCCCAAGCGCGGCCTGCGTATTGCGCGGATGATTGGGCACATCACGTATCTGAGTGATGACGTGATGAATGAAAAGTTCGGAAGACTGTTGCGCGATGGTGTAGACCTCAAATACTCCACACAAGACGTGGAATTCCAGATTGAGAGTTATCTGCGCTACCAAGGCGACAAGTTTGCCGAATACTTTGATGCGAACACCTATTTGCTCATCACGCGCGCTTTAGATTATTTTGACCCTGCCAAAAAATTCGGCGGCAACTTGAGTGCCGCGCTGGCGGAGGCGACGGCCAAGTTCTTGCTCGTAAGCTTCACCACGGATTGGCGCTTCTCGCCGGCTCGCTCTCGAGAAATTGTGCGCGCCTTGTTAGACAATGACCGCGATGTGAGCTACGCGGAGATTGATGCACCACATGGTCATGATGCTTTCTTACTGGAAGATGCCCGCTATTTGCGCGCAGTACGCTCTTATTTTGAGAGCATTTTTGCCTCCTTAGAAGGAGCAAAAGCATGAGCGATCTCGCATTGCATCAGCGCATCGCACAAATGGTGCCCCAAGGCGCGCATGTGCTCGATCTGGGCTGCGGCGATGGCGCATTGCTCGCGCATCTCAAGAAAACGCGCGGTTGCACCGGCTATGGCGTGGAGATCAGCGACGATGGCGTACATGCTTGCATTGCGCGCGGCGTGAACGTGATTCAGGCTAACCTGGATGCGGGCTTATCCATGTTCCGCGACAAGAGCTTTGATGTGGTGCTGCAAATCGACACGCTGCAGCATCTGCGCAATGCCGAGACGATGCTGCGCGAGACGGCAAGAGTCGGTCAACTCGGCATCGTCGCGTTCCCGAATTTTGCGCATTGGCCCAATCGCCTGCAAGTGCTGCAAGGCCAAATGCCCGTGACAAAAACCTTGCCCTACCAGTGGTACGACACGCCCAATATCCGCGTGGGCACCTACAAAGATTTTGAGCAACTCGCCCAGAAAAACGGCCTGCGTATTCAAGACGGATTCGGCTGGCAAGACGGCAAAGAAGTGCGCTTCGCGCCGAATGTGCGTGCGAGCATGGCGGTGTTTGCTTTCAAGCGCTAGACTTTTGCGTGTAAACTTTATGCATCGGGATTCACAGCCTCCCGAGTCTTTAACAAGATAGACGGTGTCCCGTCCAAGTGCTGGCCACCCTGAATTTCAGGACGTTTTTGCATGGACACCGTAATAACTTCTCCCTTTTCAATTTCTCCTGCTGATCTTTTGCCACGCATCGGCACAGCAGATGCACCCGTGTTGCTCGACGTGCGGCGAGATGCCGCCTTTGAAGCCAGCCCCCAAATGATCGCCGGCTCACAGCGCTGCGCGCCGCAAGATGTGGCGGCTTGGGCAGCGGCCAATGAGGCGCAACGCGGCAAAACAGTGGTTGTGTATTGCGTCTATGGCCACAACGTGAGCGCGGATGCTTGCAGCCAGCTGCGCGCTCTGGGCTTTGATGGTCTGGCTCTAGCTGGCGGCATCCAAGGTGGCGAAGACGGCGCAGATTCGCTAGCAGACATTGCAGCTTGGCGCGCCGTGAAGCTGCCTGTTATCGCTAAAGCGCCGCAAGCTAAGATCATCGCGTCATGAATACAACGCCTCAAGTCACATTCACACAGGCCCTGCTCTTCTGGCTCAAGCTGGGCTTAATGAGCTTTGGCGGGCCGGCGGGGCAGATCGCCATCATGCAGCGCGAGTTGGTCGATCAGCGGCGTTGGATATCTCAGGCTCGCTTTAACCATGCGCTGAACTACTGCATGCTGCTGCCCGGGCCCGAGGCGCAGCAACTGGCCACTTACATCGGCTGGCTGATGCATCGCACGCCCGGCGCTTTGGTAGCAGGCGGTTTGTTTGTATTGCCCTCGCTGTTTATTTTGATCGCGCTCTCGTGGGTGTATGTGGGCTACGGCCAAGTGCCTGCAGTGGCTTCTGTACTTTGGGGCGTGCAATGTGCAGTGGCAGCGATTGTGGTGCATGCGCTGTGGCGTGTGGCCAGCCGTACGATGCCAAATCCGAGGGTGGCCGGCATATTGATTGCGCTGGCAGCTATGAGTTTTATAGCGATTGCGTTTTTTAACGTGAGCTTTTTGTGGATTGTGTTGATCGCGGGCATCGTGGGCTGGTTGGGTGCTAAGCGTTATCCAGCGCAGTTTGCTGGAGGTGGGCATGGCGGTGCGGCAAAGGCAGGCGGCGCAGATTATTTGATTGGTGACGATACGCCCACGCCATCGCACGCGAAGTATTCCAAAGCAAAAATGCTGCGCGTGTTGCTGATTGGCTTGGCGCTCTGGGCAGTGAGTTTTGCAGCTTTGCTGGCCTGGCAGGGCTGGGATTCCAGCCTCACGCAAATGGGCTGGTTTTTCAGCAAAGCAGCCATGGTCACTTTTGGCGGCGCGTATGCGGTGCTTCCCTTTGTCACGCAAACCGCAGTCAGCAACCAATGGCTCACGCCCGATCAGATGATGGCAGGCTTGGCATTGGGCGAGACGACGCCGGGGCCGCTGATCATGATTGTGGCTTTTGTGGGCTATGTGGGGCAAGCTTTTGAGGTGCAGCGTATGGGCGCGGGTACCAATCTCATTGGCGCAGCGATGTTCATCATGGGCTGCGTGGGTGCTTTGGTGGCCACATGGTTCACGTTTTTGCCCAGCTTTGTGTTCATCTTGGCGGGCGGGCCCTTCGTGGAATCCACGCACGGCAAACTGGAATTTACCGCGCCGCTCAAGGCGATCAGCGCGGCAGTCGTTGGAGCGATTGCATCACTCGCTTTGCTGTTCATTCAGCATACTGTGATTAGCAGTAAAGGCGTGGATTGGGAGGCTCTGGTGTTGATGTTTTTTGCAGCGTTTGCGCTGTTTAAATGGCAGTGGGGCATTGTGCGGGTGATTGGCTTGTGTGCCGCTATTGGTTTTTTACGCAGCTTTGTTCTTTGAAGATTTGAGACAATCGATTAGCTATTAATTTCATAGCTGCTTACGCAATAAATACGCCGGCTATTTGCCATTTTTACTTGAAATTATCACCAAAAAGACGCAACAAAGCCCCACGGCGTTGACCCGCTCCGTGATGGGTCTGAAAAAACGAAGCCTTTAGCTGGTCGAGCGTGCAGCGAAGCGGCATCAAGAGCGCCCGAAGGTATCACGCCGCGCTACTTCACATCGCGCGTGTTCCAAACCGCATCAAAGCGAGATTTTCACGATAACAATGCGCCATCTGATTCATTCAGATACTTTGTTCAACTCGTGAAAGGTTCGTGCTAACGCACACAATGTATGAGTACCTCTGTTGCCCTGCAATTTGTCGGTGTGGTTTTAGTGGCTGACTTCATGTCTGGCCTTGTGCATTGGCTTGAGGATGCCTATGCCCGTAAAGACACGCCGATCATCGGCAAATGGATCGGCGAGGCCAATATTGAGCATCATGTGAAGCCGCGTGCGTTCGTCTCGCGTGGCTGGTGGGCAAGCTCTTGGGATTTAGCGCTGGCCAGCCTGCTTGTTGTAAGCGGTGCTTGGTGGATGAAATTGCTCAGCTGGCATGTGTGGCTGTTTGCTCTGGTGAGCGCCAATGCCAATCAGGTGCATAAATGGGCGCATCGCGCGCCGCATGAGAATGGCCGATTCATCACTTGGCTGCAAAATTTCAAGCTTTTACAAACCCAGCGCCATCATGCCAAGCATCATAATGGCGAGAAGAATTCACACTATTGCTCAATAACGAATTTTCTTAATCCTATTCTTGAAGAACTTGAATTTTGGAAAAACTTTGAGCGATTTAACGAAAAATTCTTCGGACTCAAACGCAAACATGATCCAACCGTCAAAGCACTGGTAGGCAACGAGCTCAAGGATTAAAAGGCCAAACGACCTTTAAAATCCTAGCCATGAATTTGAAAAGTATTTTTTTATGGGCTGCTGGCGCGGCGTTTCTCGCGCTGAGTTATCGAAAGTATGGCTGGCCAGGCGTTGCCGTTGTGTTGGGCGGCATCGTGTTTTGGATGCTGCTCCATTTCACCCGCATGATGACTGTGCTTAGGCGTGCTGCGGGTGCGCCGATAGGGTACGTCAGCAGCGCAGTGATGCTGAACGCCAAGCTCAAGAAGGGCGTCAATCTACTTCATGTGATGGCGCTAACCCGCAGCATTGGTCTACTGCAAACGGAGAAAGAAGCCCAGCCCGAAATTTTTCGCTGGCAAGACGGCGGCGGCTCGCAGGTGACATGCACCTTCATGAGTGGGAAGCTACAAAGCTGGGCGCTTTTCAGGCCTACGCCTGCAGATCAGTAGGTTCTCATTGCGGTGTTTGCCCAACCGCACGGCCGGGTGAACACTGAGCGAAGCCGTATCGCTCACAAAATGGGCTGCCTAAAATCGGCAGCCACTTGGGCACTTGGTGGAAGGATTGGGCGATGTCTGTCAATACATGCGCGCGAAACGCATCAAATTTAAAGCCTTCACCATCCAACAAATAAAACCGCACGCCATCGACTTGGATCTCTTTGCTTTGCACCGTCTGAAAAAACTTGGCGTAGTTGTCGATCTCCATGGGGTAGTAGGAAAAAATGCGAATATTGCGCCCTTGATAGGCTCGGAAATCAATCTGCAGATCATCTTGGCGCGAATGATGCCGGCCCACGCCAAACACTGGCACGTAAGCACCCGAGTAGTAAGCCAACATAGACGCTGGGCTGTAGCCAATGGCCATGAGCGTGCTGCTTTGCGGCATATCGTGCTTGATAGCCTGCACCACCGCACGCGTTTCCTTCAAAAAAACTGCGCGC
Organism: Comamonadaceae bacterium; assembly: GCA_043777675.1. GTDB lineage: Bacteria > Pseudomonadota > Gammaproteobacteria > Burkholderiales > Burkholderiaceae_C > JANMDU01. Next base: position 194,851 of record JAYWHR010000061.1, on the reverse strand, counting down.
TCATGAAGCGAGGTGGAGCGCCAAGCCGATGCTGGAACAAATGCAATCAACAAGGCGATGAGAAAGTGCAGTAGCCCGAAAATCGCCGTCCAGTTCAAGCAGGTGCGCAGCTGGGCGAACTCCAAGCGCCATGCCACCCAAACGACGTACATGGGCACAAAGCCCAACACCCAATGCAAGCCTACATCACGAAAAAATGACAGGGCAAAGAAGATGGCAAAAGGCGTCGCGCACAGTGCAAAGGCCAGCGACTGTGTGGCGGAGCTGCCTGAAGCCTTTGCCTTTCGGCCGCGCCATACTTGGTAGACAAGCCAGGGCATGAGCAAATACAGCATCATCGCTAGGAAAAGTAGCGCAGTGCGAAGCTGAAACCCAGCTCTCTCATTGCGATTGAAAACATTGAACATCACGTTAGTCCAGCCGTGATGCGCATTGAAAAGAATGTTGATCGAGACGACGCTCAAAGAGACGGCAGCGATCAAGATCACAGCCCATGCGCGGTCTCGGCGAAAAATCAATAGGTGCGCGAAGTAGGCCACGGCAAGTAACGCCCCGAAATACTTAGACAGCCCAGCCAAACCCAACGCCAAGCCGCTGGCCAAATACCAAAGACTGGCTGTTTGAGTGCGTTGACACAGATCCGCCCTGAAATACAGCCATGCAGACAAGGCCATGAAGAGTAGAAGTGGCGTATCGGTCGTGACCAGAACGAAGATCAAGCTAAATGGCATCCACATAAAAATGCTGCCCGCAATCCAAGCTGACGCTCTACGCTCTTCGGGAAGGCTACGGCGCAGCACATCTGCAATGCCCCATCCGATCAATGGCGTGATCAATACTGTGACACTTCGCAAAACCAATGGGGTATCGCCGATGGCGCTCAAAGCAGTCAGCATCCAGCCTACCATGGGAGGGTGGTCCGAAAACCCCCATGCAGGCCTCAAGCCCCACTGGTAGAAAAAGGCCTCATCACTGGTGAATGGAAAGCTCCAAGCCAGCAGAAGCTTTAAAAATAAGACGGCATACAGTGAGCGCCAGAAAATGCGCTTGGCTGAAAATTCAGAAACAGAAACAGAGGCGGTCATCTTGGTAAGCCCGAATATTTTTTTGACCCACATTACAGTGTTTTTTGCAAATCAAAGCACAGCAGCGCAACACCCAACACGATGAGCAAACAGCCAGCTAACTTAAACCAAGAAAATGGCTCACCCAACCACCAAATGCCGCCAACCATCGTCAATACAAACCCAAGACTCACCAGTGGATACGCCGTACTCACGGGCACGCGCGACAAGACCCAGAGCCAAATGATCGCGCTCGCACCATACAAAGCGAGCCCAGCCCACACCCACGGCTGAAGAAACGCCACTTGGTAGACCGAGGGCAATTTCTCAGACGCTGCAATTTGAGCGGCTTTGAGCATGCCTTGCCGCATAAACAATTGTGCAAGGCACGACATCACAACACATGCCAAGGCGGATAACAGGGCGGGAGATAGGCTCATCACATGACTCCTTTGGCAAGCACAACGAGCGCGCCCATCGCCGCCAAGATGTACCAGCTCCAGATATCTAAGATGGCATGCTGCAGAGGATCTTCTCCATGCAATTGCCGCCTGCCTACCTTTAACCAGATACGCATGATCCACAGCAGCATGAGCGGGCACAAGCCCCATAGCCAAGAAGGATCTGCATACATCGAGCGTCCGTTGTAGCTATCGATGTAGAGCGACAAAACAAGCACAGACAAAAGCCCACTGGCCACACCGATTGAGCGCAACGAAGCCAGATCTTGCACCTGATACCCGCGACCTGGGCTGAGGGTTTGGGCACTGTCCGATGCTTCTTCAAGCTCAGCGCATCGTTTAGCCAATGCCAAGCTGAGGAAGATAAATCCAGAGAACGCCACCAGCCAGTTTGACAGCGGCAGCATCACCGCAGCCGCGCCTGCAAAAAGGCGCAGAGAATATAAGCTTGCCAACACCAGCACATCCATCAGCGCGATTCGCTTGAGATACATGGAATAGGTCAGGGTAACGAAACAATACAGTAACAGGCACTTGAGAAATGCTGAGCCCAAGGCGTAGCCTATCAACAAGCCAGAAGCCAGAAAAACGATGGCTGCACATACTGCTGCGCCAATGCCAATTTTTCCTGCGGCCAGTGGGCGATTGCGCTTCACCCTGTGTTGTCTATCGCTGCCAAGATCCAGCAGATCATTGATCAAATACGTGGCCGAAGCACAAAACCCCAAAGCCAGAAAACCAATAAGAGCCGCCCACCAGCGATCTGGTGCCGTGCTGTGGCTGACCAGCAGAGGCACAAAAATCAGCAAATTTTTAGCCCACTGCACCAAGCGCAAGGATCGCACCCATGTGTAGAGACTGAATTCGTAGCCGGGGAAAACCTTCAATGGCTTGCCCATCCCAGAGAGCATCTTGACCAACCGATCTTTCGCCGACACAGCAATCACTTCATGGCTTGCACGCCAGATGGGTAGATCGACTTTGCTGTCTCCTGCGTAGGCCCATGCTGCATGACCCGCTTCTTGTGCATGTCGTTCGATGGCAACCAGCTTGGCGTGGCCGCGCATGTTGTCGCCCATCGGCTGTGTGCCCATATGGCCATCGAACAAACCCAGATGTGCGCTGACCGAGGACACAATGCGTTCGTCTGCTGCGCTGTACAGATACATGCGACGATGAAGTTGCTTTTGTTGGCGCAGGAAATCTACAAAAGCTTCGTGATAGACCAATGCGTTGGGGCTGGGAAGCGCGCGATCGCTCAGCCGTGTTTTGAAGTACGCCTTACCTCGGCACATCCACACCAGCATCAACAAAAACACCCACGGCTGGCGACGCAGCGCCAAGACAATCGTTTCAAGCAACGTATCGCCTCGCACAACTGTTCCATCCAGATCGACATACAAGGGCAGCAGTGCGTTGTTATTCACAAGATGGACGATCTATAGGAGGGCAAATAGTACAATTGTAGGGAAGTTTTCTACACCCAACTATTGATTGTGAAGCCATGATTCAAGCACCTACCAGCATGTCTGACCGCGACGGCAAAATTTGGATGGACGGCCAGATGGTCGAATGGCGTGATGCCAAGATCCACGTATTGACCCACACGCTGCATTATGGCTGCGGCGCTTTTGAAGGCGTGCGCGCCTACCATTTGGCTGACGGCAGCACCGGCATTTTCAGGCTCGAAGAACACACCGAACGTTTGTTCAACAGCGCCAAAATCCTGCGCATGAAAATTCCGTTCAGCCAAGAAGAAGTCATGCAAGCCACGCTAGCCGTGGTGCGCGAAAACAAACTGCCCAGCTGCTATATTCGCCCTCTCACCTGGATCGGCTCTGAAAAACTGGGTATCTCCCCCAAAGGCAACACAATTCATTTGATGGTGGCCGCGTGGCCTTGGGGCGCATACCTCGGCGATGAAGGTTTGAAGCGCGGCATTCGCGTGAAAACATCCAGCTTCACGCGCCATCACGTCAACATCACCATGATTCACGCCAAAGCCGTGAGCAACTACACCAACTCGATTTTGGCCAACATGGAAGCTACCGATGGAGGCTACGACGAAGCCTTGTTGCTCGACCCACAAGGTTTTGTCTCAGAGGGCGCTGGCGAGAATGTGTTTGTGGTGCGCAAAGGCGTGGTTTACACACCCGATTCCAGCGCAGGAGCTTTGAACGGCATCACCCGTAACACTATCTTCTCCATCTGCAAAGATTTAGGCCTAGAGCTCAAAGAAAAAGCCATCACACGCGATGAAATCTACATTGCCGACGAGGCATTCTTCAGCGGCACTGCAGCTGAAGTCACCCCGATTCGTGAGCTGGATCGCGTGGTGATCGGCAACCGAGGCGACGGCGGCTCACGCGGCCCCATCACCGAGAAGATTCAAAGTGCGTTCTTTGATATCGTTAACGGGCGCAATCCGAAATACGCGTCTTGGCTGACAAAAGTTTAATCCGGGCGAGCCACACCATGAAGAGTGCTACACAACTCGTCGCCACAGACTTGAATCCTCAAGGCGGTATTTTCTGCCCGAACAAACTCGCGGGTATGGAACTCTGGAGCGGCCACCCTCGCGTATTTTTAGATGTGGTTAAAAACGGGCACGCTAATTGCCCGTATTGCGGCACGGAGTACAAGCTCAAAGCAGGCGAGCAAGTTCATACTCACTGAGTTTTGCTCGGATTCTGTGCGTATCATCGCCGCATGAGTACATTCAACGATGCTGATCCAACTCCCGCACGCATGGGATGGCTTCAATCCTTAAAAGTTTACAAAGAGCCTGCCACGCTGCGTATGCTGGCTTTGGGCTTTTCAGCCGGGCTGCCGCTACTGCTTGTGCTGGGCACATTGAGCTTTCGCCTGCGCGAAGCTGGGATTGACCGAGCCACAATTGGCTTTCTGACTTGGGTCGGGCTGGCTTATGGTTTTAAATGGTGCTGGGCACCTTTGGTAGATCGCTTGCCGATTCCTCTGCTCACGCGCTGGCTGGGGCGCAGGCGCTCTTGGTTGCTACTGTCGCAGATGGCGATCATTGGCGGGCTGGTGGGGATGGCAGTGTCTGATCCGAAGCTAGCCTTGATGCCGGTAATATGGTGCGCGCTCGTTGTCGCATTTGGCTCGGCCACGCAGGATATTGCGCTGGATGCTTACCGCATTGAGTCTGCCGATGCAGACCGTCAAGCTGCGCTGGCTGCCGCCTACCAAACCGGCTATCGCCTCGCGATGATATGGGCGGGTGCAGGTGTGCTTTGGATTGCGGCGCGCGCTGAAGTGGCTGCAGTCGGCAACTACGATGCCAGTGCGTGGCGCGTTGCATATTTATGGATGGCCGCTTCGATGGGTGTTGGCATTCTGACCGTTTTGCTCTCGCCTGAGCCCATCGCTCAAGCGATGCAGCCCGCAAAAAATATGCAGCAATGGCTGCGCATCACGTTAATTGAACCTTTTGCCGATTTCTTCAAGCGCTACCAATGGCAAGCTGCTTTAATACTTGCCCTGATCGCCGTGTATCGCATCAGCGATATCGTGATGGGTGTCATGGCCAATCCGTTTTATGTGGATATGGGCTTCACCAAAGATCAAGTGGCTGGCGTAACGAAAGTGTATGGTGTGATCATGACTTTGGTGGGCGCCTTCATTGGCGGCGTGCTTTCTATGCGCTTGGGTGTCATGCGTGTTTTGATGCTGGGTGCCGTCCTCAGCGCAGTGAGTAATGTGCTGTTTGCGTGGCTGAGCGGCCAAGGGGCAAACGTGAATGCGCTGATCTGGGTGATCTCGGCAGACAATCTCTCCAGCGGCATTGCGTCGGCTGCATTCATCGCTTATTTATCAAGCTTAACTAATATTCAGTACTCTGCAACGCAATACGCATTGTTTAGTTCGCTGATGCTCTTATTGCCCAAATTTATCGCAGGATTTTCAGGGCAAATCGTCAATGCCGTCGGTTATTCGCAGTTTTTTATTGGTACAGCATTGATGGGGTTGCCTGTTGTTGTTTTAGTCGCGTTGGCCAGTCGCCACACAAGCATCACTCCTCATCAAAACTGAGTGGGCGCTGGCTTGCGCTTTAATGTCATTTGCTTTAAATTTAGTAACAATAATGGCCAAATAGAAAAACAAGATGCAGTCTCCCCTGTTCTTTTTGGGTTTGATCGGCTTTGATGGCTCATCGGAGGCGGCTGTCGGTCGGCTGCTGTCTACTGTTACCCGTGCTAGAGGCATGGTTGCCGCGCATGAAGATCAGCGTCCCATTTGGCAAATCGTCGATGTTTTAGAAGCAGATGCATTTTTAGTGCGCGGCGCGGGCGTCGTACAGGTCAGCGGCACACAACTGCAATTTCTGCCCGCCTTACATCGCACGGCATCTGGCGCAGCTTGTGGCGTTGATCTGAACCATTTGAAATCACCCTACGCCCTGAGTGACATCACACATTTGAAATCTCTTGGGCTGGCCGACGATGGGCTGCCGGTTTTTAGTTTGAATCAAGAAACCAGTTTGCTCAAAGCTTTGCAGCTTTTTGAGCAATTACTGCGCACCGAACGCTCTCTGTATGCCTTAGCGGTTGAGCTGACCGAGCGCCGCCACGAATTTGATGCCGACCACACCTACCATCTGGAGCATGCCGGTAATTTAGATGCGGTTGTGGATTTACCTCAAAGGCGGGTCATGTTGCGACCAGGCATTCGCCCCACTGACGTGAGCGCAGATGGTTGGCTGCGTAGGCCGAAATCGGCAAATTTCGCACCGCCTCATTTTGTCGAGTGTAGCTTGATTGAGCTTGGATGGTTGTATGCCATGCGTCTGCCTCAAGTGACTTTGCCAGAACGCTACCAAAGCAAACCGATCCACATCCAACATAACCCAAGAGTGCGCAGTTCACTGCTTTATCCCCGGCACAGCATGTTAGTTGATCTGCTTTGGGAAAGTCCTCACACGATGGCGCGTCTTGCCAAGGAACGACCTGAGCTTAAGCCGTGGCTGATGAGAGATCTCTACGCGCTGTATCTCACGCGCTGCATATCGACGCAAAAGCCTGTGAGCTTAAAAGATCCTGCATCTTCGCTACCGCCCACTTTTAACGACACAGAGCCATCGTTACTGCATCAGTTTGGGCGGCGTACGAACACCGTTGCTGCGGATTTAAGCTAGCTCTATTTAGGCTGTTACGCTCAATGGTGGGAGCAATGAAAAACTGCTTCCTCTTGCTTGTGGCCAATACAGACGGAACACGTTATGAGCGGTGCTCAAGTCGTTGGTCAGCAAACTGCCGCTGGCCAATTGCGGCACCAAGTTAACGAGCAGACGCACTTCGTTATCGTTGACCCTACGCACGATGTGATGCGCGGTGATCTCGCTTGGATGATGTAAGCCCGCCGCCTGCACGATCTCTTTAAGGGCATGCAAAGTTTGCGCGTGAAAATGTTGTACTCGCTCGGCTTTGCTGGGCACATGCAGTGCTTTCATGCGATGGGCATCTTGACTCGTGACGCCAGTAGGGCAATTGCCGGTGTGGCAGGCTTGCGCTTGGATACAGCCTAGCGCAAACATAAAGCCGCGCGCTGAGTTGCACCAATCAGCCCCCAGTGCCATCATGCGCGCTATATCAAAAGCACTCACCACTTTGCCCGCGCAGCCGATGCGAACCCGATCACGCAGTCCGGCGCCTTTCAGCGTGTTGTGCACAAGCAGCAAGCCCTCTTGCAGCGGTGCGCCCACATGATCGGTGAATTCCACAGGCGCAGCGCCGGTGCCGCCTTCTGCACCATCGACCACAATGAAATCAGGCACGATATCTGTGGCAAGCATCGCCTTCACGATTGCAAACCACTCCCAAGGATGGCCAATGCACAGCTTAAAGCCGACAGGTTTGCCGCCAGAGAGTTCCCGCAGTTGTGCGATGAAGGCCATCATCTCCAGCGGCGTTGCAAAAGCGCTATGCGCGGCAGGCGAGACGCAATCCTCACCCTCAGCCACGCCGCGCGCGGCAGCGATCTCGGCGGTGACTTTTGCGCCCGGTAGCAAGCCGCCATGCCCTGGCTTTGCACCTTGGCTGAGCTTGAGCTCAATCATCTTGACTTGCGGATCACTCGCGTTCGCGCGGAATTTTTCGGCATTGAACGTGCCATCGTCATTTCGGCAGCCAAAATAGCCCGAGCCAATTTCCCAGATCAAATCGCCGCCGTGTTGGCGATGATGCACGCTGATTGAGCCTTCGCCTGTGTCATGCGCAAAGCCACCCGCTTTGGCTCCTTGATTGAGCGCAAGAATAGCGTTGGCGCTGAGCGCACCAAAACTCATCGCGGAAATATTAAACAAACTGGCTGAATAGGGCTGGCTACAGCCATTGTTTTGAGCACCAATGGTGATACGAAAATCTTGCGAGTCAATCCGAGTCGGAGCCATCGAATGATTGATCCACTCATAGCCATCGGCGCTCACATCCAACTGCGTACCAAACGGCCGCTTGTCACTCTCGCCTTTTGCACGCGCATAGACGAGGGAGCGCTGTGCCCGCGAAAAGGGCGCAGCTTCGTTATCGCCTTCTAAAAAGTATTGGCGAATTTCCGGGCGAATCATCTCAAACAAGTAGCGTGCATGCCCGATCACCGGGTAGTTGCGCAAGACGGCTTTTTTGTCTTGCCGCAGATCATGAATGCCAAGTGCAGTCAGCGCCAGAAAAAATAGCGCCCAGAGCCAGCCGACGCCAAAAGCAATCACGCAAAATAAAGCCAGTAGGCTAAAGAAGATACATGCGATAAAAGCGCTGTAGCGAATGGGTACATAAGCGTTTGCGCGGGAGATGAGTGTTTGGATCATTCTTACAAAACCTTGGGTAAATGGCTGCCAAGGAAATCGTACACCGCTTTGATACGCAGGTTGCTGCGAATTTCTCGGTGAACAACGAGCCATAGCGGCAGGGGAGGGATTTGCAACATCGGCAGCAAACGCACCAAACTATGATCTATGCGCCCAATGTAGTCAGAAACAAAGCCGACTCCTATTGCGGCACGCACAGCGGCGGCGTAAGCGATCAGATCATCAGTGCGCAGGACGATGCGCTCTTTGTGCAAATGCAAACCCATGGCGGCTGCTCCGCGCTCTAGCGCATCATCTTTGTCGCCACTGATCACATCGTGCGCCAGCAAATCAGCGGGAAGTTTGGGGATGCCACGGCGGCGCAAATAGTCTCGGTGAGCATAGGCACTGATCGTGACCTGCCCTACACGCTTAGCGATCACGCTAGCTTGATCGGGCTGCACCATGCGCAACGCAATATCCGCTTCGCGCTTGAGCAAGTTGCTCACCTCATTACTGACAACCAGCTCCACCGTGATCTCGGGTAACGCCAATCGCATTTGCGCGAGCAACGGCGGCAAGAGCACACAGGCTACCGGTTGGCTCGCGCTGATGCGCACCGCGCCTGCTATTTTTGATTGCTCGCCAGAGGCCAGACGACTCAACTGCAGAGCGCTTGTCTCCATCGCGCGGGCGCTCTCTGCCAAGCGCAGCGCCATGGCCGTGGGCAGCAGGCCACGCCCGGTGCGCTCAAAAAGTGTGGTGCCCAGCTGAGATTCCAGCTCAGCAACATGCCGCCCGAGCGTGGGCTGGCTAGAACGCAACGCCTTCGCTGCGCCAGACAAGCTGCCATGCTCCAGCGCGGCAAGGAAGGAGCGGATCAGTGTCCAGTCAAAGCTGTTAGTCATGGGCGTTATTCATTTTCGAATAGCTGCTGTGAAGCGATAGCCAATTGTGCAACAACAAACATCTCTCCACAATCGCCTTATTGCACATCACCAAAGAAAAATCATCATGGCCTCTGCCCACACGATTGCCCCATTGCATTTGAGCCTCGACTCACTGCCGAGGAACTTTCGCCACTTGCGAAAAACCGCGCCTGCGTTGTTTTGGACGGGGATCAGCCTGCTGTTGCTGTCTTGCGTCACGCTGCTTTTGACGCAGCTCGATGCTCGCCTCTTCCAAGGCGTAAGCGTTTGGCTCAAACCTTGGAAATTTCAATTCTCTACCGGAATCTATCTGCTGAGCTTGCTGCTTTTTATGCTGTGGCTGCCCAAAGAGGCTTTAAAAACAAAGTCCGCTCGGTATGTGGTGTGGGTTGCTGTGCTCAGCGGCATTTTTGAAGTGGCCTACATCACGTGGCAAGGTGCGCAGGGCAAAGCTTCGCATTTCAATATAGCGACGACATTTGACTCAGCGATGTACACATTGATGGGTATCGGCGCAGGGCTACTTGTAAGCGCTTCTTTGGTGCTTGGCATTCTGATAGCTCGCACGAAGGCGTATGCACTGCCGACAGCAATGAAGCTTGCCATTGTTTTAGGTCTGATCGCCACGTTTGTTCTCGGCTTAGTTTTTGGTGGCTACATGAGCGGGCAAAGAACCGGCCATTGGGTCGGCACAGCTGCTACAGATGCGGGCGGGTTGCCGCTATTTGCTTGGTCTCGTAGCGGCGGAGATTTACGCGTGGCGCATTTCTTCGGCATTCACGCCATGCACTTTATTCCCTTGTTTGCATTTACTTTGCATCGCTTACGTGGGCCGCAAACGCCTGCTCGCGCTGCGGTTTGGATTTTTTCTGCTTTGTTTTGTGCGTTGACCACTTGGACTTTCTTTCAAGCACTGCGTGGGCTGCCCTTTTGGGCATAAAGCCTTCTTTTCATTTTCTTAACTTTTCTGAGGCAACATCATGATTCGTCGTCAATTTATTCGTTTAGTGGGTGGTGGTACGGTCGCTGCGGCCACAATGAGTTTGAGTGGTTGCATCAGCGCTGCTTTTCCTGCACAAGCTGTGGAGGCTTGGAATGGGCCTTTGGATAGCCAGACAGAGCCACGCCGCCGCGCTTTGGCCTATGCCATCACAGCGCCCAATCCACACAATCGCCAGCCCTGGCTGGTTGATTTGCGCGAAGCCAATGTCATCACTGTTTTTACCGACCCACAGCGCGTTTTGCCCGAAACCGATCCGTTTGGCCGGCAAATCTTGGTAGGCCACGGTACGTTTATAGAGCTTTTGGTGATTGCGCTTGCTGAGCAGGGCTTGAAAGCTGATGTGCAGCTCTGGCCGCAAGGCGAGCTACCGCTACAACTGAAAGATTGGACAGACGCCATGAAGCAGCCTGTGGCGCGCATCACCGTGCAAGCGGGTGCACCTAAAGATGCTTTGTTTGCACAAATTTTAAATCGCCGCACGATCAAGACAAATTTCGATACGGCCAAGCTTGTTGCCGATACAGATCTGCAAAAAATCTTGGCCGCTGGCGGCGTCTCGCGGATGCAATGCAGTGGCTCGGTGCAAGAGCAGCGCCTCATACCCCTGCGCAAAGTGTGCTTAGACGCGGCATTTGTCGAGCTGCGCACCCCGCGCACAAACTTAGAGAGCATTAAGCTCGCGCGAGTGGGGCCAGCGGAGATTCTGGCGCACCGTGATGGCATCTCGATCAATTCACCCATGGTGCGCGCGCTCACGGCTTTTGGCCAATTTGATCGCAGCGTGCCCACGCCAGCCGGCAGCACCGCAGAGAAAAAATTCATCGAGCGTTTTGATGGCACGAGCAAGAGCGCCATGGGCTTCGTGTGGATCACGGGTGGCAACACGCGCGCCCATCAAGTGGAGGCGGGGCGTATGTATGTGCGCCTGCAATTGCAAGCTACAGCACTTGGCATCGGCATGCATCCACTCAGCCAAGCGCTGCAAGAGTTTCCCGAGATGAAGCCGCATTACGAGCAAGTGCACCAACTGCTTGTGGGCAAAGGTGCGCCGCAAAGCCCCGCTGACCCGACGGTGCAAATGCTATGCCGCATCGGCTACACACCCGAGCCAGCGCCTGCCACGCCGCGTCGCGCGGTGGATAAATTCATCATCACCGCTTGAGCCACTTCGTGAGAGCAGGCTCAGAGTGCAACACCTGAGTGGCTGAGTCTGTCGATCACTGCTCAAAATGAATCCATGCAGAATTCGAGGGATTTTTTATGCTTTTTTTTAATACGAATCGGCAAGTAGCCGGCGTATTTATTGCGTCTAGCGCTATTAAATCGATAGCTTTAATGTGTTTGCTTGGGCTTGCTGCGTGCGCTTCTGTGAATGAAGATTACGAGCCTGCCAAGAAGCATCACCGTCCTGAAGGTTTCCAGAATAACTACATTGAAGTGATTGATAAATCGCGCTTTGATTTGCTGCGCTGGAAATGGGAGAGCATGCTGGCAGGTTTGCCTAAGTCGCCCGACGAGCCCACTGCAGTAGTTTCTCCGGATATCAAATTCGTGACTGCAAACATGGGCGCAAGCCAAGAGCCCGCAATCACATGGATTGGCCACGCCACCATGCTGGTGCAAATGGGCGGACTCAATATCCTCACTGACCCCCATTTTTCCGAGCGTGCCGCTCCCGTGCAATTTGCTGGCCCCAAGCGCGCTCAGGCGCCAGGCATAGCGTTGAAAGATCTGCCGCGTATCGATCTGGTGCTGCTCTCCCACAACCATTACGACCATCTCGATACCAACAGCGTGAAAGCTTTAAACGCACAAGCTGGCGGCGCGCCGCTTTTTATCGTGCCGCTGGGCGTGAAAAAATGGTTTACTGGAGAAGGCATTTTCAATGTGCGGCAGCTCGATTGGTGGGATCAAACGACATTGAAAACAGCAGCAGGTAAAGTCGAGGTTTATCTCACGCCTGTACAGCATTGGAGCGCACGCGGCCCGGGTGATCGCCGCGCTTCGCTGTGGGGTGGATTCGCTGTGTTTGCCCGTGATTTTCAAATGTATTTCAGCGGCGACACCGGCTATTCACAAGATTTCAATGATACGCAAAAACACTTTGCAGCGCGGCAGACGCAGGCTCAAGGCGGCAGCTTCGATATCGCCCTGATTGCAGTGGGCGCCTATGCACCGCGCTGGTTCATGAAAGACCAACATGTTGATCCCTCGGATGCCGTGCAAATTCACCTCGACTTGCAGGCCAAGCGCAGCGTAGGCGTGCATTGGGGCACATTCACGATGACCGATGAATCGCTGGATCAGCCCCCAAAAGATCTAGCCTTAGCTCGCGCTGCGAAAAAGCTTCCGCGAGAAGCATTTGACGTGATGGCGATTGGGCAAACCATCAAACTGCCGCGTCGCCGAGTTACACAGTGATTTAGATGCTTTGCCGGCGTATTTATTGCGTTCAATGCTGCTGAATCGATAGCGAATAGCGGCGTGCCAACTGTGCTGACCCGCTCTAAGATGCGACTGAAAAAACGACGACTTTCTAGGGCAGGCGAGCGGATCGCGCCTAGCAAATGATCAGCTAAATGACTCGACGGCGGACACCAGATCCAAAATTCGCTTTAAAGCGTGCACCACAGTCTGTGAGCGCACAGCCGCTCGATCACCATCGAAGCGCATCATTTCGCTGTGCAACTGGCCTTGCACGCACCAGCCAAACCAAACTGTGCCTACTGGCTTTGAAGTGCTGCCCCCTGTGGGCCCGGCCACGCCTGTGACGGCGATGCTCACCTGTGCTGCGCTGTGGCGGATGGCACCAAAAGCCATCGCGCGGGCGACGGCCTCGCTCACAGCGCCATGCGCTAGGATCAAAGCCGCATCCACGCCCAGCATATCGGTTTTCGCTTCGTTAGAGTATGTGACGAAACCGCGCTCAAACCAATTGGATGACCCGGCAAGATCCGTGCAAGCTGCCGCAATCATGCCGCCTGTGCAGCTCTCAGCGGTGACTAGTTTTAACTCGATTCTTAGGAGCAAATCGGCTAATAGCCGGCATAAATACTGCGTAGTATGCTCACTATTTAATAGCATTTTATTAGCGCTCAGTTCTTTAATTCTTTAAAACTGCCACAGCGCAATCACCAGCAGCGTGCAAGCCGCTGCCACTAAATCATCGAGCATGATCCCAAATCCGCCCTTCAAGCCAAAGCCATGAAATAGCTCATCTGCCCAAGCCACGGGGCCGGGCTTGACAGCATCGAAGAAGCGAAACAGCACAAAGGCCGCAAGCTGCGCCATGAAGCCTGCTGGCATGACGAACCAGAGAATAATCCAAAACGCTACCACCTCGTCCCACACAATCGCGCCGGGATCGAGCACGCGCAAGTTGGCGGCTGTGACAGTGCAAGCCCACCAGCCCACGAAGAGCGACACCAAAATGACACCGCCGATTTGTGCCTCGGAAAGATACAACTGCATCACGATAAATGAAGCCCAAGCCCAGAGCGTGCCCACCGTACCGGGCGCGATCCGCGAGAGGCCCGAGCCCGCGCCTAGGGCAATGAAATGCGCAGCGTGAGATGTTAAAAACCTCACGCCGGGCCGCAAGACGCTGGGGCGGATCGGTGGAGACAACGATGGGGATAGCTCAGGGGAATCGATATTCACGATATCAATGCTATTAAATAGTGAGCGCTCTGCGCATATTCTGCGCCGGCTACTGGGCTAAAACGCTTTGAAATCAAGCTGGTTTACCCGCTGCAGGTCGATGCGGGCAGGCCGGCTTCGTGCAGCGCGCATACAGCGAGAGCGCATGCTCTTCGAGCACAAAACCTTTGAGCTTGGCCACAGCTGTCTGGCGCTTTTCAATCTCAGGATCGTGAAACTCTTCCACCTTGCCGCAATCAAGGCAAACCAGATGATCATGGTGCGTGCCTTCGTTGAGCTCATAGACCGCTTTGCCGCTCTCGAAATTGCTTCGCGTCAGTAGCCCCGCTTGCTCAAATTGTGTCAGCACGCGATACACGGTCGCCAAGCCAATATCCGTACGCTCATTGAGTAACACACGGTATACGTCTTCCGCCGTCATGTGGCGCTGGGCGCCCGCCTGGAAAATCTGCATGATTTTCAAGCGCGGGAGCGTGGCCTTCAAGCCAGTGTTTTTCAGTTCGTCAAGCGTTGTCATGGGCGGGGAGTTGGTATGGGCATGCCGCTACAATGGGTTGATCATAACCCTCAATAGCCCTAGTGCACCTATTGCGCCAGTGCCCCGTTTTCAATGCAAGTCCATTTTGCCCCACGCCTCCTTTCTTTAGCCCTTGCCGGCTTGTGCCTATCGGCTTGCTCAAGCTTCGATGGCGCGAGCGGTCGCGTCGCTGGTTTGATCACGCCTTACCGCGCAGAAGTTGTCCAAGGCAACTTCATCTCGAAAGAGCAAAAAGAGGCGCTTCAAATCGGCATGCCCCGTGCTCAGGTCAAAGATATTTTGGGCTCTCCTTTGGTGACCAGCGCTTTTCATGCTGATCGCTGGGATTTCGTGTTCACCATTCGCCGCCAAAGTGCACAGCCGCAGCAGCGCAAGCTGACTGTGTTTTTTAAAGGCGATGAGTTAGCCAAAGTGGAAAGCGATGAGCTGATTTCCGAAGAAGAGTTTGTGACATCGCTCTCTGCGGGTCGCCCGCTTGGGAAAGTACCGGTTTTGGTGATCCCTGCTGACAAACTACCCGCTCCTGTGAGAGTAGATCCTGCAGCCAATACCAGCAGCTCAGCCAGCGGGAGTGCGCCGGCGCGTGTTTATCCACCTTTAGAGTCTGCCGTCCGCTGATGAGTACGCCGCATAAAATTTGCATCACCGGTGCAGGCGGGCGTATGGGGCGCATGCTGATTGAAGCCGTCACGCAGGCAGACGACTGCGTTCTTGGTGGCGCTCTTGACATGCCGGGCAGCTCTGGCATCGGCTTGGATGCCAGCGGCTTCCTCGGCACCGCCAGCGGTGTGACGATCACCTCCGACGTAGCGCATGCTCTCAAAGGCTGCCACGCGCTGATCGATTTCACCCGGCCTGAGGGCACGATGGCGCATTTAGCCGAATGTCGAAAGCTTGGGCTTAGCATGGTCATCGGTACGACGGGTTTTTCGGATGCACAAAAACAGCAATTGCAAGACGCGTCAAAAGACATTGCCATCTTGATTGCGCCCAATATGAGCGTGGGTGTGAACGTCACTTTAAAGCTGTTGCAGATGGCCGCAAAAGCGCTGGCCACCGGATACGACATCGAAATCATCGAAGCCCATCATCGCCATAAAGTGGATGCACCTTCTGGCACGGCCTTGAAAATGGGTGAAGTGATCGCCGAATCTATGGGCCGCGATTTGAAAGATTGCGCCGTCTATGAACGCTACGGCCACACCGGAGAGCGTGATCCTTCCACCATCGGCTTCTCCACCATTCGCGGCGGCGATATCGTGGGCGACCATACCGTGCTTTTCGCGGGGATTGGCGAGCGCATTGAGATCACGCATAAATCATCCAGCCGCGCCACGTATTCGGCAGGCGCACTGCGCGCTGTTCGCTTTCTTTCGGGCAAGAAAAACGGCATGTACGATATGTTTGACGTGCTTGGACTGAATGGAAAACACTAAAAATGGAAGCACTGGATTTTCTCAAGCAAAGTGATGGTGTTGGCAAATTCATTGCCGTGCTGCTGTTGGCCATGTCAATAGCGAGCTGGGTGGTCATTTTTTGGAAAGCCTGGATCATCAAGCGCGCTGTGCCTGATGTTGCAAAGTCTGTTGCCAGCTTTTGGCAGGCAGCCGATGTTGCACAAGGCCGTGCAAGTGTTGCTGCGCTAGATCGAGAGCACCTGGTATTACCCTTGATCGATGCCGCACAGGTGAATGCAATCGGCACGCTCGCCGGTGCAGGTGACAAAGCCCAGCAGCTCACGCGCCTCTTGCGCGATGCACTCCATGGCGTGTTGCTTAAGTTGCAATTCGGCCAAATCTTGCTTGCTACAGTGGGTTCCACAGCGCCCTTCGTCGGTCTACTCGGTACAGTTTGGGGTATCTATCACGCGCTCGTCGGCTTGGTCGGCGCAGGCCAGGTGACGATTGACAAAATTGCTGGCCCCGTGGGCGAAGCCTTGATCATGACGGCCGCGGGCTTGGCAGTGGCCATTCCCGCTGTGCTAGCCTTCAACCTCTTTGGCCGCTACATCGGCCGCATCGAAGCCGATCTAGAAGGCTTCGCCCGCGATCTGCGCGAGCTACTTGCGCATCATTCTGTGAAGTAAGTCATGAGCTTCGGCAAACTCGAGCGCAGCAAGGGCAGCCAACCCATGAGCGAAATCAATGTTACGCCGCTGGTCGATGTCATGCTCGTGCTGCTCGTGATCTTCATCATCACCGCGCCACTTCTGGCCAGCTCCATCAAGCTTGATCTGCCGAGCACCGATGCTGCCAAGCCTACGGAAGCGCCGAAATTCGTCACGGTCGTCATCGATAAATCTGCCAAAGTCTTCCTCGGCGATCAGCCTATTGAGCTTTCCGCACTGGCCGATAGCCTCAAACAAACGGCCACCCAAAACAAAGACACCGAAGTGCAACTGCGTTCTGACGAAACCGTGCCCTACGGTAAAGTTGTTGAAGTGATCGGCATTGCCCAAAAGGCCGGCCTCTCACGGATTGGCTTCGTAGCTAACCCGCAAGCGCCCCAAGCCCCACCTGCTAAACCATGATTGTCACAGCTGGTTTGGATATACAATAACGTTTTGTATATCCATTCGGAGATTGTCATGCAAGTCGCAAAATGGGGCAACAGTTTGGGCGTGCGCCTGCCGATGGCGCTGGTGCATGAGCTGGGCATTTCTGAGGGCGATGAGCTAGAAGTGCGGCCTGTCAAGAAAAAAGGCAAGACTGCTATGCCCGCCATTGAAATCAGCCGTGAGCCCACGAAAAAAGAGCTGATCGAATCCATGCGCAAATACCGTGGCTCTTGGCCCGAAGGCTGGAAATTTAATCGCGAAGAGGCCAACTCTCGCACGATAGAAGACACCGCGCCATGAGTGTTTTTTTAGATACCAATGTGTTGGTGTATTGGGTGGACAAGCATCCATTTGCCGAGCGCGTTGAAGAATTATTGGAAAGTGATTGCGTCATCAGTGCTCAGGTGCTCAATGAATTTGCCAATGTGTTGCGTGGCAAGCGGAAAATGCCCTGGTTGGAGATTGCAGAAATCAGCCAAACGCTGCAAGGCATTTGCAAAGTATGCGATCTCACGTTGAGTACCCATAAACTTGCTGTTTATTTGGCAGAGCGGTATCAGTTCAATATTTTTGATGCGAATATCGTCGCAGCTGCCGCTGGAATGCGTTGTGATGTGGTGTATTCCGAAGATATGCAGCACGGCTTGAATGTGAAGATTCCTACGCAGTTTGGCGGCGGATCTCTCTCGATCAAGAATCCGTTTTTATAAGTTAGTTTTGAGTTTTAGTTATGCAAGAAAAATACGATCACACCGCCATTGAGCAAGCCGCGCAGACGCATTGGCGCGAAAAAGATGCTTACCGCGTGCACGAGCAGGCCAAGGATGCTCAAGGCAACTTAAAGCCCAAATACTACGCCTGCTCCATGCTGCCGTATCCCAGTGGCAAGCTGCACATGGGTCATGTGCGCAACTACACCATCAACGACATGCTCACGCGCCAGCTGCGCATGAAGGGCTTCAATGTGCTCATGCCCATGGGCTGGGATGCGTTTGGCTTGCCGGCTGAAAACGCGGCGATGAAAAACAAAGTGCCGCCCGCGAAGTGGACATACAGCAACATCGAGCACATGAAAGGCCAGATGCAGGCCATGGGGCTGGCGATTGATTGGAGCCGCGAGATGGCGGCGTGCGATCCGGCTTATTACAAATGGAATCAGTGGCTGTTTTTGAAGATGCTGGAAAAGGGCATCGCGTATCGCAAAACTCAGATTGTGAATTGGGATCCGGTCGATCAAACCGTGCTCGCCAATGAGCAGGTGATTGACGGCAAAGGCTGGCGCACGGGCGCGACTGTGGAGAAGCGCGAGATTCCAGGCTATTACCTGAAAATCACCGATTACGCGCAAGAGCTGCTCGATCATGTCCAGATCGGCAACCCCAACGCGACACTGACCGGCTGGCCCGACAAAGTGCGCTTGATGCAGGAAAACTGGCTCGGCAAATCCGAAGGTGTGCGCTTCGCTTTTCCGCATGCTATTGCCGATGCGCACGGCAAGCTGGTGCAAGACGGCAAGATGTATGTGTTCACCACGCGCGCCGATACGATCATGGGCGTGACCTTTGTGGCAGTTGCTCCTGAGCATCCAATAGCAATGCGAGCCGGCGAATTATCTAGCGATCTTGCTATAAAAATAGAAGCACTCAAAACTGGGGGCACGACGGAAGCTGAGCTGGCCGTGAAAGAAAAAGAAGGCGTGGCTACCGGCTTGTTTGTCTCGCATCCTTTAACGGGTTCCCAAATAGAAGTCTGGGTCGGCAATTATGTGTTGATGAGCTACGGCGATGGTGCGGTCATGGGCGTGCCTGCTCATGATGAGCGCGATTTTTCGTTTGCTAAGAAATACAGCCTAAGTATCAAACAGGTTGTAGAGGTGGCCGGGAAAGATTTTTCTGCCGATGCGTGGCAAGACCACTACGGAGAAAAAGGCGAAGGCATCGCGATCAACTCCGGCAAATACGATGGTTTGAAATTCAAAGCTTGCGTTGATTTGGTAGCGGCGGATCTCGCAACTATTAATCTCGGCGAGAAAAAAACCACGTGGCGCCTGCGCGATTGGGGCATCAGCCGCCAGCGCTATTGGGGCACGCCAATTCCTATCGTGCATTGCCCAGAGCATGGCGCGCAACCTGTTCCGCTGTCGCAGCTTCCCGTGAAGCTACCCGAAGATTGCATTCCCGATGGCTCGGGAAATCCGCTGGCTAAGCATGAAGGCTTTCACAAAGGCGCGACATGCCCAATTTGCGGCGCAGATGCGCGGCGCGAGACCGACACGATGGATACGTTTGTGGATTCATCTTGGTATTTCATCCGCTATTGCCTGCCGCAGCAAGACCAAAAAGACAGCGCTGTGATGACGAATGATTCCGTCAATTACTGGATGCCCGCGAAAGCCAACGGCGCAAGCGCCGCCGGCATGGATCAATACATCGGTGGCATCGAGCATGCCATCCTGCATTTGCTCTACGCCCGCTTCTGGACGAAGGTGATGCGCGATATGCATTTGGTGCGCATGGACGAGCCGTTTACCAAGCTGCTATGCCAAGGCATGGTGCTCAACCACATCTACTCGCGCAAAAACGAAAAAGGCGGCAAGGAATATTTCTGGCCGCACGATGTGGAGCACGTTCACGATGAAGCTGGCAAGATCACAGGCGCAAAGTTAAAGCACGCCGTAGACTACGCAGGCGAGCACTTGCCAGCCGGCACAGCCATCACCTACGAAGGCGTAGGCACGATGAGCAAGAGCAAAAACAACGGCATTGATCCGCAGGAACTGATCAACAAATATGGCGCGGATACGGCACGGCTGTACACGATGTTTACCGCACCACCGGAGGCCACATTGGAATGGAACGATGGCGCGGTGGAAGGCAGCTACCGTTTCCTCAAGCGTGTTTGGGGCTATGGCCATAAATTAAATACTATTAATTCAATAGCACTTTACGCACATTCTATGCCGGCTAATGGCTCATTTGATCTTAAAAATATCAGTAAAAATGCAAAAACATTACGCTTAGAAGTTCATACCGTGCTCAAGCAAATCAGCTACGACTATGAGCGTATGCAGTACAACACGGTGGTCTCGGGTGCGATGAAATTGCTCAATGCACTCGATGGTTTTAAAACCGATGAAGGCACGCAAGTGGCTGCGAAAAGCGACATGCTGGTGTTGCAAGAAGGCTTTGGCATCTTGCTGCGCGTGCTCTATCCAGCGACACCGCATTTGGCGCATGCGCTATGGCAAGAGCTGGGCTATGCGAAAGCACATGGTGATTTGCTCGATGCGCATTGGCCGCAGGTGGATACACAAGCCTTGGTACAAGATGAAATGGAGCTGATGCTGCAAGTCGCTGGTAAGCTGCGCGGCTCGATTCGCGTGGCCGCTGGTGCATGCAAAGAGCAGATCGAAGCCGCGGCGCTTGCCAGCGAAGCCTTTCAAAAAGCTGCTGCGGGTGCAACGCCGAAGAAAATTATTCTAGTGCCCGGACGATTGGTTAACATTGTGGTGTGAACATGATGCACAACAACTCATTGCAGCACTCTCGCCGCCATCTGCTGATGGTGGTCGGTGCGCCCTTGCTTGGGATCGGCCTTTCAGCCTGCGGCTTCCAGCTGCGCCAAACGCCCAAACTGCCTTTCAACACCATGTATGCAGGCTTTGCGGAGAGCTCAAGCCTTGGCCAAGAGCTGCGTCGCTCCCTCGAATCCAGCGGCGTGCGCGTGATTTCAGACAACCGCCAACTTGATGCGGCGCAAGTGGTCTTGGATGTGTTGCAAGACCAACGCGAGAAGACGGTGGTGGGTGTGAATGCCACAGGCCAAGTGCGAGAATTTCAGCTCCGCGTGCGCTTTAAATTTCGCTTGCGTTCGCGTGATGGCAAAGAAATCATTCCCGAAACGGAGCTCTTGCTGGAGCGCGATTTCAGTTTCAATGAAAGCGGTGCGCTTGCTAAAGAAGCTGAAGAAGCGTTGATTTACCGCAGCATGCAAAGCGATGTCGTGCAACAGGCGCTGCGTCGGTTGTCGGCAGTGAAAGCTTTTTAGCGTTTCTTACCCGATGAGGAAACAAGATAGCCAGCAATGGCTTCGGTGAGCTTGCCAGCTTGCTGTACGTGTGCTTTGCGGCTGATCATGAGACTGGTGACCAGCGCCTCCATCAGCAACAACACTGCGACTGAGCTGCTGGAAATGACTGGATGCTGCGCAGCGGCCAGCAAGACATGATCGGCTTGCGCTACCAGTGGTGAAGCCATTGAATCAGTTAGCGCGACGATATGCGCACCACGATCACGCGCATAGCTGGTCAGTTGAATCGCATCCCTTGCATAGCGCGGAAAGCTCAACACAATCAGCACATCGTTTTGGTCAATGTTCATCAGGCGGCCAGCGGCCACCTCGGTGCCACCAAACTCCACCACATTGATCAGCATTTTGCAAAACGGTTGCAAATTCAGTGCGAGCATGGCGGCCAAATGTGAGCTGATGCCAAATCCCATCACATACACCGTACTGGCGCTGACCAGCCGCTGACTGATGCGCGATAACTGCGCGGCGTCCAAGGCTTGCGCCGTAGAGCGCGCATTACTCAGGCCAGCTTCTAGGCTTTGGGCTACGACCCCCTGTTTAGCACCTGGCTGCATCGCATGACGCAGCTTTTCCATGGGCTGAAGTAGGCTTTGCAAGACCTGCGCCATGGCATCTCGCATGGCCGCGAACCCTGAAAAGCCCATACTGCGTGCGAAGCGGCTGAGCGTAGCTGCGGACGTATGCGCATGAGCGGCCAGCTCTTCGATGCCCCAAGCGGTGGCTCGAACCGGATTGCGCAGCAATTGCTCGGCAACCGCCTTGTTGGCCAGCGAGGCCCTGGGGTCAGACAATGTGAGCAACAGCTTTTGCCCCAGCTCTGATTGGGCAAAAGCGGTATCTGCAGAGTTGCCACTTGGTGCGTTGAAAGGGGCACGGGCGTTCAAAGCGTTTTTGGGAAGACTTGGTTTTTTCATATTTCAATTGTATGAAAATTATGGTACAAACTGTGTTTGAGGTTGCCGTCTGATGTTGTCAGAAGGCTTTGTTCAAGTTTAGGTGCAAGATGTTCAACTTCTGGAGAAATTTATGATTCGCAAAATTTTGGGCGTATCCGCGCTTCTGGCAAGTCTTTTGGTTGCCACTTCCGTTCAAGCTCAAGCCCCGGGTTGGACGAAGATTCGCATTGGTGTGGAAGCCAATTACCCACCGTTTTCCCAAATGGCGCCTGATGGCAAATTCTCTGGCTTTGATATTGACATTGCCAACGCCCTCTGTGCCCAAATGAAAGCTGAATGCACAATGGTTGCACAAGAGTGGGATGGCATGATGCCTGCGCTGAATGCCAAGAAATTCGACATGATCGTCGCTTCGATGTCGATCACAGAAGAGCGCAAGAAGAATGCTGATTTCAGCGATTCCTACTACGATATTCCTTCGACCTTCATTGCCAAAACGGGTGCTTTCAGCGCTGTGACGCCAGCCGCACTCAAAGGCAAAAAAATCATCGTCACACGCAATACACCGCGTGCAAAATATCTGGCTGACAACTACAAAGACAGCGAGATCCTGCAAGTGGCCAAAGAATCGGAAGTGACGATGGAGCTGGCCGCTGGCCGTGGCGACATCGGTTTCGGCTCTTCATTGGCAGCGACTGCCGCGTTCTTGAAATCTCCGCAAGGCGCAGGCTTCGGCAAAGTGGGCGCTGGCATTTACCCATCGGGCGGTGCGAGCCAAGGCGGCGGAGTAGGCATTGCCATGCGCAAAGGTGAAGTCGATCTGCGCAACAAGCTCAATGCTGCGCTCAAAGTCATCTCGGGCAACGGCGTGTACAAAACCATCAACGACAAATATTTTGATGTGAACATTCGCGGCGAATAAAGCACTATTTTTTAAGCGTTTTGAGCAGTTAGCCGGCATGTAGGCTGCGCTAGCTGCTATAACTTTAATAGTGATTTAGTTGCATGCTCTACGGTTATCTGCCCGCCATCCTTGAAGGCTTGGTACTTACTTGCCAAGTCTCAGCCACGTCGCTTTTCATAGCGTGCGTGTTTGGGCTGATCGGCGCGGCAGCCAAACTCTCATCCTCGCGCGGCGCACGCTGGGCAGCGGATGTGTACACCACGCTGATTCGCGGCATGCCCGAGCTAGTGCTCATGCTGCTGATTTTCTATGGCGGGCAGATTGCCATCAACAAAATTGCCGATGCACGCGGCTGGGGCTATATCGACATCCCGCCTTTTCTTGCTGGCGTGCTCACCGTGGGCTTTATCTTCGGCGCGTATCTCACCGAAACTTTTCGCGGCGCAATTCTTGCCATTCCCAAAGGCCAATCCGAAGCAGCTTTGGCTTTTGGCCTCTCGCCTGGGCAAGTGTGGCGGCGCATCATCCTGCCGCAAATGGTGCGCCATGCGATTCCGGGGTTTTCTAACAATTGGTTGATCATGATCAAAGCGTCTGCCTTGGTGTCCATCATTGGGCTGGATGACATGATTCACCGCGCAGGGCTGGCCGCTGCAACGACGCGCGCACCGTTTACCTTCTACATGGCTGTGGCACTGATCTATCTTGCGCTCACCACCGTGTCGATCATCGTGTTGTCGCAGATCGAAAAGCGCTACAGCCTCGGTGTGAAGAAGGTGAGTTTCTGATGCTCGATTGGCAAGTGATTTCCAGCAGCCTGCCGCTCTACGTCGAAGGCATCCGCACGACGTTGGTGTTGCTCGTCATCAGCTTAGTCAGCTCATTTGTCATTTCAGTGCCGCTGGCTGTGGCGCGCGTCTCTGATCGGCTCTGGCTGTCCAAGCCAGTGTGGCTGTTTACCTATGTGCTGCGTGGCACGCCGCTCTTGGTGCAACTCTTCATCATCTATCACGGGCTCGCGCAGTTTGAGGCCGTGCGAGAAAGCGCCGCTTGGTTTTTACTGAAAAACGCGTGGTTTTGTGCATGGCTTGCATTCACACTCAACTCTGCGGCTTACACCACCGAGATCTTTGCCGGCGCGCTCAAGGCCACGAACTATGGCGAGATCGAAGCGGCGCGCAGCTATGGCCTCCATGGCTTCAAGCTCTATGCTCGCATCCTCTTGCCAAGCGCCTTGCGCCGCGCCCTGCCGCAATATAGCAACGAAGTGGTTGGCCTGATGCATGCCACCGCGATTGCCAGCACCGTCACGCTGGTGGACATCACCCGCGTGGCGCGCGATGTCAATTCCAATCACTTGCTCGTGACAGAATCTTTTGGCGTAGCTGCTGTGATTTATTTCATTTTGACGTTCAGCCTCGTGGGGCTCTTCAAATTGGTTGAGAAAAAGTACATGAAACACCTCCAACCCCAAAAGAATACTGCGCAAGCAGCTATTTAAAGCATAGCAAAATATGCACTCAGAAACCATTGATCTCATCGCGCCAGCGCCTGGCCAAACCTGTTGTTTGACGGTGCTGCGCTTTGGCGAAACACCTGTAGGCTCTCGGCGAAAAGCCTATCTTCAGGCGGCTCTGCATGCCGATGAGGTGCCGGCCATGCTGACTGCATTGCGCCTCAAAACCATGTTGCAAGAATTAGAGGAGCGCGGCCAATTGCTTGGCGAGATCGTCCTCGTGCCCTATGCCAACCCGCTCGGTTTATCGCAGCATATTCAGGGTCAGCATCATGGGCGATTCTCTTTGGCCGACGGTATCAATTTCAACCGCGGTTTTCCTGAGTTAGCCACGTTCGTCGCCGAGCATGTCAAAGGCCGCCTGAGCAAAGATGCGCATGCCAATCAGCAAATCATCCGCGCCGCACTTAAAACAGCCGCAGACGTGTTGCCCGCGATCACGCCTGCGCAAGATCTCAAGCGCCGCCTGCTTCAACTTGCCATCGATGCCGATATTGTGATTGATCTGCATTGCGACAGCGATGCTGTGGTGCATCTGTATGGCCTCACGCCGCAAGCGCCTGCACTGAAGCAGTTGGGTGCACAACTCGGAGCGCAGGCCGTGTTACTCGCCACAGAATCGGGCGATTCGCCGTTTGACGAGGCTTGCAGCCGCCCTTGGTTGGATTTGCAACGCTTAATGCCTGAGGCACAAATTCCTCTTGGATGTTTCAGCACCACCGTGGAGCTGCGCGGCGAAGCCGATGTGAGCCACGCATTGGCTCATCAAGATGCACAAGCTTTGATTGGTTTTTTACAGATACAAGGCTTCATTTCTGGTGCAGCGCCAGAAAAAGTGGCGCTGTGCGAGCCCACGCCTTTATCCGGCTCAGAGCCCATCACCGCGCCCCACGCTGGCGTGATCGTGTTCCACCGGCAAAGCGGCGAAAGCGTGCAAGCGGGTGATGCTATCGCCGATCTCGTTTGCCCCAACACAGGCGGCATCACGACGCTGCGCTGCGCCTCCAGCGGTGTGCTCTACGCCCGCTGCAGCACACGCTGGGCGCATGCTGGCAAGCGCCTCGCAAAAATCGCGGGCACTTCGCTGGCTCGCACTGGTAAGCTGCTCAGCCCCTAAAACTCCAAATCTTTTCACAGCGAGCCGCCCATGACCTCCCCGCCTGTTTTGCAAGCAGAAAATATTCACAAGCGCTTTGGCAGCAACGAGGTGCTATGTGGTTTGAGCATCCAAGCCCATGCGGGCGATGTAATCTCGATGATCGGCTCCAGCGGCTCAGGCAAGAGCACTTTTCTGCGATGCCTCAATTTGCTGGAGCAACCCAACAGTGGTCGCATCGTGCTGGGCGGTGAAGAGCTGCAACTGAGTGCCAGCAAGGACGGCACCTTGCAAGCCACTGATCCCGCGCAATTGCAGCGCCTGCGCAGCCAAGTGGCCATGGTGTTTCAGCACTTCAACCTTTGGGCGCATATGACGGCGCTAGACAATGTGATGGAAGCGCCCGTGCATGTGCTCGGCCTCACGAAAGCCGAGGCCAGAGAACGGGCTGAAAAATACCTGCAGCGCGTGGGCGTGCATCACCGAAAAGATGCTTTCCCCGCACATCTCTCAGGCGGCGAGCAGCAACGCGTGGCCATTGCCCGCGCGCTTGCCATGGAGCCCAAAGTCATGCTCTTCGACGAGCCCACTTCCGCGCTTGATCCTGAGCTGGTGGGCGAGGTGCTGCGCGTGATGCGTTCTGTAGCCGAAGAAGGCCGTACGATGATCGTCGTCACCCACGAGATGAGCTTTGCCCGCGAGGTGAGCAACCATGTGGTGTTCCTCCACAAAGGCTGCATCGAAGAGCAAGGCGATCCGAAAGAAGTGTTGATCAAGCCGCAGACGGAGCGCTTGCAAGCTTTCTTGGCAAATAGCTTGAAGTGAGTTTTTGTGGTCTTGATGCCATAACGATAAAACACATTGTCACTTCGCAAGATATCGTTGCTTAGGCTGCCAAGATAGCAGCTTCCATTTCAGTGCCGCATGCGCAACACTTTCGTTTTCAAGAGATTTCGCATGACTCCTTTTTCTGCACAAGCGCCATCGTCGGTCGTGATGATTCGGCCGCATCATTTTTGCTCCAATCCGGACACGATGGCAGACAACGCTTTTCAAAAGCGTGGCGTTGCCGACGGACCAACGAGCCAACTGGCATACGACGAAGTCACACGCATGGCAGCTCAATTAGAAAAAGCCGGCGTTCATGTGCATTTGTTTGACGATGAATCGCAGGATCGGCCCGATGCTGTATTCCCTAACAATTGGTTTTCAACGCACACAGGTGGCCACATTGCGGTGTATCCCATGGCCACGCCAAGCCGCCAGCGTGAGCGCCGCTGGGATGTGATTGAAATGCTCAAACAAGAGTACCGCGTGCAAGATGTGATTGATTATTCTGGCTTGACCGGCGATGGCATTTATTTGGAAGGCACCGGCGCGATGGTGTTGGATCACGCGGAGCGCGTGGCGTATGTAGCCCGCTCGCAGCGGGCTGATCCGATTGCATTAGAGCGTTTTTGCACACACTTCAATTTCGAACCCATGGTGTTTGATGCGTTTGATACGCAAGGCAAACCGGTGTACCACACCAATGTGCTGATGTGCATTGGCACGCAAGTCGCTCTGGCGGGAATGGGAATGATCACAAACCTCGCGCGGCGCGACGAAATACGCCAGCGCTTGTGCGCATCTGGACGAATCTTGATAGAGCTGTCTGCAAGCCAAATTGCCGAGTTCGCAGGCAATGCACTTGAACTACAGGGTTCTCATGGCCGCATACTTGCCATGTCTGCCCGGGCAGCTCGCGCGCTCACCGCTGCGCAGCGAAAGCAATTGGAAAGCTGCGTCGCGCTGCTGCCGATCGATATTCCAACCATTGAGTTAGCAGGAGGCTCAGTGCGCTGCATGTTGGCAGCCGTGCATTTGATGCCGCGCCATAAAGCTCAGTCTATGTTGACCATTAAAGAGGGCGAGAAACATGCGCCGACTCATTGAGATTCGTACCTATCGCCTAAAGCAAGGGGCTCTGGCAGCTTTCCACGATGTCATGCGCATACAAGCCGCGCCGATGCTCAGAGCAGCTGGCATGGATGTGGTGGCCTATGGAGCATCAGATCACGAAGAAGAGACCTACTTCCTGATACGCGCCTACAAAGATCGTACCTCCCTCGAATCTGAGCAAGCAAAGTTCTATGCGTCTAGTGCGTGGAGAGAAGGGCCACGCTTTGCCTTGGTTGACCGAATTGAAACCTATGTCAACACGTTGGTTTGGGCATCTGCTGCAGCGATTGAAGATATTCGCGCTCAAAATCTAGTGGTCTGATCCTTTGCAGCTTCGCTCATCCAAGGCAAAGCCGCAATAAATTTCTCAGACTAGTTTTTGTCCTTGTTTTGAGCACTTTGCCGGTGTATTTGTTGCGCAAGATGCTATTTAATTAGGAGCATTTCACAGCCCGTCTTTTGACTCAAAGCTCAACGCCATGCGCTTGGGTCAATATCCACAAACGAAAGGCACTGAACGCCGGCGAGCTCAAGCTCTCACTTCTAAAGCAAAGATAGTGCCCTTGATCGACGTTAACGCTCAAGCTCAGTGGCATACACAAACTTTGCATTCTCAGCTCATCAAGCACTAAGATTTTCGGCACCAAACCGATACCTAAACCACTGAGCGCCGCCTGAATCACAGCGGAATATTGTGCAAAACGTGGCCCTGCGAGCACATGCCGCTCGGGAATTTCATGCTGCACAGCCCATTGCCGCCATGCGCCAGGCGCATGCTCGTGGTGCAGCAAGGTGAATTGGGTTAAATCAACTGCGGCTGCTACAGGGCGTGCGCCCAGCAATGAAGGAGCAGCCACCAAGCAAAATTCTCGCCCCGCTAAATAGTCAGACGCCACGCCCGGCCAGATGCCGTCGCCATAACGTATCGCCGCATCAATGCCCGCTGGCAAATCTTCACCATTGCTCAAATGTTGACTGAAACTGATGATCACGCTCGGGCATTGAGCGCTAAACGACGGCAGGCGCGGAATCAACCACTTGGTGAGAAACGTGGGTACGCTCGCTAAAGTCAACGTCCCCGCGCCGCTAGCCGTCGAGCGCAACTCAAAGCTGGCCGCTTCAATCGTACGCAAACTACTGGAGATTTTCTGCCAATATATCTGCCCTTGAGGCGTGAGCGTGGATGTGCGCCCTGACTTTTGAAACAACGCACGACCTAAAAAATCTTCCAGGCCCGTGATTTGTTTGCTCACCGCGCTCACGCTAATGCACAAAGCGCTTGCTGCATTTGAGAAGCTGCCATGGCGCACCACCGCGTCAAAGGCGAGCAATTCTTGAATCGTGGGGCAAATGCGTTTCATAAAAGTCAGTGTATGTCAGCTTGATGAAAAACAGTTTCTAATTGTTCAACTGTTGTGAATTCAAATTCAACCACGATCCAGGTAAGTCAGCGCAGAATTCATGTCAATCAGAGCCATAAGCTCAACTGTACCAACCGGAGAATAACTTGATTCGTGGTGTCGCTGTGGTTTACGCCATCTACCTGATGCTGCCCATTGCATTGCTGCTGGTGGGCAGCTTCGGTGGACTGTGGACCAACACATTGTTGCCCACCGGTGTGACAACACGTTGGTATGCCGACCTGTGGGAAGACACCTCCTTCCGCAAAGCCTTTGTGAGCAGCCTCACAGTGGCAGGAGCAGCCTGCGCCATCAATATCTTTCTGGCTGTGCCATTGGCTTACAGCCTGTACCACGGGGCGCATCGGCGCGGCAGTCTTGCGGCAAAAATTGTGAGTGCGATGCCAGTAGCTGTGCCCACGATCACGTTGGGCTTTGGCTACATGATCGTCTTCAACACCGACGCCATGCCTTGGCTGGGCAGCCTGCCTTTGCTGATTGCCGCGCATGCCATTCACACCCTGCCTTATCTCACCAACACGCTATTGGCCGATCTGCGCCATTTGCGCCTTGACCAGTTAGAGAGCGCTGCCGCCACATTGGGCGCATCGGGCTGGCAACAGTTTTATAGCATCGTGCTGCCCAATTTGCGGCAAAGTTTGCTCAGCGGTTTGGTGATGGTGGCAGCGATTTCTGTAGGCGAATTCAATTTGTCTAACTTGCTCACCAGTTTCCAAAATCGCACCTATCCCGTCGTTTTGCTCCAAGCTTTTTATGGCGCAACTGGCTTTGCGTGCGCTGCCACGGTGATTCTGCTCGTTCTAGCCAGCGTCTCTGCGCTGTTTTCCTCTGCCTTGGTTAAAAAATCATGAGCCTTGAGTTGCAGCAACTGAGCTACCAGTACCCCGCCACCACCCAAGGCGTGCATGCGCTGTCGCTTTCGGTGAAAAAAGGTGAATTGGTCGCCGTGATTGGGCCAAGCGGCTCGGGTAAATCCACGCTGCTCAAATTGATTTCCGGTCTGACCACTGGCTACTCGGGCTCGATTGTGCTGAACGGTACAGACATCACCCATCTCGCCGTGCATCAGCGCAATTTAGGCATGGTGTTTCAAAGTTACGCCCTGTTTCCGCATCTGAATGTGCTGGACAACATTGCCTACGGCCTCAAGCTGCGCAGCGTATCCACCTCAGAGCGCCATGCGCGTGCGATGGAGCTGCTGGGCATGATAGACATGCGCGATTTTGCACAGCGCTCTGTAAGCCAGCTCTCAGGCGGGCAGCAACAACGTGTGGCTCTTGCAAGAGCTTTGGCGATCAACCCGAGCGCCCTGCTTCTCGATGAGCCTTTGGCCGCGCTTGACGCCAGCATTCGCGGCCATTTACGCGATCAAATCTGTAAGCTGCAACGCAAATACGAAGCCACCACGCTGCTGATCACGCATGATCAAGAAGAAGCGCTCAGCATGGCAGACCGTGTGGCTATGCTCAAAGACGGGCGGCTGCTGCAACTTGCCACGCCGCAAGAAATTTACGCGGCCCCGGCTAGCAAAGCGGTGGCCGAGTTTGTCGGCTTATCCACCATCTTGTCAGCGCAGATTTGTGGTGCCGATGAAATTGATGTGGGCTTTGCTCGCCTGCGCGCGCCCACAGATAGGCGCACCGTTGGCAAAAAGCTCTTTGCTCTGATCCGCCCCGAGCATGTGCAAGTTGATCCCGATGCCAGCGCTATCAATCGGCTGCATGGGCAGACCACCGCCGTACGATTTCTTGGCGCACTCAATCGCTTTGATTTTTCTGTGCCCGGCTCTGAAAAAGCCATTCTGGCAGAGGCTGCTCGCGTAGCGCGCGAAGCCATTGCTATTGCACCCGAGCACATCCGGTTACTCGACGAGTAAAGCTTGCTTCTTTTATTCATTTCTTCCCAAGGAGTTATCTATGCAACGCCGTTCTTTCGTTAAAACCACTGCTGCCATTCCCATGGCGCTCATCGCTCAAAGCGCTTTCTCATTTGAAGGCCCCGAGCTTTACCCCGGCGAAAAAGCCCTGTACGCTGAGGCCGAAAAAGAAGGCTTGGTGGTGTCGTTTGACACCGGGCCAGAGTGGGCCAACTGGAAAGTGTTGTTCCGCGAATTTAAAAAACGCTATCCCGAGGTGGAACTCACTTACAACGATCTAGGCTCAGCCGCCACCGTGGTGGCGCTCGATAAAGCTCGTCGCAGGCCACAAGCCGATACGGCGTATTACTTTGCAGCTTCGGCTGTAGATGCAGCAAAAAAAGATTTACTCGCACCTTTCAAACCAATTAATTTTGACAAGCTGCCGCCAGTATTTCGCGAAGCCGAAGGCCGCTGGTTCACGATTCACACGCTCAACATTGCCTTTATTGTGAATAAAAAATTAGTGAAAAATACACCAACTTCTTGGGCTGATTTGCTTAAGCCTGAATTGAAAAGCTCGGTCGTGTACCTTGACCCTCGCTCCACTGGCGTAGGCCAAGTGCTGGTGTTTGCTGCAGCGTATGCCAATGGCGGCTCAGTCGACAACATCAAACCGGGCACAGACTATCTCGGCCAGCTTCACAGCGCTGGCAATGTGCTGCGCGTAGAGGGCACGACACCTTACGCCAAATTCCTCAAAGGCGAAATTCCGGTATGGATCAGCTACGAAAACGATGGCCTCAAAGCCAAGCATACTGATGGCATGGGCGATGCGGCTGAAGTCGTGATCCCGAAAGAAGCCAGCGTGGCAGCGCCGTATGCCATCAGCTTGGTCAAGGGTGCGTCCAATCCGAATGCAGGCAAGCTCTGGCTCAATTTCATCATGAGCGAGATGGGGCAAGGCTTGTTTGCGCAAGGCTTCGTGCGCCCTGCCGTGCCTGGCATTCGCTTGCCAGCAGACGTGGCCGCGCGCATGCCCGCATCGCCGCAAATTCGTCCGCTCGATGTGGTGCAAGCCTCAGCTCGCAAGGCTGAAGTAGATCGCCTCTGGGCGGCAGCGGCTTTATCGCGCTAAGCCGAGAGAAGCCACATGAAACGCTGGGGCGCTTGGCCTGCTTGGATTTTTCTAGCGCTTTTTTTCCTTGCGCCTTTGGGCGCTCTGCTGCCCGAAGCGCTGGGGGATAACTTGGCCGCTTTTAAAGCCTTGGCTATCGACCCCAGCTTTTATGTGGCATTACGCAACACGATGCTACTCGGGCTGATTGCAGGTTTTTTGTCTGCAATTGTGGGCACTTGCATTGCCGTCGAGCTGGCTCGGCAGCCCGAGCACCGCAGGCGTTGGATGATGAGCTTGCTCGGGCTGCCCTTGGCCTTCTCAGGCTTGGTGATTGCCTATGGCTTTATTTTGGCCTTTGGCCGCGCAGGCTTCGTCACGCAACTGCTGGGCATGGCCGGCGCAGACACAGCGCGGGTGGGCGCGTGGATTTACAGCGTGTTTGGCTTGGGCTTTGCCTATGCCTACTATCTGATTCCGCGCGTGGCGCTCTCGCTTTACCCAGTGTTTGCCAATTTGGATGAGCGCCCCATGCTTGCTGCGCGTACGTTGGGTGCAAGCAAAGCTCGCGCGTTTTGGGACACAGTCGTGCCCGAAGTGTTGCCCTCAGTGCTCTCGAGCGCGTGCATGGTGGCTGCGCTTGCTATGGGCACGTATGGCACAGCGCTAGCTTTGGTGGGTACGCAACTCAATATTTTGCCGCTTATGCTTCTGTCCAAAATCAGTGATGGCGGCTCAGACTTTGCATCTGCTTCAGCGTTATCGTTGGTACTTTTGATTATCTGTGTGATCGTGATGGGAATTGGTGATGTCCTCACTCGCAAACGTGAACAAATCGCTCTCGGCGCAGGCCGCTGAACTGCTGGCTCAGCTAGTAGCTCGGCAACAGAGCAGCAATAGATGGATACAGCCTGTAGCCATCGTGGGGCCAGGCGATGGCGGGACAGAGCCTTGCCTCGCGGCATATCGAGTGGCTTATTGCTTGGCCGGCGCGGGCGTGACGCTGGTATGCGGCGGACGTGGCGGCGTGATGGAGGCGGCCTCCCGCGCTGCACATGATGCGGGCGGCCTAGTCATTGGACTTCTGCCTGAAGACGATTTGAGTGGCGCCAATCCGTATCTTGGTATTGCCATTCCCACAGGCATGGGCGAGATGCGCAATGCGTTGATCGCAAGAGCTAGTGTGTGCCTGATTGCCATCGGCGGCGGAATGGGCACCTTGTCAGAGATCGCGCTCGGCTTGAAATGGGGCAAACCCGTTTTCAGTTTGTATGAAGAAGTATCACTTCCGCGCTTACGACGCAGTGAACATGTAGAACAACTATTAGAAGAAGTACTGACATGGCTTGTGAATACTGATTCGTGCCCTGCGGCGATTGAAGATATTCGCCCTTGCAATCCTGAGGTTTGTTAAGCACGCATCAGGGTAGATTTGCCAAACAGGCTTTCCACCAGATCCACCGCAAGCTCTGCCGTGCGATTCCGAATATCAAACGCTGGATTGAGCTCGACGATATCGAGCGAGGCTAGGCGGCCGGTGTCGGCGATCATTTCCATGCACAGCTGCGCTTCACGGTAAGTGGGGCCGCCGCGCACGGTGGTGCCTACGCCGGGGGCGATGTCGGGGTCAAGAAAATCGACATCGAGGCTCACATGAAGATGCGTGTTGCCATCCATCAATGCGAGGGCGAGCTCCATCGCATGGCGCATGCCCATCTCGTCGATATAGCGCATGTCAAAGACTTCAATACCCATGTCATGCACGAGCTTTTTCTCGCCTGCATCGACGCTACGAATACCGATTTGGCGGATTTCTTTGGGATTCAGAGCGGGCTGATCTTTCGAAAAACCGCCGATACTGACGAGCTCTTGAGGGCCTTGGCCGCAAAGACAAGCGACAGGCATGCCATGAATATTGCCGCTGGGCGTCATTGTCGCGGTGTTGAAATCCGCATGCGCATCAAGCCACAGAACGCGCAGCTTTTTGCCTTGCGTTTTGCAATACTTGGCCACGGCGGTGATAGAGCCTATGCCCAAACAATGGTCACCGCCGAGCATGATAGGAAGATGCTCCGCTTGTAATTCAGCAAGCATCGCGTCATGCAGCAGTGCATTCCATTGCGCCACCTCATTTAAATGCCGAAAGCCGTTGACCGCAGGCAGCCGAGGATTAGCAGGCCCTTGCAGATTGCCGCAATCTTTCACCACTAGCCCCAAGCTTTGCAATGCTTCGCGAATGCCTGCGACGCGCAATGCTTCAGGGCCCATGCTCGCGCCGCGTGCACCGGCGCCGATGTCTGTCGGTGCGCCGATGAGGCTGATGGATGAGAAGATGGGTGGGGTGTTCATGCCGCCACTGTAGCCGCAGATCGTTGTGCTGGTGGGTGGGTGGGCTGATGCAGAGGCTGGTGGGAGGCAACTTTCGGCTTGATCAGCGCATATAAATTTTTAGGGTCATTCAGATGCGGAATCAGATCCAGCGGCTGCGTCAAACCCAATGCATTGGCGCTGCTGAGTAAATAGCGAAGCGCTGAAAAATCTTCTAACGCAAAACCCACGGAATCAAACATCGTGACTTCGGCTTGACTCTTGCGCCCTGTTTGTTTGCCAGCAAGCACCTGCCAGAGTTCTGTTACACAGAAGTCTGCTGGCATGTGCTGCAAATCACCTTCGATGCGCGTTTGCGGCTCGAACTCCACAAACACGCTGGCCATGCGCAGCACTTCGGGTGGAATCTCTGTCTTGCCAGGGCAATCGCCGCCGACGCCGTTGATGTGCATACCGGGCTCGATCATGTCTGCAGTGAGGATGGCAGCGTTGGTTTTGTCTGCGGTGACGGTGGTGATGATGTCCACGCCGCGCACGGCTTCACGCGTGCTTGCAAAAGCTTTCACCTGCAGGCCGCGTGCATCGGGGTTGGCTTGTAGATTGCGCATGAGCTTTGCAGTGGCCTCGGGATCCGTGTCGTAGAGGTGCATCTCATCAATGCCGAGCAAATGGTGAAACGCCAGCGCTTGAAATTCACTTTGCGCGCCATTGCCAATCAAGGCCATGCTGCGGCTGTCTTGGCGAGCCAGCGCACGAGCGGCTACGGCGCTGCTGGCGGCGGTGCGGATCGCGGTGGTGAGTGTGAGCTCGGAAATCAAGAGCGGCATGCCGCTGGCCATATCGGCCAACACGCCAAACGCCATCACGGTTGGCAAGCCGTGCTGCGTGTTCTTCGGGTGGCCGTTGACGTATTTGAAGCTGAATGTGCGCTCATCGGCTATCGGCATCAACTCAATCACGCCGTCTTTGGAATGCGCAGCCAAGCGAGCGCTTTTGTCAAACGCTTTCCAACGCAAAAAGTCGTGATGAATATTCGCGGCCATGCCTTGCAGCACGTGCGGCAGGCCGAGCTGGCTGACCAAGCGCGTTGCATCTCGGGCGCTGAGGAATTGCGTTTGTAGGGAACGGATGGTATTTTTCATGATGCCATCAGTTTGCTGCTTGCCTTGCCCAATGAAAATAGCAAAGAATGCATTAAAAATGAATACTATCTGTCAAATTAGCAGTAAATAATGCCAAAATAGCAAAATGGACGAAACCGATCATCAGCTACTTTCACTCTTGCGCCAGAACTCGCGCTTCTCGATTGCGGACTTGGCGCACAAGCTTGCCGTCTCACGCGGCACAGTAACGAACCGCATCACCAAACTAGAAGACGCCGGCATCATCGTGGGCTACACGGTGCGCGTGCGCCCCGATGTGCAGCGCAACGACATCAAGGCTTGGATGAGCATTGCAGTGGATGGCAATCAAACCCGCACTGTGATCGCCAGTTTGCTTGGCGAGCCCAATGTGGCCACGCTTCACGACACGAATGGCCGATGGGATTTGCTGGCTGAATTACGTGCTGAAAATCTTCAAGAGCTAGGCAAAACCTTGGAGCGGATTCGTCTGATCAAGGGCATCAGCAATACGGAGACGAGTATTCATCTTGAGACTTATCGGTTGTCTTGACCACAAATATCCAATGCGGTAGCAACTGTGCTGTTGAGGATCAGACGCCACTAAGCCTGCGCTTCAGAGCCAATCTTCTAATTTCAAATGCGGTATTTTTACAAAGTGCTTGGTGTTGTGCGTCACGAGAATCAAGCCTTCAGCCAAAGCATGCGCGGCGATTTGCGTATCAAGCTCACCAATGAGTACGCCCTCAAGTTTCAAATACGATTTGATCTCACCATAGTGATCGGCAGCCTCGCTCGTCCAAGCTAAATGCGGCAATTGCTGAAGCAGCAAATCAATCACATTGCGGCGTTTGTCTTGGCGCTCCTGAGCGCTTGGCCATAGCGCAGTTCAGCGCGTGTGAGCACGGATATTGCCGCGCTCTCGTTCTTCATCGCCAGCGACATCCGCTTTTCTAGCACGCTCGAGCTGCGGCGAATAAAGTAGCTGACGGTATTGGTATCCAGCAAATAGCGCAAACTCATTTGCGCTTAGCCTTCGTGCTTTTTGGCGCGTCACCGAGCGCATCATCAAACGGACTGCCGCGCGGCGTATCGTCGCGCGGCGGAATGAACTCGCCCGATTTGGGCAGCTCCTTGAGCTGCGCCATCAGCGCCTGCAACGCATCCGGCTCAGGCTTAGGCCGCAGTGTGATTTCACCCGTACCCGCATTCTTAGAGATCCACATCTCGCGCACATCCACCCGAAACGCCTTAGGCAGACGAATCGCTTGGCTGTTTCCAGTGGTGAAGACTTTGGCTAGTGTTGACATAGTCAAAGCATATACGAAAGCGTAATTATTTTTTACGTGATCATTGCCATTTGACCGCTTGACACGACCCGCTCACCTGCCCCGTGACGTAATCAAGAATCTAGGGCTCGCTAACTTTATGTGCTCCACCCGTTATTCATGCCTGATAGTGATTTTATCGAGTTGCACATGCGGTAGAGGCATCAAGTTCGAGGCTGAGAAAATTGAGAAAAAAGGCAAATCGCCGGTATATTTATTGCGCAGAGTGCTACTACTTCAATAGTAAGCAACGATGCACCAACCACCCATACCCGCTCCGTGATGGGTCTGAAAAAACGAAGCCTTTCGTTGGTCGGGCGCGGCAAACCATGCACAGATCGCTACAGAGATCAGGAGCTCGTCGCTTGCGAGTAAGAGCGGCGCGCGTTGAAAGGCCTCGGCTTTTTCGGGCACCTCACGGGGCAGGTGAACGGGTGGTGTGCGATGCGAAGCGAAGGTAAGACCTTACGCAGCTTTAGCCAACGGAGAAGAAGCAAACTCTTCTTCGAGCTTGCTCCACTTAGCTCGCGCAGCAACGACGTTGCGCTCTTTGACATGACCAAAGCCTTTGATGTGTTCGGGGATGCGGGCGATCTCTATGGCGGCTGCAGCGTTCGTTGCATTGAGGACAGGTAGTAACTTCTCGATACTTGCGCGGTATTCGCTGATCAAGGCGCGTTCCATCTTGCGTTCCTCAGTTTTGCCGAAGATATCGAATGCAGTGCCGCGCAGGCCTTTCATTTTTGCTAAAAGTTTGAAGGCTGTGAGCATCCATGCGCCGTAGGGCTGTTTTTGCAGTTCGCCTTTGCTGTTTTTCTTGGAGATCAATGGCGGGGCAAGATGATAAGAAAGCTTCACGTCGCCTTCAAACATGTTTTTTACCTTGTCGTGAAAAGCCGTATCTGCATGCAGACGGGCCACTTCGTATTCGTCCTTATAGGCCATGAGCTTGAAGAGGTATTTGGTGACGGCTTCTGTGAGCTGCGCGTTACCTGCGCTACTGACTTTTTCTACGAAGGCTTTGTATTCTTGGGCATACGCAGCGTTTTGGTAATTCGTCAAAAACTCCACGCGCTTGGTCAGCATGTCTTGCGGTGTGTCGCGCTTTTTGAATTCAATGGTTTGCGCGGGGGTGAGTAGCTGCTCAACGCTCGGCCAATCGTGAGC
Organism: Comamonadaceae bacterium; assembly: GCA_043777675.1. Taxonomy (GTDB): domain Bacteria; phylum Pseudomonadota; class Gammaproteobacteria; order Burkholderiales; family Burkholderiaceae_C; genus JANMDU01. The sequence continues at coordinate 157,058 of JAYWHR010000061.1, read as the reverse complement.
GGCGCGGCGGCCCCATTCGAAGGCGGTTTTGTTGTTGTCGATGGCAACCGCATTCAATTCAATGGCGCGGATGAGAGAGGCTTTTTGCAGTGGGATCCAGCCTTTTTGCCAAGCGAAGCCGAGCATCATCGGGTTGGTGTAGAGCGTATCGCTCATCAGTTTGCTGCTCGCGGCCTCGGCGTTGAATGCGCTCACGCCCTCGCTTCCAACGGCTTGCACAATCGCTGCAGCGCAACGCTCAGAGGGGTTTTGCCAATTGCCATTGAGCACAAAGCTGGCAGTGGGCGAACCATGCGCGTTGAGCGCCACGTGCGTGCGGCCTTGCAGCATGCGCGCCATGGTTTCTTTGCTGGCGGCGACCATCGGATCGCAGCCGAGAATCAAATCAGCGCTGGCCATGGCCACGCGGGTGGTGGCGATATCACTTTGCTGATCTGCAAGCAGCACATGACTCCACGTGTTACCACCTTTTTGCGCGAGGCCGGCAGCATCTTGCGTGACGACGGCTACGCCTTCAATGTGGGCAGCCATGCCCAGCAGCTGGCCAATCGTGATCACGCCTGTGCCGCCGACGCCGGCGATGATGATGCCCCAAGAAGTATTCTTTGGAATGCTTGCTATTGTTGGCTCAGGCAATGCACCTAATTCAAAAGGATTGGTTTTACCCGTTTTGGATTTTTTCTTCAGCTCGCCTTCAACAGTCACGAAGCTCGGGCAAAAGCCTTTGACGCAAGAAAAGTCTTTATTACAGGTGCTTTGGTTGATCGTGCGCTTGCGGCCAAATTCGGTCTCAAGCGGCTCGACGCTCATGCAATTGGATTGCACGCCACAATCGCCGCAGCCCTCACACACCAGTTCGTTGATCAGCACGCGCTTACTCGGATCAATCAGCGTGCCGCGCTTTCTGCGGCGGCGCTTTTCTGTGGCGCAGGTTTGATCGTAGATGATGGCTGTTGTGCCTTTGATGTCGCGGAACTCGCGCTGGACATCGTCGAGAAGATCGCGGTGTTTGACTTCGACGCCGTCAGGTAACTTAGCGCTTGAATATTTTTCTGGCTCATCGGTGACAACGATGAGCTTTGCTACGCCTTCCGCCGTCAGCGAATGAGCAATTTGAATCACCGAGTGCCCCTCAGGCCGCTCGCCAATTTGCTGCCCGCCCGTCATGGCCACAGCATCGTTGTAGAGCACTTTGTAGGTGATGTTGACACCCGCTGCAATCGCTTGGCGAATGGCGAGCAAGCCGCTGTGAAAGTAGGTGCCATCACCGAGGTTTGCAAAGATATGCCCATCATTCGTGAACGGCTGCTGGCCGACCCAAGGCACGCCTTCGCCGCCCATTTGCGTGAAGCCCGTGGTGGCGCGATCCATCCAAAGCGCCATGTAGTGGCAGCCAATGCCGGCCATCGCGCGTGAGCCTTCGGGCACTTTGGTGGAGGTGTTGTGTGGGCAGCCAGAGCAAAACCAAGGCGTGCGATCCGCTTTCAGATCAATAACTTGCAGTGAGCGCTCTTTGGCTTCGATGATGGCCAGACGCGATTCAATGCGAGCGAGTGTGTCGGCATCAACGCCGAGTTTTTTCACACGCGCGGCGACGGCTTTGGCAATCAGCGCGGGAGATAAATCGGCATTCGCTCTTAGCAATGTATTCGCCGTGGGATTGGGCATGCTCCACTCGCCACCTTGGTATGACGAGTCCCCTTCGGTAGAGGTGTCATCAAACTTTCCGAGCACAACAGGCCGCACATCCGAGCGCCAGTTATAAAGCTCTTCTTTGAGCTGATATTCAATGACTTGGCGCTTTTCTTCAACGACCAAAATTTCTTTCAAGCCTGTAGCAAATTCACGCGTGATCTGCGCCTCCAGTGGCCACACCACCGCCACTTTATGCACGCGAATGCCTAAGCGCTGACAAGTTTCTGTATCCAGCCCCAAATCAATCAGCGCTTGACGCAAATCGTTATAGGCCTTGCCACTGGCAATCAAGCCCAGCCGATCATCCTTGCTTTCAATCACATTGCGATTCAAACGATTGGCGCGAACGTATGCCAGCGCCGCATACCATTTGAAATCAAAGAGGCGCTGCTCTTGCTCCAGCGGCGCATCGGGCCATCGAATATGCACACCGCCTTTTGGCATTTCAAAATCGGTGGGGATCACAATGTTCACGCGATCAGGATCGACCTGGGTGCTCATACTTGATTCCACAATTTCCTGAATCGTCTTCATGCCCGTCCACACACCGGCATAGCGGCTCATGGCAAAGGCATGCAAGCCAAGATCAAGAATATCTTGCACATCGGTGGGGAAGAATACCGGCAGGCCGCAGGCTTTGAAGATGTGATCGCTCTGATGCGCGGCAGTCGAGCTCTTGGCCACATGATCGTCCCCGGCCACAGCAATCACCCCGCCCAGAGGCGTGGTACCGGCCATGTTCGCATGCTTAAACACATCAGAGCAACGATCCACGCCCGGGCCTTTGCCATACCAAATGCCGAAGACGCCATCGTATTTATTGCTGCCCGGCGGCGCAAAGCCCAGTTGCTGCGTGCCCCAAATCGCAGTGGCAGCCAGCTCTTCGTTCACGCCAGGCTGGAAGACCACATGCTTTTCTTGAAGATATTTTTTTGCTTTCCACAAAGCTTGGTCATAACCGCCGAGTGGCGAGCCGCGATACCCGCTGATAAAACCTGCCGTGTTTTTTCCGTTTTGCTGATCGCGTAGGCGCTGCAGCATGGGCAGCTTGACGAGCGCCTGTGTGCCGCTCATGAAAGCACGGCCGTAATCCAGTGAATATTTGTCATCCAGCGTGACGGTCTCTAGTGCTTTGCGGATGTGCTCGGGCAGTGGTGCATTCATAAAAGCAAACTTCCTTGTATCTGTGTCTCTGGCTCATGCGGCGTAGGCATAAGGATATGCGCAATCGAGTTTAGGTCAGAGCATCGGATAGGTGTTTGCTCTTTTTTAACAAATTATGAATTTAAAAGAGTGATATTGCTAGTAATTTCAATTTATAAGATGTTTATTGCTATGAACACAGAGTTTTTGATAAAACATTTATTTTTAAAGGTGTTGGGAGAAAGAAAAAGGTCACCCAAAAATGCTTGAGTGACCTTGAATCAGCGAGGTGCACGGGGAGTCAATACCCTGCTGAGAAAATCATCAGGTGCCGATTCGGCCACCATCGTTTTTAGTGATCACCACGGTTGCTGATGCTGGGCGTGCACCTGCTGCAATAGCAACAGAGCCCGGAGCGCGTTCGCCGCGTGGCCAGTAGCTGCTGAAATCGCCCGCGTTCGCTGCCACATTCGCGACTGGCGTATCTTCACCTGGATGTTGCACGTTGACAAACATCGTGCGGCCATCGGGTGTTTCGGCCACGCCGGTGATTTCTTGGTCGCGCGGGCCTACCAGGAAGCGCCGCAGCGTGCTGCTGGTGACTTGTGCACCGCGCTTGGTAGCCGCGAGCGCAGCGCCTGCTGGCGTGCTGCCCGAGGCTGCTGTGCTGGCCGCTTGGGCAGCCAGCGCTACGCCGTCACCCACCTGGCCGGGCAAGGCTGCGAGCATCATGCAATTGGACTCGTCCAAGAATGCACCAGAATCATCGGTCTGCACCCAACAAATGCCCGTGACTCCGCTAAACCAGAGACCATCGGCGCGGGCGAAATCGTTCGCCGTCGTCAGGCCAGAAAGGTTCACGCGGCTTGGATCTGCATCAGCTTGTGCGCCGAAGAGATACACATCCCAAGTGAAGGTGGTGGCAGCTGTATTGGCATCGCGCAAACGCAGGATGTGGCCAAACGGGTTGCCCGTGTTGGTGCCTGCTGTGGTGCTGGTGGTTGCAGCACGTGCATCTTGGTGGAAGCGTGGATTAGCTGCATCAATATTCGCCAAGGGGCGGTTGCCAGAATTGTTCTCCGTCAAGGTGAAATACACCTCGTTGTTGAGCGGATTGATCGCGCCCCACTCTGGACGATCCATGCGCGTTGCGCCGACGGCATCGGCTGCCAAGCGGGTGTTCAGACAAACATCCGCTTGACTCCTGAATGGGAAATTGGTCGCACCCGAAATAGTGGGGTTGGTGATCGTGAGCGCAATCCAAGTGCCCGTGCCATCGGCATTAAATTTGGCCACATGCAAAACGCCTGCGTCGAGAAATTTATCGCCGGTGGCCATGCGGGTGGTCGCTGTAGCATCAGTGTCTGCCCATGTGGCGCTGGAGACGAATTTGTAAATGTAGTCACCACGAGAATCGTCGCCCATGTAAACGGCAATCGGTTGACCGACGACTGGCAATGGCGACACAGCGGCTTCGTGTGCAAAGCGGCCTAACGCTGTGCGTTTCTTTGGAGTCGCGCTCGGGCTGTAAGGATCAATTTCGACAACCCAGCCAAAGGTGTTAGCTACATTACGATAGTCTAGATTGGCGTTGGTGGCCAACTGGTTGGCATTCCAGCGGTCGTTCAAATCACCGACAGAATCTACGGCGTTAGCGGCCACTGCTGCGGCTGTCGTCGCAGCCAATGTGCCCCATCCATAGCGATCGCCGCTTACTGAGTAGCGCGTCATGGAGATCACTTCTTTAGCGGTTGCGCCACCACGGTTGGTATTGTCGGTCGCTGTGCTGCGCGAGAAGTAGCCTGCCCAGTTCTCTTCGCAGGTCAGCAGCGTGCCCCAAAGGCTGTAGCCGGTGCCACAATTGTTGATGGTGCCGCGCGTGGCCGTGCCGGTAGGAGAATATTTAGTGATCAGTTGCGAATCACCGCGCACCGGGCCAGATATCTCGATACGTGTAGCAGCGGTGATGCGGCGGTTGTAACTAGACGATTGCACATAGTTCCAAGTGCCGGTGGCAGAAAATGCGCCCGCTGCGGTTTGCTTCATCACTTCAATGACTGACACGCCATGCATCGCGACTTCGCGAGTGACTTGCGCTTGCACCCGCGTACCGGTGATCGGATAAGCGGTGGCTTCGTGCAGAAACTGCTGGGTAACGTATTCGTGGTTCATGGCCAAGATGCCGCGGTTGTTGCCGTTGGCGTCTCGTGCAGTACCTGCATCGTTCAAAGCGAAGTATTCAATGCCGTCGTGGTTGTCGCCGCTGCGCTGGTTGTAAGTCGTTGCATCGTCTGTGCCCACGTTGCTATAAGCGGCCACGCCGGCAGCAATCGGATCTCCAGTGCGGTAAAACGGCCGCGCCGTGTAACCCGAGGGCACTGTGAAGCGATCTTCACGGCTTTTGTCGACGACTCCAAATGTCAGAGCTGTAGGCTTGTTGGCCGCAACGCCCGTCAAGGGCGGTGTGGTGGGTGAATCGCTGCCTCCCCCACCGCAGGCAGCTAAGCCAACTGTGCCAATCGCTGCGACGGCAGCCGACGCTCCCGTGCCGCGCAGAAAACCTCGGCGGTTTAAGCGGGCTTTGACGATCTCCATAAATTCTGGACCGCCACGGGGATTTGTGATCTCGTCTTCAGCGGCGAGAACATTTTTCATCTGGCTCTGCTGAGCCGGCTTGATTGCACGCATCTTTGCTCCACTCCATAAGTCTGCTCATGACAACCATGAACATGATTAACTGGGGTGGATGTTGACAACGGTTTGTGGCAGGCGTGTGACGCAGCGACTCAGCTTAACGATCTTTCACGCAACGAACGGTAAGAGGCAGCAAGGGATAGCGCAGCATGGCTTCGTTGCCATCTTTACCGAATGCAAATTCAGCGCTCATGCGCGGGTTGCGGTATTCATTTGGTTTGGGTGGATCTGGCAGTGGTTTGCCATCGCGAAAAAGCATTTCATAGCCACGCGAGGTATCCAGCGCGACGGATTCGCCCGAGAAGCGCGCACTAAATTCGATGCCCAACTCGCAGCGATAGCGCTGAGCAGGGGGTTCGCTGCTAGGGTTGTTGGCGCATCCAGCGAGCAGTGTGATGATTGAAAGAGCCGTTATTTTTATACTATCAAAAGTAGAGCGCATAGCGCATATTCCTTGCCGGCAAAACGCCGTTTATCTGATCATTTAGGCCAGAAAACCCAAAGCCGCAGGCCTTGTTTGAGCCGTCCGGCCAATTCGCCGGCAGCCTGGCCTGAGCCCACATAATAGTCTGCGCGTACCGCGCCCAAAATTGCGCTGCCTACATCTTGTGCGATCACAAGACGCTCAACGGTGAGACTTTCGCCACGCGTTTGTAGCCAAACAGGTACACCCAGAGGAATGCTCTCACGATCCACCGCAATGGAGCGCCCGGCTGTCAGCGGCACACCTTGCGCGCCTCGGGGCCCTTGGCTACTCTGTGCAAGATCAATGGCTTCTTCGCGGAAAAACACCATGCGTGGATTGCTCCAAAGCATCTCCTGCACGCGTTGCGGGTTGGCTGCGATCCAAGCCTTGATGCCTGGCCAGCTCGCATCGCTTACCAGCCTCTGATCGAGCAGCCACCTGCCCACGGAGCGGTAGGGCTGATCGTTTGTGCCCGCGAAGGCTACGCGCACGACGCGTTGGCTGCCATCTGGCTCAGTGAGCCTCAGGCGACCCGAACCTTGGATTTGCAAAATCAGTGCATCAATCGGATCCGCCAGATAAGCGATCTCGCGCCCTCGTAGCGCAGCTTGCGCTTCGGGCAGGGTATCGATTTCTTTGCGACTGTACCAAGGCTTGCGCTGCGCAAGACTGGCGGGCGGCTGCCATAGCGGTACGGTTTGCACCGAATTGGGGCGACGGCTGGCTTCCAAAATAGGCTCGTAATAGCCCGTGAGCATGCCTTCCGCGCTACCGCTAAGTGGCTCGACGCGATACGGCTGCAAACGCTCTCGCATCCATTCGCGTTGCTTCGCACCATCGGCGATCGAGAGGCGACGAATCTCTGGACAAAGCGCGCTCCATGCGGATGCTGGGCGCTCGCAACTACGTATCCATGCATTCCAAGCTTCGTGCAATGCATCCGCCTCAAAACCAGGAATATCAGACCATGGCACAGGTACCCAGCGGCTTTTCGCCGGCGAGATAGGTACGTTGTTGGGTGCAATATCTGGCGGTAGCGGCTGCGCGACGATTGGGGGCGGCAAGCCTTGCTCCTTTTGTGGGTTTGCAGGCGGCGTCGAGCTACATGCAACCAGCGTTCCTACAATTCCTAAGGTGATTGCCTTGCGCCACAGCGCGGCTGTGAAACGTGTTGGTAAACGGAGAAATCTCATGTGGCTGATTGTGCTTGAAGCGCTGGGCGCGCTGTTACTGCTTGTGCTGATCGTCTGGTGGACGATGTTTTCGGGGCGCAATAAAGGGGAGTTGGCGGCTAAGGATGCACCAGAAAAAAGTCAGAAAGACTGAAATTTTATGCTGTTTTAGATCGTTTGCCGGCATGGAATATGCGCAAGCCGCTATCAAAAAGTGAGTGTTTAAGCGGCCGCCAAGAGCCGATCGGGCTGTGCATCAATCTTGTTGATCGCAGCGCGTGTGGCGCGAACGGTGAGCGTCTCGTCTTCCACGGGTGCCATCAAGCCGGCTTGGAGATAAGCGGCAATGCGCTTGTGTTGGAAGAGATAGGTCAGGCCAACTGCATCTGCAAATAGGAAAAGCTGGCCTTGTTTGCTGCGCCATGCATACTGCACACGCACCATCTTGCCTTTGTGATCCAAGTGAAACCAGCTGCCACGCTCCAACTCGGCAGCCCAAGCGCGCATCGCCTGCGTTGGATCAGTCCCGCCCTCGCTGATGATTTCGACACCCGTCATGTCAATGCCAAGCATCAATTCAATACTCTCGGCATCCAGCGGCAAATCGCCCACATCTTCTTCCGACACAAAATCTTCTAAATGCCTGATGCGCTGCGTCACTTCGGCCACCTGCGCTTGATCCATCGCAACCGATTTGTTCATAAACACTTCAGCCAGCGTATCACTCAGCACCTTGATATGCGCATCTTGCGTGGCGGCTGGCAAGCCAAGTAAAGCCATGCCGGCGCGCAGGCGCTTGATCAGATCTGGTAAATCAGCAATCACCTTTGCGCGTTCAGCTCGATTGGATTTGGCACTCGCCGCCCAGAGTAAATCCGATGCAACCGTCTTCAGAGCCAAGGTCTGCTCATGCTGGCCGCCATTTTTCATGGCCGCTAACGCCAATACCTCGGCCCACACTTTGAAGAGAAAGTCGCGGATACCATCTTTGAGCGGCAAAGTGCCCAACATCTTGCGCAGCTCAATGGTGTATTGGATGGCCGCTGTTTCTTTTTGCTCCACTTGCTGAGCCAGCGAGACGACCTTCGCGGCTATCTTGCTTTCGGTCAAGAATTTAGTGAGAAATTTTTCAAACTCATCAAACACCAACTGAAACACACGCCGCCCCGTCTCGGGATATTGCTCAATGGTCTGCACGATACGTTTGATCTCAGCTTCGAGCTCAGCGCTGCCCACATTGGCATCGAAACCCAGCACGCAAGAACCCATCCGATCAATTAATTTACGTGCGGGATGCTGCATCGTGCCAAAAAATTCTGCCTCGGCCAGCGCTAAGCGCAACACAGGCATTTGCAAGCGGGCAAACCACACACGAACGCCTGTGGGGATACGCTCCTCGGCCAAAATACTTTGGAACATCAGCGCGACGATCTCAATCGTGGCTTTTTCACCGTCGGTATTGGCTACTTTTTTCAGCTCTTTGGTCTGCTCGCGCAATGCGCTGTTGACTTGCGCAGGCTGCATGCCTTCGACGATTTGCGCACCCACACCGGCATACATCGGTGAGCCTTGCATGGTTGGTGCGCCACCTTGCTGAGTACGCTGGTAGCCGGGTGTACGCATTGCTGGGCGCGGGCTCATGGCAGCGGCCAACTGCGGCGAGATTTGCACGCCGCGCGTATCCTCGTAATCTGCCACCCTTTGAACCAACAAATTCTTTAATTGCCCCATCACGCCCTGCGCGCGCATGCGCGCTCGAGCCAGGGGCGTAGCGGCTGTTTGCATGCGCGTTTCTTCTGCTTCTGATTGCGCGTGATAGTTAGCCACCGCGCCGCGCCCGGGGCGCGCAGACGCGCCGCCACCAGCCGTGCCTTGGGAGGCCGACCCTGCTCCGTCGGACGCTGTGCGGCCAGCGTTCGCTGTGCTGCCGCTGCTTGAGTACGAAGTAACACCTGCGCCACCGTATCCACCGCTCGCGCTGCCGTTGCCTCCTCCAGAAGCGCCGCTAAAAGAGCCACCGCCACCTGCATGGCCTCCCGATGCACCGAGGGCTGTGCCGTTGGGCGCTTGGTTACTGCCCGACGCAAAACCGTTGAATCCGGTCATGCCCTGAGTTGACCCTTGCTGCGCAGGGGTGCCTGTGCCCCGCTGAGCAGCGTATTGCGCAGCTTGAGCTCGAAGCCTGGCAATGTGCTCAGCGATTTGACTGGATGCATTGCCTGCACGACTCATCGCGCCACGGTTCTCGCGCATGCCTGCGTTACCACCGCCACCCTCTGCAAGTGGCGCACCACCGGATGTGCCGCCGTATCCTCCGGATTGGCCTCTCGGATTACCACCACCATATCCGCCGCCATAACTGGTCGTGGCAAAAGAGGTGTCAGATGGCAGGGCGCCGTTTTGTGAAGCTGGCAAGCCTGCACTTCCAGATGGACTGCCCACTGAGCCAGCTAAGCCGCCACCTGCACCTTTGGCGCTTGGCGTGCGCTTGACATTGGAACGCAAATCAATTTCCTTCATCACGCCTTGCGCGATGAGATATTCATTGGTGGCCTTGTAAGCATGAACGATTTTGTCGCCAAAAGATTGTTGGATAACATCCTGCACAGATTGCCAAGCCTCTTGCGACAGGCCTGCTGCTAACCACTGATCAAGCACCGTTTGCGCAAAATTCTCAGGGCGCAGAACATCGTTTTTGTCTAACTCTTCTCTACCGTCGAGCGTGCGCATGCGCACTTGCAAATCATTGAAATCCCAACTGGCCTTGTCCAGAATGCGCATCGCTAATCTGGAAGAAAGAATCTTTGACTCGACCACTTCATTGCCAATCAACTCTAAATGCAGTGCTGGCAAACGGGAGCTGGTTGAGGTGAAATCAGTTTGTGAGATGCTTTTCCAAATACGGTCTGTGCCGTCCACCCATTTTGTTTGGCCGCGCTGATAGGCAATCAGAATATCTCGCCTGTCTTGCGCTTCGCGCGCGTTGGTCGATTGCTCAAACAGTGTAGAAAATCGTGTGCCGACCGCGGCTGACAATTCACTCAGAACCTTCGTTGATTGCTCAATGAACACAGCGCGAGCCTGCCGTGCTATGGCAGTTTGTTGGGCTTGCGAATGAACGGTATTACTGCTCACAGATTGGATAGGAAAGGTGAAAATAACGCGCTAAGTGCGCGTGGTCAAAGATATGTTACAGGAAAGTTAGGCTCTCATCCGATCCTGCCAAACAAGCAGCCATTAGCGACAGCTGTCTTTCAGCTCATCAGTAGCTGCTGTGACAGTTTTGCCACAGTGCCCGTCGGGGGCTAATTATTTCTTACTACTTGATTAAACTACCGCACCGGAATTCGGGTCGTTCGGATCAGCCGGCGTCTCGCCCTCTTTCTTGATCGGCGTTTTGATCAAATCTTCACGCTTTACACCGAGCCACATGGCAATCGCTGCGGCCACGAAAACGGAGGAGTAAATACCAAACAGAATGCCAATGGTGAGCGCCAACGCGAAATAAAACAACGTGGGGCCGCCAAAGATCAGCATCGAGAGCACCATCACCTCAGTCGAGCCGTGGGTGATGATGGTGCGGCTGATGGTGGAGGTGATGGCGTGATCAATCACCTCACGGGTGGTCATTTTGCGGAATTTGCGGAAGGATTCGCGAATTCGGTCAAAGATCACCACCGATTCGTTCACCGAATACCCCAATACCGCCAAAATCGCCGCAAGCACCGCCAGCGAGAATTCCCACTGAAAAAAGGCGAAAAAGCCCAAGATGATCACGATGTCGTGCAAGTTGGCGATGATGCCGGCCACAGCGAATTTCCACTCAAAGCGGAAAGCCAAGTACAGCATGATGCCCAGCACCGTCATGCCCAAGGCAATCAAGCCATTGCTCACCAGCTCTGCGCCGACCGACGGACCGACGAATTCGCTGCGCTGCAAACTCACGGGCTCTTTACCGTCTGTCGTTTTGCAAAGGAGCTTTTGCAGCGTTTCGCCTTGCGGCGTGATCACGGTGCTCGATTGCACTGCGCCGCCTTCGGATTGACACACGCCTTCAAACACTTTAAGCACGGTATCTGATTGATTGCTTGCAGCTTGGGACGCACTGGCTACCGTAATCGCTGTGCCAACTACTTTTGTGCTGGCCGGCGTAACTTTGTTGGCCACCCGGATCAGCACATCGCTGGCCGAGCCAAAGAGTTGTACTTGCACCTCACCAAAGCCCAAGGCTTCCACCGACTCACGCGTCTTGGCAATTTGCGCAGCTTGCGGGTATTTCACTTCGACCAATGTGCCGCCAGTGAACTCAATCGATAAATGCAGACCGCGCGTGACCAAGAAGAATACGGCCAAAGCGAAGGTGATGAACGAGATGGCGTTGAGCACAATCGCGTGCTTCATGAACGGAATGTCGCGTTTGATTCTGAAGAATTCCATGATCGTGCTCTCTTATTTCTTCAACGCCGGCGCTATGGTTTTCATAGCTGCTTGCGGAGGTTTGATGCCGGCTATCACAGGTTTTTCTTCTAAATCGTCAGCCTCGGATATCACGACGTTGCCATCTGGCCGCCAGACCTGCCCAATGCTGATGGTCTTGAGCTTCTTTTTAGAGCCGTACCAAAGATTGACCAAGCCGCGCGAGAAAAACACCGCAGAGAACATGCTGGTCAGAATGCCCAAGCAATGCACCACGGCAAAGCCTCGCACCGGGCCCGAGCCGAAAATCAGAAGCGCAATACCAGCGATCAACGTGGTGATGTTGGAATCCAAAATCGTGGCCCAGGCGTTTTCATAGCCCGCATGAATAGCTTGCTGAGGTGATTTGCCAGCGCGGAGTTCTTCGCGCACACGCTCATTGATCAGCACGTTGGAATCAATCGCCATGCCGAGCGCCAGCGCAATCGCGGCCATGCCAGGGAGCGTTAGCGTGGCCTGAATCATGGAGAGGATCGACACCAACATCAAGAGGTTGACCGACAGCGCAATCGAGGAAATCACGCCGAAGAAGCGGTAGTAAACACACATGAAAGCCACGATCACGAGGAAACCGTAGATCACACTGTTGAAACCTTTGGCGATGTTGTCTGCGCCCAAAGTGGGGCCAATCGTGCGCTCTTCGATGATCTCCATCGGCGCGGCCAGCGAGCCTGCGCGCAGCAGCAAGGATGTATCGCTGGCCTCCATCGTGCTCATGCGGCCCGAGATTTGCACCCGGCCACCCCCAATTTCGCTACGGATCACGGGCGCTGTGACGACTTCGCCTTTGCCTTTTTCAAACAGCAAAATCGCCATGCGCTTGCCAATGTTGTCGCGGGTGATATCTTTAAAAATGCGAGAGCCTTTGGCATCGAGCGACAAATTCACGGTGGGCTCTTGCGTTTGGCTATCAAAGCCCGCTTGAGCATCCGTTAAGTTTTCGCCAGACAAGATCACATCGCGCTTAACGATGACAGCCTGCCCATTGCGATCCAAATAGCGCTCGCTGCCAAACGGTACAGCGCCTTGGCCACGCTCAGCTGCCAAGCCCTCTGAGCCTTCATCGACCATCCGTACCTGCAGCGTGGCGATGCGGCCAATGATTTTCTTCACGGTGGCGGTGTCTTGCACACCTGGCAATTGCACCACAATGCGGTCTGCGCCTTGCTGCTGGATCACCGGCTCGGCCACGCCGAGCTCATTGACGCGGTTGTTAAGGGTGGAAATGTTTTGCTTGAGCGCAGCTTCTTGAATGCGCAAAACAGCATCTTTCTTGATACTCGCCGTCAGCACGTAATCCGTGCCTTGCGTGCTTTCTACCGCCTGCATGTCGGTGCCAAACTGATCTTCCACCATGATTTTCGCGGCCAGGCTGGCCTGCGCTGTAGAAAAGCGCATGACGATATTGCTGCCTTCACGAGACGTGCGGCCGCGAATATCTTTGCCGCGCAAGCTGGTGCGGATGTCGCTGGTGAGAGTATCGATCCGCTTGTCAATCGCGCCGGCCATATCCACTTGCAGCATCAAGTGAATGCCGCCGCGCAAATCCAACCCCAAATACATCGGATTGGCATGCAGGCTGCGCAGCCATTGCGGTGTTTGTGGCACTAAATTCAGCGCAATCACATAGGCAGGGTCGTCTTTGTCAGGGTTGAGCGCCTTGGAGATCACCGCTTGGGCTTGCTTTTGCACCTCCGTATTCGCAAAGCGCACACGCACTGAATTGCCTTCCAGCTCAACCTTGCTGGTCGCTTCCACGCTGCCCGTTTTCAGTGCGTCTTCGACGCGGCTGCGGGTGGTGGCATCGACCTTGTTGGTGGCTTTGGCGCTGGAGATTTGCACCGCAGGTGCCTCGCCAAAGAAATTGGGCAAGGTGTACAACGTGGAAATCACCACCACCAAGGCGATGACGATGTATTTCCACAAAGGATAACGGTTCATGGCAAGTACTCTGAAAACAATAGCGCTCAGTGCAGGCTATATGCCGGCTACCGAGCTATTTGGCTTAAAAACGGGTTGTTAAAGCGCACTTACTTGATCGTGCCCTTAGGCAACACGCGCGCCACAGCCGCACGCTCGATCTGCATCTGGCCTTGCTCAACCACGAGCGTCATGTAGCCATCGCCGATCTTTTCGATCTTGCCAAGCACACCGCCAATGGTGACGACCTCATCGCCTTTTTGCAACGCGTCAATCATCGAACGCTGCTCTTTTTGGCGTTTCATCTGAGGACGAATCATCAGGAAATAAAGCACCACAAACATCAGCACCAATGGCAGCATGCTGAGCAAGGCGGAATCACCACCGCCAGCAGCGGCAGGGGCGGTTTGGGCAAAAGCAGAAGAAATCAACATGGAAGCTCCATCAACTTAAAAAATACACCTCAAATGAGGCAACCCGCCATTGTAGGCGGTAGCCGCCACTGCGCAATCGGCCCGCAGCACCCGGTTAAACTTCAGGGCTAACTGGAGTATTGCAACATGATGGCACTCACCGATGGAATCCGCGATTACTGGGCGTTTGTAGTGGCTGTTATCGTGTTTTTGGCGATTCCCGGCCCTGGCAATTTGGCCATCATCACCTCCACCAGCAAAGGCCGTGTTTTGGGCGGCTTGGCTGCCACGTTTGGTGTGATCGCCGGCGATCAGGTGTTGATGTGGTTGGCCGTGGCCGGCGTGGCCGCTCTTCTTGCGGCGCATCCGAGCGTGTTTGCCGTCGTGCAATATGCCGGCGCGGCGTATTTGGCGTATTTAGGCGTCAAAATGATTTTTGCAAAAGAAGGCGACGCACCGATTTTGAAAATGGAAGCCCGGCAGTATTTCAAGCAAAGCTTGATGATTACCTTGCTTAACCCTAAAGCGATTGTGTTTTACATGGCGTTTTTTCCAGTATTTGTGCACCCGGAGAAGCACCAAGGTATGGTGACCTTTGCTGTGATGGCCGTGACCATTGCAGCTTTAACGTTCCTCTATTGCTTCACCCTCACTCTTATTACCCACTTCGCTGCTGAGCGCATGCGATCCAGCCCTCGCGTGACCAGCTGGCTTAACAAAGTTGCTGGCACGATGCTCATTGCCTTTGGCGTGAAACTGGCGGTGGATCAATGAAAATCTTTTGTGTAGCCAACCAAAAAGGCGGTGTCGGCAAGACCACCACATGCGTCAACCTAGCTGCCGGTTTGGCTAAAATCGGCCAGCGCGTGCTGATGGTTGACCTCGACCCCCAAGGCAACGCCACCATGGGCTCGGGCGTGGACAAACGCAAACTCGATCTCTCGGTTTATGACGTTTTGCTCGAATCAGCAAACATCAAAGAGGCCGCTGTCTTCAGCGAAAAAGTGGGCTACACCGTGCTCGGCGCGAACCGCGATTTGGCCGGCGCAGAAGTGGAATTGGTGGCGCTGGAGCACCGCGATCAGCGCCTGAGAATAGCCTTGAAAGAAGTGAGCAGCGACTACGATTTCGTGTTGATCGACTGCCCGCCGAGTTTGAGCATGCTCACTCTAAACGGCCTGTGCAGCGCCCACGGCGTGGTGGTGCCGATGCAATGCGAGTATTTCGCACTTGAAGGTTTGACGGATTTGGTCAACACCATCAAGCAAGTGCACGCCAATCTCAACAAAGATTTGCAAATCATCGGCCTGCTGCGCGTGATGTTTGATCCGCGCATTACCTTGCAGCAGCAAGTCAGCGACCAGCTCAAAACCCATTTCGCCGACAAAGTATTCAACACCGTGATCCCGCGCAATGTGCGCTTGGCTGAAGCACCCAGTTATGGCCTGCCCGGCGTGGTATTCGATCCATCTGCCAAAGGCAGCGTGGCGTTTGTCGAATTTGCTGCCGAGATGGTTGAGCGCATCAAGAAGATGTGATGCTATGCATTAAATAGCTGCTCGCGCATATTCCATGCCGGCTAGCGCTTTAAAATCTGTTTATTTCGTTTAATTCATACCCTCCTAACATGCTCGCCAAACGCATCATCCCCTGCCTCGACGTAACCGGAGGCCGTGTTGTGAAAGGCGTGAATTTCGTAGAACTGCGCGATGCAGGAGATCCTGTGGAAATCGCCGCCCGCTACAACGAGCAAGGCGCGGATGAGCTGACCTTTCTCGACATCACCGCCACCAGCGATGGCCGTGATTTGATCTTGCCCATCATCGAAGCCGTGGCCGCCCAAGTGTTCATCCCACTCACCGTGGGTGGTGGTGTTCGCACAGTCGATGATGTGCGCCGCTTGCTGAACGCGGGTGCAGACAAGACTTCCTTCAACTCCGCTGCAATTGCCAACCCCCAAGTGATCTTCGAGGCCTCGCAAAAGTATGGCTCGCAATGCATCGTGGTGGCGATTGATGCCAAAAAGCGCAGCGCGGAAGATGAAGCGCGCTTGGGAGACGAGGGCAAGCCCGTCGGCGCAGGCTGGGATGTTTATAGCCACGGTGGCCGTAAAAATACGCATCTCGATGCCGTGCAGTGGGCCACTCGCATGGCAGGCTTCGGCGCAGGCGAGATTTTGCTCACCAGCATGGATAAAGACGGCACAAAATCCGGCTTTGATTTGGCTTTGACACGCGCCGTGAGCGATGCGGTATCTGTCCCCGTGATTGCTTCTGGCGGTGTGGGCACATTGGCACATTTAGCCGATGGCATTCAAACCGGCGGCGCAGATGCTGTACTCGCCGCGAGTATTTTTCACTACGGCGAATTCACCGTGCAGCAAGCCAAGGCCTTTATGGCCGAACGCGGGATTCCCGTGCGGATTTAATCCGCTGACAAACTTTCCGACATACGCCCTGTGCGCAGCGGCAGCGCCCAATCTGGCCTTTGGCGTCGCTCAGCTAATTGCGCTATCGGTTCAAAATCATAAGGCACGCCGCGCAATTGCACACTCCAGCCCCGCGCCGTTTTCTCCATCAAGGCGTAGCGGGCGTGTGGGCTGCCAGTCTCAATCCAGTGTTTGTGAGGATGGATATCGTCATAACCGGGCAAGCCGACGCTGCCTGCATTCACGATGGTGATGGGGTGGCCGCCGTCAGGAGATTTGACTTGCGCCACGCGCGGCACATGGGTGTCGCCGCAATTGATGATTTTGCTTACGCCCTCGCGGTCAATTTCTGCGAGTACGGCTTGCGGGGCATTTGGGTTGCCATGAATGTCTGAAATGGCAGCGATTTTCATGGGTTTTGGGGTGGTAGCCGGCGTATATTTTGCGCTGATTGCTATTGTATTTGTAGTGTGGATGATGTCAGTTTGATTTGTTGGAGTTTGGGAGGTGTCGTTTTGCGTAAAGCGGCGGCGAGTGTGAGGCATTCCGCCCGCCTTCATGGTGGAGTACCACAAATCAGTCGGGCGGAATGCCTCACACTCGCTGCCTGTTGGCTGCTGTGAAAAACTTCGCGCGTAATATTTACTACGTCAAAGCAGGTTTGCGTTGCGGAGTTGGAACTTTCCTCGCCCACATTGGCCTGTGATCGCCGCAGGCGACATGACCGATTTTGGCCGCGCAGCGCATTGCATTAACGCGGCGGGTGCCGCGTGGCTCGCTGCTCGGGCGTATGAGGGCGTGGCGACTGCGGCGAGCACAGGCCTCTGAGCGCCCATCTACAAAAAGCACAAAGAATCAAAGCAAAAAGCCAAGGTAGCCGGCGTAGATACTGCGCAGAGCGCTATTAAATAAAGAGCAAATTCATCCGCGCTGCAACTCCCGCATCATCTCCATCGCCTGCTCCACACGCTCTACAGCGTGGATCGTCATGCCTTCAAAATCTTTCATCTGCGACTTTTTCGGCGCGTTGGCTTTCGGGATGATCGCAGTAGAAAAGCCCAGTTTGGCAGCTTCTTTCAAGCGCTCCTGGCCGCGCGGCGCAGGGCGCACTTCGCCGGCTAGGCCGACTTCACCAAAGGCTATGAAGCCTTTAGGCAAGGGCTTGCCGCGCAGGCTGCTGGTGATGCTCAGCATCACGGCCAAATCAGCGGCTGGCTCGGTGATGCGCACGCCACCGACGGCGTTAACGAACACATCTTGATCGGCACAGGCGATGCCTGCATGGCGGTGCAACACGGCCAGCAGCATGGCGAGGCGATCACGATCTAGGCCAACAGACAAACGACGCGGAGAAGGTCCACCGCCATCGACCAAAGCTTGAATCTCAACCAGCATTGGGCGCGTGCCTTCTAGCGTGACCATCACGCAACTGCCAGGTACTGGCTCGCTGTGTTGGCTCAAAAATATCGCGCTCGGGTTGCTCACGCCTTTCAAGCCCTGCTGCGTCATGGCAAACACGCCGATTTCATTGACCGCGCCAAAGCGATTTTTGATCGCGCGCACGAGGCGGAAATTCGAATGCGTGTCGCCCTCGAAATACAGCACCGTATCAACCATGTGCTCCAGCACACGCGGGCCAGCCAGCGCCCCTTCTTTCGTGACGTGGCCGACCAACACAATCGCCGTGCCGCTGGCCTTGGCAAACCGCGTGAGATGCGCAGCGCATTCGCGCACTTGCGCCACTGAGCCGGGGGCACTGGTGAGCTGCTCGGAATAGACGGTTTGGATGGAATCGATCACGGCAATGCGCGGCTGCTGTGCGGCCAGCGTGGCGATGATTTTTTCAAGCTGCGTCTCCGCTTGGACTTGCACTTGGCTGTTGTCTAAACCCAGCCTGCGCGCACGCAGCGCTACTTGTGCCGCACTTTCTTCGCCGGTAACGTAGAGTGCAGACGTACCCGCACGCTGCAGAGAATCCAGCGCTTGCAGCAGCAGCGTCGATTTGCCAATGCCCGGATCGCCGCCGATCAACACCACGCCGCCTTCCACAATGCCGCCGCCCAGCACGCGATCAAGCTCTTCGTGGCCGGTGGGCGTGCGATCAATATCAGACGCTTCAATCTCGCCGAGCCTTTGCACAGGCGAGCTGCCGGCCAGCGAATGATGCGCTGACATCGGCGCAGCAAAGCGGTTTTTGCCGGTTGCAGCGCTTTCCGCCACACCCTCAATCAGCGTATTCCAAGCACCGCAACTGGGACACTTGCCCAGCCATTTCGCGGAGCTGCCGCCGCATTCAGTGCAAGTAAAAAGTGTTTTATCTTTGGCCATACCCAATGATACTGTTTTTATTGTCAGCAATTTGGACGCGGCCTAGGAAGAAATACGGACAACCGGACGCAGAAGACGCAAAGGTTACGCAGAAGAAATACCAAAGAATACAGAAAACCAAAAACCATTTTGTGTTTTTGTTTCGCTTCAAACTTGAAGCCTTTCTTTTCTCTTTTTCTTCCTCTTTTTTGCGTCTTCTGCGTAACCTCTGCGTCTTCTGCGTCCGGATGTTCTGTCTTCAAACCTCAAGCCAAATGCGAAACCAATTTAGAAGCCAGCACCTGCGCCACCTCATCCCAAGAGGCACGCACCCCACAAAAGGCCATATCCACGGTTCGCAGCCCGGCGTAGCCGCAGGGATTGATGCTTCCAAAAGGCGAGAGATCCATCGCCACGTTGAGCGCAAGGCCGTGATAGGTGATGTGGCGGCTGACCTTGATGCCCAGTGCGGCGATTTTGCCGATGTCGGTGCGCGTGGTCAGCTCAGCCTCAGCCATCGGCGAACCATCTGCACCAAGCAGCCGTGCATGCGATGCAGGCTCATCCAGGCGCACATAAATCCCCGGCGCGCCACGCACGCGGTGCCCCGTCAGGCCAAAGTGTGAGAGAGTGCGGATCGTGGCCTCCTCCAGCCGATACACATACTCCTTCACGAAATAGCCGCGCGCCCGCAGATCAATCATCGGATACGCCACCACCTGCCCCGGCCCGTGATACGTCACCTGCCCGCCGCGATTGGTCTGCACCACGGGGATATCGCCCGCAGCCATCACATGCTCCGCTTTGCCCGCCAAGCCCTGCGTAAAAACCGGCAGATGCTCACAAATCCATAGCGTGTCGCGCATATTTTGCGCCGGCGATTGGCCGTTTTTGCTTTGAAAATCTATCGAAAAATCAGCTTGGCCTGCCACGTGCACCTGCATCGCTTCATACATCGACGCGTAGGGCTGAAGGCCTTTGAATTCAACTTGCATGGCTAGATTGTCATGCGATCAGGCGCAGCCTGCACTTCGATGCTTCACTGACCCGCAGCCTTACGGAATTTGTCCATGCGCTCTTCATCGAGCGGATGGCTGGAGATGATGGAAAAGCCGAGCGGTGTTTTTTTGGTTTTGGGGGGTTGATCGGCTTTGTCTACGGGAGCTGGGGGCTCGGCGGATGGCGGGAGATCTTTGCCGTCTTTGTCTTTCTTAGGCGGTTTGTCATTGCGTGCCGCTTGGAAGAATTTCACCATCACCAAAGGGCTGATGTTTGCGGCACGCATATATGCAATGGAATCATCATCGGCTTCGCGCTCATGCGCGCGGCTGTAGGCCATGCTGCCCAGGATCAGAGGCGCGGCGGTGATCAAGCTGCCGTAATCGCCAAAAGCCACCGAAAGCACGCCTTGCAACACACCCACTTGCACGAGCTGGCGCATGCCGTGGCGGCGGGTGATATGGCCGAGCTCATGGCCGAGCACGCCCAAAACGACTTCATCGTCTTTCACAAGCTTCACCAGCTCATCCGTCATCACCATGATGCCGCCGGGTAGCGCAAAAGCATTCGGCCCGATTTCTGATTTTCGAAATTCGAGTTGGATTTCCGGCGTGTCTTTGGGATACTGCGCCTTCACGCCCGCGAGGAAGCGTTCTCGGATGCGGTTTTGATCTTCAAGCGGGAGCTTGCTGGGCTTCATCCAGCGGCCATCAATTTGCTGCAAGGCGTTGCGGCCAATCGCGTGATCTGCGGCTTGTGGCACCAGCGCTGTGATGCCACGCGCCACAATGGGCAAGCCCCACAAATACAGGCCGCCGATCACCGCCATCAACAGCACAAAGGCCACCGCCACGCCGCGCCAGCTTTGCTGCGCCCGCACCACGAAGCCTGCAGACGGATTGACGCTACGGCTCACATGCTGAGCCACCCAAGCATCAAATGCTTTTGGGTCTTGATCCGACGGCCATTGGAGTTGCGCGCCTTCCCACTCGGGTGGGGCTTGATCCGTGAGCTCAATGATGCGCGCGCCGCGCGATGTGGCTTCTGGCCAGTGCATTTGCGTGCGCAGCTTGTCTAGGGGGATTTCTAGGAGTAAATTACCTGCTAAATCAGCACTTTGCCGGCGTAGAATCTGCGCGGAGTGCTCACTTATTTCTAGCATCACGGGCTGCGGGCTAGCGCTGCGGCCATCCAGCAAATTAAGCACCAAGCGCGGCAGCGCAGTATGTGCAGAAGAGTTCACTGCTTACATGCCCACGTCAAAGCCAAAAATATCTGCAGCCATATCGCCTGCAGCATCGTTGTCTCGGGTGCGCGCTGCATCAGACAATTTATCCAGTGCCACGCGGCTCTTTAAGCTAATCGCTTCCAGCTTCATGCGCAGCGTGGCGATCACGGCGAATGGCCAGTAAAGGCCCAGGGTGATCAAGATCAGGAAATAGTTTTTAAACTGCAATCCAATGAACTTGCCCACGCCGAGCTCACTCTTAAAGCGGAAATGGCGATTGCCCGTGCGCGACCACAGCAGGTTTTGCATTTTGGCTGTGAAGTAGGCGCGGGGCAGGATGTTGATGAGAATGACGAAGCCGAAAAACAAAGGTACAAACAGCGTGAAGATGATGCCCAGATTGCGCGACCAAGAGCGCGTGCTGCCCACATTGCTCGGCCACATCGCAAACACCATTGCCGCGAAGCCAGCGGCGATGATGAGCGCAACCAGCAAAGTCATTCCAAACACTTTGTAAGTCTCTATCGTCGGGCTGCGGTATTCCGTCTTGAGTGGCCCCCAAGCGTAGTGGTTGTGTTGAAAGCGCTTAATACGCCAAAAGAAATAGGGCAACACGATGGCGAGCAACAAAACAATAGCGCCGCCCGTGGTGGCTAACGCATTTCCCGAGACAGCGCGACTTTTTTCATCATTGCCATCGGCCAGTAATGCAATCAATATGCCGGGCAGGAGGACGAGCGCCAGCGGCAGTGCCACGCAGGTGTACGCCTCACGATAGCCTTGTGCCACAAAGCGCATACGTATACCGCGCCAGCTTGAATTAGCCAAACGAAAGCGCATGGAGGCCTGAAACAACACAGGCGCAATCGCAATCATCACCACCAAGGCCATCAAGCCGGCTATGGCCGAAAAATCCGAAGCTAAGCTGTACATCGAAAACAACACGCCGGCGATGATTGTGCCGCGCAGCATCTTTTTCGGCTCACCATGAAACTCCAAGGCATGATCGTCAATGCGCGTGTTGTTGTAGAAATATTTGAGCTTGCGCACCTTCGCCCAAGGATAGTAAATACCAAAGGTGACCATGATCAGCAGCAAATTCACGATCCAGATGCGGAAATATTCGCCGCCTGCACCGCTGAACTCGATGGGTGTGCTCTCGATGTGGGCACTAGGCTCGGGCAACGCGGGTGGCATACCAGTCATGGCTGTCACACCGGCTTTTTCTAGCTGTATGGAATGGCTCACATTATTGTTTTGGCTGATCAAATTCTTTCTCCTTGGCCGGCTGTTTTGTGAATGATCAATTTATGCCGCAGATTATGACGCGCTGCATCGTTAAAATGCTTTTTTAAGTTCAAGAGAATTCCGCATGAAACTGATCGGCGCTGTGACCAGCCCTTATGCACGCAAAGTGCGCATCGTGATGGCTGAGAAGAAGCTGGATTACCAATTCATCTTGGAAGATGTGTGGTCTGCCACCAGCAAAATATCCGAATCCAACCCTCTGGGCAAAGTGCCTTGCTTGGTGATGGAAGGCGGCGAGGCGTTGTTTGATTCGCGCGTGATCGTGGAGTATCTGGATACGCTCTCGCCGGTGGGCAAGCTGATTCCCGTCAATGGCCGCGAGAAAGCCGAAGTGAAAACTTGGGAAGCATTGGCCGACGGCTTGTGTGATGCAGCTATTCTTGCCCGCCTAGAAGCCGGCTGGGCTGGCCGCACGGATACGCAACGCTCACAAGCTTGGATCGATCGCCAAATGGGCAAGATCACCGCCAGCCTGAAAGCCATGAGCCAAGGCTTGGGCGAGCGCCCTTTCTGCGCCGGCACGCACATCAGCTTGGCCGACGTGGCCGTTGGATGTGCTTTAGGCTATTTAGATTTCCGCTTCCCACAGATGGATTGGCGCGCAAATTACACAAACTTAACTAAGCTCAATGACAAATTGGCCTTGCGTCAGAGCTTTGTGGATACTCAACCAGCGTAGATTGCACTTGCTCAACCGACCAGCGCTTTATTTCCCAATACAAAACTTAGAGAAGATTTCTCCGAGCAAATCATCGGATGAAAAGCTACCGGTGATGTCGTTCAAAGCGTTTTGAGCGAGTCGAAGCTCTTCGGCGAGCAAATCTAAGCCACCGGCGTTGTGAGCGAGGCTGGCATCTAGGTGATGTGAGGCTTCATTCAAATGCGCTTGTACGGCAGCAACGGCTTGCACATGACGCTCGCGGGCGATGTAGCTGCCTTCGCCGCTGCTCGATTGCCAACCGGCAACTTCGAGAAGTTTGGCTCGAAGGGCGTCGATTCCTTGGCCGGTTTTGGCGCTGATGCGTAAGCCTTGGATGAAATGGGTTTGCGTGGCTACATCGACTTTGTTCCAAACATCGATCACCGGGATGTTTTGAGGCAGTTTTTGGCGGATAGCCGGCATCAATACTGCGCGAGCAGCTATTGAATTTGTAGCAACTTCATTGTCACGGGATTGCTCAGCATGCAGATCGTGCAGATGAATCACGCAATCTGCTTTCCCAATTTCTTCCCAAGCACGCTCGATGCCAATGCGCTCAACGACGTCTTGGCTCTCGCGCAAACCAGCGGTGTCAATGATGTGGATCGGCACACCTTCAATTTGAATCGTTTCTTGCACTTTGTCCCGCGTCGTGCCTGCAATCGGCGTGACGATGGCTAGCTCTGCGCCTGCTAACGCATTGAGTAAACTGCTCTTGCCCGCATTGGGCTGGCCGGCAATCACGACTTTGATGCCTTCGCGCAGTAAGGCGCCTTGTTGTGTTTTCTTTTGGAAACTTAAAACCGCCTGCTGCAAGCTTGACAGTTGCTCCCGCGCTTTATTTTTGCTCAGGTGCTCGATCTCTTCTTCGGGGAAATCCAGAGTGGCTTCTACCAACATGCGCAGATGGATGAGGGCATCGCGCAGCGTATGGACCTCTTTGGAGAACGCGCCAGAGAGCGATCGCGCAGCGCCACGCGCTGCCGCTTCCGTGCTCGCATCAATCAAATCAGCCACCGCTTCGGCCTGCGCCAAATCCATCTTGTCATTCAAAAATGCACGTTCCGTGAATTCGCCGGGCTGGGCGATGCGCATGGCTTTCAATGCTTCAATATCTTTCGCCGCTTCGATCACACGCGAGACGAGCAACTGCAACACCACAGGCCCGCCATGTGCTTGGAATTCAATCACGTCTTCGCCAGTAAACGAATGCGGCGCAGGGAAATACAGCGCTAAGCCTTGATCAATCGGTTGCGCGTTTTTATCGAGGAATTTAAGGTATTTAGCCTCTCTAGCCGGCATAAAATATGCGTAGTTTGCTCCCAAAAGAGGAGCAAACAAGGGCTGAAGAAGTTTGCCCGACACCCGCACAATCCCCACCGCACCACGGCCGGGAGCGGTGGCAATCGCAACGATAGGATCTTGGTGTCTGGGGAGCATAGTTTCTGAATGCAATACTAATACCGATTCAATACCGGACGCAGAAGACGCAAAGGTTACGCAGAAGAAATACCAAAAAGAAAAGTATCAAAACAGAGGTTTTGAATTAACTGCCAGCGCTGTCTTTTTTTGCGTCTTTTGCGTAACCTTTGCGTCTTCTGCATCCGGTATTAGTTTTGTTTTTTTCTACGCAACCAATAAAAAAGCCGCAAAGAAGCAACTCCTTGCGGCCTATCAAAGAGAAGTGCGTTTAAATCTTCGTCTCTTGCGGCTTCATTTTCCAAGGCAAATTGAACTGCGGAGGCACGCCCATGCTGGTGTTGATCATCCATTGCTGGGCAATTGAGAGCACGTTGTTCGTGATCCAGTAGAGCACAAGACCAGCAGGGAAGAAGAAGAACATGACCGAGAAAATCAGCGGCATGTACCACATCAGCTTGGCCTGCATCGGATCCGGCGGGGTCGGGTTGAGGGCGGTTTGCAGCATGGTGGTTGCGGCCATGATCACGGGCAGGATATACCAAGGGTCTGGCACAGAAAGATCTGTAATCCAGCCAATCCAGGGCGCGCCGCGCACTTCCACCGAGCTGAGCAGCACCCAGTACAAGGCGATGAATACAGGAATCTGAACCATGATCGGGAAGCAGCCACCCATCGGGTTGACCTTTTCTTCGCGGTACATCTTCATCATTTCTTGCTGCATCTGCTGCGGCTTGTCTTTCATACGCTCGCGCATTTCCATGATCTTGGGATTGATGGCTTTCATCTTTGCCATCGAGCGGTAGGCCGTGGCATTGAGCCAATAGAAAGCGATCTTGAGCAAGAGCACTAGAGCGATGATCGTCCAGCCCCAGTTGCCGATAAAGCCAAAGAGCTTATCCATGATCCAGTAGAGAGGCTTGGCGAGAATCGTGAGCCAGCCGTAATCTTTGATCAGCTCCAAGCCAGGGTAAAGCGCTTCGAGTTTGTTTTCTTCTTGGGAGCCGATGAAAAGGCGCGTCTGGGTGGTTTGCGTCGCACCGGGAGCTATGGCTTGCATCGGAGCTTTCATGCCCACCGCGTAGAGATTGGCGCCAGCTTTGCTCATGAAGTTATCACGAACGATACCGTCTGGGAGGAGCCAAGCGCTGCCGAAATAGTGCTGCACCATGGCCACATAGCCGGCGTTGGTCTGCGCTTGAAAGTCGGCTTTGTTCTTCTCGATGTCGCTGAATTCTGCCTTCTGGTATTTCTTCTCAGCGGTATAGACCACAGGGCCAGTGAAGGTGCTGTAGAAGGCGGATTCGCCAGCGGGCTTGTTGCCATCGCGCACAAGCTGCATATAGAGTTGTGCCGAGACGGGCGCGCCGCTGGTGTTAACGATGTCGTGTCTGACGCTCATGGCGTATTCGCCGCGCTTCAAGGTATAGGTTTTGACGTATTTGATGCCACCCATTTCTTGGGATTCAAATTTGAGCGTGAGTTCGTTTTGACCGTCTTTGAGTGCTTTATCACCACTGAAGCTCATCGCTGCCAAATGGCTAGGCAGGGAGGGCTGGCCATTCATGCCTAGCAAGCCTGATTGCGCCTCGTAGGCGCGTCCTGTGCTGCGGTCGAGCAGCACGACATTTTTGTTCGGATCGAGTTTGTCTTTCTTCGCGTCAAGTTCGCGGTGCTTGAGCAGCTCGGCGCGGATGATGTTGCCGCCTTCGCTAGCAAAGACCAGCTTGAGCAAATCTGTGGTGACTTCCCAAGTTTGGGCGGCGGGCGCTGCCGGGGCTTGAATGGGAGTGGATTGCGCCGTGCCGGAGGGAGCTGGCGCTGCACTCGGCGTGGGCACGGTGGCTGATGACGCGCTCGGAGTTGGCGTGGCTAGGCTTGTTGCAGGGTTTGCGGAAGCTGTGGCTGCAGGTTTGGCTTTGGGGAAGAAGGTCGCAGTCTTGCCGTTATGCACCTGCCAGGCATCCCAGAGCATCACAAGAGAAAACGCGAAAACCGCCCAGAGAATGGAGCGCCGAATATCGTTCATGGGGAGGTCTTTTCTGGAGAAACGAAGGAAGTGAATAATTTCTTGGCTTCAGCTGCAGGCACAGGATCGTGCCCGCCATTGCACCAAGGGTGGCAACGCACGATACGGCGCGCTGCTAAATAGCTGCCTCGGCCGGCGCCATGCTGCTGCAAGGCTTCAAGCGCATAAAGTGAACAAGTCGGCGAGAAACGGCAGGCACTACCCAGCCATGGGCTGAGAAACCAACGATAGCCTTGCACGACACCCATGAGGATTTTTTGTAGGAGGCTCATTCGGCAGCCTCTGGTTGTGTTTGCCGCTTGGGTAATTTGCTCAACAAGCCTAACAACTCGGCGCGTAGTGTTGCTTTCAATGCGGGTGATGTAGCACTTGGGAACTGTTCACGAGAAAAGCCCGAGGCCAGGCGCAGCACAAGGCAAGCGGGGGGCAACTGGGGTGCAAGTTCGCTGGACACGGCGTAAATCTGGCGCTTGATGGTGTTGCGGGTCACTGCGCGTTTGGCCCAACGCTTTGGACAAATGACACCGATCGTTGGGCAAGCTGGGGCGCTTTTGGGCGCAACCACTATGACGCTGAGGGGTGCCATATGCAACGCAAAGTGCACGCTGCGCCAAACGCCAGATTGCTGCGCTACTTTTAGTTTGCTGGCATCCAGCACGGCAGCAAACTGCTCGGCAGTTTTTAGGCGAGGCAGCAAGGCAACGTCAGCCAAGCTTGCGCTGTCAGACCGCTAAACGTTTGCGGCCTTTGGCGCGTCGTGCGTTGATCACAGCGCGGCCACCTTTTGTTTTCATACGCACTAGGAAACCGTGGGTACGGGCGCGGCGGGTTTTGGAAGGTTGATAAGTACGTTTCATGATTCAATGATCCAGAGCTGGAGGCCTGATGGCCTGTGTGTGCCTTTGGGCAAAGCAAGCTTTGAGCTACGCCAAGCGAAGCCCTCGATTATCGCAGATTTAAAGCGCTTTGTGCTAGTGTTCGGAGAAGCTTGTCTTGTGCTGATAAGGGTTTGGAGGCGATAGTGCGAGCCTTTTCGCACATCGCTACGCCCACGCGCCCACCAAGCCCCGTGGCTTGCCGCTTTGTGAGCGCCCACTCTTTCCATGCTTCAATGTATATTTGTGTAATATTGGCTGTGGATAACTCGCTTTTCTATCTACAATTACCGCCTGCTATTTCAGATTTATCCACAATTATTTTTAGAAGCTCAGTAGTACTTATGACAGAGGGGCAAGCTCTTTTTCCCACCATGCCAGCATCGTCGATGGTGGCAGCCAAAACATTCGACAAGCCAGCAGACTTGACCGCACATGAGGCGCCCGCTAGTTATTTGGAAGCATCTCAGCTTTGGCCGCGCTGCCTAGCCATTCTTGCGCAAGAACTACCAGAGCAGCAATTTATAACCTGGATCAAACCGCTCCAAGCTTACGCAAGCGCTGATCTTTCAAAACTCACTGTGGTGGTGGCCAACCGCTTCAAACTCGATTGGGTGCGCGCCCAGTACGGTGGAAAGATCGCTGCCACTGCGGAGCGGCTTTGCCGAGAAGCATGCGGTGCAAGCATCACTCTAGAGTTAGCGCTGGCTCCGCGCGAATCTCAAGCTAGACCTAGCTCTAATACTGGATCCAGCTCTCCTTTCTCCTCTGTCAGTCATTCAACACCAGCGCAGAGCCATCATGAATTTTTACCCCAAAACCCCGCTTTGTTGACAGAAAATGAGGGCGTTAACGGCTTCAAATCACGTATTAACACGGCCCTTTCCTTTGAGACCTTGGTCGAAGGCTCGGCCAACCGCATGGCACGCGCGGCCGCCTTGCATGTTGCCAGCAATCTCGGCGCTTTGTACAACCCGCTGTTCATTTATGGTGGTGTGGGTTTGGGCAAAACCCATCTTCTGCACGCCGTGGGCAATCGGCTTTTGGCAGCTAAGCCAGATGCAAAAGTGCTTTATACCCATGCTGAGCAGTTCGTCTCCGATGTGGTGCGTGCCTACCAACGTAAGACTTTTGACGAATTTAAAGCACGTTATCACCAGCTTGATTTGCTACTTATCGATGATGTGCAGTTCTTTGCCAACAAAGACCGCACCCAAGAAGAATTCTTCAATGCTTTTGAAGCCTTGCTGGCGAAAAAGAGCCACATCGTGATGACTTCCGATACTTATCCCAAGGGTTTGACGGATATGCATGAGCGTCTCGTCTCCCGCTTTGATTCGGGGCTCTCGGTGGCCATTGAACCGCCCGAGCTAGAGATGCGCGTAGCAATCCTGATCAATAAAGCCATCAGCGAAGGCTCTTCTATGCCAGAAGACGTCGCCTTCTTCGTGGCTAAAAACGTGCGTTCCAACGTGCGCGAACTTGAAGGCGCTTTGCGCAAGATTTTGGCTTACTCACGGTTTAACCAAAAAGAGGTGTCGATTCCCCTGGCACGCGAAGCGTTGCGGGATCTTCTTTCTATCCAAAACCGACAAATCGGCGTAGAAAACATTCAAAAAACTGTGGCCGATTTTTATAAAATCAAGGTCGCAGACATGTATTCCAAGAAGCGTCCGGCCTCGATTGCTCGCCCGCGCCAGATTGCTATGTATTTAGCCAAGGAGCTGACTCAGAAGAGCTTGCCGGAAATCGGCGAACTCTTTGGTGGGCGGGATCACACCACAGTGCTGCACGCCGTGCGCAAAATCGGAACTGAGCGACAGCAATTTTCTGAGGTTAACCAGCAATTACACGTGCTAGAACAGACCCTCAAGGGTTAATGCGCTTCGATTCACGTTTATCCATCAAAAACCGCAGTGAGCCGGCAAATATATTGCGTAAGCTGCTATCAATTTAGGACTTTTCAGGTGAAAATGTATGGTGCTTTAGGTGATTCGAAATCCTTGAGGATAAGTTTGGGGATAATTTTTGAACAAGGTGCAGCTTATCCACAGGGCGGCGCTTTTTTCAAAACTTATTCAACACCATCCACAAGCACGGTAGCAGGCTTACCCACAGTTTTCAAAACACGCTAAACCCATGATTTTTCAGGCGAAAATAGGGTTGTCCACAGCACACACGCTCCCTTATCTACTACTACTATCTTTATTAATTGATTTAAAGAACAAGAGGCTACACGCAATGATCGTACTCAAAGCAACCCAAGAAAAGCTACTCGGCCTGCTTCAATCCGTCTGTGGCATCGTCGAGCGCCGTCATACACTGCCCATTCTGGCTAACGTGCTTTTGCGCAAAACTGGCGACAGTTTGCAGCTGACAACCAGCGATTTAGAAATCCAGATACGCACCCATGCAGGTATGGATGGCGATGCTGGCAATTTCTCTACCACCGTTGGCGCGCGCAAGCTGATCGATATTTTGCGCACCATGCCAGCCGATCAAACCGTCTCTCTCGAATCTAGCGCGAGTAAATTAATCCTGAAAGGCGGCAAGAGCAAGTTCACGCTGCAAACTTTGCCTGCTGAAGATTTTCCGCTCGTTCAAGAAGCTGCCAACTTTGGGCCGGCTTTTGCTGTACCGCAAAAGGCTTTGAAGAACCTGCTGAGCCAAGTCTCGTTCGCCATGGCCGTCCATGATATTCGCTACTACCTGAACGGTATTCTGTTCGTCGCTGAAGGCAAGCAGCTTGCTATCGTAGCCACCGATGGCCATCGCTTGGCTTTTGCATCTGCACAGCTTGATGTTGAAGTACCTAAGCAAGAAGTTATTTTGCCGCGCAAGACGGTGCTTGAATTGCAGCGCTTGCTGTCTGACAGCGAAGGCGACATCAACATGCAGTTTGCTGGTAACCAAGCCAAATTTAGCTTCGGCGAGATGGAATTCGTCACCAAGCTGGTCGAAGGAAAATTCCCCGATTACAACCGCGTGATTCCGAAGAACCATAAAAACATCATCACCGTTGGCCGTGCAGCGCTCTTGGCTACGCTGCAGCGCACCGCCATCCTCACCAGCGACAAATTCAAAGGCGTACGCCTCAACATCGAGTCAGGCACCTTGCGTGTGGCGGCCAACAATGCTGAGCAAGAAGAGGCCGTGGATGAAATTGACATCGACTATACCGGCGACAGCATTGAGATTGGTTTTAATGTGACTTATCTCATTGATGTGCTGGCCAACATGGAGCAAGAAATGGCTCGGATTGAACTGTCTGACTCCAACAGTTCCGCGCTTTTTACGTTGCCTGACGACAGCAGTTTCAAATACGTGGTGATGCCAATGCGGATCTAACGATTGACAGAAGCCGAATGGCAAACGGGGGCTTCGGTCCCCTTGTCTGTTTTTAGAGTTTGAACTTTTGAATTTTTTAGTGAATCGAGAGCCTGATGAGCGAGCCAATTAACCAGCCTAACAATGCCAAAGAACCTGTCGATAACAGCGTCAAGGCCAGCCCTTCGACCGCGGCAGGTAGTGCAGACTACGGTTCAGATTCCATTCAGATTCTCGAAGGCTTGGAAGCCGTTCGCAAGCGCCCCGGTATGTACATTGGCGATACGTCTGACGGCACAGGCCTACATCATTTGGTGTTTGAGGTGGTCGATAACTCGATTGACGAAGCCCTGGCTGGCCATTGCGACGATATCGTCGTGACCATTCATACCGACAATTCAATTTCCGTGGTGGACAACGGGCGCGGCATTCCTACTGGGGTGAAGATGGACGATAAGCATGAGCCTAAGCGCTCGGCTTCTGAGATTGCCCTGACTGAATTGCATGCGGGCGGCAAGTTCAATCAAAACAGCTACAAAGTATCGGGTGGCTTGCACGGCGTGGGCGTGAGCTGCGTGAATGGCCTTTCCAAATGGCTGCGCCTCACTGTGCGCCGAGAAGGGCAGATGCATCAGTTGGAATTTGCGCAAGGAGCAGTGCAAAACCGCATCATTGAAAAGCGTGATGGCGTGGAAGTCTCCCCGATGCGCGTGGCTGGCCAAACGGAAAAGCGCGGCACCGAAGTGCATTTCTTGCCCGATACAGAAATCTTCACGCAAAACCACGAATTTCACTACGAGATTTTGGCCAAGCGCTTGCGCGAGCTGAGCTTTTTGAACAACGGCGTGCGCATTCGTTTGCATGATGAGCGCAGCGGCAAGAGCGATGATTTTGCTGGCGCGGGCGGCGTCAAGGGCTTCGTTGAATACATCAACGGCGCAAAGAAAGTATTGCACCCCACCACTTTTTCTGCCATGGGCGAGCGCCCCGCAGACAGCTACGGTGGCATTCCTGGTACGCACATTGGCGTGGAAGTCTCCATGCAGTGGAACGAAAGCTACAACGAAAACGTGCTCTGCTTCACCAACAACATCCCCCAGCGCGATGGCGGCACACACCTGACTGGCCTGCGCTCAGCCATGACGCGCGTGATCAGTAAATACATTGAAGTCAGCGAGATGGCCAAGAAAGCCAAAGTTGAAATCAGCGGCGACGACATGCGAGAGGGCTTGTGCTGCGTGCTGAGCGTGAAAGTACCTGAGCCGAAATTCTCGAGCCAGACCAAAGACAAATTGGTCAGCAGCGAAGTGCGCGCGCCAGTGGAAGACATCGTGGCCAAAGCTTTGACCGATTATTTGGCAGAGCGCCCGAATGATGCAAAAATCATTTGCGGCAAGATCATTGATGCTGCTCGCGCCCGCGATGCTGCCCGCAAAGCCAGAGAAATGACGCGCCGCAAAGGAGCGCTCGATGGCTTTGGCCTGCCCGGCAAACTGGCCGACTGCCAAGAAAAAGACGCGAGTCTATGCGAGATTTACATCGTTGAGGGCGATTCCGCCGGCGGCTCCGCCAAGCAAGGCCGTGACCGTAAATTCCAAGCGATTCTGCCTTTGCGCGGCAAGATTCTCAACGTTGAAAAAGCCCGCTACGACAAGCTGCTCACCAGCAACGAAATCGTCACGCTCATCACCGCATTGGGCACAGGCATCGGCGCAGTAGGCGGCTCAGATGACTTTAATGTGGACAAGCTGCGCTACCACCGCATCATCATCATGACCGATGCTGACGTGGACGGCGCGCACATCCGCACCTTGCTGCTCACCTTCTTCTACCGTCAGATGCCTCAGTTGGTGGAGCGCGGCCACATTTATATTGCACAACCGCCGCTTTACAAGGTCAAGCACGGCAAGGCCGAGCAGTATTTGAAGGATGGCAATGATCTCGATGCGTATTTGCTGCGCGTGGCCATGGATGGCGCGAAGCTCGTGCCCGGCAAAGATCAAGCCATGATCCAAGGCGAAACGCTGATGGAAATTGCGCGCAAATACCAGCTCGCGCAAGCCGTGATTGCGCGCCTTTCCAACTGGATGGATGGCGAGGCCCTGCATGCCATCATGAATGGCGTGGCGCTCAATCTGGATACGATGCAAGACGCAGAAAAATCAGCCACCGCCTTGCAGGGCGGCCTGCATGCCGCCACCGTGGCCGCCGTGTTTGATGCGCGCACCGACAAGCATGTGCTCACCATCACGCGCCGCGTGCATGGCAACGACAAGCTCTCCACCATCACCGCAGATTTTGTGCACGGCGGCGATTACGCAGCGCTGGTGGACGCAGCGCTCACCTTCCAAGGCTTGGTAGAAGACGGCGCGCTCGTGCAGCGCGGCGAAGGCGACAAACTCAAAGAGCAAAAAGTGGCCGATTTCCGCGAAGCCATGCAATGGCTCATCGGCGAGGCCGAGCGCACCACCAGCCGCCAGCGCTACAAAGGCTTGGGCGAGATGAACCCCGAGCAACTCTGGGAAACCACCATGGACCCAACCGTGCGCCGCCTGCTGCACGTGCGTATCGAAGACGCTATCGAAGCTGACCGTGTGTTCACGACCCTCATGGGCGACGAGGTCGAGCCGCGCCGGCAGTTCATTGAAGACAATGCGTTGCGGGCGATGAATATTGATGTTTGATATTTAGTCTTGGAGATGGTTATGGATCAAGATATGTTTGATACGCAGAGCGCTGATGGTCGAGCAGCACAAGCAGAATCACAAATTCAAGAACTACAAAAGATAACTGACTACGAGATTAAAGAGTGGCCGATTGAGGTTTTGGTTGATAAATTTACTAATGGAAAAGAGACCGACACCTCTGAACTATTTATTCCTGACTATCAACGTGAAATGGTTTGGACGGCTAAGCAGCAATCGCGATTCATAGAGTCCATTTTGATCAGGCTGCCAGTGCCATTTATTTTTGCAGCCGATGTTGCTCAAGGCGATAAGACAGGGTTCTTGGAGATTGTTGATGGCTCTCAGCGTCTTCGCACGCTCGATGATTTCTTGGGGAATCGGTTGCAACTCGTGGGTCTTTTGAGACTTACCTCGGCAAATGGGATGTTTTTCAAAGACTTTTCGGTCGCACGAAAGTTACGGTTTAAACGTCAGACGATCCGCGTTATTGAAATGACTGATAAGGCAGACGAAGATGCGCGTAGAGAAATGTTTGATCGTTTGAACAGCGGTGGAACGAAACTTAAAAGCATGGAAATTCGTCGTGGTGTCCACAGTGGAAAGTACACAGACTTTATTACTGAATGCGCCGACATCGAGTTGTTTAAACAAATTGTTAAACCAAGTAATCGCAACGCAAAGCACAAAGAGCATGAAGAAATGGTTCTTCGTTACTTTGCGTATGTCGACAATTACAAAGGCTTTAACAAAAGTGTTGAAGGCTTTTTGACTGAGTATCTTCAGTCTGGTAACAAATCATTCGATGAGCAGAAGCTAAACGCGCAGCGAATTGAATTTTCAAAAATGCTTGAATTTGTTCAAAAACACTTTCCAAATGGTTTCAAGCGCGTTGGTCACGAAAGTGTTCCAAGAATTCGCTTTGAGTCAATTGCTGTCGGCACCACACTTGCTCTTCGTGAGAATCCGTCCCTAGAGCCAACTAATGTTTCAAGTTGGCTAGACAATCCTGAGTTTATAAGCCACACAAGATCAGATGCTAGCAACTCAAGACCAAAGCTAATAAATCGCATTCATTTTGTACGCGATAACTTATTGGGCCATGCGGTTATATACGACGAAAAAACCGCCGAGGCAGAAGCCAGTGCTAATGCCGAGGCGCCTGAAGAAGATACGCAGCTAAATCTCATATGAGAAACGTTCCGGCAAGCGCGCTGTTGTTGCGTACACGCGCACGAGAAGCGATTACTTATTTGCAGTTCCTGCACGTGGCCGTTGACATCAACGCCACGATAACGGTTACTAGTCCGGCGCATCATCAGAGCGTATCGGTCAGTCGTGAGCTAACGCATACACTAAAAGCAAACTTGTATTTGTTGCTGTACAGCGCAATGGAAGCAACGCTGGTTCAGCTAATTGATGAAATTCACGAGGCGGTTAAGACTCACGGCATCTCTGTCGATGCGCTTCATCAAGAATTATTTTTGCATGTTACTCGTGAATTTAAGCGCAGCACAACTGATGTGGCACAAAACACTGTTGTTGCGCCGATTGGTATTGCGGTCATGCAGCTCTGGAGTAAGCAGTGGCAAGACAAATCAAGCGCCAAAGACAAACGAACCGGGCTAATATCAGGTAATGTTGATGGGCTTGCTATTCACCAACACTTAAGGCGTTACGGCGTTGTCGGTGGCGATATAGACAAACCGCACCCAAAGCTAACTCACAGAGCGCTAAAAAAGGCCAAAGATCGCCGAAACATACTTGCTCACGGAGAGTTTGGGTTCGCTGACTTAGGAAGAAATTTTTCTATCCAAGAGTTAACACAAGATGCGCGCGACGTGTTCAGAACGCTTATACAAATCACTCGCCGTGTTGATAAGTACTTAAATGCACGGGGCTATTTGAAAACCTCAAGCTGGGATTGCGTTCAGCAGTGATTTTGCGACTGCCTCCCCAAGCTTGGGGGGAACAGCATTACCTATAAGTTTGGCTATTGGGCGCGTTTGTACTAGAGATCCCGGTTTTACGAATTTGTAATTCTTGGGGAAAGATTGAAACAATGCTGCTTCTCGAAGGCTTATTGCTCGATCTTGTTCGGGGTGACCAAAGCGCCCATTACCGTATCCATTACATAGCGTAGTCATGGTTGGTGCTGGCTTATTCCACTCCATTCTTCCATATACACCAGCAGAATGTTTGCCGCTCTCTTTCTTGTGACACTCCGCCACCAGTGATTTTGGCCAGTCTCTCCATGTGCCGCCTTGGCTAGACGCGCGAATTCTTTTTAGATTAAGGGGCGATAGAGCAGATGCGGTATGCAAAGGGTCGTCCGGATCTGTTTCACCAGCCTTTAGTGGCAAAAGTTTTCCGATCTTCTTTTGTACTGAAACCCATTTTTCCTTACCCGGATGTGTTGGCTCTGGCAGCGATACCGCCCCAATGCGAGAGGCAATCAAAACGATGCGTTTACGACTTTGAGCCGCACCATAATCTGCTGCGTTTAACACCCCATGAGCAACGTTGTATTTGAGTGAGCGAAGAACCTCTAGAAATTCTGCAAACGGCATTTCGTGCGCCAATCTGGGAACGTTCTCCATTGTTACTAAATCAGGTGTCGTTTCTTTTATTAGTCGAGCGAACTCATAAAGCAACCCCCATTTTTCACTGTCGGTATTTGTTTTTGTATTTGCATAACTTGAAAACGGTTGGCATGGTGCACACCCAGCCAAGAGCCGAATTGATTTTTTCGACCAAAATTTTGTAAGCTCTTCGCCCGTGACCTTGCTGATGTCTTTCAGCAGAAACTTGGCTTTCTTATGATTTGCTGTGAATGCATATTCACAATGAGGATCTATGTCTATCCCAGCCTTCACAAGTATCCCACGCGCACTAAGTCCGTGGCTCAAGCCACCGGCGCCACAAAAGAGGTCAATTGCCTCGATAGGGGGGGAGTTTTTAGTGATGCTTTTCATGTTTCTTGAGCGTGAGTTTAACCGCGCCTTCAACAAATTTAAAGCCCAAAGGCTTGCCTAGCTCAATCGCATGCCAGCGATGTAAGTATGCCCGGTCTAGTTTGTTGAAGCCGTTCCGTGTAGGCACGGAGTGGCTATCAGAGCAGCCGTGCTGTAAGAGTCATCTCCGCGCCGTAGACTCATCCCTCACCCTCTCAACTTGGACATCCCATGGAGTTTTACTACCATCCCTCGCCCAATCCCCTCAAAGTCGCGCTCTTGCTGGAAGAAACCGGTTTGCCTTATGAGCTAGTGCCGGTGGATACGCGGAAAGGCGAGCAGCATAGCGCAGCCTTCAAAGCGATCAACCCGAATGCGAAGACGCCGGCCTTGGTGGATGGCGAGGCGACTGTGTTTGATAGCAATGCGATCTTGCTTTATTTGGCTGACGTATTCGGCTTAAAGGGCGGGGCAATTTTTGCCCAGCAACACGCCGGCAGAGCGGGCGCAGATGGTTTCATGGCTGATGTTTGTGGCGACTGGCATTGGCCCGTATTCTGGCCAGGCGGTGCACTTTAAGCACTTTGCGCCGGAGCCTAAAGAATATGCGGTGAATCGCTACGATTTTGAGGCGCAACGGCATTGGGGCATCATCAATGATCAGTTGGCCAAGCATCGCTACATGCTGGGCGATGCCTACACGATTGTGGATATGGCGGTGTGGGGCTGGGCGCGCGCGGTGCCGTTTATTTTGGGGGCAGAAGCTTGGGGTAGCCTGCCGCATGTGAAGCGCCTGTTCGATGAGATCAACGCGCGCCCGGCCGCGCAGCGGGCAGAAGCTTTGAAGGCTCAGCACAGCTTTAAAGCGGAGATGGATGATGACGCGAGACAAGCGATGTTTCCGCAGAATGCTCGGCTGGTGAAGTAAGGCTCCAAGCGTCAAGGCTTTCTTTTGGTATTAGTCTGTTTGTTAGGTGGTTGCTGCAAGCGTAACGCTTTGACGACTGCCTGGCGCGCGCTGCTCATGACTCGCTCAATGGCTTCTGTGTAGGCGGCGCTGTCTTCGCGTTTGCCTACGGCTAACACGAGCACAACGACGACATCATCGAGCACTTCATAGACGAGGCGATAGCCTGCTTTGAGCAGTTTGATTTTGTAGCAGCCAGAGAGCTCGCCTTTGAGGGCGGCGGCGGGGATGTGCGGTTCATCTAAGCGCTTGATGAGGGCTTCGCGCAATGCGGCTTTGGGTGCGCCGCCCTACTTTTTCCATTCTTCCCAAGCGTCTGTTTCAAAGCGGAGGCGATAACGATGCGCGCGCAGGCTGGCGGCGGGCGTCTTGCTCGACGCTTTGGCGGGTTTGCTCGCCATGCTCAGAGATCTTCGACGCTGACTTCGATGCTGTTGCCAAGTGCTGCGCTGGCGCGGCGGGCTTGGATGAGGGCTGTGAAATCTTTCTCGGCGAGGGCATCGGCAAAGCCTTGCATGACTTCGGGCTGCACGACGTAAAACGAGGGAGCGTTGTGGCTGAGCACGGCGATGGGCGCGCCTTTGGCTTTGCGCAGAGTGGCGCCGGGGTTTTTCTTGAATTCGCTGATGCCAACGGTAAGGGGGGTGAGCAGGGCTTGCATGATGGCTTGGTATTTGGAGATAAAATTAGAGCTTATTTTAGAGCTGATTGGGTGATGTGGCAACTGAGCTTGATTTGTATGTTTTGAAGCGTTTTATGGCGGATTTATGAGCGATATTTGCTGTTAGCCGACATAGAATCTGCGCAGAGTGCTATTGAATCAATAGTATTTTCAGATGAAATTGCAAGGAACAAAGCTTTGGCTGAGATGAAGATTCGATTAACTGATGCGTTGCACGTGCGCTTGAAGGAGCTGGCGCGCTCGCGGGGCTTGAGTGCGAACAAGCTGATGGAAGAGTTGGCGACGGTGGCTTTGGTGCAGCAAGGAACAAAGGCGCGATTTGCGATGCGTGCGCATCGCGGCGATGTAGCGCGCGGGCTGGCGATATTGGATGAGCTGGATGAGCGGTTTGCGAAGGCGGTTTGATGCGGGTTTTAAGGAAGAAAACCGCTGTTTGCCGTCGCAGACTATGCGTGGAGTGCTATTAGATTTGTAGTATTTTGATGGTGCTAAATTTGCCTTATGCTCGAAAACGACGGACACTTAAAGTATGGAACGCGTGGTTCATAAAAGCACATTGGCTCAGCGTGATGAGCAGGCAGCAGCAGATTTGCGCTATTGGCTTTCGCAGCCGTTGGAGGCTCGTTTGGCGGAGGTGGAGAGGCTGCGCGAGATGATGTATCCGGGGTATGCGCGGCAAGGTTTTCAGCGGGTTTGCAAGATTGTTCCTTTGAAGGGGAATTTGAACCTGTCAGAAGGCAGTTCTTGAAGGCTTTTGGGCTGTTCGCCGGCATAGAACCTGCGCGGGGCGCTATCAAATTTGTAGTTTACTGAATCAAACCCCGACTTTCGCGGGGTTGGCTTTTGGCTTGGTTTTCGCTAGGCTGCGTAATTTTTTACTGAGGTGATTTGATGCGCTTGAAGACTGGGCGGTGGTTTTGTGCGGCGATGGTGGTGGTGCTTGTTATCGGCGGCGGCTTGGCTTTGAGCTGGGAGTCGGATCGCAGTGTGGAATCGCTGAAGGGCCGTTGGGCAGCGCCGGCGTCTAGCTCTAAGTTTGTGGATGTGCGGGGGATGTCTGTGCATGTGCGTGATGAGGGGCCGCGCACCCCTGGTGGTGAGGGTGCGGAGCCGATTGTGCTTTTGCACGGCACGGGGGCGAGTTTGCATACCTGGGATGGCTGGGCGGCTGAGCTTTCCAAGACGCAGCGGGTGATTCGCTTTGATTTGCCGGGCTTTGGGCTAACGGGGCCGTATGCGGGGCAGTGGCTGCAAGAGGATGGTGGACGCTATTCTTTGGTGAATTACGCGAAATTTGTGGTGGCGACACTGGATGCGCTGAGCGTGACTCAGCCTGTGGTGCTGGGCGGCAACTCGCTGGGCGGGACGATTGCTTGGGAGACGGCGGATTTGCTGCGAGCTACCCAACCGCAGCGCATTGCGAAGCTGATTTTGGTGGACTCGGCGGGGTATGACTTCAAGGCGATTGACATGCCGATGGCGTTTCAGGCAGCGGAAATTGCGCTGCTCGCGCCGATCACAGAAAACACCTTGCCGCGCTTTACGATTGAGCGCGATGTGCGCAGCGTGTATGGCGATCCGAGTAAGGTGACGCCCGCTTTGGTGGACTTGTATTACGAGCTGGCGCTGCGGGAAGGTAACCGCCGCGCACTGGGCCTGCGGATGCGCGAGCCGCGCGCGATTGCACCCGAGCGGATTGCGAAGATCACGCAGCCCACGCTGATTATTTGGGGCGGGCAGGACCGCTTGATTCCGCCTTCCAATGCGCAGCTTTTTGCGAAGGATATCAAGGGCTCCAAGCTGGTGATGTTTGACGCGCTGGGGCATGTGCCGCAGGAGGAGGATGCGAAGCTGACGGTGGCTGCTGTGCAGGCTTTCTTATCTGGGAAGTAAGTTTTTAAAGCAAAACGGGCTGATTGCCGGCATAGAATCTGCGCGGGGCGCTACTAAATATATAGCACGCATGGTGTATATCAGCATTTCTTTGACTGTTTCAAACCTGCATTCAATCTCGCAAAACATCTTGCAAAAATCTCTAAAACTTGTTTTAATTCAACACGTTAAATAGATTTTCAATGTCGCAAAAATTCCCGCTTTATGATCACCCTGCGCAGATGGAGCCGCTGCTGCCTTCTGAAGCGCGCTCGCGCGAGCTTTTGGAGCGGGCGGGGGATTTGATTCGGGCGTCTGACAGGCTCTCGGGCGCATGCCAGCCGGGCGCTCTCTCGGGGCTACGCACGCTGCTTTTGGCAATGAATTCTTATTACTCCAACAAGCTGGAGGGGCAGCACACGCTGCCGCTGGAGATTGAGCAGGCGCTGCGCAATGATTACTCTGCTGATGCGGATAAGGCACGCAGGCAGCGGCTGGCGCTGGCGCATATGGCGACTGAGGCGCAGCTGCAAAAGCAATGGCCTGCTTGGGATGCGGCGCGGGTGTGGTCTGCGCAAATGGTGAGCGAGATTCATCAGGATTTGTTTGCTCGGCTGCCTGAGGTGGATCGCACGCTGCCCGATGGCGAGACGCTTGAGCCGGGGGCTTGGCGAGAAAAGCAAGTCAGCGTAGGCATTCATGCCGCGCCAGATGCGGCGCATTTGCAGGCTTTTCTCGCGCGCTGGGCTTCGGTGTATGGCGGTGTGCGCCGGGGGGAAATGGCCGTGATCGCGGCGGCGGCGGGGCATCATCGGCTGGCTTGGATTCATCCGTTTCGTGACGGCAATGGCCGGGTGGTGCGGCTGCATACGCATTTAGCTTTGGGGCAGATGGGCCTCACCAATGGCCTGTGGTCTCCGTTGCGAGGCTTTGCCCGCACGCATGAGGCTTATTACGCGCATCTAGCTGCGGCTGATTCGCACCGTGCGGGGGATTTGGATGGGCGCGGCAATCTGAGCGAGGCGGCGCTGGTGCGCTGGATCGGCTACGTGCTGGAGGTGTGCATGGATCAAGTGACTTTTATGACGGCGCAGCTTGACCTGCCGAGCATGAAGGATCGCATGGAAGCTTGCTTGGCGTTTGAGGAAAAGGTGGTGCGCGCGGGTGTGCGTAGCGAAGCGGTTCGCGGGCTGCATTATTTGTTTGCATCGCAGGGTGAGCTGGAGCGCGCGGATTTCAAGACGATGCTGGGCTTGGGTGATCGTGCTGCATCTAGCCAGGTGGCGGCATTGCTTCAGCGCGGTTTGCTGCTGAGTGATTCGCCTTATGGCAAGCTGCGCATGGGTGTGCCGCAGCACGCGCTGCGGTTTTATTTTCCGAAGCTGTGGCCTGAAGCGGAAGGGTGATTTTTCACTGGTTTTTGATAAGAAAACCGCTGATTGCCGGCATAGAATCTGCGCGGAGCGCTACTAAATTAATAGTGACCTAGCTTCGTACGAATGTATGCAGCAACCCCCATTCACCCACGTCAGCAGCACGCAGCGCGGAGAGATAGCGCTCGCGCGCATTGCCTGAGGCTTCTAGCGGCGTTTGCCCCCAGCTTAAGCGCGGCTGGCCGAGGCTCATGATCAGGGCATCTGCCATGAGGCGGGCGTGGCGGCCGTTGCCGTTGGGGAAGGGGTGGATGCAGACGAGTTGATGATGAAAGCGGGTGGCGAGCTCGTCCGTTGGATCGCTCGTGCCTTGCTCGATTTGATAGAGCGTGTTGCCCAGCAGGGTGCGTAGGCGGGTGGCGATGTGTGGCCAGTCGATGGCGATGTTTTCGTTGCTGCTGCGAAAGCTGCCTGCCCAGCGCCAAGTTTGCTTGAACATGCGTTTGTGCAGATCGCGCACGAAGCCTTCTTCTAGCAGCGCGACGGGCTTGGCAGTTTTGATTTTGCGCAGCAGCCATTCTTGGGCGGTGAGGATGTTGGCCTCTTCCCATTGGTTGAGTTCGGCTTGGGTGCGGATGTGGCCGGGCATGAGGCCTGCGGCTTCATCGAGATCGAGCGGGGTGGCTCCCGGTGAGTATGCAAAGGCCTCGATCATGGCTGCGCCCAGAGTTTGTGGCGTGAGCCATTGAGCAGCTCTTGGGCGAGCAGATCGCGCTGCAAGTGGCGAGCGCTGCCTTGCACGGCTTGATCTTCCAGTGCCATAGTGTGGGCGATGGGGCTTAGCTGCTCATGCGCTTTTTTCTGCGCTTGCTGGGCGATTTGCTGACTGAGGCTTTGGCGTGGCACAAGAGCGTATTGCAGCTCGCAATCCAAGGCTTGGGCGAGCTTGTGCAGGCTGGCTAAGGTGATGGCTTGGCGGGCTTCGGCAGCTTCTAAGTTGCGCAGAGTGGCGGGCGAGACACCGAGGCGCTTGGCCATGACGATGCCCGGCATGCCTAGGGCTTCACGAACGCTGCGCGCCCAGCCGGAGGGGGGGCGCGCGGGCAGCTTGGCATCGCGCCAAGCTTGGAGGGCGGCATCGGTTTGAAGCGTTTGGAGTTGATTGAGGCGGGTGACCATGCCTTAAATTTAGCCTATGACCACTTTTTAGTCAAGTTTTATACGCTTATAAGCTATTAATTATGTGTGCATTTATGCTTAAAAACACTTTTTCTAGATTTTTACGCTCGAAAAAGCCGCTGGCCGGCATGTAATCAGCGTAACGCGCTATTTAATCTATAGCATCAAGCATTTAGCCGATTCGCAGCGAAGATCACTTGATCCACCACGGCTTTGACCCTGGCCATAGCGCTTGCGTCTTGCAAATGGCCTTGCGCATCAAACGCATCACCGGCTTTGCTTAACGCGAATTGCTGGGGGGCGACCCAGCATTGCAAATTGCGCAATAGCGGCGCGAGATGATCCAAGCTGCGCAAGCCGCCCAGAGAGCCGGGGGAGGCTGAGAGCAGGCCGACAACTTTACCGGCGAAGGGCTTGGTGCCGCTTTTCCAGCGCGCTGCCTCATCTTCTGAGCATTCCGCGCCTGCCTTAGCGGGGCTGCTGGCCCAATCGATGGTGTTTTTCAGTAAGGCGGTGTAGCTGCCGTTGTATTCCGGGCTGACGATGATCCAGCCGGCGTGGCTGTGCATCATTTCTTTCAAGCGGATCGCGCCGCCGGGTGTGCCGTGGGCTTCTAGATCTGCGTTGTA
The DNA here is from genome assembly GCA_043777675.1 of Comamonadaceae bacterium. Classification (GTDB taxonomy): domain Bacteria; phylum Pseudomonadota; class Gammaproteobacteria; order Burkholderiales; family Burkholderiaceae_C; genus JANMDU01. The sequence continues at coordinate 114,119 of JAYWHR010000061.1, read as the reverse complement.
CAGCGGCAGATTGAGATCGGAGAGCTCGATGTAAGTGGGCCGGCCATCGGCTTCGCGCACGAGGCGGGCGGCCTCTTTGGCGAGTTTGCGGTTGAATGAATTAACGCGGCCAGAGCCTGCGAAGATGAGGATGGACTGTTGGAGTGTGGACATGATGCGCGGTGTAGCTTCAATGATGCTTCAATTTGCTATGAATTACATAGCTTCTCGCGCATATTCTATGCCGGCTACCTGCCATTTTTCTTGTAAAACGGCTGTGTGAGGCGAGGCGCTATGCTCATGGCGCGAGGTCTTGCGAGGGGCGGGCCCAGAGGTTTAAGCCGCCGTCATGCGCATGTTGGTCGATCGCGGCTAACTCTTCTTGGGTGAATGAGGTGTTGTCCATCGCGCCGAGCAGCTCGGTAATTTGCGCGGGTCGGCTTGCGCCAATCAAGGCGCTGGTGACCGTGCTGTTGCGCAATACCCAGCTGATGGCCATTTGCGCCAAGCTTTGGCCGCGCGTGGCTGCGATGTCGTTGAGTGCGCGAACGCGCCGAAGATTGTCTTCACCTAAGTGCTGAGCTTTAAAGCTTCCGCCACCTGGGCGATGCATGCGGGCATCTTGCGGCGCACCATGCAAATAGCGCCCGGAGAGCAAGCCTTGCGCGAGGGGGCTGAAGACGATGGCGCCTGTGCCGAGCTCGTGCAGCGTATCGAGCAAGCTGCCTTGCCCGGCGTCTTGCTCGATCCAACGATTGAGCAAGTTATACGATGGCTGATGAATCAAGAGCGGCACGCCCATTCTGCGCAAAATAGCCGCGGCTTCGCGGGTTTTGCCGGCGCTGTAGCTGGAGATGCCGACATACAGCGCCTTGCCCTGCTGCACAGCGCTGGCCAATGCGCCCATGGTTTCTTCGAGCGGGGTGTCGGGGTCAAAGCGGTGGGAATAGAAAATATCGACGTAATCTAAGCCCATGCGCTTTAAGCTTTGATCCAAGCTGGCGAGAAGATATTTGCGCGAGCCGCCGCCGCTGCCATAGGGCCCGGGCCACATGTCCCAACCGGCCTTGCTGGAGATGATGAGCTCGTCGCGATAGGGACGGAAATCGCGGCGCAGATGCTCGCCAAAATTCGTTTCTGCCGAGCCTGCGGGCGGACCGTAGTTATTGGCCAGATCAAAATGCGTGATGCCCGCATCAAATGCGGTGCGCAGCATCTCGCGCTGGGTTTGCAGGGGCGTACTGTCGCCAAAGTTGTGCCAGAGGCCTAGCGAGATAGCGGGCAGCTGCAGACCGCTCGCGCCGCAACGGCGAAAGTTAGCTTTTTCGTAGCGAGTGGGCGATGCGGTGAACATGAAGGAGCCTCTGGTCAAAGAGATGTATTACTATGATTTTCATAGCGTCATGTGTATATTCTATGCCGGCTACTGATTGTATTGATTTGTATTCTTGATCTTAAAACTGGCCAGCAGCACAGCGACTGAAAGTAAAGAGAGCCAGCCACTCAAGCCCCAAGCGCCAAACCATTGCAGCGCTGCGCCACTGATCAGCGGGCCCAATGCGCCGCCCAGCGTGTAGCCGGTGATCATGGCTGCTGTGCCCGAGGCCACCGCAGAATAGCCCATGCTGGCGTCGAAATGATGCGCCACGCGGATCATGGTGAGGGTGTAGAGCGCGCCGCCTACTCCGCCCCAGACGACGGCTGTGGCATAAAGCAGCCAAGTCAAATGCGCGGATGCTGCAAACGCGATGCTGGCAATCAGCAGCAGGGCACCCGCTACGCCAAACACGCGCCGAGGTGCATACCGATCAGCGGCTAAGCCTGCGGGGTATTGAAACACGAAGCTGCCGACGCCTAAAGCACCGACGATGCTGGAGGCTTGTGCGAGAGTTAAACCGAGGGATGCACCATTGGCTGCGCTGATGCTACTTAAACCCGCCTCGAAGACGCCGCCCGCAAACGCAATCAAAACCAGCGCTGGCACAACGCGAATGGCTTGCCATGTGCTAGCGATTTGTTTTGTTTCTCCATCGTGCGGATCCGTGTGTGCAGCCTGGGTGAGATTGAGGCGCAGTGCGATGGCCAGCGCTGCAAACTGCACGATGGCTGCGGCAACGAGCGTCGTCTTTGGCTCCCAACCGAGCAACGCGGGCACGAAAGGGCCGGCTGCCAGCGCCGCGCCGAGCGCCGTTTGATACAGCCCCATCACTTTGCCGCGCTGGTCATGCGGCGCATGCTCGGCAAGGAGTGCTTCGGTGGCATTCCATACCGCCGCCGCGCCAATGCCGCCTGCCACAGCGCTTGCACACCACCAAGCAAACGCATTTGGTGAATCCATGAAGACAAAGTAGCCCACGGTGCAAACAGATTCCAGTGCCATGCCCAGCAAATACACGCGCCCAATGCCAAAGCGCGCAAAAATACGCGGCATCACCGGAATGAGCAGCGCGATGCAAGCAAACGGAATCATCGCAAACGCGCCGACTGCCGCTGTGCCCATGCCGCGCTGCTGCAGGAGCACCGCCAGCACGGGCCCGAACATAGAAAACGAGGTAACCACCAGCGTGGTCGCGGCAGCGAGAGCCCAGAATTTTTTCATGCGTGTTTCATCACGATTTAGCCAAACAACCAGTACAGCAAGAGCATCAGCAGCATGGCAGCAACGGTGTTGACCACTTTATGCGCGTGCCCATAGTAAGCATGATTGTCTGAAGAAAATATGTCACGCGCATGCCCCATCCAGCGGTGCATTTGGGTGGCGCTGGCATCGCCCTTTTGACGAGTAAGCTTCTCGCCCCAAGGTCTCGCTTGGCGAGGCAATGCGCCTTTGAGAATCGGTTCGATTTGATCGAGCAGTGGCTTGATTTGGGCGAGGCTAGGCATCGCCACCACATGGCCACAGGTCTCGCAACTCGTATCCTGCGTGGCATCAAGGGGCTGGCCGCAGCCTTGGCAAGCGATCGCTAATTGCTGGCGCGACTCCTCTATCGGTAACGTCTCGCCATGACGCACGAGCAGTGCTTGCACCAAGCGCGGCAGATCAAAAAGCATGAGTGGCGTGTCGCAGTGGCTGCATTGCGGCGTTTGGCCAGACAGTGTGGTGGGCACATTTTGAACGGGTGCGCCGCAGTTAAGACAACTGGGTTGTACGTTTTCTACTTGCAAAGCAGCCAGATCGCGTGTGTTGATCGTGCGCACCAAGCCGCGCTCGGCCAGCAGCAACGCAAAGCCTTGGTAATGCCCATGCCCCCTCTCGCACTCGATTGCCGCTGTGCGCCCAAAGCGCGTGAGATTGCGCACCGCTTTGAGCGGGCTGTGGCAGCGCACACATTGCAACCGCGCCGGCACATTTTGCGCAGCACGCGGCGTCGCCATCATCTCTCGCAGCAAACCCACCCAGCCCAGCACCGATAAGCGCACCGACTCATAAGCATCAAACCACACCAGATGGCAATTGCCACACACATCCGTGCTCACACGCTGCCCGTAGTGGCCTTCAAGAAACAGCTCTTTGAGCGGTTGCTGGCAACTGGTGCAGGTGGCGTGATGCTGCAAGCTCAATCCCCCAAAGGCCGCAGCAGCTGCGCTACATCATCTTCCGTAAACAGCGCTTGTTTACGCAGTTGCGCGCCGCTGAGCATGCCCTCGGCCAAGACGGCTTTGCGCTCTTGCAGCGCCAGCATACGCTCTTCGATCGTGCCGCTGGCCACCAGTTTGTAGACGAACACTTGGGAGGTCTGCCCAATGCGGTGGGCGCGATCGGTGGCTTGGTTTTCTACGGCTGGATTCCACCAAGGATCATAGTGAATCACGGTATCGGCCTGCGGGAGATTCAAGCCCACGCCACCAGCTTTCAAGCTGATCAAAAAGAGCGGCACTTGGCCGCTGGTGAATTGATCAATGATGTCGTCGCGTTTCCTCGATTGACCGGTGAGCTTGGCCCATTTGATCTTGCGTTTGGCGAGTTCCTCTTCAATCAGCTCGAGCATCGAAGTGAATTGCGAGAAGAGCAACACTTTGCGGCCCTCTTCCAGCATCTCGGGCAAGATCTCCATGAGCAGATCGAGCTTGGCTGATTGCTTGACCTTTCTCGCAGCTTCGGTGGGCACAAGGCGCGGATCGCAGCAGACTTGGCGCAGCTTGAGCAAAGCATCGAGCACTTGGATTTGCGAGCGCGCTAAGCCTTTGTCAGCGAGCGCATCGCGCACAGATTTTTCAGTGGCCAAGCGAATCGTCTCGTATAAATCAGCTTGCTTGCCTTCCAGCGAGACCATGCTGAGCGTCTCGATCTTGTCGGGCAAATCTTTGAGCACTTCTTTTTTGGTGCGCCGCAAGACAAAGGGCGTGACACGGCGTGAAAGCGCAGCGAGCAACTCCGTATCGCCATGCTTTTCAATCGGCGTGCGATACAGCTCTTTGAAGCGGCGCGCGCTGCCTAGAAAGCCGGGCATCAAAAAGTGAAACAAGCTCCAGAGCTCGCCCAGATGATTTTCCATAGGCGTGCCGGAGAGGCACAGACGTTGACCCGCTGGCAGTTCATAAGCGACCTGTGCCGCATCGGTATGCGCATTCTTGATGTTTTGCGCTTCATCAAGCACCACAACAGACCACTTTTGCGCTAGCCAGCGCTCTTTATCGCGCGGCAGCAGAGAATAGGGCGAGAGCACGATATCGGCTTGCGAGATATCTTGAGCCGCTTCATGGCGGGCTGCGCCATGCAAGAGCAAGACGCGCAGGCTTGGCGTGAACTTTGCCGCCTCGCGCTGCCAATTGCCCATAAGGCTGACCGGCGCGATGATGAGCGCGGGATGCGTCAGCCGCCCCGCTTCTTTTTCGATCAATAGATGCGCGAGAGTTTGCAGCGTTTTGCCCAAGCCCATGTCGTCGGCCAACACGCCGGCCAAGCCCTGCTCGCGCAAGAACTGCAGCCAACTGAGGCCTTGCAATTGATACGGCCGCAGCTCAGCTTTTAAGCCCTCAGGCAGGAGCACCGGCTGCAAAGCATTGGCGCCGCCTTTGAGCTGCGTGAGCAATTTCTTCAAGCCCCGTGCGCCATCCCACACTGCACCCTCGCCCAAAGCGGCAGACAGGCGCAGCGCCTCCATGCGAGATAGGCGCACGCTCTCGCCACTCAGATTGTGCGAGCCATCAAGCAGCTCCAAAAGAGCAGACAGCCAAGGCTTCAATGGCTCAGTGGGCAAGCGCAGCCAGGCTCCCGCCCCATTGTTGTGGAGTTGGACATACATCGTCTCGGGCAACTGCAGCTGTGCGCCCTCAAGGAGCTGGCTTTTGAGCAGCTTGATTTGCGCAATCAATGCAGGTAAGGCGGGCAGGATGTTGATCCGCTGGCCTTGCACTTCGATGCCCAGCGAGAGATCAAACCAAGGGGAGGTGTCGTTAGCCTCAGCAGGTGTTGAGCCGCTGGGCGCGTTACCCATTGGCAAGGCTTGCACCTCCTCTTTACCCTGCATCTTGAAATGCAAATCATCGGCGCGCTGCACCCAAGTGAGCAATTCTTCAGGCATCGTGATCACAAAGCCGGCATCGCGGAAGAGAGCAAACTCTTCATCGACCCAGCGCACCCAAGGCATCTGGCTCTGCGCGCTATGCTGAGGCAGATAAAACTGCCCTTTCACATTGCCTTGAAGACATTGAGTGTGCAGGAAGCCGATGGCACGTTTCTCCGCTTCCAAATCGCGGTGTAGTAAGGCGCGCTCTGTGCTGCTGGTGGCATCAACCAATACGGGATTGCCCATCCGATGCGAGAAATGGCGCACGCCGCCGTAATCAAACTCTAAGCTCAGCATCATCAAGCCAAAGCGCGCTTGGCTGTCATCGCTGACTTGGCTTGCAAACAGATGCCAGCGCGGTGCAATGCCTTTGATCTCGCGAGGCGGTTTGGTAAAAGGCGGCATGGGCAGGCCTGCTAAATGCCGGAGCAAAGCTTGCTCATGATGCTCCCAAGCCTTTTGCGCAATCGGTGGGCTCTGCAGTAGGGTCAGCAGGCGTGCAGCAGGCATGCCTTGGCTGCTCACTAAGCCTATTTCTTGTTGGCTCACATCCAGATACAGAGCCGGATTATTTTGATAAATGGACGCTGTGTTGTCGCTGCTTGTGGTGTCGTTGCCAGCGCCATCCGTTGCGGGTGTGGGTATCAATTTCGCTTGAAGCTGCCAAAGCATATCGCTCTGATCAGCCGCTTTGCTCTCGTACCATTGCCAAGACACATCACGCGGCTCGCCGATGTGGACGACACAGTCTAAGCTTTTGCCATCGCCGCTCCAAAACAGCTTGCCGCTGCCCTGCGCCAAGCGCAGCGCCAGCAACCCCATATCCCCTTCAATGCTCGCCTGCGTGACGAGGCTGTAGCCGTAGTAGCTGCCGCTGCGTCCCATGGCTTGAATGATCTTGACGATTTGCGCTTCGTTCGCGCTCAGCGCATTCATATCCAAATGATTCACATCACGCACCTTGCCCCAGCCGCCGCGAATCAACTCGCGTGCTTGGCCGTAGCTCAAATAAAGTTGCTCTTGCAGCTTTTGCTTGCGTACGGTGACAAAGAAAACGAGCTTGTCTTGGCCCGAACCCGAGGCGTTTTGCAGCGCATCTTCATCTGCATCGCCTATCTGGATCGCCTCATCGCCGGCATCGTCGGCGAACAAATCCAGCCAATTTTGAATATCCCGCTCATTGCGGGCTTGGTTGGTGGGCTTTTCGTGGAAACTGGGGCTCTGATGCGGCGGCAGCTTGGGGAAGGCGGCCTTCGGTGGGGAGCTGCTTTGCATCACGACGCCGCCACTTCGATACGCCGCTTTAAGCAAGAGTGCGCCAGCATGCTTGCAGCGCTGGCCAACGGGGCAGCTGCAGGTCGAGCGCCAGCTGCTGATCTCGCCCCAAGGCGTCATTTCTACATCGATGCTTACGAAGTAACTCTCACGCCCCGAGCCTTGCACATCCGCTGAGAGTTGCCATTCTGAGCTGCTACTTTGGCCGACGTGATACGCGTCAGCCACCTTTTGCATCACATAGACTTCGCGGGCGCGATCATACGTGGCTTGTCCGAGCTGCTTTTGCAGACTGAGTAAATCGAGTGTGAATTTTGCATGCTCTGCCATGTAGATCAAAGCACTTAAACGCTGGCAGCTGAAGGTGTGGTAGGCGCGGGTGTGAAGATAGGCGATTTAAGAGCTTCTAATGTGCTCTCAGATTGCTTGTCTGCGTGATACGAGCTGCGCACCATCGCGCCCACAGCCGCATGCTTAAAACCCATCTTGTAGGCCTCCGCCTCAAACATTTTGAAAACATCGGGATGAACGTAGCGCTTGACGGGCAGGTGAGAGTTGCTGGGCGCGAGGTATTGGCCAATCGTAATCATGTCGATATGGTGCTCGCGCATATCGCGCATCACCTGCAAAATCTCTTCGTCCGTTTCGCCCAAGCCCACCATGATGCCGCTCTTGGTGGGCACGAGTGGATGCAGGGCTTTGAATTTTTTAAGGAGATTGAGCGAGAAAGCGTAATCACTTCCGGGGCGGGCTTGTTTGTACAGGCGCGGGGCAGTTTCTAAATTGTGATTCATCACATCTGGGGGCGCGGCCTTCAAAATCTCCAGCGCGCGATCATCACGACCCCGGAAATCGGGCACGAGCACTTCAATGGTGGTTTGCGGCGAGAGAGAGCGGATTTTTTGGATGCATTGCACGAAATGGAGTGCACCGCCATCGCGCAGATCATCCCGATCCACGCTGGTGATCACCACGTATTTGAGCTTCAATGCAGCAATTGTTTTGGCAAGATTGAGCGGTTCATCGGCATCCAGCGGATCAGGCCGGCCATGCCCCACATCGCAAAACGGGCAGCGGCGCGTGCATTTGTCGCCCATGATCATGAAGGTGGCTGTACCTTTGCCGAAGCATTCGCCGATATTCGGGCAGCTGGCTTCCTCGCACACGGTGTGCAGCTTGTGCTCTCGCAGGATTTGCTTGATCTCATAAAAGCGCGTCGTTGGCGAGCCCGCCTTGACCCGAATCCAATCGGGCTTCTTTAAAAGCTCGCTCTGCTCAACCTTGATGGGAATGCGGCTCAGCTTGGCTGCAGCCTTTTGCTTAGCCGAGGCGTTGTAATTGTCTTGAGTTTGCGCTTCGCGAACGATTTCAGTAGTGCTCATATCCGTATTTTACGCGGGCAGCGCTTGGCTTGTTTGGGCATGGATTAAGAGATGAAACAGCACTTAACCGGCGTATTTACTGCTCGATACGCTATTAAATTTATAGCGCTCTTGAGCTGTTATCGAACAAAAACCTCAAGCGGGCCACTAAGTGGGCATGAGGCGATCAATCTCTTGTTGCATGGCCTGTGTGAGCTGCGTGTAAAGCTTGAGTTTATCGGCGGTATCGCGCATACGTTGTGCAATGCGTAATGTGATGGACATCATCAGCTTCGCGCCAATCGCAGGATGGTCATTGATGAGTTTTTCCAGAGCGCCGCGCGTGAAGATGGCTGCGCGTACCGAGGTGGTGGCCGTGCACGTCGCCGAGCGCGGTTCGCCATCCACAATACCCATTTCGCCCAACAAGCTTCCAGCGCCCAGTACAGCAGTGGTCACGGGCGTGGTGCGGCTGACGGTGATGCTTTCCACGGTGACTTCGCCGTCGAGCACGAGCACCATGTAATCGGTGTTGTGTTTATCGCCCTCTTGAATGAATGCGGTGCCCTCTGCGAACTTGCGAGGCTCCATGTAAGTCACGACGGTGCGCGCTTCATTCAGCGTCAATCGCATGATAGCGCCGGGGGCAGTCAGCAGGACGGCGGCTAGCTCAGCGCTGTCTAAGCCGGCTGTTTCGGCCATGCGATTGTGCAGATCTTCGTCAATGACGGTTTGCTGCTCAGTTTCGCGAAAAGCATCGTTGGGGCGGGAGAAGAGCTTCTTGAACATGGGACATTTATAACTGTAGGGTTAAAATCATACTCCTCCAAGGAGCGTTGCAGCGAATTTTTTCTTTCATGTGGGATTCGTCAGGCTTGGAGGTTGCTTTATGCACAACGGCGCTCACCGATTGAATATTTTTCTTCAGGTGAGTTCCGTGTCTGATTCCACACTTAACGCAACGTTTCCCCAAGTACCGCCGATGCTGCTTTCTGGCTTAGAGCCTGTAAAGATCGGTGAAGGTACATTATTTGTGAACGTGGGCGAGCGCACCAATGTGACCGGCTCCAAAGCTTTCGCCCGCATGATTTTGAATGGCGAATATGAGCAGGCGCTGGCCGTGGCTCGCCAGCAGGTGGAAAACGGCGCGCAAATCATCGATATCAACATGGACGAAGCCATGCTGGATAGCGAAGCTGCCATGGTGAAATTCTTGAAGCTGATCGCCAGCGAGCCGGATATTGCTCGCGTGCCGATCATGATTGATTCTTCCAAATGGAGCGTGATCGAGGCGGGGCTGCGTTGCATTCAGGGCAAGGGCATTGTGAATTCGATCTCGATGAAAGAAGGCATTGAGGTTTTCAAGCATCAAGCGAATTTGCTGCGCCGTTATGGGGCAGCGGCTGTGGTGATGGCATTTGACGAGAAAGGCCAGGCTGACACCTATGCCCGCAAGATTGAGATTTGTTCTAAGGCCTATCGCGTGTTGGTGGATGAAGTGGGCTTTCCACCTGAAGACATTATTTTTGATCCGAATATTTTTGCGATTGCTACCGGCATTGAAGAGCACAACAATTACGCGGTGGATTTCATCGAAGCCACGCGCTGGATCAAGGCGAATCTGCCGGGCGCGAAGGTCTCCGGCGGTGTGAGCAATGTGAGCTTTTCATTTCGCGGCAATGATCATGTGCGCGAGGCGATTCACACCGTATTTTTGTATCACGCGATTCAAGCTGGGATGGATATGGGGATTGTGAATGCCGGGCAGCTGGGTGTTTATGAGCAGATTGAGCCGGCGATGCGTTCCCTCGTTGAAGACGTGGTGTTGAACCGCGATCCCGAGGCTGGAGAAAAGCTTGTTGCTGCGGCTGAAGGCTTGAAAGGCGCAGCGAAGGATGATTCTGCGCGCCTCGTGTGGCGCGAAAAAGATGTGAACGGCCGCTTGGCGCATGCGCTGATTCATGGGATCACGGATTTCATCGTGGCTGACACAGAAGAAAGCTATCAAGCGATCAAAGCCACGGGCGGCAGGCCGCTGCATGTGATTGAAGGGCCGCTGATGGATGGCATGAATGTGGTGGGCGATTTGTTTGGGCAGGGCAAGATGTTTTTGCCGCAGGTGGTGAAATCGGCCCGTGTGATGAAGCAGGCGGTGGCGCATTTGCTGCCCCACATCGAAGCGGAGAAGCTGCAGATGGAGGCCGCTGGGCAAGATGTGCGCACCAAAGGCAAGATCATCATCGCCACGGTGAAAGGCGATGTGCATGACATTGGCAAAAACATCGTCACGGTGGTGTTGCAATGCAATAATTTTGATGTGGTGAACATGGGCGTGATGGTGCCTTGCCATGAGATTTTGGCGCGCGCCAAGGTAGAAGGCGCAGATATCGTGGGGCTCTCGGGGCTGATCACGCCTAGTCTTGAAGAGATGCAGTATGTGGCAGCAGAGATGCAGAAGGATGATCATTTCCGCATCAAGAAAATTCCGTTGCTGATTGGCGGGGCAACCTGCTCGCGGGTTCACACCGCCGTGAAAATCGCGCCGCATTACGAAGGCCCAGTGGTCTATGTGCCCGATGCCTCGCGCAGCGTGGGCGTGGCGCAGAGCTTGTTGTCGGATCAGGCGGCCAAATACATCGATGAGCTCAATGCTGACTACGCCAAAGTGCGCGAGCTGCATGCGAACAAGAAGGTTACGCCGATGTGGCCACTGGCAAAGGCGCGAGCCAACAAAACGCCACTCGATTGGGCGGCTTACACACCGCCCGTACCGAAATTCATTGGCCGCCGCTTGTTTAAGAATTTTGATTTAACCGAGCTCGCCAAATATATCGACTGGGGCCCGTTTTTCCAAACTTGGGATTTGGCTGGGCCCTTCCCGCAAATCTTGAAAGACGACGTGGTGGGCACAGAGGCCGTGCGCGTGTATGCCGATGGCAGGCGCATGCTCCAGCGCTTGATCGAAGGGCGCTGGCTCACGGCCAATGGCGTGCTTGGCCTCTATCCAGCCAATAGTGTGGGCGACGATATTGAAATCTATGCTGACGAATCGCGCACCACCAAGCTCATGACGTGGCATGGCCTGCGTCAGCAGACTGAGAAGCAAATGATCGATGGTGTATTGCGGCCAAGTCGCTGCTTGAGTGATTTCATTGCACCGCGCACGATCGGCGAGAACACTCCTAAATCAATAGCACTTAACGCAGATTCTATGCCGGCTACTCGCCTAAAAGACCCAAAAAACACCGCAAAAAATGATTACATCGGCATCTTTGCCGTCACAGCTGGTATAGGCGTGGAGAAAAAAGAAAAGTTCTTCACGGACGACCTTGATGACTACAGTTCCATCATGCTCAAAGCCTTGGCCGACCGCTTGGCCGAAGCCTTCGCCGAAATGCTGCACCACCGCGTGCGCACTGACTTGTGGGGCTATGCGAACGGCGAGGCGCTCAGCAACGAGGAGATGATCAAAGAAAAATACCAGGGCATCCGCCCTGCTCCCGGCTACCCGGCTTGCCCTGATCACAGCCCCAAGGCAGACATGTTTCGCGCCCTACAATGCGAAGACATCGGCATGGCTCTAACGGAAAGCCTAGCCATGACCCCGGCAGCCAGCGTCAGCGGCTTCATGCTCAGCCACCCGGAGGCGCAATACTTCAGCGTCGGCAAAATCGGCGGGGATCAGCTTAAGGATTTAGCTGCACGGCGTGGCGAGACGGAAGAGCAACTGCAGAGATTGCTCGCACCGAATCTCTAAGCCTTAAGTTAGATGAACGGTGCTGAAGGGCGGTTGACGACGCTCAGGGGCGCGCTGTAAGTTCACGGAAAAATGTTGCCGTGGCTTGCCTGGCTTGCGGTAAGTTAATCAGCGTGTGCGGTGCGCCCGGGATCAACACAATGGTTGCTTGTTTGTTGTCTTTGAGCGCTTGCGCACAATGCCCTTGCGCCGCAGGATGGCCCAACCATGAATTGGCAGGTGAGAAAAACACATCGGTTGAGCTCATGACGTTGAGTACGGGGCGATCTTGAGGCAGGGCGCTGCGATGCTCATTGACAAAATAATTGTTTTCGCAACTCCATGAATAGAGGATTCGGCCTGCAAATTCATTGCCGCTGTAGCGGGCGACGGAGGTTGCGCCTTCGCTTGTGCCGGCGAGCACGAGGCGTGCCACATCGAGCCAGGGGATGCTCTTGACTGCATCGGCAGCCAATTTGATTTCGGAGGCGCGCAGCGCATGAATTTGCTCGTAAATGCTTTTGTCCACCGGCGATTTGTAAGTGAGGCGGTCGGGCAGCGCAAACGAATCCGGCGCGATGCTGGCAATGCCTTGTGCAGCCAACCATTGCTGCCACTCACCAATCGCTTTGAGCGAGAGACCTGATGAGCCGTGCAAGAAGACCACCGTCGGCACTTTGCCTCGGGTGGTCGCTGGTGCGTCTTTGAGCAAGCCCGTGAATATTGCGCCGCCAGTGACAGCCGTAGGCAAAACGACGGCAGCTTGATCCATCACGGCTTTGGCCGATGCGGGTGTGTGTACTGTGGCCTTGCCACTGACTTCGCCTTTAGGAATGGCAGGGATCACAGATGCCGTAACAGCAGGTGGATTGTGGCTACACGCCGCCAAAGCAACTGAGAGGGCAAGGGCGATATGCGCAAAACGAGGCGATAGTGTCTGCATGAGAATCTCCAAAAATGATGCCTGCACTGTAGAAAATCTTTGAAGTATCGTCCAATGCATAAATATGATGCATTTATAATCGTTGGTTATGAATATGAATCAGCGGCAACTGCGCATGTTCACCGTGTTGGCTCAGGAGCGGCATTTTTCTCGTGCCAGCGAGTTGTTGCACATCAGCCAGCCTGCGCTCACGCGCTCAATCCAAGACTTGGAATCCCAACTGGGTGTGTTGCTGTTTAACCGAACCACGCGGCAGCTTGCACTGAGCGAAGAGGGTAAGCGTTTTTTGCCGATGGCGCAGCGCTTGCTGGGCGACATGGAACACATCACGCAAGCTCTGTTTGAGCAAGCGTCGGGGGTTCGTGGTTTAGTGACGGTGGCGCTGGGCACAGCTTTTGGCTCAGTATTGATGCCAGCAGTCCTTCAGCAGCTCCGCCAGATGCACCCTGATGTGCAAGTGCGTTTGCTCGATGACAACAGCGCAGGCATTACCGCACGCGTGCTGCGGGCGGAAGCCGATGTGGGGATCGGTTCACCGATGGGAGATACCGCTGCGTTATCTTGCGTGCGATTGGCCAGCGCTGCCATCGGCCTGTTGGCTCACCCAGATTATTTTGAGTTGACCGAACCGATCAATGCTGCTGCTATAGCTAATTTGCCGCTGCTGCGCGAGCCGCAAGATACCAGCATCATGCATGTTTTGCATAGTCGAGGTTCGGAATTGGTGGGGCAGATGCAGGGCGGCATCGAGGTGAGCAGCTTGGCCATGCAGTTGGCCTTGGTGCGCGAAGGTGTGGGTGTTGGCGTGATGTCTGCACTGGGCGCATCCCATGCGTTGGCTCAGGGGATGCAATTTGTGCCTTTGAGCCCAAGGATGGAGCGGGAGGTGTTTTTGATGACGCAGCGCACACGCATCCTCACAGCCCCTGCAAAAGCCTTGATCGAAGTGCTTCACAGCACGCTTGATCGCTACAGCCAAAAGCTGATGCTCTTACATCCTTTGATGCGGCTAGAGACGGCACGAGGCGCTGGCCAATTGGCAAGCTTGACTTGATCAAGCCCTCGGCCACGGTGAATTGGTCGCCCGTGAGATATTGCCTGCCGGCGAGCTCGCCATCGAGCCATTTCAAGCGGCCAGCGATGCTGTCTTTGGCGGCTTCCTGGGTGTCGGGCGGTGCGTGATTAAATGCAACTGAGCTTGCAATGGGCGGCTGGCACTCTGATGACCAGCGGCACGACTGCTGCCCCTTAAGTGCAATCTAGCCGAGGTGCCACCATCGGCGGTGCGATCGGCTCTGTGATCGCACCGGTGATCGGTACGGGAGCTGGTGCGAAGATGGGCGAAAAAGCAGCTCACGGCTTCTATGCAAAATTACCATCCAGCCGGCACAAAATAAGCATAGAGCGCTATCGATTCAACAGCAACGCTCATGAACGCTTATGGCAGAACCTTTTCTCGGATCAGCTTGGCCGGATCGTAGCCCTGCTCTTTCAAGCGGGTTTCTATCGCTGACCAATCAGCGGCGCTTAATTGCGTCTCGCGCGCGAGCACCCAAAGAAACTCTCGCTTGGGCTCGCCTACTACTGCGTAGCGGTAATCGGCTGGGAGCTGGATCACCCAATAATCGCCCCACACCATGGGCAGCCAAGATAGCCAAGCCGGTGCGAAGCGAACTTGCAATTGTGGTGGCGTGAGCAGGCCGGCCATGAGCTTTGCATCGTGAGCAGGACGTGCTTGACCAACTACACGGATTTCTTTTCCATCCGTGCCGCGGCATTGGTTGATCACTTGTATCGTGCCGCCTGGCTGCGGGGTGTATTCGGCGCGCGTGTTAGAGGCACAGGATTTTTGAAACTGATTGGGATACAACGCAACTTGATGCCATACGCCTTGGTAACGCTGAAGATCAACGCTTTGCACAGGCGCTAAGGGTTGACTGGCTGGGCTTTGCGCGGCAGCCACAATGGCTGCTGCGCATAATAAAGTGGCTAACAGGCGCTTGATGTTCATGGTGCCAGCTTAGCCTACTAACACGGCATGACAATAACTTGGGGCTTTTGAACGTAGAGAATGTGAGGGATTTGCAAGGGGCGCAAAAGGGAAGGTCAGGCCCGCAGCCGCATCCAGACTATGCAACGCTCAGCATTCAAGCCCGGTACGTGGAGCTGTTCCACGTGAAACACTTCCACCTCGGCTGGCAGGGCAGCTATTTCGTCATCCGGGCGTTTGCCTTTAAGCGCCATCCACACGCCGCTACTTTGCGTGGCTGGCTTCAGGTGCATCCGGGTCAGCTGAACGAAATCGGCCAGAGAGGCAAAAGCGCGGCTGGTGATCACGTCAAACGACGTAGCTTGCATAGCTTCGACCCGCGCATGTACGCCGCGCAGATTCTTGAGCGTCAATTCGTTGGCTGCTTGCTGCACAAAGGCAGCTTTTTTGCCAACGGTATCGACACATGTCACATCCAAGCCATCGATGACAGTGGCCAGAACGACACCCGGCAAACCTCCGCCAGAGCCCACATCAAGTAGGCGCCATGTGCCCTGCCCCGCCAGTTGGAGGTATTTTTGCAATGGAGGTGCAGCAGCCAGCGAATCTATGATGTGGTGCGACAACATCTGCATCGGATCACGCAAAGAAGTGAGGTTGTAGACTTTGTTCCACTTGGCAATCATGTCGCGGTAGGCCAGCAAGCGATGCGCTTGAGCTGTATTCAGCGGCAAGCCAAGCTCAGTGGCCGCTGCATGGAGCGCGCCGAGTTGGGCGGAGAAATCGAGCTTCAAGGCAGAAATTGGAGGCTGCGTTTCACGTGAAACATGTGTGGCCATAGGCTGAGCTCAGGCTGCTTGAGCCGTCGACTGCGCATCATTGGCGCTCGCAACAAATCCCTTGAACTTCGCTTTTTTCAAGTAAATCAGGAGGAGCGAGATGCTGGCCGGTGTGATGCCGCTGATGCGCGAGGCTTGTCCAAGGGTTTCGGGCTGGTGTTTGGCTAGTTTATGGCGAGCTTCAAAAGAAAGGCTTCGCACTTGGGTGTAATCCAAGCCGACCGGCAGACGCATGTTTTCGTAATGCGCGGCTCGCTTGACCTCATCGAGCTGGCGATCAATGTAGCCGCTGTATTTGGCGGCAATCTCGACTTGCTCTAAAACCGATTCCCGCAAATCGCCCAATGTTTCACGTGAAACACTCTCTGAGCCTAAACTTTCCTCGCCCTGCTTGAGCGAAACAAGCGCTTCGTACCCTACTCCCGGACGGCGCAGCAGCTCAAATAAGCTGTATTCATGCTCGATCCCTTTGCCTAGCACGCGCTCAGCCTCAGACAAAGGTAGTTTTGCGGGCGTCACCCAAGTAGATTTCAAGCGCTGTGTTTCACGTGAAACAGCCTCGAGTTTGCGGCTGAAGGCCTCCCAGCGCGCATCATCAACCAGCCCCAGCTTGCGCCCCACTTCCGTGAGTCGCGCATCCGCATTGTCTTCGCGCAGTTGCAGGCGGTATTCGGCGCGGCTGGTAAACATGCGGTAGGGCTCGGTCACGCCCTGCGTCGTCAAGTCGTCTACCAACACACCGAGATAAGCTTCAGAGCGGCCAGGCAGCCAACGGTCAGCGTCAAACGAGATGCTGCCAGCAGAAGATTTGGCTGCATCGCCACATCCCGCCGCCCTCACCTGCAAAGCTGCATTGATGCCGGCAAATAAGCCTTGCGCCGCAGCCTCTTCATAGCCGGTCGTGCCATTGATCTGGCCTGCAAAAAAGAGGCCATCAATTGCCTTCGTCTCAAAGCTGCTGCGCAGCTCGCGCGGGTCAAAATAGTCGTATTCAATCGCGTAGCCAGGGCGCAAGATGTGGGCGTTCTCCAAGCCTTTGATCGATCGGATCATGGCCAGTTGAATATCGAAAGGCATGCTGGTGGAGATGCCGTTGGGATAGATTTCGTGCGTCGTGAGGCCTTCGGGCTCTAAGAAGATTTGATGCGCGTCTTTGTCGGCAAAGCGGTTCACCTTATCCTCCACGCTCGGGCAGTAACGCGGGCCCACGCCTTCGATTTTGCCGGTAAACATGGGGCTGCGGTCAAAGCCTGATCGGATGATGTCGTGCGTTTTTTCGTTGGTGTGCGTGATCCAGCACGGCACTTGGCGCGGATGCATCGCTGCTTTGCCCATGAAGCTGAAGACGGGCATCGCGCTGCTGATGTTTCCCGAGGCGTCTGGCATACCATCGCCGGGCTGCTCAATGCATTGAGAGTAATCAATACTGCGCCCATCGATGCGGGCAGGTGTGCCGGTTTTCAATCGGCCTTGCGGGAGCTTGAGCTCTTTCAAGCGTGCTGAAAGAGAAACGGCTGGCGGATCACCCGCCCTGCCCGCAGCATAATTGTTCAGGCCAACATGAATCTTTCCATCCAAGAAAGTGCCGGCGGTCAGCACCACAGCGCGCGAACGAAAGCGAATGCCCACTTGCGTGATAGCGCCGACCACGCGAGCACCTGTCGCATGATCTTCGACCATCAAATCATCCACGGCTTGTTGAAAAAGCCACAAATTCGGCTGGTTTTCCAGCATCCGCCGAATCGCAGCTTTGTAGAGCACGCGATCAGCTTGCGCGCGAGTCGCCCTCACCGCTGGGCCTTTCGAGCCGTTCAAGATACGAAACTGAATGCCGCCCTCATCAGTGGCCAGCGCCATCGCGCCGCCAAGAGCATCCACTTCTTTCACAAGATGCCCTTTGCCGATCCCGCCAATCGACGGGTTGCAGCTCATCTGCCCCAGCGTTTCGATATTGTGCGAAAGCAGCAGCGTCGTGCAACCCATCCGCGCGCTGGCCAGCGCGGCCTCTGTGCCGGCGTGGCCACCGCCAACGACGATGACATCAAATATCTGTGGATAGTCCATGGTGTGCTTGCTGCTTTCTAACCCGCTATTGTCTCAAATTTGTAGTGCGCTATCAAATTTATAGCTGTTAACGCAGGTTTTATGCCGGCTAGGTGCTTGTTTTGCTTTGAATTTTGTGCTTTCTTTGGGTTGCGCTTTGATGTGTTGACGTGCCGACTGCGCTTGTAGAACAGCAAGAAGTCTAGGCGCGTAGATTTTTTAACTAAACACCAGGCCGCGAGTTTGAAGCGTTGTGATTTGGGTATCTCACGAAGCGAAATAGAGGAGGAGCGCCAGCCGAAGGCCAGCGCGGGGGACATTCGCGCAGTGGGATGCCCAAAGCGCAGCGCTTCAAACTCGGAGCCGTCGCTATAAAAACAGGAGCTATCCGCGCATATATTACGCCGGCAAACTGCCTAAAGTGCCTCAAAATCACTCAGAAGCAGACTGCTGCAAAGCCCACATGGCAGCATATCTTCCCTGCTGGCTCAAAAGATCAGCATGCGTGCCGCGCTCGATAATGCGCCCCGCATCCAGCACCAAGATTTCATGCGCATCGACGACTGTGGAGAGGCGGTGCGCGATCACCAGAGTCGTCTTATTCGCAGACACACCTTGCAGCTCGGCTTGAATCGCGCGCTCATTTGTCGTGTCGAGCGCGGAAGTGGCTTCGTCAAAAATTAAGATCGGTGGGTTTTTCAGCAGCGTGCGGGCAATCGCCACACGTTGCTTTTCACCGCCGGAGAGCTTCAGGCCGCGCTCGCCCACCATCGTTTCGTAGCCCTTGGGCGTGGAAGAGATGAAATCGTGGATACGCCCTGCTCGCGCGGCTTCGCGCACCTGCTCTGGGCTGCTACCGGGCTTGCCGTAGGCGATGTTGTACTCGACCGTGTCGTTGAAGAGCACGGTATCTTGCGGCACGATACCAATGCTGGCACGCACGCTGCTCTGCGTGAGGCTGCGGATGTCTTGGCCATTGATTTGGATGCTGCCGTTTTGAATGTCATAGAAACGATAGAGCAATCTCGCTAATGTTGATTTCCCCGAGCCGCTTGCGCCGACGACAGCGACTGTTTTACCAGCTGGGATGTCGAAGCTCACGCCGTGCAGAATCGGTCGCGCTGCTTCGTAAGCGAAATTCACATTCACGAAGCGCACCGATGGCGAAGCGTGCAATTGCAGCGCCGTGGCGTCGGGGGAATCGGCCACCTCACGCTCACGCTCCATCAGCACAAACATCTTGTCCAGATCGGTGAGGCTTTGCTTGATTTCTCGGTAAATCACGCCGAGGAAATTGAGCGGAATGTAGAGCTGGATCATGAAGGCGTTCACCATCACGAGATCGCCCAAAGTCATGCGGCCTTCGACCACGCCTTGCGTGGCGCGCCAGAGCATGCCCACCAGCGCCACGGCGATGATGAGCTGTTGGCCGGTGTTGAGCAGGGAGAGCGTGGTCTGGCTTTTCAGTCGGGCTTTGCGCAGCTTTTCTAGGCGCTCGTCGTAGCGATCCGCTTCAAACTTTTCGTTGTTGAAATACTTCACCGTCTCGTAATTGAGCAACGAATCCACGGCTTTGGTGTGCGCCGCTGAATCGAATTCATTGGCCTCTTTGCGGAACTGTGTGCGCCACTCGGTCACGAGCACGGTGAAGGTGATGTAGAGCGCCAGCGCGGAGAGCGTGATGATGGCAAACCACACATCAAATTTCACCGCAAGAATAGTAAGCACGAGTGTTACTTCAATCAAGGTGGGGATGATGGAATACAGCGAATACGAGATCAGTGATTCAATGCCGCGCACGCCGCGCTCGATATCGCGTGTCATGCCGCCTGTTTGTCTTTCCAGATGGAAACGTAGCGAGAGCGCGTGCAGATGCTCGAAGGTTTTGAGCGCAATCGAGCGCGCAGCGCCTTGCGTGGCTTTGGCAAAGACCAATTCTCTTAATTCAGTAAAAAGACTGGTCGATAAGCGCAGCAAACCATAAGCCAGCAGCAAACCCATGGGTATGACCAGCATGGCCTGCGCAGATCCCGGCTTGAAGCTCATGCTGTCCACCAGCTCTTTGAGCAGCAGCGGCACGCCGACGTTGGCCACCTTCGCGCCGACCATAAAAGCCAAGGCCGCCGCCACGCGCCATTTGTATTCGAGTAGATAGGGCAGCAGGCGCTTGAGGGTGAGCCAGTCGGAGCGGTCGGGGGTGGGGGAATGCGGGGCGGTGGGTGCGCTGGGAGGTGTGGTGGCTAGAGAGCGCATGGGCAGGTTCGTTGGGAAATTCGTGAGCGGTTTCGGAGAATGCCGACGCTTAGACGGTTATATCATTGGGTTTTGATCTAGATTGTGCCTATGTCTACTAACTCAAGTGAAAAAGTCAGCCTACCTACCGACAAAGAACTCGTGCTGAAGGTGATCTCCATGCCCGGCGACAGCAATGCCAACGGCGATATCTTCGGCGGCTGGGTGATGGCGCAGGTCGATTTGGCCGGCTCGGTGATCCCCGCGCGCATCGCCAAAGGGCGGATTGCGACTGTGGCTGTGAACGAGTTTTTGTTCAAACAGCCGGTCAAGGTAGGCGATTTGCTGAGCTTCTTTGCAGAAGTTGTGCGCGTAGGCAACACGTCGGTCACGGTGCATGTGGAGGTATATGCCCAGCGGCTGCGTAACGCAGACGAGATCGTGAAAGTAACGGATGCGAACTTGACTTATGTGGCGATTGACATAGACGGTAAGCCGAGAGCTCTGCCCAAAGCATGACCTGCGCGTGATCTTTGCCGGCTCAGCCTTTGAAATGATCGAACGAGGCGAAATCGTTGTTTGCGATGGAGTTATCGGCCTCGCGCAGTCTCAGGCCTAGTTCGGCTTGCATCGTGCCAATGCGCGTGATGGGGGTTTGCGCAGCGAGCGCAGCAGCTTGCACGGCTTCGCGCTGTGCGGGCGCAGCTGTGAAGACGAGTTCATAGTCGTCACCGCCCGCAAGCACCATTTTTCTTAACAATTTTGAGTCAAATCGGCTGTTAGCCGGCAAGAAATATGCGTTACGTGCTATCGAATCTATAGTGTTTAATGCAATCTCTGCGCCTAAGCCGCTGGCCTTGAGAATGTGCGAAAGATCACCCAGCAGGCCATCGCTGACATCAATAGCGCTGCTGGCCATGCCGCGCAATGCCATGCCGAGCGCCACGCGCGGCGCGGGTCGCTCCATGCGCGAGCGTGTGAGTGAGAAATCTTTTTCGAGCAAAGAAAGGTTGCCGCGAAACGCTTCTAATGCCAGCCGCGCTTGGCCGGGCAAGCCGCTCACATAAATATTGTCACCCGCTTTTGCGCCGCTTCTGAGCAATGCCAGCCCTGTGGGCACATGGCCAAACACCGTGATGCAAATGTTGAGTGGCCCTGCTGTGGTGTCGCCGCCGATCAATGCGCAATTGTGCTCATCAGCAAGCGCAAACAGACCTTTTGAAAAGCCCGCAAGCCAAGCTTCGTCTACATGCGGCAACGCGAGCGCAAGAGTGAAGGCAATAGGCTTCGCGCCACAAGCCGCCAAATCGCTCAAATTCACGGCCAGCGCTTTATGCCCCAAAGCTTCAGGGCTGACCGTGCTTAAAAAATGTCGGCCTTCGACCAGCATGTCAGAGCTGATGGCAAGCTGCATGCCGGGCGCGGGCGTGAGCAAGGCGCAATCGTCGCCAATGCCAAGATCTGCGTCTGAAGAAGATTTTGCAGCGCTCTTGAAGTAACGCTCGATCAGATCGAATTCACCCATGACGATATGAGATCAACGTCGTCTCAATGCAGCGTCGGCCTGCCACCCAGATGGCTCAGCGCATCAAGCACAAACATCGGAATATCTGCGTTAAATGCCGTGCCATCGTCAGCCACGCAATGGTATTGGCCGTGCATCGTGCCTGTAGGCGTGCGCAGGCGGCAGCCGCTGGTGTATTCGAAGCTCTCGCCGGGCGCAAGGGTGGGCTGCTCACCGATCACGCCTGGGCCTTTGACCTTCTCCGTGACGCCATTGGCATCGTTGATATTCCAGCTGCGGGAGATCAGCTGCGCGGTGATGTCGCCCGTGTTGGTGATCGTGACGGTATAGGCAAAGCCAAACACCCCCATGCTGGGCGCGGATTGCGCAGGCAGATATTGCGGGCGGACTTGAATAGTGAATTGCGCTCTGGACATACCGTAATGTTAACGCTTTGCCTCTCCAATCCATCCAGACGCATTTCTAATGCGTGTTTATGCGACTCTAAGAATGTAGGTATGTTATTTGGCAGGCTGGCAAGTTGACCTTAGGCATCTCACATGCCAAAATAAGCGCCATGAGTGCCAATTTAAGTGACAAACAGCTTCTGGGTCTGCTTTCGCAGGAACGTCTGTCTTTGTCTGCCATCGAGCAAGCTGTACAAGACAATGGGCTGTATTTCGGCTCGCGGCGGAGCTTGCAGCGTTTGTTGCAGCGGCTGGTGGCTTCTGGCGCGATTCGCGCAATGGGGCAGAAGAAGGGCGCTCGCTATGCCTTGCCTACGGCGGCGAGGAGGCAAGCTACTTATGCGGATGCACTAGAGTCCATGCGGACGAAGCCGCCTTTGTTTGTGGCTGAGCCCTTGGCTTCTCATGGCGCGAAGCATTTGCCGGTCTCTAGCGCTGGGCAGGAGGTGCGCTCTTATGTGCGGCAAGATGTGTTGGCGCGCAAGCCGGTGGGCTATTCACTGGGGCTGCTGGAGAGCTATGCGCCGAACCGCACGCATTACCTGAGCGAGGCGCAGCGCGAGCAGCTGATGCTGATGGGGCAAGCGACGCGGGGTAGTGAAGCCACTACGCCAGCAGGCACGTTTGCACGGGATATTTTGGATCGCTTGCTGATTGATCTGAGCTGGTCTTCCAGCCGCCTGGAGGGCAACACCTATTCGCGGCTGGATACGCAAAAGCTGATTGAAGAGGGGCTGGCCGCGCCGGGCAAGGATGCACTGCAAGCGCAGATGATTTTGAACCACAAGCGGGCGATTGAATACTTGGTGTATGGCGTGGGGCAGCCTGGCAAAAGTGACGCAGATGTGGTGGGCATAAACCGCGCCACGGTGATTGCACTACATGCGTTGCTCTCGGATGGCTTGCTGCCCAGCCCGATGGACAGTGGCGCTTTGCGAACGCGCGTGGTGGGCATTGGCGGCAGCGTGTATTTGCCGCTGGCGATGCCGCAGCGTATTGCTGAGCTGTTTGGTTTTGTGATGGAGATGGCTGCGGAGATTGTTGATCCGTTTGAGCAGAGCTTTTTTCTGATGGTGCATGTGCCATATCTGCAGCCTTTCATTGATGTGAACAAACGCACTTCGCGCCTCGCTACGAATATTCCCTTGATGGAGCGCAATCTGTGCCCGCTATCGTTTATCGACGTGCCCATAGAGGCGTACATCGAGGGTTTGCTGGGTGTCTATGAAATGGGGCGCACGGAGCTGCTGGCCGATGTGTATGTGTGGGCCTATGAGCGCAGCTGCCAGCAATACATGGCGGCGGTGCAGCAGATGGTGCCGCCGGATGCGCTGCGGTTGCGCTATCGCAAGGAACTGGGCGAATGCGTTGCGGCCATCGTGGCGCAGGGGCTAGATGCGTCAAAGCGATCGGTGCGCGCTTGCATGCCAAAGTACGTTGGCGCGAGCGAGCGCGAGGCGCTATCTGCCATCGTGCTCAATGAGCTGCAAGCGCTGCATGCTGGCAATGCGATACGCTTTGGGATCAGTGGTTTGCAGTTTCAAGCTTGGCTGCCGCTGAGCGGTTTGGCTAATCCGCACTGAGCTTCAAATTGCTAGGTTGGCGCTTTTCAATGGCGAATTTGAGCAGCGCAGCGCAGCGATAAAAGCCGTGTGCCATCTTGCCGTAGGGCATGGTGAGGAAGAAGGCCATGACGCTGCCGAGATGGATGCACAGGAGCAGCGCCATCGCGCTTGAATCGCGCCAGACCATGAGGGCTAAGCCGGTGAGGCTGACGGCGAAGAGCAAGGCTATGAAGCCGTAGTCCATGGGTTTTTGTGCATCGTCGCCATGGAGCGCATGGCGTTTGAGTTTGAGCCAAAAGAGGCCGGCAGGGCCGATCAGCAGCATGATGCCGCCGGTGATGCCAAAGAGCTTGGGCAGGCTGGCATAACCGTAGGGTGCGATCCAGTTGAAAGCGTAGTGGTAAAGCGTGGCCACACTGGTGGCGGCGAGGCAGAGCATGAAGCCGTAGAAGGTGAGGTGATGGAAGACGCGGCGCAGTTTCGTCCATGCTTCGCTTTCATTGTGACAACCCTCGCCGTGACCGCCATTTAAATACTTCAAGCTCAAGGCAGCTTGCGTGGCTTCCTGCGCAGCTTGCTTGATTACTATTGATTTAGTAGCACTCCGCGCAGACGATACGCCGGCCATCGGCTGATTCGGCCATGGATTCTGTGCTGTCCAGAAGCGTTTTAGTCCGATACTCAATGCAAGTAGCGCAAAACCAAACACGGCACCAAACACGTTGGCCATGAGCGAGTGCGGAAACACCGCGTAGAAATTACCGCCCGCGCCGCCCAGCGATGGCGCATGCAAGAGGGGCTGCTTGAACATCACGGCAATCAAGAAAAACAAAGCGAGTCCGAAGGCCAATGCCAAGCTAAGCACAAGGCCATTGCGCTTGTACGCGCCCGCGAAGGCTTGCGGCCAAGCGTAGTCTTGATACGTCTTCATACGCACTTGCGCAAGTGCACGCGGCACATTGACCGCAAACTCATGCGGTGGCGCGTATTGGCAGGCATGCAGGCAAGCACCGCAGTTGTGGCAGAGGTTGGCGAGGTAATGCACGTCATCGCGCGTGAAATCTAAGCGGCGCGTCATCGCGGGGAAGACGGCGCAAAAGCCTTCGCAATAGCGGCAGGCGTTGCAGATTTGCATTTGCCGCGCGACTTCGTGCTCGGGCGTACCAGCGAGTTGCGTAGCGTCTTGGATCAGTTGGTTCAGAGTCGCCGTGCTCATACTGTACTCACTATCGATTTCATAGCACTTTGCGCAGACTCGTAGCCGGCTATCCGCCCAAAAGCCGTGCCAATCGTCATGCCCACGCCTGCTGTGTAGCCCTGTCCAAGTACATTGCCCGCCATGATCTCGCCAGCGGCAAACAGGTTGGGTGATTCGATACCGCCAAAGCGAACGGCGGTGTTTTCACCCACTTTGAGGCCGAGATAAGTGAAGGTCACGCCGGGCTTTAATGTGTACCCATAAAACGGCGCGGTGTCGATGGGCAGCGCCCAGTGCGTCTTGGCGGGTGTGATGCCCTCGGTGTGGCAATCGTCGAGCACGGAATGGTCAAACCTTCCAACTTGGCAAGCGGCGTTGTACTCGCGCACCGTTTGCAAAAACGCTGCTTCATTCAAACCAAGTTGCTGCGCCAAATCTTCCAGCGTATCCGCCTTTGCCCCTTTGAACACCGGCGGCATGAAGCGCCCGACAGCCTTCGCATCAATGATGCAATGCCCCACCTGAGTCGGCTGCTGCGCCACGAGCCGCCCCCAAATCGCATAGCGCTTGGGCCAAAAATCTTCGCCTTCGTCATAGAAGCGTTGCGCATTGCGGTTGACCATGATGCCCAGACTCACGCAATCCACGCGGGTGCAAATGCCGCCGTCATACAGCGGCGCGCGTGCATCAATCGCCACCATGTGCGCTTGCGTTGGGTCGCCAATCAGATCAGCGCCTTGATTCATCAAATCTTTGAGTATCACGCCCATGTTGAAGCGCGTGCCACGAATGGCGAAGTTATCCGTTGGCCATTCGCCTAGTGCGTTTTGCCCCCAAGCCTCGCGCAGCCATTCACGATTCGATTCAAAGCCGCCGCAGGCCAGCACGCAGCTCTTAGCCTCAATGCGTTCACCGCTCTTCAAATGCGCAGCGGCAAACTTCCCGTTGCTGAGCTCGATATGAGCAACCGGTGCGTCATACCGAATCTGCACACCGAGCTTTTCCGCACTTAAGTAATACGCGTTCACCAGCGCCTTGCCGCCGCCCATGAAAAACGCATTCGTGCGCGAAAGGTGCAGCGTGCCCGAAAGTGAAGGCTGAAAGCGTACGCCATGCTTCTTCATCCAATCGCGGCAGCCGCTGCCCTCCCGAATCGCCAAGCGCGCCATCGCTTCGTTCGTCTTGCCACCCGTGACTTTGAGCAAATCCTGCCAAAACTCTTCTTCAGGGTAAGCCTCAGTAAGCACATCTTGCGGCGCATCATGCATACAACGCAAATTGCGCGTATGCATCGAATTTCCACCCCGCCATTCGCGCGGCGCAGCCTCCAACAACATCACCGAAGCGCCCGCCTCACGCGCCCTGAGCGCAGCGCAAAGTGCAGCATTACCGCCACCGATCACCAAAACATCGAGCATGCTCAATCCGGTTTGATAGAAGCCCGCGCAACAATATCTTTCCAAATCGTCTGCTCACTCGCAATAAATTTCGCGTAGTCCGCCGATGGCCCGCCGCCGCCCACCGCGTTGTCTGTGGCGAAGCGCTCGGTTACTGCACTGCTCTTCAAGGCTTTGAAACTTTCCTCTTGCAGTCGTTTGACGATATCTGGCGATGTGCCTGCACTCACGTGGATGCCATACCATTGGCTCGTCTCGAAACCTTTGAAGCCCATTTCCTGCACGGTGGGCACATCGGGCAAAGCGGAGATGCGCTGCGCTGTACCTACGGCGATAGCGCGCAGCTTGCCTGCGCGAATGTGCGCGCCCAAGGCGGGCATGCCGGCGCTGCTGGCTTGGGTGCGGCCTGCGAGCAGATCGGTGAGCTGAGGGCCGGTGCCGCGGTAAGGGATGTGGGTGATGAACATGCCGGTGACGAGCTTCAAATACTCCATCGCCAAGTGGCCGGCGCTGGCGTTGCCAGCGCTGCCGTAGTTGAGCTGGCCTGGGTTTTTCTTGACATAAGCCACGAACTCTTGGAAGTTTTTGGCAGGCACATCGGGATGGATCACGAACACATTGGGCACTTTGGCCAAGAGCGTCACTGGCATGAAATCTTTGTTCACGTCATAGGGCTGGCTTTTCAGCATGTAGGGGTTCACAGCGAGCGTGCCCACATGCGTGAGGATCAGGGTGTGGCCATCGGGAGCGGATTTGGCCGCTTCTTGCATGGCCGTGACACCCGCACCGCCGGGCTTGTTTTCCACGAAAACGCTTTGGCCGAACTGCTTGGTGAGTTCATTGGCCACCGATCTGGCCACCACCTCGCTCGTACCGCCGGGTGCGAAAGGCACGATGAAACGAATCGGCTTAGAAGGCCAGCTTTGGGCACGAATCCAAGGAGTAGCCGCCATGGATGCTGCACCGAGTGCTATGGAAAGTGTCGTGCGGCGGGTGATGGGATGCGTCATTTGTCTGCCTCTTTGGCGGATTGGCTATCTTGGAAAAATTCATTTTGAACGCAGAGGACGCGAAGGATTCGCAGAGGTCGCAAAAGAAAAAACCAAAATTTGGTTGTTTCTTTTCTGCGTCTTCTGCGTAACTTTTGCGTCCTCCACATTCAAAAAGGTATTCTGCATTTTTCTTTCAGAATTGATATTTGCGCAAACCCCCATCCACCGGTATCACAGCCCCCGTAATGTAGGCCGCCAGTGGTGACGATAAAAACGTCACCAAATTCGCCAACTCTTCCGGCTCGCCATAGCGCCCCGCGGGGATTTCGTTGTCGCTTTGCCATTGGCGGTATTCGGGCGTGTAGTTGCGGAAGATTTGTTCGCTGTGGATGCGGCCGGGCGGGATGCAGTTCACCGTGATGCCGTTTTTGCCGACCATGCGCGAGAGGCCTTTGGCCCAGCTGTGCATGGCGGCCTTGGCACAAAACGCGCCGTTGATATGCTCAGGCTCACTCTTGCCGGTGATGTTGATGATGCGGCCCCAATTGTTGGCAATCATCTGATCAATCAGGCTATCTGCGAGTTGGCGCGGTCGGTGAAAGTTGAGCGTGATCGCCTCTTGCCAAGCCTCCTCGCTCACATGCAGTTCCTTGAAACTTCGCGAACCGCCTGCATTGTTGATGAGAATATCGACCTTGCCCAACGCCGATATTGCGCTCTCTGCTAGCTTTTTAGAAGCATCGTCTTCATAAAGATCAGCAGCAATCACGTGCGGTTTTTTGCCTCCACTGGCCATAATCTCGCTGGCCAGTTCTTGCAGTTTGTCCACACGCCGAGCCGCAATTGCCAGCTGCACGCCCTCGGCCGCCAAGCTTAAAGCAATCGCGCGGCCAATGCCAACGCTGGCACCCGTGACGAGAGCGGTTTTGTTGTTGAGTTGTAAATCCATGATGATTGCAGTTTAAAAAGGATGTTTCGATTTTCCGGTTAGATCAGGACCGCATCAATCGCGGGATCCTCTAACTGATATTCGCTCGCAGGCTTGAAGAATGGCGCAGCGCCTAAAATTGCGATTATGAGTAAAAAACAGCGTGTTGTGGTCGGTTTGAGCGGAGGCGTGGACTCTGCGGTCTCAGCCTATCTGCTCAAGCGTCTTGGCTACGAGGTGATCGGCATCTTCATGAAAAATTGGGAAGATGATGATGATTCGGAATACTGCTCCAGCAATGTGGATTTTGTGGATGCGGCGGCAGTGGCCGATGTTCTGGGCATCGAGATCGAGCATGTGAATTTCGCGGCAGATTACAAAGATCGCGTGTTTGCTCAATTTCTGCGCGAATACCAAGCCGGGCGCACGCCCAATCCTGATATTTTGTGCAATGCCGAGATCAAGTTCAAATCTTTCCTAGACCACGCGATGCGCTTGGGGGCAGAAAAAATTGCCACAGGGCACTACGCGCGTGTTCGTTGGAATGAAACGACGGGGCTATATGAGTTGCTGAAAGGGCTTGACCCCAGCAAAGACCAAAGCTATTTTTTGCATCGCCTCACGCAGCAGCAACTCTCCAAAACGCTCTTCCCTGTAGGCGAACTGCACAAAACCGAAGTACGCCGCATTGCTGACGAGATCAAACTGCCCAATGCCAAGAAAAAGGACTCGACAGGCATCTGCTTCATCGGCGAGCGCCCTTTCCGTGAGTTTCTGAACCGTTACATCAGCAAAGAACCCGGCCCGATCAACGATGAGAAGGGGCGAATGATTGGCCAGCATGTGGGCTTGAGTTTTTATACGCTTGGCCAGCGCCAAGGTCTAGGCATCGGCGGTGTGAAAGATAAAGGCGCTCATCGCGGCAGCGGCGATCATTCGCCTTGGTACGTGGCGCGCAAAGACATGGCGAAAAATACGCTTTGGGTGGTGCAGGGTCATGAGCATCCTTGGTTGCTCTCAAGCGCTTTGCAGGCTGATGATGTGAGCTGGTGTGCCGGGCACGCGCCGCAACATGGCATCTATGGCAGTAAATCGCGCTATCGGCAAGCCGATGCCCAATGCGTTTTTGAAGCAGCCCCCGGAGGTTTTGCTCTGAATTTTCCACAGGCGCAATGGGCTGTGACACCCGGACAATCCGCTGTGATCTACGACGCAGACGTCTGCTTAGGTGGCGGCTTGATCGCCTCAGCAACGCCATCTTCCGCGGCAGCAACATCCACTATGCTCATTCAGGCCTGAGCAATCACCGCGCGCACGCTGGCAAGCTGCCTGCGCGAGACAAGTAGCGGCTCTTCGCAGGAGCGCAAGCGCACCGCCCAGCCTTCTACTGCGCTGCCTTGCGGTTCGTCTTCATCCACGCCATGAAAGCGTTCAAGCGCGCGCATTTCGCGCCGCGCCACCAGCGTATTGCGGTGAATTCTTAAAAAATCCTGCGCGTATTGCGCTTCTAGCTCGGTGAGCGAACCATCCAAAATATAGCTGCGCTGTGCAGTACGCACTGTGACGTATTTGAGTTCTGCTTTGAAATACAGCACATCAGACAAGGGCACGCGCTCGGTGCGTCCACGGTCTTGAATAATGATGGGTTTTTGAGTCAAATCGGCAAATGGCCGGCTAGAAATATGCGCGAGCTGCTCCTTTTTTAGGAGTGCCTTCTGCAAAGCTTTCTGCAGGCGTTCAGCGCGCACAGGCTTGGTGAGATAGTCCAGCACATCCAAATCAAATGCATCCACGGCATGCTCAGCATGAGCGGTAACGAATATGATCATTAGCTCAGGGCGAATATGACGCAGTTCGCGCGCCAGTTGCAGTCCATCCGCCCCCGGCATACGAATATCCAGCAGCACAACATCCACAACCGCGCCTCGCAATTTCGCCATGGCTTCCATCGCATCTGCTGCCTCTGCTTCCAGCAGGCAGGGCGGATCAACGCAATCGGCCAACAAGGTTTTGATACGCGAGCGAGCCAGATACTCGTCGTCCACGACCATGACATTTAATGAGATCACGCGGGTATCTCCATACGAGCTTGATAGATGCCTTTGTCCCAAGTGCAGCGAAAGCTCGCCTGCACATCATGCAACAAACGCAGACGATCCTGCACATTTTGTAGCGCCACACCATGCCCCGCACTGCCTTGGCCGCCCGGGGAAGTATTGGTAATTTTGATCACAATCACGCCATTGCGCCTTTGTGTGCTGATTTTGACTTCTGCGCCCGAAGCGCTAGGCTCCACGCCGTGTTTCACAGCATTTTCCACCAGCGGTTGAAGTAGTAATGGCGGTAGCTTAGCTTCTAAGCTGCTCGGATCAATCGCCCAAACAACGCGAAGCCGGTTTCCAAAGCGCACCTCTTCAATCGCCAAATACCGCTTGGCCAGCTCTATTTCTTGGTTCAACGTGACGGCATCACCCTGATCAACCAAAGCGCTGCGAAAGAGTTCGCTCAAATCTTCCAGCATCGTTTCGGCTTTGGCCGGCTCTTCTCGTACGAGTGCAATCGCGCTGTTGAGTGTGTTGAATAAAAAATGCGGGCGAATCCGGGACTGTAGCTCGATGAGCCTGGCCGCAGCGCTGGCGGGCTTGCGCTGCTCGGCGCGCCAGATCAGCGCAGCCACCATGCCCGCCGCAATTAACGCGCCAGATACTGCGCTGGCAACCCACGCGCCTTGGTTAATGAAGCCGACCCAAACCAGCAAAGCACAACCATAAGTGCCGGCCAGTGCGCCCAATATCATGCCACTCAGCCATTGTCCGGCACGGGTTAACTTTTGCAGCGGCTTTTTGCATGCGCAAGCTACTATAAGCCACAGCAGCGCTGCAGGCAATGCCGCGCCAGTCAGTATCGCCAAGAAAGTAAACCAGCCCAGCAAATCATGCGTAACATACATCGCGCCCACGCCCACCAGAAGTTGCACGGAGAGCACTGTGCGCAAAATCACGCCCACATGGCAAGCATCAAACACCAATACGGGCTCTTGCTCCGGCATAGCCAAGATGTTTTCAACTGCAGCTGAGCCCTTCCGATTGCGCGGCGCTGCGTGTGCGGGCAATGCATCAAACTGTGACGTGCCAAAACGGGTTTCCATGAAGAGGTCGTGGGCTGAGCCGTGGGTTGGGTATAAGGGCGAATAAAATCAGTGAATCCTCACAGTATGCCAGCCATCTCATGAATCAACTTGATAAAAAATCCCAAGCGTGGTCTGCGCTCTTCTCTGAGCCGATGAGCGATCTGGTCAAGCGCTACACGGCTAGCGTATTCTTTGACAAACGCTTGTGGGAAGCTGATATCACCGGCTCGCTCGCGCACGCCGACATGCTGGCTGCACAAAGCATCATTTCTGAGGTTGATCATGCCTCTATCCGGCAAGGAATGGGCACGATACGCTCTGAAATTGAGAGCGGTGCGTTTGAGTGGAAGCTCGATTTAGAAGACGTGCATCTGAACATCGAAGCACGCCTGACGCAACTCGTGGGCGATGCCGGCAAGCGCCTGCATACCGGTCGCAGCCGCAATGATCAAGTCGCCACCGATGTGCGCCTGTGGCTGCGCGGTGAGATCGATGCCATTGCTGGTTTGCTCGCTGAGCTGCAGCAATCATTGCTTTCGGTGGCGGAGAAAAATGCAGATGTCATCCTTCCTGGATTTACGCATTTGCAAGTGGCGCAACCCGTGAGCTTTGGGCATCACATGCTTGCCTACGTAGAAATGTTTGCCCGTGATGCGCAGCGCTTAGGGGATGTGCGCAAGCGTGTGAACCAATTACCGCTGGGCAGCGCTGCATTAGCCGGCACGACTTATCCACTCGACCGCGAGCGTGTCGCCAAAACCTTAGGCATGGAAGGCGTGTGCCAAAACAGCCTCGATGCTGTGAGCGACCGAGATTTCGCTATTGAATTCACCGCTGCTGCCTCTATCGTGATGGTGCATATTAGCCGTTTGAGTGAAGAGCTGATCATTTGGATGAGCCAAAACTTTGCCTTCATTAAAATCGCGGATCGCTTCACCACCGGCAGCTCCATCATGCCGCAGAAGAAAAATCCCGATGTACCCGAGCTCGCACGCGGTAAAACCGGCCGCGTCGTTGGCCACCTCATGGGTTTGATCACGTTGATGAAAGGCCAACCCTTGGCCTACAACAAAGACAATCAAGAAGATAAAGAGCCGCTGTTTGACACGGTAGACACACTCAAAGACACGCTGCGTATCTTCGCCGAGATGATGGGCGGCCAATTGCAAGCTGATGGCTCACGCCAAGGGGCCATCACGGTTAATGTTGACGCGATGGAGCGCGCTGCCTTAAAAGGCTCCGCCACAGCCACCGATTTGGCCGATTACCTCGTGAAAAAAGGCCTCCCCTTCCGAGATGCCCACGAAGTTGTCGCCCACGCCGTGAAATTCGCCAGCGAGCGCGGCATGGATTTGAGCGATTTGCCGCTGGATACGTTGCAAAGCTTCAACAAAGGTGTCGAAAAAGACGTGTACGACGTACTCTCACTACGAGGCAGCTTGAATGCGCGAAACACCCTAGGCGGCACCGCGCCAGCACAAGTCAAACTGCAAATCGCCCGACATCAAAAGCGCCTTGCTACTGTCTGATGCTGTCGGATGCTTTTGCTACGCCAACGAAAAAGCCCCAGTATGATGAATACTGGGGCTTAATTAATTTGGTGGCCTGGGGCGGAATCGAACCACCGACACAAGGATTTTCAATCCTCTGCTCTACCGACTGAGCTACCGGGCCGTGTGTAAAATCACAAAACAACAGAATTATAGCCGATGCAAATTTGTCGCCTGTGAATGAGCCTTAAGATTTGACGGCAGTGCGCTGATCGTGCAGGTGGAGAAGATGAAGCGCAGCAAAATGCAGGGAGGAAAGATAAAGATGACAACTATTTTGGTCACTGGCGGAGCGGGTTATATCGGCTCACATACCTGCGTCGAGCTGCTGCACGCCGGCTACTCGGTGGTCGTTGTGGATAATTTGAGCAACGGGCATCTGCAATCGCTGGAGCGCGTCCGGCAGATTTCAGGCAAAGAACTGACTTTTGTGAAAGGCGACATCCGAGACAGTGCCTTGCTAAAAACCACGTTGAAACAACATGGCGTTACAGCAGTGATTCATTTTGCTGCACTTAAAGCCGTGGGAGAATCTGTGCAGCTGCCGCTGGCTTACTACGATAACAACATCACAGGCACAACAGTTTTGTTGCAGGCGATGCAGGAAGTGGGTGTGAAAACCATTGTGTTCAGCTCGTCGGCCACGGTGTATGGCCAACCGCAACGCTTACCTCTGACCGAAGATCACCCTCTTTCCGTTACCAATCCTTATGGGCGCTCCAAGCTTTTCGTGGAGGATATGCTGCGCGACCTGTATCACTCGGATGCTTCTTGGCATATCGGCATCTTGCGCTATTTCAACCCGGTCGGGGCGCACGAGAGCGGACTCATTGGCGAAGATCCACGCGGTACACCAAATAATTTGATGCCCTACGTCGCGCAAGTGGCGTTGGGCCGACGCGATAGGCTGCAAGTGTGGGGCTCAGATTACGACACCGCAGATGGCACAGGCGTGCGCGACTATATTCATGTGCTGGATTTGGCGCACGGGCATGTGAAGGCGGTGCAGCAACTTGGGGCACCGCAGTGTTTTGAAGTCAATCTGGGCACCGGGCGCGGTTACAGCGTGCTGGACGTGGTGAAAGCATTTGAGCAGGCCAGCGGCAAACCAGTGCCTTATCAATTGTGTGAGCGCCGCGCGGGTGATGTGGCGGCCTGTTATGCCGATCCCGCCTATGCTGAACGCCTGTTAGGCTGGCGCGCTGAGCGCGGCATGGATGCCATGTGCGTCGATCATTGGCGCTGGCAAGCTGCGAATCCGCAAGGATTTTCCACCTAATGATGCATCGCCTTTTAACGGCTATTCTCGCCATCTTGTGTTGCTCGTTAAGCCATGCGCAGCTCGCGGTGCCTGCAACTCAGCCCATTTCCGCGACGGCCGTACGTTCAACACTGACCAGCATCGCCTTCTATTACGGAGCGGATGTACCTTGGGAAAGCTTGGGTGCTTTTGATGTGGCCGTGGTGGAGCCCGGTCATGTCAAACCGATTGCGACGGGGCCAGGCTGGTCGCATCGTCTCAATCCAGGCACGCAAGTGGCGGCCTACATCTCTGTCGGCGAAGTGCATCCAACGCGAGCCTACTTTTCTCGGATGCGGCCCGAATGGAAGTTGGGAGAAAACGCAGCTTGGCAATCTATCGTTGTCGATCAGGCGGCCGACGGCTACGCCGCTTTTTATCTGCGAGAAGTGATTGAGCCATTGTGGCTTGCAGGGTATCGCGCATTTTTCCTAGATACGCTTGATTCGTTTTATTTGGTGGCTAAGACGCCACTGGCACAAGCTCAGCAAATTGAGGGCATGGCCCAGCTTATTCGCGAGATTAAGCGCGCTTATCCGCAGGCTAAGTTGATTTTTAATCGTGGTTTTGAAATCCTGCCGCAAGTGCACAGCCTCGTGGATGCGGTGGTGGCTGAATCGCTGTTTAAAGGTTATAACGCTGAGAAAAAACAATACACGGATGTGCCCCCAGCAGATCGGGATTGGCTGTGGGGGCAGCTGAAAAAATGCCGTGATATGTATGGTTTGCCTGTGATAAGTATTGATTATGTGCCGCCTGATCAGCGCGAGCAGGCCAGAGATGCGGCGCGCCAGATCCTTTCGCTCGGCGCCATTCCTTGGGTGACGAATCCTGAGATTAATATGCTGGGTATCGGATCCGTTGAGGCTCTGCCACGCCAAGTGCTGGCTATTCATGATGAGCCGGGTGATGAGGCCAAGCTATCGCTTCACGAGATTCATCGCATGGCCACCATGGCACTCAATGAGTTAGGCTTGGATGCAAGATACATGCATCACAGTGCGAAAGAGCTGGAAAATATTGAAAATCTCCCCTTGATTGGTCGCTATGCCGGCTTGGTAGTTTGGTTTGCTTCTGGTCGCTTTGAAAATACACCTCGCTTACGTGCAATGATGAATCGAGCGCGAGAGCAAGGTGTCCCTGTGGTGATAGTGGGTGAGCTGCCGCCCGATGCGCAGTTAGGTGATTGGGGATTGCAACTAAGTCGCCAAGAGCGGGCGACGACGCGGCTGGAATTGGAAAAACTCTCGCCGCATGTGGGCATAGAGATTGAGCCGCAGCCTTTTGTGGGTGCGTTTACGCCTTTGGTTGCTCAGACAGGGCAAACTTGGCTGCGCGTGAAATCGCCCACAGGTAAATATGCGGATGCAGTAGCCATCATGCCTTGGGGAGGCTATGCAATTAGCAGGTATTGGTGGGTGTCCCTCGGTCGAGGTCTGGGCGAGCGCTGGGTGGTCGATCCAATTGAATTTTTTCGCGCTGCTCTTAGACGCGATGCAAATATTCCTCAACCCGATGTGACGACCGAGACGGGGCGGCGCCTGCTGTTTGTCCATCACGATGGCGATGGTTTTGCCAGCCGCGCGGAGATATCCGGCACGCCGTTTGCCAGCGAGGTGATGCTGACAGAATTTTTGCAGCGTTATCGTGTTCCCACCACGGTGAGCGTGATTGAAGGTGAAACGGGAGGGCAAGGCTTGTATTCAGCTTTGAGCCCGACGCTGGAGGGCATTGCTAAGCGGATGTTTGCCTTACCGCATGTTGAAATTGCTACCCACAGCTACAGCCACCCCTTTTATTGGAGCGATCTAGAAGCGGGAATGAGCAAAGGGACGCTGACAATGTCTCTGAAAATCCCTAATTACAAGTTTGATATCGAGCGAGAAATTGCAGGCTCGGCCGACTACATCAATCAGCGATTAGCTCCACCTGGTAAACGTACCCGCATCATGCTCTGGACGGGCGATACGCAGCCGCTGGCTGCCCCCGTGAGGCAAGCATATGCTGCAGGTTTGCTCAACATGAATGCGGGTGACACTTGGATCACGCGCGCGCAGCCATCGCTAACCTTGGTTGGGCCCATTGGCATGATGAAGGGTGATTACTTTCAGGTGTATGCCCCGAATCAAAACGAAAACGTTTACACGAATAGCTGGACAGGCCCCTTTTATGGCTTTGAACGCGTGATTGAAACCTTTGAGATGACTGATACGCCCAGACGATTAAAACCCATCAATATCTACTATCACACCTATATCGCCACCAAGCGCGCCTCAATTCAATCACTGCACAAAGTCTATCAATGGGCTTTGACGCAGAATGTGCATCCCGTATTTGCCAGCGAATATGCGCAGCGTGTGCTTGATTGGCGGCGCGCGACGGTATCGCGAGATATGGCGACGCAAGCACTCCAGCTGCGCAGCGGAGCGCATTTACGCCAATGGCGCGTTGCTGATCCATCGGGATGGAATGCATCACAATGCGAAGGCGTTGCCGGGCATGCAGTGCATGCGGGTCAGCGGTATCTGAACGCCATCAACTCTATAGCGCTTTGTGCGGGCAGTTTGAGCAGAAACGCCACTTTTTCATCAAAACGGCCAGAGCTAGAATCAGCCAATGCGAAGCTTGTGCAATGGGAGTTAGTCGGTGAAGATTGGCGCGCTACGCTGCAGGGCCACGTACCATTGCAGGCTCGCATACGCGGCGATTGCAAGCTCGATGCAGCGCGCAGCAGCCTAGGCCTTCGTGCCCAGCCGATCGCAGGCGGCATGCTGATTGAAGCGGCGCAAGCACCAGACCCCCAAAGGACTTCGGGTGGACAAACCCAGCTCGTACTCCGTTGCGCCCGGTCATAGCTCGCGCCAGAGCATCTTGTCCCGTGGCGCTTTGCTGGGCGTGGTGGGCATGGCGCTCATTGGTTTGGTGCTGGTGTTCCCAAAGGATGATCTGTTATCGCGCCTGCGCCGCAATACAGTCGGAGCCGATCGTGAGCTCACGATTGCATATTTGCGTAACCTGATCCGTACCGAGCAAAATGATGTCGGCTTGCGTATCTTGTTGGTAGAAAAACTTATTGTTGCTCGAGAATTTGACGAGGCGCAAACCGTGGCGACGCAAACGGGGAAACTTAGCATTGATGCTGCGCAGCGAGTTCGCTTGGGAGAGCTGGATAGCCAGCTAGCTTGGGCAAGATTTCGCGCGATACGAGAACGTCTGAAGGTGTTGCAAGAAGAGATGCAATGGGATCAGCTCGATGGCCGCTACAGAAGTGTTCGCGCTGATGCTTCAAAACGTGCGGCAAGCCTTACGCAATTACGCTATGACCTCGAAGGTGCGCGCAAGCAACTGGAGGTCAAGTTGCGTGCAGCGATTCCACAGTTGCGCAGCAGCAAAGCCGCATTTGATCTCATGGAGCAGGCCAGCGATGTAGGCCAATCCAGCATGCCTCAAGAGATTTTGCGCCGACTGTTGGCAGTCAATCTGTCTGCGGATGATGCCGTATTGGCGGCACGCAGAGCATTGGCGATGGGCTTGTTCAAGCCATCCTCCGATTTCTATCTTGCTGCTAAAAATAAAACGAACGATCTAAAAAAGCGGCAAGAGCTGGCCTTGCTCAGCGCGAATGCATTACTGGCATCAGGACAACCTAAACTGGCTTATGAAACGATCATGGCGCAACTGCAGGGCCAAGATGCCCTGCCTGCAGGCTCTCCGTTGTGGTGGCAACTCATCGATTGGGCGTTGGCTGCCGGTGTTCCCAGAGAGGCAGCCAAGCATTTGATGCAAGTCATCCCGACGGACTGGGATAGCAAGCAAATCGCTCAAACTTTAAAACCAGAGCAGTTGGCCAAAGCATTAGATGTTGCGCTGGCGGGGGCGGATTTGCCAGAGGCCATGCGAATGGCGCAAGCGGGCTTGATCCAAAAACCGCAAGACGCCAAGCTGCGCGAGCGCTTTGCCCAAGTATTGGAGTGGGGCGGCAAGCCGCAGGAAGCCATAGCTCAATGGCTGTTACTTATGCAGCAGGGGGTCAATCAGAGGGCGCAATCGAATGTGTTCCGCTTGGCGCCCATGCTATTTGACGATGATGCGCTCTTGGCTGCTTGGGTGGCAACGAGCACACAAAGACCACTCAGCATCGAAGAAGTTAAGCGCGTCGTAGAGGTCTATGAGAAGATGGCCCAGCCCGAAAAAGCGCTGTCTTTTCTAGATCGCATGCAAGCTAATTTCGGTACGGACAATGGCCAAACGCAGTTGCTGCAAGCGCAAATATTGGAACGCATGGGCAAGCCCGCGCAAGCTTTGGCGATTTTGGAGGATGTGCGCCAGCGGGCAGGCCAGCTCAATCGTACCCACGCGATGCGCTTAGCTGCTCTGCATATGCAGCGTGCTGATTATTCAAGCGCATTGAGGGCTTTGATGAGTTATTCACCCTCAGCTGATGCTGAGTTTGATTTGCAGCTTTGGGATATGCGGGCAGATTTGGCTTATGAGGCCAATCAGGTGGAAATTGCACGCCAAGCTTGGGAGAAATTGCTGGCTTTCGGTGTGCAAACGCAAAAGCTGCAATTGCGCGACTATCAAGTCGAGCGGATGGTGCGCGATGCGATGGACAGGGAGCGCTATGCGCAAGCTGTCGGCTTAGCAAAACAAATACGACAGTTGATGGACAGCAGCACCAAAGTCAGCGCGGCCGATACTTTGATGACACTGTGGTTGGATGCGCTGGCTGCTCAATCGGCTAAAAACATCTCTCGCAAAGATCTAGAACAGTGGATGACTGCGCTCTTGCCTGTTCAGCGTCAGCGCTTAGGGCAAAATCCCGAGTGGCTCAATCGCCGGGCGCTGGTCTATATGGCACTGGGAGAGAAAAAGCTGGCCGCGCAAGACTATCGCGCATCTTTGGCTTTTGACAATGATGCGTCGGTGAGAGCTGCCTATTTGTGGCTTTTAATCGATATGGCCGATAGCCCCGCGCTGCGCACGGAGTTGGCCAAACTAGTGCAGGAGCGAGAGCAATCTCCTGTGTTGCTGGAGGTGCAAGGCGCCGGCTGGCAGCTGCTGGGCGAGTGGCGCCAGGCTTTGGGCTTTTATCGTTTGCAAACGAAGGATCCAAGCAAGGCGCAAGACGCGATGTGGCTGGCAAATTATTCTGATGTACTCGAGCAAGCGGGTGATACAGCAATTGCGCTGCGCATTCGCAAGCAATCAT
The DNA here is from genome assembly GCA_043777675.1 of Comamonadaceae bacterium. Classification (GTDB taxonomy): domain Bacteria; phylum Pseudomonadota; class Gammaproteobacteria; order Burkholderiales; family Burkholderiaceae_C; genus JANMDU01. Next base: position 74,968 of record JAYWHR010000061.1, on the reverse strand, counting down.
TCATTCTGCTAAATCAGGCGATGGCAAAAATCAACCAGCTGACTCAGCGCGAGGCTGCGCAAGCTTTGATTTTGCGGGTACGCATGTCAGAGAGTTTTGCCTCAGGCTCTGAAAAAGAGCGACTGCAAAAGTTGCTATGGCGCACCTTGCATGATGATTCCATGGATACTGAGTTGCGCAAGCAAGCTCAGGGCCTCATTGTTTCATGGGCTTTAGGTTCGGAGCATGGCTCAGGCCCAAGTGGTGCACGTACCGAGCTTGCAAGGCGGTGGCTGTGGATGCAGCAAGCGCGTAAGCTCACTGCTGAGGACGCCCAAGCACGGGTCTACGCTCAAACGGCGCTGGCGCTCGCTGAAGGTGATGTGCAAACCTTAGATCACATCATGGAGCATTCAGCCAGCCAGCTGCAGACGATCGATCGCTTGAATGCCCTGCGCCAGCTTTCCCGCAACAATCCACAGCGCCTAGCTCAGGCGGCCACTTATGGCGTGGAGTTGGCGCAAAAAGAAGCCGAGGCTCCGCGCAATGAGCAGCTACAAGAAGCGCTGGAGCAGGATTTGCTCAAACTGGCATCTAAAGTGCGCATCACGCCCGTCTCAAAGCGCAGTGAGGTGCTCAGCAGCCGTGGTGTGCAAATCAACGCTGATATTGCGCTCTCGCCTAGACTTCGCTTGACGATGGATTTGGATCGCATAAGTCATCATTCCACGAATCCTGCAGCGCTGGTGCTGCCTGCGCTGCAAGATCTGAATTTTCGTGTTGGCGCAAGGTTGGCTGTGGATGGTGGTGAATTCAGTGGCCAATTCACGCTGCGAAACGCTTGGCAGCAAGTCAGTGGTTTAGCACTCCAACTCACCCGTCAGCTTGATCCTCGAGCCAGCCTCCAGGCACGCATGGAGCTGCGCCAGCCGAGCAGCGAAACGGCCGCGCTATCCGTGGCGGGCATGCAAGACCGCGTGGCTCTGAATTTGACCCATCAGGTGGCTAGGGATGCGGTGGTGGGCATCGATACATCCTTGACGCGGTATCGCACGCAAGATGGATCAAACGTGGGCCAAGGTAAAAGCGTGGCACTCACTGGCACCTATTTTCTGCGCCGCGAATATCCTGATATGGGCATCCGAGCCAGTATCGGCAAGCAAAGCATGCGCGCCAGCGGCTCTCCAGACCCGAGCACTGCTGCGCTCAATCCAACGGGCGTCGTGCCTAGTGCAGATTTTTATCTACCGCAAAGCGCCACCACTCTCAATTTGAGCTTAGGTTACGGTCTGACACAATCGCTGGATAATCGTGAAGTTTATTCGCGGGCTTGGCGACCGTATGCAGAAATCGGTGCAGAACGCCGCTTGGGTGCGAACAGCAAAACCTCACCTCGGATGCGCGTGGGCGTCAGAGGCTCTGCAATGGGACGCGATCAGCTGGTGGTGGAAATGGAAGTCAAGCCCGCGCCGGATGGCGCGGGCGCGGCCAAGATGAATCGCCAACTGCGACTACAGTACGAATGGATAGGAGATCGATGATGAACACAGCATTGAAAAAACATGAAGAAAAATCCCGGCTTCCGCATATTTGGTGTGCAAAGTTTTCTCAAAATTTAGCAGTCATTGGTGCGCTAGTTGTGATCTGCGCAGGGCTTAGCGGTTGTGCGGCAGTGCAAAGCACGCTGCCTGTTCAAGGCACAAAAGACGCAGCAGCACTGGCCGCCAATGACAGCGTAGCCTTGCTGCCGATCAGTAACTTCACCGATGTCCCACAAGCGGGACTGCGCGCTGAATCTATTGTCGAGGCCAGTTTGCGTGCAAAGGGGCTGCGCGCCCTGCAAGTCTATCCACCTGCCCTCAATCCCGAAACCCTGTTTGAGCCCAGTGAGCGTAAAGCGCAGTTAGAGGCTGAAAAATGGGCGCAATCGCAAAAAATTCGTTATGTCATTCTTGGCTCTGTGACTGAGTGGCGTTACAAAGTGGGCGTCGATGGTGAGCCCGCAGTGGGATTGACGCTCCAGCTTAAAGAGGTGAGTACCGGCAAGGTCGTTTGGAGTGCTTCGGGTGGCAAGAGTGGTTGGAGTCGAGAAGCCTTGTCGGCGGTAGCGCAAAAACTGACGCGCGATCTGCTTTCTACGCTGACGCTACAAGTCGAGACATTAGAGAAAACGAAATAGAAAAATATTGATAGACGTTTGTTTTTATCGAGATAGTTTGCTATCAATTCAGGATCAATGACCTCGCCCGATTTGCCTAATACCGCGTCGCCTCGGGTAGACACGCCTGATATGAAAGGCGAACCCAACTTTGATTTTTCAACGTTTGATTCCGAACGCGTGCAGGAAGATGCGCTGCAAAGATCGCGAAATTCTGTCAACAGCCCTCTTGAGCCATTGGCTGTTGACACAAAGCGCAAGCACAAGAAGCCATCCGACATTTCAGAATCGGATTTGTTAGAGCTGATGCAGGATGGAGCCGATGAGGAGCCAGTTAAGCAGGCCTCAAGACCATCCAAGCGATCCCGTGACAAGCCTTGGGTGGGCATGCCTTGGTATCAGCGTGCCTTCATCGTGCCATGGTTTTTCTTCAATGTGATCTGGAGCTACCTTCCGAGGGTCTTGCTGGCTCTGCGCTGGGGAGTGACGCAATGGATCGGTGCACGCCCTGCGTTAATGGTGCGCAGCGCAGAGATCTTACTGTGGCCTTTATTTTTTGTGGCCGTGGGCTGGCTGAGTAACGATGACAATCCACTTTATATCAACGAAGGATTTCCTTGGCCTTGGGTCGGTGCTTGGTTGATTGCAATGCGCTATGGCGCTTTGGGTGGAAGCATTGCTGCGGTGATATTGTTGGCCTGTTGGTATCTGATGGTGGGTGGAGAATTTCCGAGATTGTACTTCTTGGGTGGCGCCATCATGACTTTGATTGCGGGTGAGTTTGGTAGCCTGTGGCTAGCACGCATGTCTCGTATGCGTGAAGCGATGGAGTATCAAGACGACAAAATTGAGCGGTTAACGCGTCGCTTATATCTGCTCAAGCTCTCGCACAACGAGCTGGAGTATGAGCTGGTTGATCGCCCTGGCACACTGAGTGATGCGTTGATTGAGCTGCGTGGCAAACTCACCCCTGAGACGCTGACTGGCCACGACAAACTCCCCGGCGCTGGAGCCTTGCTCCAGTTCCTCGCGCAATATGGGCAATTGGAGGTGGCTGCGTTGCATTTGTATATAGATGGCCCGCGACCCCTGTTGGAGATGAAGGCGAAAATCGGTGATCCGCCAAACGTAGCTGCTTCTGACCCCATGATCGAACGTGCAATTTACACGCGGCAATCGGTGCATTTGCAAGAGCAGCTCGTCGACACCACGCGTAAAACAGCATTGATTTTGGTCGCTCCCATTTTGGACGCCGACAACGCACCCATCGGCATCCTCACTGTGAATAGGATGCCATTTTTAGCATTGCATGCCGATAACTTGCGCAACGTTTGGGTCATGGTGCAGGCCTACACTGAATATTTGCGCATGCATCACCTGGCCAGTCCTTATGCTTTGGAGTGGCAAGAGTCTCCCATGGAGTTACAGCATGAATTTGCTTGGTTGCAGCGCATGCATATGGATGCTGGTTTGCAAAGCTGGTGCGTTCTATGGCAGGTGTGGGGCTTGCAACGCGATGAAATAACCGAATTGCTCAAACAGGAGCACAGCAGCGGCGAAATGTGTTGGGCGCTCAAGCGCGACACACGCTTGACCGTTGTAAGTTTATTGCCATTCGTCACTGTGCAGCAATTAATGGTACAAAAACGCCGCTTGCAAGCAGCCATTGAGCGCGCCTACGGTCGTCAGACCTTAGAAAATTATGTGATGTCTAAAGATATCTCTTTGGAGCGCCGCGATGCTTGGAGCAAGTTGAAGTTATTTGTTGAAGGTCAACCATGAGGACGAGCTTGTGATTGCATTTTGGAAACAAAGTATGCTGGCTCTGAGTGCAGAAGCAGCATCGTTGGCGCTTTTGAGCCAAACGACATCCGCGAGTTCGTTGGTGGCATATTTCATCGTGCATGCTATGGCATCTGCCGCCGTAACAATCATGGCTTGGGTTCTTGTGCCCGAGCATCTAAAGCGCCCGCGCTGGGGCGTATTGGCTTTGTTGTTCAGTTTTGATTTTTTCATTCCGGGCTTAGGTGTACTTGCCATGCTGATCGTGCTGCATGTAGCGACGCGGTTTCCAAGCGTTGTCGGAACTGAGCGGTATGTGGACATTGCAGAGCCTGTTTTCGTATCAAGTGAGAAGGAAAAGCGTGAGGCCAGCGATGTGAGGGCGGGATATGCGCGGCGTATTTTGCGCGATCCTCGGCAAACCGTTGACACCAAGCTACGGGTCTTGATCGCTTTGCAAAGCATGCGACCCAAAGTAGCTATTCCGCTCTTGCAAGGTTTGTTGGCCGACCCCTCCGAAGACATCCGCTTGCTGGCTTACAGCATGATGGATGCTTGGGAAAAGGACATTACCCAGCGCTTGCAGGCTGCGCAAGCGCTATTAGAGGCAAATGAGGAAGAGACCGCTAAGCGCAGCAATGAAGAGCAGAAAGCGACACAGCTGAATGCACATCGTAAATTGGCAGAGTTGTATTGGGAGCAGGTCGATTCGGGTTTGACCCGGGGAGATCTGCGCACCTTTGCACTTCAACAGGCAAAAAAACATTGTGAAAAAGCTCTTTGGCTGGATACGCAACAAGCAGGTCTGTGGTTACTCTACAGCATGGTGCTCATTGATTTGCATCAAAATCAAGCAGCTAATCGCGCCTTGCGCTTAGCTTATAAGGCGGGCGCGAGTGGTGCTGCGGTGTACCCGCGTTTGGCTCGCTTGGCGTTTGAGGCGGGCAATTATGAAGCCACAAAAACTTGGATGCGCCGCGCTGGGCGCTCGGGACACTTGCCGCATGTGGTGCGCCAATCTGTGCGCTACTGGGCGGGAAAAAATTTGGATGTGAAGCTATGAGGGTTCAAGCATGAGTACCCCCGGAGTCGTTAGCTCATTGCCCGATGATCTCAAACGCACGGCGAGAGCGGCGGATGTGGGTTTATTGCTCGAAGGTACATTTCCCTTCGTAGCAGGCGGCGTGTCGAGCTGGGTCAACCAAATCATCAACGGTTTTCCTGACTTGACGTTCGCCATTGTTTTTTTGGGTTCTCGGCGCGAAGACTATGGCGTACCGAAATTCAAGCTGCCTGCAAATGTCGTTCATTTTGAAGCGCATTATCTCTACAACACCGACGGCAAACCACCCGTGGTACCGATCAAGGGTGACGCTGAGATGTTCAATATCAGCGAAGACCTGCACACCTATTTCCGCAATCCAAAAGAACATGCCGCCATGGGCGCGCAAGCGTTAGAGACGATCGTGGGCGAATTGCAAGGCCGAATGAACCGCAGCGAATTCCTCTTCAGTGAAGCATCTTGGAATTACACCACGCGCATGTACCAAGAGCGCTGCACAGATCCGAGTTTCGTGGATTATTTCTGGACGGTCCGTACCATGCACACGCCGATTTGGACACTCTCCAAAATCGTCGAAACGCTGATCCCCTGCGGCTGTTACCACACCATCTCAACTGGCTACGCAGGATTCTTGGGCGCTTTGCTCAAGCGCCGCTACCAAAAGCCGCTGATTCTTTCCGAGCACGGAATTTACACCAAAGAGCGGCGCATAGATCTCTACGCTGCGCAGTGGATTGCCGACAACCGTAGCGTGTTGCAGCGAGATCCTACCGAGGCAGGTTATTTCCGACAGGCGTGGATTCGTTTCTTTGAGGCTTTAGGCCGCATGTGCTACGACGCCAGCGACCAGATCATCGCGTTGTATGAGAATAACCGACTGCGCCAAATACAAGACGGTGCCAAGCCCGAGCGGACATTTAATATTCCCAACGGCATTGATGTCGTGCGCTTTGGTGAGTTGCGTGCTTTGCGGCCCGCGAAGATCCCCAAAGTCTGCTGTTTGATAGGGCGTGTGGTGCCGATCAAAGATATCAAAACTTATATCCGTGCGATGCGCGTGGTCGCCTCGCGGCTGCCGGAAGCGGAGGCTTGGATTGCTGGCCCGGAAGATGAAAGTCCCGCTTATGCGAAAGAATGCCACGATTTAGTCAAGAGCCTAGGGCTGGAAAATAATGTGAAGTTTCTCGGATTTCAAAAGCTCACGGAGTTATTGCCTAAGGTTGGCTTAGGCGTGCTCTCCTCCATCAGCGAAGCTTTGCCTTTGGTATTGCTGGAAGGCTATGCAGCGGGTGTACCTGGCGTGAGCACTGATGTGGGCTCATGCCGCCAACTCATTTATGGCCTCGCCGATGAAGATAAAGAGATTGGGGCGTCGGGCGAGGTGGTGGGGATTGCAGATCCTCAGGCTTTAGCTGAATCCATCATCAGCTTTTTCACCGACGACGCGAAGTGGCATGCAGCGTCGGAGGCGGGCGTCAAACGTGTCAACAAATATTACACGCATCCGCTCATGTATGCACGGTACGGTGAAGTTTATCGCCGGGCTTTGGCGGGAGAGCGGGCTGATGTGCCCGGCTTTACCAAATGGGCAGATCTCTGATATGGCGGGCATTGGTTTCGAGCTGCGCAAGCTGCTTAAGCGCGACAGCTATATTGGCTTGGTCCAGGCCTATGCTTATGCCGGGCTGATCAGCTCGGGGCCATGGGTTCTCTCGATCTTGGGTTTGGTGGCCATTGGCATTATCTCGATCAATGTGGTGGTTCCCGATAGACTGATCACGCAATTTCAAGTGAGCGTGACTTGGTTGATCATGCTGTCGCTCATACTGACGGGCTTTGTCCAGTTGGGCTTCACGCGCTGGGTGAGTGATCGCCTGTTTGAGCGCAACCGCGACGTTATTTTGCCCAATTTTGCAGGCGTGATGCTGGTGACCAATGCGGTGGGCGGGCTATTTGCCATTGGCATGGCATTTTTTGCCTTTCAAGGCGAATCCAATCTGTATCGCGTACTCATGTGCGGCGGCTTTGTCACGATGTCTTTGGTCTGGGTAGCCACGGTCTTCATGAGTGGTTTGAAATTTTATAAAACCATTGTGGCGCTTTACGGCGGGGGCTACTTTACTTCTGTGATGTTGGCTTTTGCGCTCAGGCCATTTGGTTTGGAGGGCTTGTTGGCAGGCTACATCGGTGGCCAGTTTCTGATGCTCGCAGGCATGATCCTTATCATTGTGAGAAGCTTTCCCGCGCCTCAGTTGATCGCGTTTGACTGCTTCAAAAAAGGTGCGATGTATCCGACACTGATTTGGATTGGCGCCCTCTTCAATTTGGGCGTTTGGGCTGACAAAATTGTGTTTTGGCTGTTTCCAAGCACGAGCCAGAGTGTGATCGGTTTGCTGCGCGCCAGCGTGATCTACGATCTGCCAGTGTTTTTAGCGTATCTTTCCATCATTCCTGGCATGGCGGTATTTCTGGTGCGCTTTGAGACGGATTTTGTGGAGTGGTACGACAAGTTTTACAACGCCGTTCGCAAGGGCGGCAGCTTAGAAGAAATCGCACAGCATCGTGATGGCATGGTTGAAGCCATCCGGCAAGGTTTATTTGAAATCATCAAGGTTCAAACACTTTCTGTGCTCATCATGGTCGTATTTGCGCCTACTATTTTTCGCAAATTGCAAATCAGCGAGCTGTACCTTCCTTTGTTTTATGTGCAGGCTGTCTCTGCAAGCTTGCAGGTGGCGCTGCTGGCCATGATGAATGTATTTTTCTATTTGGATAAGCGCATGGTGGTGCTGATCATCGTGTCCGTACTGACAGTGCTGAATGTTCTCTTCACGATTGCCACCCTGTTCATGGGAGCCGCGTTTTACGGCTATGGCTTCGCGCTTGCGCTACTGGTCACTTTGGTGCTCTCTTTGCTCATGCTTGAACGCAAACTCTCACGCCTTGAATACGAAACCTTCATGCTCCAGTAGCCGGATTTTTCGCGCAAGTCGCGCAGATGCAGGCTTGGCTTTGCGCAGCGTCTGGCACCTTTGCCAACAGATCCGCACTGAAATCTATTCCCACACACCAGCAGCGGCCCTGCGCGATGCCCGTTGCTTTTTCGATTTCTATCGCGCATTGATTGTTTTTGCCGCACAGAGGGCAGACGCTAGCATTGATGGCAGATGCGCGCGTTTCCGGGGCTTTAGCCATGCAAAGCCCCTTCTGTGAATACCAGCAGCTGCCCAGCGTGCATCTTTTCCCAAGCTTCATCGGTAGTCAGAGGTTGGGTCACGACCACGGCCACGCGATCTTGCGGCTTGGCCAGCTCGGCAAAATTCACCGCCATGTCGTCGTCGGACAAGCGCGCATGAGTAAACGGGTGTTGGCGCAGAACGTAGTGCAAGCTGGTAGAGGCATGCGCCCAAAGCGCTCGCCCGTTGGAGAGCAGAAAATTAAATGTTCCGTGTGGCGCTATACAAGTAGCTAGCTCTCGCAGAGTCAAGGTGAGCTCGGAAATGCTGGGTAGGCCGGCGTGGGACTTGGCCAGTTCTTGCAAGATGTAGCAAAACGCCCGTTCGCTGTCCGTTGTGCCCACAGGGTGAAAACTGCCATGTAGCCGTGGATGAAAATCTTTCAAATCGCCGTTGTGCGCAAACACCCAGTAATGCCCCCAAAGCTCGCGCACGAAAGGATGGCAATTGGCCAAGCTCACCTCGCCTTGTGTCGCTTTGCGAATATGGGCGACCACGTTTTCGCTTTTGACGGGATAGCGTCGCACCAATTCAGCCACGGGCGATTCGCTGGCGGGCAAATGATCGACAAAATGCCGCAGCCCTTGGTGTTTGCCATCACGCCCACCTTCAAAAAACGCAATGCCCCAGCCATCGGCATGATGATCCGTACGCCCATCGCGCTGCGCAAAGCCAGCAAAGCTGAACATCACATCGGTAGGTGTGTTGCAATTCATTCCAAGCAGTTGACACATGAGTGCATTGTCGCTGATGTTTATCTTCAAACACTACTATTAAATTAATAGCATTCTGCGCATATTCTATGCCGGCTACTGCTCAATTTAAGACTTAAAAATGGCTTAAAATCATCACATGAAACCGATTGTCTACACCCGCGCGCAAACGCTGCCTTCGATTTTAGAAAACCGCATCGCTGTGCTGGATGGCGCGATGGGAACGATGATTCAGCGCTTTAAACTAAGCGAGGCGCAGTATCGCGGCGAACGGTTTGCGGATTTTGATAGAGATGTTAAAGGCAACAACGAGTTGCTGAGCATCACGCGCCCAGATGTGATCGCTGATATCCATGAAGGTTATTTGGCCGCTGGTTGCGACTTGATTGAAACCAACACCTTTGGCGCCACGACGATTGCCCAAGAAGACTACAAGATGGCGCATTTGGCGCGTGAGATGAATCTGCAATCTGCAAAAATTGCGCGCATCGCGTGCGATAAATTCTCTACGCCAAATAAGCCGCGCTTCGTGGTCGGCGCTTTAGGCCCTACGCCCAAAACAGCCAGTATCAGCCCCGATGTGAATGACCCTGGCGCGCGCAATGTGACCTTTGAAGAGCTTCGCGCCGCCTACTACGAGCAAGTGGAGGCATTGGTTGAAGGTGGCTCGGATTTGCTGTTGGTTGAGACGATTTTTGATACGCTCAACGCCAAAGCCGCTTTGTTCGCGATTGATGAATTTTTTGACAATTCCGGTGAGCGCCTACCTTTGATCATCAGTGGCACGGTGACTGATGCTTCAGGCCGCATCTTAAGCGGCCAAACCGTGACAGCTTTTTGGCACAGCGTACGCCATGCTCGCCCTTTGGCTGTCGGCTTGAATTGCGCTTTAGGCGCAGCGCTAATGCGCCCGTACATACAAGAGTTGGCAAAGGTGGCGCCTGACACTTTTATCAGCTGCTACCCCAACGCTGGTTTGCCTAACCCGATGAGCGAGACCGGCTTTGACGAAACCCCTGATGTGACCTCACGTTTGTTGCAAGAGTTTGCCAAAGAAGGTTTGGTCAATATCGTGGGCGGCTGCTGCGGCACAACGCCTGAGCACATTGGTGCAATCGAGGCTGCTATAAAAGGCGTGCAGCGCAGGAGTTTGCAGCGTGAATTCTTCTACCGTGAAGCTGCTGAAGTTGACTATTTAACCGGCACAGAAGCAGCAGCGGTCGGTGCTGATGCTTGAGCCCAAAGGCCTCTTAGGCGATTCAATTCATCATCATATCGTGCGTCAATTCTCTTCTTTTCCTCGCCTTGCTCGCCGATAAATTTGCGTTGCGTTGAAACACTCTTCTCATTCTCGTCAAGTTGCCTGCGTAACGCGGCAGGTGATTTGGCAGGATCTTTTTTATAAAACTCTAATTCCTCATCCAGTTTTTTACGCTGTATTAAAAGTTCTTCAGTGCGAGACTGTGCTGTTTTGATCACGTCGTTAACTTGTGCCTGCGCTTGGCTACGCTCTTTGTCGTGAGCAGCTTTGTTTGGATACCGTGAGAGCAAGGCGCGATTTCGGCGGCGATTTTCTTCATGAACCGCTTTCTCTGTCACTTGATCTTTGAGTTTTTGATCCGCAACACTTTGCTCTTGCGCCGTCATGGTGGGCCTGACGATGCGCTTAACAGTCGCATTGGGATTGAGCTCTTTTTGATCTTTATCTTTGCATTCGGCAATCGGGCGATCAGAAGTGATCTTTCGGCCATAAGCATCTACGCATGAAAAAATCTGCGCCCACGCAGCACTTGATCCGGCCACAGACAGCAGGTAGATACTCAAGGCCAAGATACTTTTTCTAAGATCCATGCAAACAATTCTAAGAAACACACAAACCGGCATACACCAGTCCATCCAATCAAGCTACACCGTAACGCTGCCGATAAGCCAACACTGCCTCGCGACTAACGCCTGCAGTGGCGTTTGTTTCGGAATCTTGATCGAGATACTGCAGTAAAGTTGACAGTTGCGCAATAGCGCAGACCTGTAAACCCAGTATATCTGTGACGTACTGCACTGCGCTGTGGTTGACATCTTGCAGGCCCTCGGGGGTGTTTTCTGTGGCTTTTTCCTGACGATCCAATGCAATCGCCACTGCGCATGCTACTGCTCCCGCTTTCTCAATGATGGCAATCGATTCACGCGCTGCAGTGCCCGCGCTCATCACATCGTCAATGATCAATATGCGACCTTTGACCGGCGCGCCCACCAGCGTACCTCCCTCGCCGTGGTCTTTGGCTTCTTTGCGGTTGTAGGCGAAAGGGTAATTGTGGCCAAGGCGCGCCAGCTCCATGCTCACGGCTGCAACCAGTGGAATGCCCTTGTAGGCAGGCCCAAACAGCATGTCAAACTGAATGCCGCTTTGCAAAATGTTTTGTGCATAAAAACCGGCGAGGCGCAGTAGCTTTGCACCGTCGTCAAACAAGCCCGCATTAAAAAAGTAGGGGCTCAAGCGCCCAGCTTTAGTTTTGAACTCGCCGAAACGCAAAACGCCCGATTCAACAGAAAATCGCACAAAATCAACAGCCAATGTGTCATTACTCAAAATGCTTACCCCATGAAAAAACCACTCTTTCGCATCACCAGCTTGAATTTCAACGGCATTCGCTCGGCGGCCACCAAAGGCGTGGCTGCCTGGGTGGAAAAAACTGCCCCTGATTGTATGTGTGTGCAAGAGGTGAAGGCGCAAGCCGCTGATTTGGGAGATTTAGCGGCTCTCGGCGGTATGACTGGGCATTTCCAGTTTGCCGAGAAAAAGGGATATAGCGGCGTCGGCGTTTACACGCGCCACGCGCCCAGCGATGTGATTATTGGCTTCGATGGCGGCGGTGAATTCGATGCTGAGGGTCGTTATGTCGAGCTGCGCTTTGATACGCCAGCGCGCAAGTTCTCCGTCATCAGCAGCTATTTCCCCAGTGGCTCATCAGGCCCGGAGCGGCAAGAGGCGAAATTTCGGTTCTTGGGTGTTATGTTTCCGCATTTGGTGGCGCTGCGAGATCAGCGCGAATTTGTGCTCTGCGGTGATGTGAATATTGCACACACAGAAAAAGACCTCAAAAACTGGAAATCCAATCAAAAGAACAGTGGCTTTACGCCCGAAGAGCGCGCTTGGATGACCAAACTGCTAAGCCATGACAAAGAGAGCGACGAAGCCGGCGGTGGTCTGGTTGACGTGTATCGTCAACTTCATCCCGAAACGACAGAAGATTGCTACACGTGGTGGAGCCAACGTGGGCAGGCTTACGCCAAGAATGTGGGGTGGCGGCTGGATTACCACTTAGCCACGCCCTCCTTGGCAGCTACCGCCAAAACGGTGGAGATTTATAAAACCGAAAAATTCTCTGATCATGCGCCAATCACCTTTGGCTATGATTTCAAGCTGTAGCGCAGTGTTCGATCACAACGACAAATATTCCTAGGGTTTCTATTTAGGCGCTGTAGTTCGGCGCCTCTAAAAGCAGGCAAAAAAGCCACAATTCAAACAAGGCTGCTGAATATACTGCAAAATAGCACGGTCGTTCTATTTTAGGCACTCCTTCCAGCATCATGGGTAGATCATTCCAAGCAAAAGCCTCTGAGGCAGCCCCTAGTAAAGGGCAGCTCAAAGGCGAGAAAACCAAAGCCGTCATCGTTGAGGCCGCTTTGGGCTTAGCCACGCAAATTGGACTGGAAGGCCTGTCGATTGGCGTATTGGCCGAAGTGACGGGCATGAGCAAATCGGGGGTGTTTGCACACTTTGGCTCACGCGAGGAGTTGCAGATTTCGGTGGTGCGGGAATACCATGCTCGTTTTGAAGCCGAAGTGTTTTTCCCTGCTCTGGACTCGCGCCGTGGGCTGCCGCGCTTACAAGCCCTGTTTGCCAACTGGATGAAGCGCACCTCGGTCGAAATTGATTCTGGCTGCATCTATATCAGTGGCGCGGTAGAGTTTGACGACCGCCCAGGCCCGGTGCGTGATGCGATTGCATCTTCGGTACGCACATGGCTCGCAGCGATGGATCGCGCTGTGCGTCAAGCGCAAGATATCGGTCAACTCGATGCGCATGCTGATCCAAGTCAAATCCTGTTTGAAATACACGGTTTGATTTTGGCGCTGCACTACGAGGCGCGCTTTCTCAAATCACCTGGCTCGATAGAGCGTGCTGTAAAAGGCTTCAACAGTATCCTAGAGCGATATTCTGATGATACTTTAGAGCTAAATAGGCCGATAGCCGGCAAAAAATCTGCGTTGAGCGCTATTAAATAAATAGCGTAACCATTGAAACCATTTTTGTTAGACAGAGTAGGAAACCATTATGCCCATCTATACCCCCCCGCTACGCGACATGCAATTCGTGATGAACGAAGTGCTCAATATTTCGGACGATCTCAAAGCGATTCCAAAGTACGCCGATGTTGACATAGAGACCATCAACGCCGTTCTCGAAGAAGGTGGAAAATTTGCCAAAGATGTGGCGTTCCCGCTCAATATTAGCGGTGATCAAGAAGGCTGCAAGCTCGACATTGCCACTCACGAAGTCACCACACCGAAAGGGTTCAAAGAGGCGTATGCCAAATACGTCGAAGGTGGCTGGCCTGCGCTGGCCTGTGATCCAGAGTTCGGTGGCCAAGGGTTGCCGCTAGTGGTTAATCAGTGTTTTTACGAAATGCTCAACAGTTCCAACCAAGCTTGGACGATGTACCCCGGGCTCACGCATGGCGCGCTTGCCGCCTTGCAAGAAAACGGTACCGAAGAGCAGAAGCAAACCTATTTACACAAAATGACCAGCGGCGAATGGACGGGCACGATGTGCTTGACTGAGCCCCACTGCGGCACCGATCTGGGCCTGATGCGCACTAAGGCGGAAGCTTTGCCTGATAGCACCTACAAAATCACCGGCAACAAGATTTTCATCAGCGCCGGCGAACACGACATGGCGGGAAACATCATTCACCTCGTGCTCGCGCGCCTGACCGATGCACCAGCTGGCATTAAAGGCGTGAGCCTGTTCATCGTACCCAAATTCAATGTGAACAAGGATGGCGCATTGGGCGAGCGTAACGGCATCTACTGCGGCGGCCTAGAACATAAGATGGGCATCCACGGCAATTCCACCTGCCAAATCGTGTTGGATGGCGCAATTGGCACCATGGTGGGGCTGCCCAACAAAGGCATGAATGGCATGTTTGTGATGATGAATGCCGCGCGTCTTGGCGTGGGCAATCAATCGCTAGGCCTCACCGAAGTGGCGTATCAAAACGCGCTGGCCTATGCCAAAGACCGCATCCAGATGCGTAGCCTCTCCGGGCCAAAAGCAAAAGACAAGCCAGCTGACCCCATCATCGTGCATCCTGATGTGCGCAAGATGTTGCTAACTGCTAAAGCCTATGCCGAAGGCGGCCGCGCATTAGCGATTTACTGCGCCATGTTGCTCGACAAAGAGCACAACCATCCTGACGAAAAAGTGCGTAAAGAAAGCGATGAGATGCTCTCGCTACTCACGCCGATTGTGAAAGCATTCTTAACCGACAACGGCCATATCGCCACCAACGCTTGCATGCAAGTCTTCGGCGGCCACGGCTTCATCAAGGAATGGGGCATGGAGCAATATGTGCGCGACAACCGCATCAACATGATCTACGAAGGCACGAACACGATTCAGTCGCTTGACTTGCTCGGCCGTAAAGTGTTGGGTAACAACGGTGCAACCTTGACGAAATTCGGCAAACTCGTGGGCAAACTCGTGGCCGAGGAAGGCGTGAACGAGAAGATGGCTGAATTCATCACGCCTATCGCTATCCTGGGCGAGCAGATGACCAAGCTGACCCAAGAAATCGGCTTCAAAGGGTTCCAAAATCCTGATGAAGTCGGTGCTGCGGCGGTGGATTATCTGCGCATTTGCGGCCATCTCGTATTTGGCTACTTCTTTGCTCGCATGGCACAAGTGGCATTGAGAGAAATTGCAGCCGGCAATGCCGATCCTTTTTACCAAGCGAAGCTGCAAACCGCACGCTTTTACTTTGCCCGTCTCTTCCCCGAGACGGCAACACTGCTCAAAACGGTGCGCGCAGGCTCGAAATCCCTATTAGACACAGAAGCTGTGTTTGCTTAAAGTCTCTGTTCTTCAACCATTTTTAGGAAATTAACATGCTGAATCGTTTTTTTACAGGGTTTGCTTTCATTGTTGTTGCCGGGGCTGCGCTTGCGCAGAACTCGCCGGTGGGCAAATGGAACAGCATTGATGACAAAACCAAAGAGGCTAAGGCCGAGATCACCATCACTGAAACTGGCGGCGTCATGGTGGGCAAGATCACCAAGCGTCTGACCAAAGAAGCCAAGGCAGAAGACAAGTGCGATGAGTGCAAAGACGCGCGCAAAGGCCAGCCCATCATGGGCTTAGAAATCGTGCGCGGCGGTAAGAAGGAAGAAGGCGCGGATGTCTGGAGCGGCGGCAAGATTCTTGATCCTGAAAATGGCAAGGAATACACACTAAAGATGACACCGCAAGATGGCGGCAAGAAACTAGATGTCCGCGGCAGCATCGGTCCGTTTGGTCGTACGCAAACCTGGGTGCGTGTGCAGTAAGCCACGGTTTTGTTTAGAAAGTCACGAATGTCCCGTTTCAATGTGTCCAAAGTCGCCGTGCTCGGCGCGGGTGTCATGGGTGCGCAAATTGCGGCGCATCTGGTGAACCTGAAAGTACCTGTTGTCTTGTTTGATCTGCCAGCAAAAGAGGGGCCAAAGAACGGCATCGTCAGTAAAGCAGTTGAAGGTTTGAAAAAACTCAAGCCTGCGCCGCTTGGCGTGCCTGAGGATGCAGCGCTGATTGAACAAGCCAACTACGAAGAGCATCTTGAGACTCTGCGCGGCTGCGACCTCATCATCGAGGCCATCGCCGAGCGCATGGATTGGAAACTGGATCTGTACAAAAAAATCGCGCCCTTCGTATCTGAAGACGCGATCGTGGCTTCTAACACTTCGGGTTTGAGTATCACCAAGCTGTCCGAGGGTTTGCCAGACAGCATCAAGCCACGCTTTTGCGGCATCCATTTCTTCAACCCACCACGCTACATGTATTTGGTGGAGCTGATCAACACACCCACCACACAGCCCGTGGTGCTTGATCAACTCGAAGCCTTTGTGACGAGCGTGCTCGGCAAAGGCGTGGTGCGTGCGAAAGATACGCCCAACTTTATCGCCAATCGCATCGGCATCGCCGGCATGCTGGGCGTGATGAAGCAGGTGGAAAATTTTGGCCTCACCTATGACGTGGTGGACGATCTCACCGGCAAGAAACTCGGCCGTGCCAGCTCCGGCACTTTCCGTACAGCGGATGTGGTCGGCCTCGATGTGATGTTTCATGTGATCAAGACGCTACAAGACAATTTGGATGAGAAGCGCGATCCGTTTTATGGCAATTTCGCTACCCCGGCTGTTTTGAAAACCTTGATGGATGCGGGCTCGCTCGGCCAAAAAGCCAAAGCTGGTTTCTTCAAAAAAGTAGGCCGCGATATTTTGCGCTTTGACGCAACAGCTCAAGAGGGCAAAGGCGACTACGTGGCCGGCGGCCAGAAGGCTGATGAAGTGTATGGCCGCATGCTTAAAAAGCCTGCGGGCGAGCGCTTGAAGCTCTTGCGCAACGCAGAAGGCGTGCAAGGTCAATTCCTCTGGGCGATTTTGCGCGATAGCTTCCACTACGCTGCGATTCATTTGGCTGAAGTGGCCGAGACAGCACGCGATTTAGATTTTGCGATGCGTTGGGGCTTTGGTATGAGTCAAGGCCCGTTTGAGCTCTGGCAAGAAGCTGGTTGGCTCGAAGTGGCCAAAATGGTTCAAGAAGACATTGATGCTGGCAAAGCGCTTTGTAAAGCGCCGTTGCCAGAGTGGGTGTTCAAAGGCGCGGTGGCAGATCTTGGTGGCGTCCATCAGGCAGAAGGCTCGTGGAATCCGGCTACGAAAAAATTCGAGCCGAAGCGTCAGTTGCCTATGTATGCGCGGCAGCATTTCCCGGAAACTGTCAGCGGCCACGCCCAAGGTATTGGCGGCGCAGATTTCGCCATTGCCGGAAAAACGCTGCACGAGAACGACGATATTCGCTTGTGGACGCTAGACGACGAGATCATCATAGCGAGCTTGAAGACCAAGATGCATGCCATCAGCATGGGCGTGGCCGAAGGCCTGAGCATGGCTGTGGATATGGCTGAGAAAGATTACGCTGGCGTGGTGATTTGGAGCGGCGATGAGCCGTTCAGCGCCGGTGCTGATTTGCAGGGCATGCTGCCTGCCTTCATGATGTCGGGCGTGAGCGCTGTGAATGGAGCAGAGCATGAGTTGCAAAAGACGATGCTGAAGATTCGCTACTCGCGCGTACCCGTGGTCTCCGCGATTCGCGGCCTAGCTTTGGGCGGCGGTTGCGAGATGGCGGTGTATTCATCTAAGCGTGTCGCTGCGATGGAAAGCTATATCGGCTTGGTGGAAGTGGGCGTGGGCCTCGTGCCGGGCGCGGGCGGCTTGGCCTACATTGCGCGCCGTGCTGCGGAAAATGCTGCCGCATCAACCGGCAAAGATTTGCTGCCTTTTCTCACCGAAGGCTTCACCTGCGCTGCCACAGCAAAGGTCGGCACCAGCGCGATCGAATCGCGCAAGCTCGGATTTTTGCTGTGGAGCGACACGATTGTGGCCAACAAAGATGAGCTGCTGTTTGTGGCTATTGCCGAGGCCAAAGCGATGTTTGCCACCGGCTACCGCGCGCCTTCCAAGCGCCTCTTCCCGGTAGCAGGCCGCTCAGGCAAAGCCACGATCATGGGGCAATTGGTGAATATGCGCGATGGCGGATTTGCTTCTTCGCATGACTTCCATATCGCTACGCTGATTGCGAATGTGGTCTGCGGCGGCGATGTAGATGCAGGCACCTTGGTGAGCGAAGAGTATTTGATGAAGCTGGAGCGTGATGCGTTTTGCAGCTTGCTCACGCATCCCAAAACGCAAGAGCGGATCATGGGGATGCTCTCGACGGGTAAGCCTGTGCGTAACTAAATGACGAAAGAGACGTACGCAGAAGACGCAGAGGTTACGCAAAAAAGAGAAGAAAAGAAAAACAAAAGAGTTTGGAAAATGAAGCCCTCTTCGAAATCATTTTGTATTCCTTTTGCGTTTTCTGCGTACGCATTTCGTATTTAATTCTATGCAAACCAACACTCCAAACCGTCTCCAACGCCAACTCGCAAGGGTCAATGAAGCACCTGCCTTCATGCGCGTCTTTGTGCGTTCGCTCGTGCTGGGCCGCGCTGTTCCGTTTACAGGGCGAGCAAAGTTGCGCTATGAAGAAATGGCGCCTAACAAAGTGCAAATCTTCGTGGCCAACGAGCGCATTGTTCAAAACCACATCGGTGGCGTACACGCCGTGGCCTCTACGCTCGCCGCTGAGACGGCCACAGGCATGGTCATGGGCCTGAACGTGCGCGACGACTGCATACCGGTCGTAAAAGAGATGCAGGTGAAATTCAAAAAGCGTGGCCAAGGCGCAATGCGCGCTGTGGCAACGCTGACCGATGCGCAGCGAGACCTGATTCAAAGCACCACCAAAGGCGAAGTGACGGTAAGCGTCACCGTGACGGATGAATCGGGCAATCAGCCGATTGAATGTGAATTTGTTTGGGCATGGATTCCTGCCCAGCGCGCCCCAAAACCGACAACTGAAACTGAAGCTGCCTGAAAAGGCCATCTATTCCGATAAAGGACTCACCATGAGCAAGCAAATCCAAGAAGCCTATATCGTCGCTGCCACGCGCTCGCCCATCGGCAAATCGCACCGCGGTTTCTTCAAGAATATGCGCCCAGATGATCTCTTGGCTGCCGTGCTGCGCAACGCGATCTCGCAAGTGCCCAACCTTGATCCCGCCGCGATTGAAGACATCGTGGCAGGTTGTGCCATTCCAGAAGCGCAGCAGGGCTTGAACGTGGCTCGCGTTGCTGCGGTGATCGGCGGCTTGCCCAAAAGCGTGGCAGGCATCACGGTGAATCGCTTCTGCGCGGCGGGTTTGTCGGCCGTTGCGATGGCGGCAAACGCGATTCGCGTGGGCGAGGCTGATGTGATGATTGGCGCGGGTGTGGAGAGCATGAGCTTGGTGCCGATGAGCGGCAATGCGCCTTCGCTCTCGCCCACGATTTTTACCGACACGGAGAACATTGATAACTATGGCATCGCCTACGGCATGGGCATGACGGCAGAGAAAGTTGCCACGCAATGGAAAGTCTCGCGCGAGATGCAAGACGAGTTTGCCGTGAAGAGCCATGCGAAGGCAGTTACCGCAATGAAGGCGGGACACTTCACCGCCGAGATGACTCCGATCGAAGTAACTGATCGCAGTTTTGATGTGGCTACTGGTGAGACCACCTCTCAATCACGCATCGTGAGCTTAGATGAAGGCGCGCGCCCTGATACGTCGATGGAAGGCCTCTCCAAGCTGCGCCCTGCATTCTCTGCGCGCGGCTCGGTAACGGCGGGCAACAGCTCGCAAACCTCGGATGGCGCGGGCGCTTTGATCTTGGTGAGCGAGGCAGCTCTCAAGCGTTACAACTTGACTCCTATCGCCAAATTCGTCAGCTACGCATCACGCGGCGTGCCCCCTCACATCATGGGCATTGGCCCGATCGACGCGATTCCTGCAGCTTTGAAATACGCGGGCTTGAAGCAAGATGATATCGATTGGTTCGAGCTGAACGAAGCCTTTGCCGCTCAGTCGCTGGCCGTGATCAACACGCTGGGCTTGGATGCCAGCAAAGTCAACCCGATGGGTGGTGCGATTGCGCTCGGCCATCCGCTGGGCGCAACGGGTGCGATCCGCTCGGCCACCGTCGTGCATGCTTTGCAGCGCACGCAGGCTAAATACGGCATGGTGACGATGTGCGTGGGTATGGGTCAAGGCGCTGCGGGTATTTTTGAGCGCATGTAAAGCAAAGAGCCATTTGGTCACTTTTGAGACTGAAATTGGGATGTAGCCGGCATAAAATATATGCAGAGCGCTATTTATTTAGGAGCAATTTAGATGTCTCAAGATATCCTCAGCCACACAGAAGGCGGCATTCTTACGCTGACCTTCAATCGCGCACAGAAGAAAAATTCCATCACGGTTGCGATGTATCAGCTGCTCGCTGATGCACTAAAGAGCGCAGCTGCCGATGCAGCCATTCGCGTGGTCGTGTTTCAAGGCCATGAAGCGATTTTCAGCGCTGGCAATGATCTTGGTGATTTCATGAATGTCCCGCCGGCTGGGGATGACAGCGCGGTCTTTCAGTTTCTGCGCGCGATTGCAAGTTTCCCCAAGCCCTTGGTCGCTGCAGTCTGCGGCCCCGCTGTCGGCATCGGCACCACGCTGCTGTTGCACTGCGATTTGGTGATCGCGGGCGACAACGCCGCTTTCTCGATGCCCTTCGTTAATCTCGGCCTGTGCCCAGAGGCAGCCAGCAGTTTGCTCGTGCCGCAAATGATGGGCTACCACCGCGCTGCAGAGGCCCTTTTGTTAGGCGAGCCTTTCATGGCAGAAGCCGCGCTCGAGGTGGGGCTCGTCAATCGCGTTGTGCCGCCATCCGAGGCCACGCGCGTGGCTATGCAATGGGCGCAAAAGCTCGCCGCAAAGCCGATATCTAGCTTGATGGAAACCAAGCGCTTGCTCAAAAAGACCAGCAGCGCCCAAGTCACCGAGCGCATCGCAGAGGAAGGCATCAGCTTTGGCCGCATGCTGCGCGAGCCCGCTGCGAAAGAAGCATTCACTGCTTTCATGGAACGGCGTTTGCCAGACTTTGCCAAGGCGTAAGTTGCGTCCAAGGCCTGCGTAGACAATCCATCGATGTCTGCTAAAAAACTCGATCTCTCCACCATCACACTCGATGCAGTTTTTTGCGAAGGCGTGCGTGATATTTTTGAAGCAAAAATTGTTTTCAATCAGACGCTAGGCTTGAAGCTTGATCGGCTCGAGCCCATGGATTGCCAAGCGCATATTTTGATGAAGCCGGAGCTGGTGGGGCATTACGCCTACAACCGCGTGCATGGCGGTGTGATCAGCGCCTCTTTGGATGCGATGGGTGGCCTCGCCTGCATGTGCGCGATGGGCGCGCAGCACCATCAGGAGCCCGTGGTGGATCGGCTCAAGCGCTTTGCCAAACTCGGTACGATTGATCTGCGTGTGGATTACCTGCGGCCCGCGATTGGCGAACGCTTTATCTTGAAAGCGCAGGTGCTTCGCCTGGGCTCGCGTGTGGCCAGCACGCGCATGGAATTTTGCGCAGAAGATGGCACGCTGCTTTCTGCGGGCGCAGCAGCTTATATTGTGTCGTGAGTATTAATCACTATTAATTCAATAGCACTCTACGCATATTCTATGCCGGCTAGACGCTTAAAACGTTCTAAAATCAAGTCGAAAACAGCCTCAGAGCTGTAATGAAGGCATGCGTCTCAGAACTTCCAGCAGCAACGCGACAAAAGTGCACACCTGTGATCTCATTGATCAACTCAAGGGCAAATTCAGTTGCAAAACCACCTCATCTGAAGCGCCGTCTAACAACAAGAGCTCTCCTCCATGTGCGCGTGCAATTTCGCGGGCGAGACTCAAACCGAGCCCGTTGCCATCCGTTCTTCTGTTGTGCGAGGCGTCACCTCGGTAAAAGCGATCAAAAAACCGCGCACGTTCTTCTGGTGGAATCATGGGCGTGGCGTTTGAAAACAGTACCTCAATCCCCGCTGGCAACGCACGCGCTGACACCCTAATCCAGCCACCCGTGCGGCAATAACGAACGGCGTTGTTGATTAAATTATTGAACAACTGCCGCAGCAGCAGCACATCGCCTTCAATAACCAGCTCTAGGCCAATCGCGCACTGCAGTGTCTGATCAGTCAACAGCATCTGCGTGTCAGCGGCCATATCACTTAGCATTTGACTGAGATGAATCGTGGTGTGTTGCAGCGCCAAGTAGCCCGCGTCCGCTTGAGACAGCATCAACAGCTTGCGTGTGATGTCAGACAGCCGTCCCACTTCATCGAGCAAAATGCTCAGCTCCTGCTGCATCACTGGATCATGTGTTTGGTGCAAGCTTTGCTCAATGCGGCCTTGCAAGATAGTCAGTGGTGTTTTCAGCTCGTGGGCAGCATCGGCTGAGAAGCGTGAGGCCTGCTGGAAACTGATTTCTAAACGAGACAGCATGGTGTTGTAAACATGGATCAGCACTTTGAATTCTCTGTCTTCGCCGTGGCTCGGTAAACGTTGATGCAGTGCTTTTTGCGTGACGACTTGCATCGCCCCACGTAAGCGATTGACAGGACGCATCGTTAGCGCTGAGAGCAACCAAGCACCCAAAGCAGTGAAAATCAAGGCTAGCGGCACAACCATTTCCAAAGCCTGTTTGAGCGCACTTTGGATCTCTGTTTGTGTGGCAATTAGATCCACAGCCAGCAAACCTTGCCCTTGCGCATGCGTGTACCGTGCTATGCGCCACGGCTTGTCGCGCAAGGCAGAGGAAGCCAGTGCACAGATTCCCGCTGCTGAGCCATCTATGCCGCTGTCGGTGCTTAAAGTGCGCCACATTGCATTGTCTTGGCCCAATTCGCCAAGCCAGTTAGCGGACTGAAAACTCTCTGACTCAGTGCGTGCTTCAAAGCGAAGCATTACCTGCTGCGTAGAGTTTAAAAGGAGCTTGCGTAACACGTCATCGACAAGCTTGGCGACTTCTTCTGACGGTATGGGTTGGGTTGCAATTCGCTTGGCTTCCATGCACAGTCTTTGCTCAAGCCTTTCGGCCTCGAAAGCTAAGACCCGGTTCCAGCCAATCAGCATCACAGCAGTGATGACGGTCGTCACAATCAGCCCTGCAATCACGAACAATCGGGTGCGAAAGGAGATGATCATGCGGGTCTAAAGCGATAGCCCATGCCGCGCACTGATTCGATCAGCGTAGCCGTATCGCCAGGCTCTTGCAATGCAGCCATCTTGGCTCTGATGCGCTTAACGCAGACATCCACAACATTGGTACTGGGATCAAAATCGTAGCCCCAGACATGCGCCAAAATTTGAGCGCGACTAAAGACTTGACCTTGCGAGCGCATCAAATACTCGAGCAGGCTAAATTCGCGGGTCGTTAAATCAATGGTTTGCCCGTTGCAACTGGCTTGCCGTGTGATGCGGTCTAGCTTGAGTTGCCCCACTTGCAGAGTGTTTTGGCGATCGCCTGACAAACGCCGCAGTAGGGCATGGATGCGGGCAACTAGCTCTTCCACAAAAAAAGGCTTGGCCATGTAGTCATCAGCGCCTAGGTTAAGCCCTTCAATGCGGTCCCCAAGTTCGTTGCGAGCGGTTAGCAGAATCACGGGAGCATCCACGCCTGCAGTACGCATGGCTTGAAGCACCGACAAACCATCACGGCCTGGCAACATCAAATCCAAAATAACCACATCGAAATTTCCGCCGCAAGCGCGCTCTAGCCCTGTGTTGCCGTTGTCGCAATGTTCAACGTCAAAGCCCCGAGAAGTCAGGCCGGCACAAGCAAAATCAGCAATCTTTTGCTCATCCTCCACCAGTAGAACTTTCATGCTATCGGTTGACGAGATGAATCAATATTGGAAAAATCATGATTCAGTATGCCAGCACTTGCAGGGCTGGCGATATCGCGGCATCTAGAGTGGGCGACCCGTTGGAAAGTACTTCTCCAAAATGGAAGTGACAGCCAGCTGCGCCGCCCGGCCCTCAGCAGCACCGTAATTAGGCAGCCAAACAAAATACCATCCTTCGCCATAGTCCGGGCTAGGGCCAGAAGTGATTTTGTCAATTGGTTTGTTCAAAAATTGAGCTGCGTGAGCTCGGAAAGTGAGGTTGTCCAGCGGGATCAAGGATTGATACCTAGCGATCCGATCGTAGATCAGAGCGGAGGGCTGCAAGTTGGCGGCTGTCATTTGCACCTTTAACTTGGCAGCATCCAAAGGCTGAACACCCCAAAAGTGAATCAGTGGCGTGAGATCTACCCCAGCCGCTTTTGACATCCTGAATATCCGGCTGTCTACCCCTGCCAAACCGTTGCTTGCTGGCTTAACAACCAGATCTGCCACACGGTTTTCTTCTCTATAGAAACTCTCAATAGCGTCCCATTTAAACAGCGCTGCAATATCAACATATTTGCCCCAGCCACGGTGTTGATAACGCACTTCATCTTTGGTGGTGTTGGAGATATCCATCGCCCGACCAGCTCTGAAATTGGGAGTCACCATCCAATTGAGAGCCGCCTGATCGCGGGTGATGTGCGGCTGATTGCCAAAAGACCTTCCAAACGCAGTGTCAATGTCAAGACCATAGGTTTTGCTGTAGACGACAGCAGCCAGCAAATTCACGGCAGCTTCTCCCTCGCCTGGAAAATTGCTGAACAGTTGCGCGTGGCCTAACTCATGAAATTCTGTATCCCAAAAGCCAGTGATGCCCGGCGTGAGGAACCAGCTTTTGTTGTTGCCATCCGTAGCAGTATTGGGGTTGTATGCATTGTTTACAGCTGGATAACCAATACCAAAGCCGCTGAACATGATGTCTGTATCAGGCTGGATATAAAGGATCACGTTGTTGCGCACATAGGGCTGGCCTATTAATTCAGATACAGCATCCAGCCGCTTGTCCCAGTCGTGCATTAACGTGACTGGATCGGCATATTTGTAGATGAAGCTGGTGGGTACCTGCATCATGAATTTGTCGCTCTCAAAATCCGCCCACGGTGCAGGGTTTTCGCGCTGCGTGCTTAACCACTGAGCCAGTGTCGTATTGTTGTGCGCTGTGGCAGAGAAAAAAGGCGCAGGCACGGCGTTTTTGATTTGAATATTCACAATCCCTGCATCGGCCAAATAAGGTGTTTTGATGTAGATACCGCCGCCGAATGGGTTGGCGATCTCCGTGGTGGTGCTGGTGATGGGAAAGGTTTTGCTGATACGGAAAAACCTGCGCACCGGGTTGCTGCCGTTCTTGTCTTGTTTGTGCGCCCCGACCTGAATAGTGAACCCTTTGTTCACCATCGATGCTGGCACAGTGACTGTTGCGATATCCCCAGCTGCTAGGTAATAGCCTGTTGGCCTGAGTGCGTACGTGGCTGCGAAAGCAGTTTGGACGCCTACAAATTTAGGCATCGATGCATTGATTTTTGCAGTGTAGATGGCATCGGCGTTCGCTGCTACCTTCACTTTGCCTGGATAGAAGTCTGAAGTGTTAAATTTGTTTGCGGATAACAAGGAGCGATATTTCGCAAACGCCGCAGGCGTGTAAGCATGGTCAAAAATGCCTTGTTGCAGGGAAAAGACGGCGCGTGCCAGTTCAAAGCCATCCGCTTTGCCCGGTGTGTTTTGAAAACCAAGCTTGGTCTTGGCTGCGATGAAAAACACCCCTTCTTTTTTTTCATACAAATCTAGGAGAGCTAATGCATCCTTGAGCATTATCTCGTTGTCAATCAACATCAACATGGAGCTGGCCAACAGTCCTGCCTGGGTATTTATTTCTGCTGCGCTGATCTCGCTGGTGCCTTGTAAATGCAGTTTGAGTTTGCTGAGCGCAGTAGAAAACACGGTGGCATCTTCGCCGGCCACCACGGGCTTGCAGTAAGCTAATTTACTGGCGCCAAAAATAGGATCGCTGCCAAACGTAGCGCTGTCTATTTTGACGCTGCCGGTCTGGTTAAACAAATACACAAAAGCATTGTTTCTGCCGTAAGCGAGATGCGTATTGACCTTCAAGTTAACGGTGCCGCCTTCTTGCCCGCATTCGCTAAAGCCGGCCAAGCCAAACAGCGCTGCCGGGTCAGTGGCGGTGCTTGGCAGCGCGCCTTGCGTACTGCCAGAGCCGCCCGATCCGCCGCAGGAGGCGACGTAGGCCAAAACTACGATCAATCCTGTCATTTTCAGCAGAATTTGCGCTGTGATCGGGCGCATTACGCCTTGAAAGGTGCGGTACATTGAGTTCATGAATGCTCTCTTGGAAATCTGTATGTGCGGTTTTCAAGAAGATTAAACGCGTGGCTGATCAACACAATATGACATTGCTGTCATCAAGTCAGTCAAATGAATCCATGTGTATCACGGGCAATGTGTTTGAAGCAGCGAAATACCATCGTATATAAAAAGGTAATGCTATTAAATAGAGAGCATTTCGCGCACAATATGTAACAGGTTGAGGCCACTTCAATATTAAAAATGTGAGCGTACATTACTGATTTTGTAAGCTGCGCATTCCCTTGAATTCTTGCAACAAATAATCCACCAGCACGCGCACGCGCGGCGCCAAGCCGCTGCGGTGTGGATAAAACAAAGCCATCGCCGCTTCGCCGCCCACATGTTGCTTGGGCAACACTTCCACCAAATCACCGCGCTGCAAAGCCTCGTGTGCATAATGCCTGCCCATGCGAGCAATGCCCATATGCAGGAGTGCCGCATCGAGCACCACTTCTGGATCTGAAATCATCAGCTGCGCGGGGGAATCTTGGGTGATGACGGCCTTGACGCCAGTTGCCTTGAACGCCCAAGCATTCATGCGGCCAGTAAGGAAACGCACGCGGATCAATTGGTGCGTAGCCAAATCTTCAGGATTGCGCGGTGTGCCATGCGCTTTCAAATACTTCGGCGTTGCCACCAACACTGCCGCAATATTGCAAATCTTGCGCGATACCATGCCCTCAGGCGGCTGGCTACCACCGCGAATGCCAATGTCAAATCTGCCCTCGATCAAATCTACCTGGCTGTCATTCAGATTCAGATCTACGCGCACCTGAGGATGCGCTTTAAAAAACGCTGGCAAGAGCGGCAGCACATAGCGCCTGCCAAAGCCCACCGAGCAGTTGACCCGCACCAAGCCCTCAGGCTGGGCTCCTTGGCAGGCCAGCGTGTTGGCATCTTCCAGCGCCTGCACACCAATGCGCGCCTGTGCCACAAAAGCGCGGCCTTCTTCTGTGAGCGAGAGGCGACGCGTGGTGCGGTTGAACAGGCGCACTTTGAGCTGCGCCTCCAGCGCCGCCACATTCTTGCTCACGGCCGCTGCCGTGAGCCCAAGCACATTGGCCGCAGCGGAAAAACTGCCACTGTCTGCAGCTTGAATCGCGCTGATCAAGCCGGGCAAGGTGGTTTGCAGGTGCTTCATGATCTTCAACTTTAAGTTGTGAATGATGTGATTGATTATGTCTTTTTCTTTTGAATCAGCAAGCCCACAATTCACACCATCGACGCAGCACTTCTCTAGATGCCAGCGCCGAAGTTTTAAACCATCATTTGCTTATTGGAGTTCATCATGAAAGTCGCTATTCTCGGTACAGGTCAGGTCGCTATTGATTTGGCCAAAGGTTTTGTCGCACGCGGCCACAGCGTTGTCTTTGGTACACGCGATGTGCAAGGCACAACGGCTTTGAAAGCCACCACCGCCGTCTCCGGCAGCAGTGCCGCGCTCTACGCCGATGCTGCCAAGCAAGCTGACATGGCTGTGCTCGCCACCGCTTGGAGCGGCACGCAAAACGCCGTGCAACTCCTAGGTGATGCCAACCTCGTAGGCAAGCTGCTGATCGATGTGACCAACGCACTCGATTTCTCAACGGGCAAGCCACAAATGGTCTTGGGTTTCCCCAACTCAGCCGGAGCGACGGTTCAAGCTTGGTTACCGCAAGCCAAAGTGGTGAAAGCCTTCAACATCATCTCTTCCAGCCGCATGGTCGATCCAACATTTGTCGATGGCCAAGCCGACATGTTTATCGCAGGCAATGATGCAAGCGCCAAACAGCAAACTACCGACATCCTTCAAGCCTTCGGCTGGAGAAGCGCGATTGACATGGGCGACATCAGCAAGAGTTATTTGTTAGAAGCCTTGGCCATGACCTGGATCGAATACGGTGTGAGCCACAACCATTGGAGCCACGGTTTTAGCTTGCTTGGCGGCCAAGCTTGAAGCTGGCTGCGGTCTGAGGCGAGCAGAAGAATCAGCGCTTGGACAGCCCTTCGAAGCAGCTCATCTCCACCATGTCCAGAATCTGGGCATCGGTGTAGAGCTCGGAGACTTTGAGGAATTCGAGCACCGGATCGCAGGCGCGGGCATACAAGGTGTAGAGCACCGCAATGGCAGGCAGTTTGCTACTGATTTGCCCTGCCTTTTGCGCCGCTTCAATCCAGCCGCCAAGCGTGTCTGAAATGTTCATCAGCGCATCTACATAGGCTTTGTTGCCCACCAGCGTGGCGCGCAGGCTGGAATTTTGGCTGGGCAGATTGGGCATTTCTTTGGCCAGCTTCAGCTGCATCATCCAGCGCGCAGCAGTTTTGAGCTTGTCGATGGGCCTGGCTGTGTCTTCTTGGCTCGCCAATTGCGCCAATGCGCGCTGCATCACACGCACCATGGCTGCGGTGGCTAGATCTTCCTTGCTGGGGAAGTGTTTGTAAAGCGAAGCTTTGGCAACGCCCACATCAAAAGCCACTTCATCCACCGTCATCGCATCAAAGCCTTTTGCGGCGAGCAAGCCGTTGACCACATCAATGATGGCTTCTTCTCGCGCCGCCAGCATCTGCTGTTTGAAGCTGGGCTTTTTGGCTTTGCTCGCGGCTGTTGCTGCTGCTTTATCGGGAGTGGCGGCAGTTTTTGGCGCTGCTTTGGCTGTGGGCTTGGGGATGAGTTTGGTGACCATTCATTTATTGTACGCTTCAGGCAAAAAATAGCTTATCGATCTGAACTTTAAACAAACGGTTGGCAAAGTAAACTGATCGGTCTTTTTTTGTGCTTCCATTGCAGCTTCAGTGTTAGGCGGCATGCGGTTTGCTAGTATCGAAGCATGAACGCCCTAGAGCTCACGTTACTGTACCTTCTCGCCGCTGTGATTGGCGTGGTGGTCTGCCGTATGCTCAAGCTGCCGGCCATGCTCGGTTATTTGGCAGTGGGCGTGATCATTGGACCCAACGCTCTGGCACTCGCGCAAAACTCCTCATCAATACGCTATTTGGCGGAGTTTGGCGTCGTATTCCTGATGTTCGTCATCGGGCTGGAATTCAATCTCAGCAAGCTGCGCTCGATGCGCCAGCATGTGTTTGGCCTCGGGATGCTGCAGGTGGTGCTGACGATGCTGATCGCCACAGTAGGCTCGCTCGCTTTGGCTTACTTTCTGCCCCAGTATTGGCAAATGAGCTGGCAAAGCGCATTGGCGCTTGGCGGCGCGCTAGCTATGAGCAGCACGGCGATCGTCGTCAAGCTTATGCAAGAGCGCCTCGAGATGGAATCCGAGCATGGTAAGCGCGTGATGGGTGTGTTGCTGTTTCAAGATTTGGCGGTGGTGCTGTTATTGGTGCTCGTGCCCGCGCTGGCTGCTTCGCCCGATAAGCTGGCTGCAGCACTAGGATTAGCCGCACTCAAGGCCACCTTTTTGATTGCAATTTTGCTCACTGGCGGACAGAAGGTGATGCGCTGGTGGCTCACCATCGTTGCCCGGCGCAAGAGCGAAGAGCTGTTCATGCTCAACCTGCTGCTACTGACTTTGGGTTTGTCCTATCTCACCGAGCACGCCGGCCTCTCTCTGGCACTCGGCGCGTTCATCGCGGGCATGTTAGTGTCAGAGACGGAATACAAGCATCAGGTGGAAACCGATATTCGCCCTTTCCACGATGTGCTTTTAGGGTTGTTTTTCATCACGATCGGCATGCTGCTCGATTGGCGTATTGTGCTGGAGCGCTGGCCTCTGGTGCTGCTGCTGACCCTCCTGCCTGTGCTGTTCAAATTGGTCATGATTACAGCGCTAGCGCGCCTTTTAGGCGCCAGCGATGGCACTGCGCTGCGCACGGGCTTGTATCTTGCGCAAGCCGGCGAGTTCGGATTCGTGTTGCTCACGCTATCTCAGCAAAATAAGTTGATTAGTAGCGCCATGCAAAGCCCCATCTTGGCCAGCATGGTGCTGTCTATGCTGGCCACACCCTTCATCATTATGTACAGCAACCGCATCGTGATCAAACTAGTCAGCAGCGAATGGCTCGCGCAATCCCTGCAGATGACACAGATCGCCAAAAAATCCATCAGCCGCGACAAGCACGTCATCATTTGTGGCTATGGTCGCTGTGGACAAAATCTAGCTCGCATGCTGGAGCGAGAAAGCATTCCCTACATGGCGCTGGATCTAGATCCTGATCGCGTACGCCAAGCCGCTGCTGCTGGCGATAGCGTCGTGTTTGGCGATGCCGCGCGTTTGCAGGCGCTTATGGCCGCAGGCCTTGCGCGAGCTAGCGCCGTTGTTATCACCTATCTCGATGTGCCTAGTGGCCTCAAAGTATTGGCCAACATACGCGGTCACGCCCCGCAAGTGCCCGTCATCGTGCGAACGCAAGACGATCATGATCTTGACAAATTACTCGCCGCTGGTGCGACAGAGGTGGTGCCCGAATCCATCGAAGGCAGCCTCATGCTCGCCAGTCATGCGCTCGCTCTTGTGGGTGTGCCCATGCGCAGAGTGATCCGCACGGTGCAAGACCAACGCGATGCCCGCTACAACTTGTTGCGTGGCTATTTTCATGGCCAAGATGACGACACCGTGGACGAGCTAGACCACGAGCGCCTGCAAACCGTGAACCTGCCGATGGCCGCCAAAACCCTTGGCGAATATTTAGATCATCTCGCGCTGCCAGCCCTCGGCGCACGCGTGATGAGTCTGCGCAGAAAAGACGGTCAACTCGTTACGCTTGATGAAACCGTCGCCCTGAGAGAAGGCGACACGCTTGTACTCAACGGTAAGCCACAGGCGCTAGCTCTCGCAGAAGAAAAGCTTTTGCGCGGCTAGCATTGTTGTCGCGGGCGCAACTTTGACCAGATAAACCCACAAGTGCCGATTCAAAGCTCACCAGCTTCAAACCGATTGCAATCGGCACCCAACTAGCCAGCCTGCCTGTGAGGCGAACGGGTTTTAAGGGTAACAAAGATAGCAATACGTCATATTTTTGCAGAAGAACGCTATTAAAGTTATAGCGCTATACGCATGGTTTATGCCAGCTACAGACCGATTACACCACTATTTCTTAGCAAATACGCGCTCCAACGCCGCTTCAATCACCATGCTTGCAACAGAGTACAAAAGTGAGCCGATCAATGCAGCAGTGAAGCTTTTGACATCAAAGCCGTCGAGCAAGCCCGAGGCCATGTAGAACATCAACGCATTGATCACAAACAAAAACAAGCCCAGCGTGAGCACGGTGACTGGCAAGGTTAAAAGAACAAAGATCGGGCGTACGATGGCGTTGAGTAGGCCAATCACAAAAGCGGCGATCAACGCAGCCACGAAACTAGTGATCACCACGCCAGAATAAAAATGGGCCACCGCCAACAGCGCCATAGCACTCAACAGCCATTTGATAAGAATTTTCATGCAAGCAGCATACCATTGCTGAGGAATCGGGGCATGTATTTCATACACACATTCTTGCAAACCCATGTGTTTATCGCAGACAATCCCGTGATGAACTGGCTCGACACAATCAAATGGGATGCGCAGGGCTTGGTGCCCGTGATTGCGCAGGAAAAAAGCACTGGCGATGTACTGATGTTTGCCTATATGAACCGTGAAGCATTGCAAAAAACGGCTGAACTGAAAAGGGCGGTGTATTTCAGTCGCTCACGCAACAAGTTGTGGTTCAAAGGTGAAGAGTCGGGGCATGTCCAAATCGTGCACGAGATTCGGCTTGATTGCGATGCAGATGTCGTTTTACTTAGTGTGACCCAGCTTGGCCACGAGCCCGGTATTGCATGCCACACCGGACGCCACAGCTGCTTTTACAGCCAATTACACGACTCAGGCGCAGAAAAACAATGGAAAAATGTGGATCCGGTCTTGAAAGATCCAGCAAGCATCTATAAATAAAGCCATGACTTCCAACGACTCTCTCAATCAATTAGCAGCCGTGCTGGAAAGCCGCAAAGGCGGCGACCCAGAGACCAGCTACGTCGCACGCTTGCTCGCAAAGGGCCCCGATGCTTTCCTCAAGAAAATCGGTGAAGAAGCTACCGAGGTGGTGCTTGCTTGTAAAGATGCCGATCATGGGGGCGACAAGCAGCACATCGTCAATGAAACGGCTGATTTGTGGTTTCACAGCATGGTGGCGCTTTCCTTTTACGGATTGTCGCCACGAGATGTGCTTGCCGAACTTGAGCGACGTGTGGGCATGAGTGGTCTAGACGAAAAAGCAGCCCGCAAGGCGCAAGATCGCCAAGCGCATGGGGCGCAGCGATAGATCGCTTTGCACTACACTGATTGTTGATTAACCGGAGAAAATTTATGTCTGAGACCAATTTCACCGAATTTCAGCCTAAGAGTTCGGGTGACCGCACCATCATGCATATTCTCTACGGCATGCACACCGTGGCTTGGGCATCGCTGGGCACCTTGGCCGTGATCGCGCTGATCATCAACTACATCAAACGCGGAGATGAGGCTGATCCACTCTATCAACTGCATCACAGTTACATGATTTCTACTTTCTGGTGGACGGTTCTGTGGCTGCTCGTGACTTCCCCTTTGTACTTGCTGTTTGTTTTCCCAGGCGTGGTCGCGCAGGGGATCGTCGGCCTATGGTACTTATACCGTTGCATCAAAGGCTGGCTGCGCTTTAACGACAATCGTCCTCCGCGTTGATTCTTGGCTGCTATGCATACTGATCCTCATTGCATCTTTTGCAAAATCGTTGACGGTAAGATTCCAAGCAAAAAAGTCTATGAAGACGAAGAAATTTTCGCTTTCCACGACATTAACCCATGGGCGCCTGTGCATTTCCTCGTGATTCCTAAGGAACACATCATTTCGATGGGGCATTTGGAAGAGCAGCATGCAGGCCTGATGGGGCGTCTGATGACGCTGATTCCGAAATTAGCCGCTCAAGAGGGCTGTCGTCCGTATCCGACAGGCGGTTTCCGGGTGGTGACCAACACGGGCGATGAAGGCGGGCAGGAAGTGCGCCATCTGCATATTCATGTGATTGGCGGTGCACGGCCTTGGAAAAAGGGCTGAACGGGATATAACCCCCCAAGATGTACGTTACCTCGCAACAGGGAACGCACGCGGGGCTTTAGAATCAAGACTTACTTCACGGCATGCGCCGCTTCTCAGGAGATTTTCATGGGTTCATTTTCAATTTGGCATTGGTTGATCGTTTTGCTTATCGTGGTCATGGTGTTTGGCACTAAGAAACTTAAAAACATGGGTTCTGATTTGGGTGGCGCTGTCAAAGGCTTTAAAGATGGCATTAAAACCGGCGGCGAGGCGGATAAAGAGGCTGCTGCTGCCATCGTCACCGCTGGCCAAGTGGCCGATGCAAGCGCTGCAAAGACGACCATTGATGTCGAAGCCAAGCAAAAAAGCTGATTCTTTCATTCGCTTCCTTTCTTTAATTCAACTGCCGTGATTGAACTGCTGTGATTGACCTTGGCGTGTCCAAAATCGCCCTGATTGGTGCTGTTGCGCTGATCGTGATTGGGCCTGAAAAATTGCCGCGTGTGGCGCGTATGGTCGGCACCATGCTTGGTCGCGCGCAGCGCTATGTGAGCGATGTGAAGGCTGAGGTCAACCGCTCGATGGATCTGGACGAGCTTAAAAAGATGAAAGAAACCGTCGAAGGCGCTGCCAGAGACGTGGAAAGCTCAATCCAAACCTCAACCACCGATTTTGAAAAATCGTGGGAGCAAGTCACCAATGAAGCAGGTAGTTCGTCGGGCAGTTCTTCTTATGAGAGCTTCCCCACCTATTCACGCCCCCACAAAAAATGGCGTATGAAAACCAGTGCCACACCGAAGTGGTTTAAAAGCAGAGTGGGTGTACGCACTAATGCGCAATCAGGCGCGGCGCGTGTGGCGCGGTATCGCCCCATGAAGCCTCTGTGATCCAACCTTTGTAGCCCCGCATGACAGAAGCAAAAAAAGATGACTTGGCTGGTACCGAGCAGCCCTTTGTCGAGCACTTGAAAGAGCTGCGTGATCGACTGCTGTATTGCGTCTATGGTCTGGTTATCGCCGGCATCGCGCTGGCGATTTGGCCCGGGCCCAGCGGTTTGATTGATTTTATTTCTCAGCCCATCATGGCGCACATGCCCAAGGGCGCAAAGTTAATTGCCGTAGGTGTGTTTTCGCCATTTTTTGTGCCACTCAAAGTGCTGTTAATGGGCTCTTTCTTGCTCGCGCTGCCGTGGGTGTTGTATCAACTGTGGATGTTTGTGGCGCCGGGCTTGTACAAACATGAAAAGCTGTTTGCGATGCCACTGATCATGTTCGGCAGCTTACTGGCTTACACCGGCTTGGCTTTTGTGCAGTTTTTCGTGCTCGACAAAATGTTTGAGTTCATCCAAAAATTCACGCCAGCCAATGTGGCCGCCACGCCAGATATTGCTTCATATGTTGAATCGATTCTGAGCCTCTACATCGCGTTTGCTTTGGCTTTCCAGGTGCCTATCGTCGTGATGCTGCTCACACGTTTCAACATCGTGACTATCGAAAAACTCAAAGATTTCCGAGGCTATTTCGTCGTTGTCGCTTTCGTCATCGCCGCTGTCGTCACCCCACCCGATGTAATCAGCCAACTTGCTTTGGCTATTCCCATGTGTATCTTGTATGAAGTGGGGTTGTTTGCTTCTAAGTTCTACATCAGGTTGTCTAAGAAGCCAGATGAGCCTGAGACTGAAAGCAAGGCGGTCTAGCCGATTTTTATGGCCCTTTTGGGCAGTTTGCCGGCGTGTTTATTGCGTGAAACGCTACTAAATTAATAGCAAAAACGCTGGGCATTTGTATTCCTACCGCCCCGCCGCCCTACCGCGAACATCCAAGTCAGTCAATCACGACCGCGGCTGCGCCATGCCGCTCGGCCATTTGGCCAATCACATGCACTTGCTCACCCAATCCGGTCAAGGTTTCAGCGCAAGCCACGGCGCTTAACGGATCGACAACAACGATCATGCCAATACCGTTGTTGAATGTACGGTTCATCTCTAAATCGTCGATGCCGGCGGTTCTTTGTAACCAAGCGAACAGCTCGGTTTGCGGCCAACTTCCCTTTTTCAAGTGTGCGGCAATGCCTTCAGGCAACACGCGAGGGATGTTTTCTAGCAAGCCACCGCCGGTAATGTGAGCCAATGCTTTGATGCCACCGGGCGAGGCGGCATCTCCTGCCGGATGAGCTTGCAAAGCAGCCAGTACGTTTTTGACATACAGGCGCGTTGGCGCCATCAGCGCTTGCCTGAAAGGCTTGCCATCCAGCGTGGTGGGCGCTGATGCGCCGGCGCGCTCAATGCACTTGCGCACTAAGCTAAATCCATTGCTGTGCACGCCACTTGAAGCCAAGCCGAGGATCACATCGCCGGCTTGCACATTGGGCCGCGGTAGCAATTTGGATTTCTCTGCAGCACCCACGCAGAAGCCTGCCAAATCGTATTCACCTGCTGGATACATACCCGGCATTTCCGCCGTTTCGCCGCCGATGAGAGCGCAGCCTGACAACTCACACCCCTTTGCAATGCCGCCGATCACAGCCGCTGCCGTATCCACATCCAGCTTACCGCAAGCGAAGTAATCAAGGAAAAACATCGGCTCTGCGCCTTGCACGAGTACATCGTTCACACTCATCGCCACGAGGTCAATACCTACCGTGTCGTGCATGTTCCAGTCAAACGCGAGTCTTAACTTCGTGCCCACACCATCTGTGCCGCTCACGAGCACAGGCTCTTTAAAGCGCTTAGGAATCTCAAACAATGCGCCAAAGCCACCGATACCGCCGAGCACGCCTTCGCGCATCGTGCGTTTGGCAAGAGGCCTGATGCGCTCAACCAGTGCATCGCCTGCATCAATGTCTACACCGGCAGCTTTGTACGAGATAGGAGTCGGTAAATTGCTCATGATTTGATAGCTGCCTGCGCAGTAATTACGCCGCCGTGATGGCAAAAAGGGCACTAAAACAGGCACAAACCCGGTTTTAAGCCCGTAGAATTGGTCGTATTGTAAGTTTTCAAGCCTTCGCCCCTGTATGCAGTTCACTAAAAGTCAAAAAACCATAGCCGCTTGGGGTGCTATAGCTGCTGCCGTCATATTTATAGTGTGGCTACTTGGGCCCGTCCTCACGCCGTTCGTTGTGGCTGGCGTGCTGGCTTATGCGCTGACGCCGGTGGTCAATAAGCTTGATTATGCTGGTCGCGGCAGATTGCCTCGTGTTTTGGCGGTATTGATCGTGGAGTTGCTTTTCATCGTCGCGGTGCTCGCTATCGCGTTGCTCATCGTGCCGATTCTCGCCAAAGAAGTCCCATTGCTGCGCGAGCAGTTGCCCGCACTGGTTGAGCGAGCCAATAGCTGGGCCGCTCCCCTACTCAAAGGCTTTGGCATCAATCTCGCGCTCGATGTCGTCAACGTGAAAGCCTTTGTGTTGAAGTATCTCAATGCCAATGTGGGAGAGGGCATCAGTGCAGTGCTTGCCTCGCTCAAAGTGGGTGGCAATGTCGCACTCACTTTGGTAGGCAATGCCATTTTGATCCCTGTGGCGCTGTTTTATTTGTTGATGGATTGGGAGCGTTTTGTACAACGCGCCGTGCAGCTTGTGCCGCCGCGCCTTCGCGAAACCTTTGATGGTTTGATGGAGGAGGCCGATGATGTGCTCGGCCAATATCTGCGCGGTCAGCTTTTGGTTATGCTGGTGTTAGCAGTGTTCTATAGCATTGGCTTAGCGCTTTTTGGCTTGGATTTGGCGCTCCCTATCGGCATCTTTACTGGCTTGGCCATCTTTGTGCCCTATGTGGGCTTCGGTATCGGGCTCGTGCTGGCACTCCTTGCAGGTTTGCTGCAGTTTGCTTCGCTCAAAGCAGTCATCATGGTGGCCGTGGTGTACGGCGCGGGGCAATTCATTGAGAGTCTGTTTCTTACGCCACGCTTGGTCGGCGAGCGCATTGGCCTGCATCCGCTGGCGGTTATTTTTGCCTTGCTGGCTTTTGGGCAGCTCTTTGGCTTTGTGGGCGTACTGATCGCTTTGCCTGCTAGCGCAGTGTTGCTGGTGGTGATTCGCCGCATTCAGGCGCAGTATTTGGCTTCCGATTTGTATCGCGGCAAAGCATGAAGCCAAGATGAAGCAAATTGCGCTCGATATCGCCATCACTTCAGCGCCTGCCTTGGCTAATTTTTTGCCCGGCCCCAACGCTGCTGCGCTTGATCACTTAAAGCTTTGGGTGGGCGAAGGTTCAAGTCGCCCTAGGGTGGCCACGCTGCGCTCACCCGTGCCCACCTACCTATGGGGCGAGAGCGCCAGCGGCAAATCGTATTTGCTGAAAGCCGTGCGCGAGGCTTTGCGAAGCCAAGGCGGCGAGGTCGGCTGGCTCGATCCGTCAATGCACGAGCCGCCAGAATTCAACCCCCATTGGGTGGCCGTGATGCTCGATGACGTGCAGAGCTACAGCGCTGTGCAGCAGCATGCCGCATTCAATTATTTCGTTAACGCGCAAACCGAGCAGCGCTGGATTTTGGCGGCAGGCACTCTGCCTCCAGCGGATTTGCAACTTCGCGATGATCTACGCACCCGCCTAGGCTGGGGGCATGTTTTCGCGCTGCAAGTGTTGACTGAGCCCGAGCGCCGCTCAGTCCTCCGCCAAGAAGCCGATGCACGCGGCATTTTCCTCTCCGACGAAGTGATGGATTTCATTCTCGCCCGCTTCTCCCGCGATCTCAACTCCCTCATGCAGCTCCTACAGCAGCTCGATGGCTATTCGCTAGTTACTAAGCGCGCGATCACGATTCCGCTGGTCAAGAGCATGCTGGAATCGCTTTGATCACTGTTGAGGCGTATTTTTATTTCCATTGCTGTTGCTTTGCATACTCTTTTGAATCAAGTCCTTGTTGAAAAGGCTGGGTACTCGGCTATTCCAGGGGTCAATCATTGCGTCTACTTTCGATAAGTATTGCTAGCATTTTATTTATACAACAAATTTAATTTTGTTGTATAATTTTTATGTGCCATCTACCGCTTACTTCACTGAACTTGCCCTGAGCGCGCAGACTTCTTATGCACAGCTGCAAGATGTGGCGATGGCGCGTGAGTTGAGCAAGGGCTTGGAGTCGCTGAATGGCAGCTTTGCGCAGAAAACGCTCTCGGGAAAGTCGTATTGGTATTTTGCTTACCGTGATCTTGATGGCAAGGTCAGGCAGCTCTATCTTGGCCCCAGTGGAGACAAGCTGGATACGTTGATCGAAGAGGCAAAATTAAAAAAAGCGCAAACCAAGCAAAATGATCAGGTCGATGGTTTAGTTCGTTCCGCTGCGGCCTTGGGCTGCTCGGTGGGTTTGCCCAAGCATGTGCGCGCGATTCGGCGCTTGTCAGATTATGGATTTTTCAAAGCAGGTGGCGTGCTGGTGGGCACGCATGCTTTTGCCGCCATGAGCAATATGCTGGGCGTGCGCTGGGCCAGTGGCGAGAGCACCACCGATGTGGATTTTGCGCATGCGGGGCGCAATGTATCGGTGGCGCTGCCGGCTGATATTGAAATTGATGTGCATGAGGCGCTCAGCAGTTTTGAGGCGGGCTTTATTCCGTTAGTGAAATTAGGTGGCAAATCTGGCGCGTCGTATAAGTTGCGAGGTGATGATGAGGTTCAAATCGACTTTCTCACCAGTCTCACGAGAGA
Organism: Comamonadaceae bacterium; assembly: GCA_043777675.1. Taxonomy (GTDB): domain Bacteria; phylum Pseudomonadota; class Gammaproteobacteria; order Burkholderiales; family Burkholderiaceae_C; genus JANMDU01. The sequence continues at coordinate 36,369 of JAYWHR010000061.1, read as the reverse complement.
GGGCGAGAAGCCCGTTACCGTTGCCAATCTCAATATCAGCTTGCAGCCGCTGCGTTTCATGGAGTTTTCGCTGGAGAACGTGGAGCAAGCTGTGCTGTTTGACCGCAACGGCACGAGTGTAGTGGTGAATATTCCTGCGCCAGCACGCTATGCGGTGCATAAGCTTCTGATCGTTGGTGAGCGCAGTTTGCGCATGCGTGCGAAGGTCAATAAAGATGTGCAGCAATCAGCCTGCTTGATCGCGTGGCTGCTCGATCATCGCGCCGATGACTTGAAGCAAAGCTGGCAATCTGCACTCACGCGCGGGCCCGGCTGGCGTACGCGCTTGCAAGAAGGCCAAGCCGCGTTGAGCCAAGCTCAACCTGAGCTGACCAAGCGTTTGGTGCAAAATCTCAAATAATCAGAACTATGAAACTCGCCCTCTTCGATTTAGACCACACTCTGCTGCCGATCGACAGCGACCATGCTTGGGGTGAATACACGGTGGAGCGCGGCTGGCGAGATGCCACTTCGTTCAAAGCGCGCAATGACGCGTTTTATGAGAACTACAAAATGGGCCTGCTTAATCCAGTGGAGTATTTGATGTTTGCTACCGAGGCGATCCGTCTGCGTGGCGCTACTGAATCTATAGCACTCCACGCAGACTATATGTCGGCAGTTATTGAAAAAAACATCAAACAAGCCGCTTTGGATTTACTAGAAAAGCATCGCGCTGCAGGCGACGAAATTTTGCTCGTTACTGCCACCAATGAATTTGTGACTGAGCCGATTGCCAAGCGTTTTGACATCCAGCACTTGATTGCCGTTCAGTTAGAGATCGGCGCAGATGGCTGGTACACCGGCCGCACAAGCGGCACGCCTAGCTACCAGGCGGGCAAAGTCGAGCGCGTGAGACAATGGCTCGCTGAGCGGGGTAAAACGTGGGCCGATGTCAGCCACAGCACGTTTTACTCTGACAGCATGAACGATCTGCCCCTGTTGGAACACGTCACCGAGCCCATCGCCACCAACCCCGACCCTCGTTTGCGAGCCTTAGCCACTGAACGCGGCTGGAAAATTCTGGACTTGTTCCAATGATCAAAAAATTTATAGAAAAACTGATGGCGCCGCGTGTCGTCAAACAAATCAAAGCAAAATTTGGCAAGCGCATTGACATCACGCAGGCTGAGCATGGCATCAACCGCGAACTGGTCGATGTAAAAGCTTGGGAAGTCGTTACCACGCTGAAAGACGCTGGCTTTGAAGCCTTCATCGTGGGCGGCGCGGTGCGCGATTTACTCCTAGACTTGCGGCCTAAAGATTTTGATGTGGCCACGAATGCTGAGCCGGAAGAGGTTAAGCGTTTGTTCAAACGCGCCTTCATCATCGGCAGACGTTTTCGCATCGTGCACGTGGTGTATGGCCGAGGGCGCGAGCATGAGGTGATTGAAGTGTCCACCTTTCGTGCACACCTAGATAGCGCCGATGCAAGCCAAGTCAGCGGCAATGAGAAAACATCGAAGGCGGCGCTGGTCGGGATGCACCATGCTGTGGATGCGAGCGGAAGAGTGCTTCGCGATAACGTCTGGGGCCCGATGGAAGAAGATGCCGCTCGGCGCGATTTCACGATCAACGCGATGTATTACGACCCTGAGACGCAGGTGGTGGTGGACTATCACTTGGGGCTGGCGGATATTCGCAAAAAGCGCATCAAGATGATTGGCGAGCCAGAAGCGCGCTATCGCGAAGATCCGGTGCGCATCATTCGTGCGGCGCGCTTTGCGGCAAAGCTCGCATCGAGCGGCTTCAAGATCGAGCCGAAGACGGCCAAGCCACTGACCGAAATGCTGCGGCTCTTGCACGACGTACCGCAAAGCCGTATGTTTGATGAGATGCTGAAATTCTTGCAAACCGGCCACGGCATTGCCAGCATTCAAACTTTGCGTGAGCTCGGGCTGGCCAAAGGCATCTATCCTCTGCTCGATGTGATCGTCGAGCGTGCTGATCAGCCGATGATCAAGACGGCGTTGGAAGACACCGACAAACGCATCGCCGCAGACAAAGGCGTGAGCCCCAGCTATTTGCTCGCCTGCGTGCTTTGGCGTGATGTGAACGAGCTTTGGGCAAAGAAGAAAGCACGCAACGAGCATCCGTTTCCTGCGCTACAAGACGCGATTGACGAAGTGTTCAACACGCGCATCGGCGATGTGAGCGGGCGCGGCAAACTCGCTGCCGACATGCGCGAAATCTGGATGATGCAGCCCCGCTTTGACAAGCGCACCAGCAGCTCCGTCTTCAGCTTGGTCGAGCATCTGCGTTTCAGAGCCGGCTACGATTTTCTCCGTCTCCGGGCGGAGACGGGTGAAGTGAGCGTGAGCTTGGCCGATTGGTGGCTGGAGTTCTCAGAAGCTGATCAAGCGGGTCGGGAAGATTTAGCAAAGCTTGCACGAGAAGAGCAAAAGCAACAACCCAAAGCCATCAAACCCGCCAAGACAGTTCGTGTGGCGCAGCGCAGCACTGAAGATGGTGCGAGTAATCTATCTTCAACAGATGATGACTTCTCTACGGAAGATCAATCAGCAGATGCCCCCGCCAAACGCCGCCGTCGCAGACGTAAGCCAACGGGTGATCGTGGTACGTCAGAAGGTGGTGCAGTTTGAGTCTCAGGGATACTGCCTTGCCGTATGCAACACTTCAATCACGGTGACCGACTGAGCGTTTTGCATCAGGATGACGACGTAACTCGGATGCGCGACCAGTTCGTATGTGCCCTGCACCCGCCCAAGGCGACGCGGGAAATTGGGGTCACTTAAGCTGCTAACTTGATCGTCGATGTGCAGCCACATGTCCGTTGCGGCCAGCGCGTTGTCAATCGCAATGTGGTCTTGAATCGCTTGTAAACTTTCCCAGTATTGCGGGCTGCGCAATACCTTCATGTCTTGATCGCACCACTTGGCTTCTTGGTCTTGGCTGCTGATTTTGCAGGTGTGCTGTTCTTGAGAAGATTCGCGCGCTCAGATAGCTTGGCGGCTCGAATGGCTTGCCATTCTGATTCGCTGAGTGGTGCGCGCGGGTCTGCCATGGCGCGCTTCACGCGCGCTTGAAACCATGCGTCGTAATCAACGATGCTGCGCAGCGAATCGCGCACCAACTGCGAAACCGTGGTGTCTTGATGCAAGGCAACACTTTTGAGCGCAAAGTACTCTGCCTTGGGCAAGTCAACATTCAGGCGCTGGGTGGATTTGGCTTCTGAGGCTTGCATGGTGATTTGAGTAAATGATGAACTCATCATAACATTCCACGCAGTTCTGTTCTAGCTATGGGCTCGCAACTCAAGCAGTAGGAAACGTCCCCGGCAGCAAAATGCTCTGATCGACTGTGTTGATATCGGTGCGGCCGCAGAAGGCCATCGTTAGATCCAACTCTTTGTGGATGATCTCTAGCGCCTTGGTCACGCCTGCTTGACCTGCTGCGCCTAAGCCGTGCAGCCAAGCTCTACCAATCAATGTGCCTTGCGCGCCCAAGGCACGGGCTTTGAGGACATCTTGGCCGCTGCGAATGCCGCCGTCCATCCAGACTTCGATCTCTTTGCCCACCGCTTCAACGATAGCGGGGAGCGCGGTAATCGATGATGGTGCGCCATCGAGCTGGCGGCCACCGTGGTTAGAGACGATGAGGGCATCTGCGCCGCTGTCAACTGCTAAGCGCGCGTCTTCGGCATCTTGAATGCCTTTCAAAATAATTTTGCCGCCCCAGCGTTTTTTGATCCATTCCACATCGCCCCAATTAAGGCGCGGGTCGAATTGCTGCGCGGTCCACGCAGAGAGCGAGCTCATGTTGTCTACGCCTTTGACATGGCCAACGATGTTGCCAAAATCTCTGCGCTTTGTGCCGAGCATGCCTAAACACCAAGAAGGCTTGGTCATCATGTTGATGATGTTGGGCAGGGTGAGTTTGGGCGGTGCAGACAAGCCGTTTTTGATGTCTTTGTGGCGCTGGCCAAGAATTTGCAGATCGAGCGTGATTTGCAGGGCGGAGCAATTCGCCGCCTTGGCGCGGTCAATCAATCGCTCGATGAAATCACGATCTCGGAGCACATACACCTGAAACCAAAACGGATGGCGATTTGTGGCCTGCGCCACATCTTCCATGGAGCAAATGCTCATGGTAGAAAGCGTGAACGGAATGCCGAAAGCTTTGGCAGCGAGCGCACCGAGAATCTCGCCGTCGGCATGCTGCATTCCCGTGAGTCCTGTGGGCGCAATGGCTACCGGCATCGCCACGTCTTGGCCGATCATGGTGGTGCGCGTGCTGCGGCCTTCCATATTGACGGCGACGCGCTGGCGCAGCTTGATGCTTTGGAAATCGGCGCTGTTGGCGCGATAGGTGCTCTCTGTCCACGAGCCGGAATCACAGTAGTCGTAAAACATGCGGGGCGTGCGCTTTTCGTGCATCAGGCGCAGGTCTTCGATGCAGGTCACTTTGGATAGATCGGTCATATGGTTTGTCTCAAAAGCATTTTTTGCATGAGCTTGATACTAGCCCAAGGCGATGCCTGGCTTGCTGAAAAGCCGCTATGCAGGCGTGAAATTATTTGATGCTGCAAAGGTCAGCTTTCAATCATCTAGCGACCCCGTCTCCACATCGCTTTCTGGCACTTCGCCGATGAGTCGGCGAGTCTCTTGCGCTTGCGCCTTGAGCCAGGCGCAGAAGGCGGTGACTTCGGGGCGGGCTGTGCTGATGCTACGCTGGCGCGGAGAGAGCACGAGCCAGAAAGCCATGGGGGAATCCATGCGCAACTTGGGGAGAATTTCAACCAGATCGCCGCGAGCAAGGTGCTCGGCCACCAGCGGTGTGCGTGCGAGCACCACGCCTTGGCCGCTTAGGGCAGCTTGCGCCATTTGGTAGGCGTAATTGAAATAAAGCCAGCGCTTGGGGGCGATTTTGGCAAGGCGCTTGTCGGATGGCGTGGCCTCGGCTCGGGCGTCAAACCAGCGCCGCCAGCTCAGCCATTCCAAATGTGTGCTGTGGGCGTCACCAGCTTCGATCAAAGTGAAATTGGCAAAGTCTGCAGGCGTTTTGATTTTGGACTCACTTTTGAGCAGCCAAGGGCTGGCCGCTGGCGTGAGCTGCTCGCCGAAGAGACGAATCGCGTGTGTGGGCATGCTGCGGGCGGGGCCGTAACGCAGAGCGACATCCACATCCGCCGTTTCCATATCCACCGATACGTCTGACGCATCAATGCGGAAATCAATGTCGGCCTCCGATTTCTGAAAAGCTTCTAAGCGTGGGATGAGCCACATTGATGCGAAAGAAGCAAAAGTAGTGAGCGCCACATGCTTTCTGCCTACGCTGGTGCGGATCTGGCGAACGCTGCTGTCAATCCGTTCTAAGCTCGGCGCGACGCTGCCTAACAAGCCCATACCAGAGGCCGTGAGCTCCACGCTACGGGTGTGTCGGTTAAACAGCTGCGTGCCAACCTCTTCTTCCAGCGATTGGATCTGCCTTGACACAGCGCTTTGCGTGAGCGCCATCTCTTCAGCGGCAGCTCGGAAATTCAAATGCCGCGCTACGGCTTCAAAAGCCCGCAAATTTCCGGCGCCGATGGGGCGCGTGCGTAAATGGGTTTGAGAATGGAGCATGATCCTTCTTTCGTTGATGCGTTAAATACAATAATAGTGTGGCGTGATTTCATTGGACTGTCAAGGATGTTGCAGCGCATCATTCATGTCCATTGAAGGAGAAAGTCATGTCTCAAATCGCATCAATCCATGGTTCTCAGTCCGATATCTCGTGCTTGCATTCGCGCGCTGGCGCTTTTGCTCTCACGGCTAACAAAGCCTTGGCGCTGCGCCCGAAGACGCCCAGTCGCATCATCATCACCTGCGGCAGCGCTTGGGTGACGATCAATGATGGCTGTGATTATTTCTTGGTAGCGGGGCAGACAATGACTGCGCCAGCGGGTAGCTGCTTGGTCATGGAAAGTGTTCGGCGTGACGGGCAGCTAAAGTTTGATTGGCAGCCTGTAGTGCAGGCGCAGGGTGAGCGGAGCTTGCTTCGCAGTGGCGCAGATGAGCTGGCTATCGAAGCTGATGTGAGCTCACTGGCTCAGGCTTTACGGGATTTGCGTGGTGCGGCAGATTTGGCTGTTCGCGGCTTGACGGGTTTAGCGACAGCTTTGGCAGCTGGCTTGGCGCGTGGCTTAGCAATTGGCTTCGCCACCCTCGCCCGCAGCGCACACTCCAGCGCCAGGCGTGCCCAAGCCCGCATGGCATCCTGCGAATCCATCGCTTCTTCGGGGGCGGTGTAGTAGCCCATAGATGCAAGCCGGTCTTTCATCTGAAAAGTAAAGCGCTGGCAGCCCGCGGCCTCATAGCGGCTGCGCGCTTCTTCATCGCCTTTGAGCCACAGCTTTTCGCCGCCGCCTAAATTCGTAATGATGGCCAGCGTCATGCCGTCGATAGAAATGCCCCAACCGCCAAACATGCGTTTGGGCGCGCAAGAGCCTTGGGTAGAGAGCAGATCACAGCAGTAGTCAGCAAATTGGCGGTTGGCAGCGAGGGGTTGTTTTGTGGGCATGACAAAGATGATAGGCATCCCACAGATAATTGCAAGATGAGCGTGATCACCCCTCCCACCCGCCAAGCTGCCCTCGTGCTGTTCTCTGGCGGGCAAGATTCCACAACGTGTCTAGCCTGGGCATTGCAGCATTTTCCGCGCGTGGAGACGATTGGGTTTGACTATGGGCAACGCCATCGCGTGGAGCTAGATGCGCGGCTGGTCGTGCTTCGCGAAATCAAAGCACAGTATCCACAGTGGGCAAGCAAACTCGGGGAAGACCATTTGCTGGATGTGAATGTACTCGGGCAAGTCAGTGAGACATCGCTCACGCGCGACGTGGCCTTCAAAATGGAGGCCACTGGCTTGCCCAATACCTTCGTGCCAGGCCGCAATCTGCTTTTTCTCACCCTCGCCGCCGCACTGGCGTACCGCAGAGGCACCGATGTGCTTGTGACAGGCGTGTGTGAGACCGATTTCTCTGGCTATCCCGATTGCCGCGACGACACGATGAAGGCGATGCAACTGGCTTTGTCTCTCGGCATGGATAAACGCCTTTTGATCGAGACGCCGTTGATGTGGATCGATAAAGCGCAAACTTGGGGTTTAGCTCAGCAGCTAGGCGGCCAAGCGCTGATCAAGATCATCCAAGAACACACCCACACCTGCTATCTAGGCGACCGCACGCATCGCCACGATTGGGGCTACGGCTGCGGCAAATGCCCAGCTTGCGAGTTGCGCGCGAAAGGCTGGAGGGAATGGAATTCATCCTAAAGATCACTATCAATTTGATAGCGTTTTACGCATAATCCACGCCGGCTACCCCTTGATTTTCTATTAAAAAACTATGACTACATCACCCATTGCCGATTGGCGCAAAAACTACGAGCGGGGCGAGCTGCTGGAAATGCATGCAGATGCCGATCCGCTCAAGCAATTTGACGCTTGGCTGCAAGATGCTGTGAAGGCTGGCTGCCCTGAGCCCAACGCCATGACACTTGCTACCGTTGGATCAGATCTGCGCCCATCGACTCGAATCGTGCTCATCAAAGGCTACGACGAAAAAGGCATCGGCTGGTTCACAAGCTATGGCTCGCGCAAAGGAGTCGAGCTGTCTGGCAACCCTTTTGCCGCGCTGCAATTTCACTGGGTGGAGTTGGAGCGTACGGTGCGCATTGAAGGGCGCGTAGAAAAGATGAGCGCACAAGAATCGGATGCTTATTTTCACAGCCGCCCGCTAGCCAGCCGAATCAGCGCCATCACCAGCCCGCAAAGCCAAATGGTGGAAAACCGCCAGTGGTTGGATGATGAGGCTGAACGCGTAGCCGCAGCGCAGGGCGAGAATCCGAAGCGCCCGCAAGATTGGGGCGGCTATCGCCTCATTGCCGACCGCTGGCAATTTTGGCAAGGCCGCCGAAATCGCTTGCATGATCGCCTAGCCTACGCGCGAAACGAACTGGGTATTTGGCAAATCGTACGCCTCGCGCCATGAAGCGACCCTCGATCAAGTTAGCCATGGCGCTCGCTTGCTGCGCAGTGTTGCCCACGGCTTTAGCGCAAATCACACCCGCAGCGCCACCTGCCTGTGCAGCCATCATCAACAGCACGGATCGCCTCGCTTGCTACGACCAATGGGCGCGGCTGCAAAGCAATATGCCCACGGTAAGCATTGCTGCTGGCGCAACATTAACTACAACGGATGCCCTAGTCACAAGTACAGCAGTGACTGCCCCCGCCTCATCCACAGCCAGCCAAGCGCCACCTGTCGTTGCCCTGACCAGCACCGGGCGAACGGCAGTGCAGCCCAGTGCCATCACTCGCTTTTGGGATTTAGAAAAGAGCAGCGCACGTCAGAATTTTGAGTTGCGTGGCCACCGCCCGATCAGCTTATCGGTTGTCGGCGCAGATGCAATCAATACCTTACCGGACTCGCCCAGCAATGGCTCGCCCGCGAACGCAGTAGCTTACCGCCCTAGCGAGTTAAAAGTGAACTTAAGCGTGCGCACGAAGCTTGCAAGCGGTATGTTGCATCAAGACGACCAACCACTGTCTGATTCGCTTTGGTTTGCTTACTCGCAACAAAGTTATTGGCAACTCTTCAACGGCGCGATCTCGCGTCCCTTTCGCGCCACCGACCATGAGCCCGAGCTGATGTATGTGTTCGGCCACAATCGCCCTCTGCCTGCTGGCTTCACATATCGTATGAGCGGTGCAGGCGTGGTGCATCAATCTAATGGGCAAAGCCTGCCGCTGTCGCGCAGTTGGAATCGTGTGTATTTGATGGCCGCAGCAGACAAGATCACGACAGAAGGCAACCGCTTTACAGTGCAAGCTAAAGCTTGGCAGCGCCTTCCCGAGAAAGCGGGCAACGACGACAACCCAGACATCACCAGCCTCGTCGGCCGCGCTGAGCTGACCGGTAGTTGGAGCTTTGATCGTGGCACCGGCAAAGACCTGACCAACCACACCTTTGGCATGACGCTACGCCACAGCCTCAAATCCGAAGCCGGTGGCTCAGTTCGCTTGGAATACTTGCGCAGTCTAGGCGATACGAGCAGTGGCCTGCGCTTTCACACGCAAATTTTTAGCGGCTATGGCGACAGCTTGATTGATTACAACCGCCGACGCACGGTGATCAGCCTCGGCTTGAGCTTGGTGGATTGGTAATCACGCGCATGCAAACCCACATTTCCCACCGCTGGGCGGTCGCTTTGCTTGTTCTCACACCCGCACTGTGGTCTGCCAACTACTTGGTCGCGCGGCTTGCTCCTGGTGAAATTGCGCCACACATGCTCGCGCTGTGTCGCTGGGTTTTGGCGGCGAGCGTGCTTAGCATCTTTGCTTATTCAGAGCTCAAAACGAAGCGGCATTTGATTTTGAAAAATGCATGGCATTACTTGGTGCTGGGCGCTTTGGGCATGTGGATCTGCGGCGCTTGGGTGTATGTCGGCGCGCGCTCCACCAGCGCCACCAATATCGCGTTGATCTATTCGCCCTCGCCCGCTTTCATTGTGCTCTGCGCATCCGTGTGGCTGCATGAGAAGCTGCGCGGCTTGCAGTGGCTGGGCATCGGTATGGCCTTTGCCGGGTTGCTGCATGTGGTGATCAAAGGGCAATGGGGAAATTTGCTTCATGTGCGCTTTGTACCCGGTGATTTGTGGATTCTTGCCTGCGCATTTAGCTGGGCCGCTTATGCCTTATTGATGAAGAAATGGCCTACAGATTTTTCTCCCTTGGCGCGACTCGTGCTCACAGCCATTGGCGGCTGCATCGTGCTGCTGCCATTTACCGCATTTGAGGCCTACTCGGGCTTGCCGCTCACGCAAACCCTCTGGGGCTGGAAATCCTTCGCGCTGATTGCAGTGTCTGGCCTGCTTCCCGGTGCTTTGGCATACTGGGCTTACGGCGCAGCACAAAAAACACTCGGCGCAGCCCGCACTGCAATGGCGCTTTACATGGGGCCGTTGTATGGCGCCTTGCTGGGCTGGGCCGTGCTCGGGGAAGCGGTGTCGCTCTATCATGCTGTAGGCGCAGCGCTGATTTTGCCGGGGCTGTATTTGGCATCACTTAGCTCCAAGCAAAGTTGAAGCGAGCTTGTCCGTTCGGCGGAACTTTGCCTGGCGCTGTTATGTCTGATGGATTCAACTGCATTTGAAAGCACGTTATGAAACTGCCCCTCGCGCCTTGCCGCCGCCGCTCTGCTGTGCAACTTTCTTTGCTTTATGCCGCAGGTATTGCCATGCCGAGCATACTTCGCCCTGCAGTTGCACAAACTCCGCGCCGCCTCACGCCAGCTCAATCCGAAGGCCCGTTCTACCCCGATCAAGCCTTGGCAGATGCGGATGCCGATTTGCTTAAAAACGGCAGCGTAGCCTACGCCAGTGGCCAAGCCGCATGGCTCAGCGGCGTAGTGAGTGATGTAGAAGGTAAGCCGGTCTCAGGCGCTATCGTCGAAATTTGGCAGTGTGACCACGAAGGTACATACCGCCACAGCCGCTCATCGGGCAACGCGCCGATGGCATTTCAAGGTTTTGGCAAAGTACAAGTGAGCGCAGATGGGCGATATCGTTTCCGCACGATCAAGCCGGTGGCCTACGTTGGGCGGCCACCGCATATCCATGTGAAGGTCAAGCTTGGCAACCGCGAGCTCCTTACGACGCAAATGTATGTGGCTGGCGATGCTGCCAATGGCCGAGACTTGTCCACGCGCAGCTTAAGTAGCTCAGATCGCGGCTTGCTTGAAGCTGCTTTCACACGCGGTGCGGATGGCTGGCAAGCGGATTTCGGGATAGTCGTGAAGGCTTAAAGTGGTGTGATCTGGACTTAACCAAATTCACGTCCGAGTTCAGCAGCCCGCTGGCCTGCAGCCAACAAGGCTTGCTCAAAATGCTCGCTCATTTGGCTGTTTTGCATGGCTGTGATGGCTGCATACGTTGTGCCGCCTTTGGAAGTGACGCGCTGGCGAAGTATTTCTGGGCTCTCGGGCGATTGCCGCGCCAATTCCGCAGCGCCTGCAAAGGTACTTTGAGCCAACTGACGCGCTTGACTTTCGCTCAGGCCCATGCCTTGTCCAGCACGCATCATCGCCTCAATAAAGAAAAATACATAGGCCGGCCCAGAGCCCGAAAGCGCCGTGACGGCATCGAGATGGTTTTCATCAGTGACCCACACATGCTCGCCCGTGGTGGCCATCAGTGCTTCAATAGTCAGCTTGTCTGCATCGCTCACAGCTTCGCGTGCATACAAGCCGGCAATACCTTTGCCGATCAGCGCAGGCGTGTTGGGCATGGCACGGACGATCCGTTGGGTGGCAAGCTGCTGCGCCATGCTGCTAGAAGTGATGCCTGCCATCACGCTTAAATGCAGTGCAGCTTTGGTGTGCCCAGCGACTTGCGCGGCTGCTTCTCGGAACGTTTGTGGCTTGACAGCCCAAACGATCTGCTTGGCGCGTGCCAGTGATTGATCCGGCTGCTCCAGCGCTGAAATACCAAATTCAGCGAGCAGCTTCTCGCGCTGCGGCGCATGCGGCTCAATCACAATGAACTGCTCAGCCGCCATGCCTTGCCGGCGTAGCCCGCCCATGATGGCGCTGGCCATGTTACCGCCGCCGATAAATGCCATGTGAGAAATTGTCATCGCTCAAGTGTAGCCTCCGGTGCTGCAAGGTTTGTATGAATGATGGTTTGTATTGATCCGCAGCGTTGCGCAATTGCGCTACGCTCCTGTTATGAGCATCATCATCTCCATCGACCAAGGAACCACCAGCTCGCGCAGCATCGCGTTTGACCATGCCGGCGCACCAGTTGCCAGCAGCCAACAGGAGTTTGGGCAAATCTTCCCTCATCCCGGCTGGGTGGAGCACGATGCCCAAGAGATCTGGGCATCACAGCTCTCCACGCTGATAGATTTGAAGAAAAAACTGCTGATAGCCGGCATAAAATCTACGCAAGCAGCTATTAATTCGATAGCAATTACGAATCAACGTGAGACGACTGTACTGTGGGATCGCGCGACGGGTGAGCCTTTGTACAACGCGATCGTCTGGCAGGATCGCCGCACTGCGCCCGCCTGCGATGCCCTTCGCAAAGCGCGCAGAGCCGCATTGATTCAGCGTAAAACCGGGCTCGTCCTCGATGCGTATTTTTCAGGCACCAAGCTCGCTTGGTTGCTCGACAACATACCCGGCGCACGAAAGCGCGCTGAAAATGGCGAACTATGCTTTGGCACGATTGATAGCTGGTTGATTTACAAGCTTACTGGCGGCCACAGCGAAAAATCGGCGCACAAAGCCTTGCATGTCACCGATGCGAGCAATGCCTCGCGCACCTTGTTGCTCAACATCCATACCGGGCAGTGGGATGATGAATTGCTGAGGCTCTTCAACATTCCGCACGCGGTGTTGCCCAAAGTCGTCCCTTCAAGCGGTATCGTGGGCATGACGGATGCTGCGCTGTTAGGCGTTGAAATACCTATTGCTGGCATCGCAGGTGATCAACAAGCCGCCACCTTCGGCCAAGCCTGTTTTGCACCCGGCATGGCCAAAAACACTTACGGCACGGGCTGCTTCATGCTCATGAACACCGGAGCATCAGCCATTGCCAGCAAAAACAAGCTTCTCACCACCATTGCATGGCAAGGGCCAGGTGAGGAAGAAAGTGACACCCTCCCACGGATGGGGGAGGGATGGGGTGGGGGAGAGCGTCAAGCACGGCGCCAGCCTTCAAGGGCATACGCCCTTGAAGGCTCGGTCTTTATGGGTGGCGCAACAATACAGTGGCTACGCGATGGCTTGGAGCTGATCAAACAAACCTCAGAAGTTGAAGTCATGGCAGCTAGCGTTCAAGACACTGGTGATGTGTATCTCGTCCCCGCATTTGCCGGCTTAGGCACGCCGCATTGGGATCCATACGCACGCGGCACATTGGTTGGCATGACGCGCGGCACCACGCGAGGGCATATCGCGCGCGCTGCTCTTGAAGCCATTGCGCTACAGAGCGCCGATGTGTTTGCTGCGATGCGCTCCGACAGCGGAATTGCTTTGAAAGAGCTGCGCGTCGATGGTGGGGCATGTGCCAACAATTTGCTCATGCAAATGCAGGCAGATTTTTTAGGCGTACCCGTTGTGCGCCCAAAAGTCACAGAAACCACGGCACTTGGCGCGGCGTATCTCGCCGGGTTAGCCACAGGATTTTGGAAGGATGCACAAGAGATCAGTGCTCAATGGCAAGTAGATCGGCGTTTTGAGCCGCACATGTCGGCCAGTCAGCGTGAGGGCAAGATTGCACGTTGGCGAGAAGCTGTGGCACGATCTAGCGCTTGGGCCAGATCAAAATAGAGCCATCCATTCCACCATGATGTCACGCCAAGATTTATTTAAGCAACTTGCTAACACAGCCAGCTTCGACATCGCCATCATCGGCGGCGGCGCAACCGGCTTGGGCGCGGCACTCGATGCTGCTGCGCGCGGCTTCAAAGTAGCTCTGTTTGAAAGCCACGATTTCGCCAAAGGCACCTCATCGCGTGCTACAAAATTAGTGCATGGCGGCGTGCGCTATCTGGCGCAGGGCAACATCAGCCTCGTGCGCGAGGCGCTGCATGAGCGCACCACACTGCTGGCCAATGCGCCACATATTGCGCAGCCCCTGCCCTTTGTGATGCCCAGCTACGCTTGGTGGCAAGCGCCGTTTTATGGCATGGGCCTGAAGATGTATGACTTACTCGCTGGCAAAGCGGGCTTAGGGCGCACTGAGTTTTTAAGCCGCGCTGAAACGCTCAAGCTCTTGCCCAATGCACGCGAGAGCGGTTTGACGGGCGGCGTGAAATACTGGGATGGGCAGTTTGACGATGCACGCTTGGCCTTGGCACTCGCGCAAACCGCAGCGCAGTGCGGTGCGTTGCTGATCAACTATTGCGCCGCCACCGGGCTGATCCATGAGGATGGCAAAGTCGCTGGCCTTCATGTGCAAGACAAAGAAACGGGCACCAGCTACAACGTCAAAGCCAAGTGCGTGATCAATGCGGCGGGCGTGTGGGTAGATGAATTCAGGCAGATGGATGGGCAGCATTCCAAGCGCCCTGTGAAAGCCATGGTCGCGCCCAGCCAAGGCACGCATTTGGTGGTAGATCGAGAGTTCATGCCATCGGATCATGCGATTTTGATACCCAAGACGGCCGATGGCCGTGTGCTTTTCATCGTGCCATGGCTCGGCAAACTAATTTTGGGCACGACGGATTCCCCACGCGACGATCTCGCCCGCGAGCCCACCGCTTTCAAAGACGACACCGGCTTCATCCTCGGCGAAGCCGCGAAATACCTCACGCGCGCACCGCAGCGCAGCGATGTGAAATCCATCTGGGTCGGCTTGCGGCCTTTGGTCAAACCGCCGGATGAAGACGGCCGGGCTGGTAATGGCCCCTCCGGTAGCCACACGAAGAAGCTCTCGCGTGAGCACACGATTCTCGTGAGCAAATCTGGTTTGCTGACTGTGACAGGCGGCAAATGGACGACCTATCGCGCTATGGCCGAAGATGTGCTGGATAACGCCTTTGATGCCCATCTGCTCCCGCGTCGCGCAGGGCATGTCACTGTCAACTTACCGCTCACTGGTTCGATCACCACACAAAAGCGTATCAGCGATGCACCTGGTTTGCACATGTATGGCAGCGAAGCCGTCAAAGTGCAAGCCCTGCCTGGTGCAGCCAATGAACTGTGCCCTGGCTTAACCGAGGCGATGGTGCGCTACGCCGCCCGCTTTGAATACGCTCGTACTGTAGAAGATATGCTCGCGCGGCGCTCACGCTTGCTTTTCTTAGATGCCAAGCTTGCTGCCAGCATGGCGCATGCTGTGGCGACGATATTGCAAGAGGAAACAGGTGTTGATCCGCAGCTTGATGCTTTCTTGCTGCTCGCCAAGCAATACGCCACGTTGCCAGAGTGACATAGGTCAAGCCCAATGGATCACAAGTGGCTAGAAGATTTCATCACGCTCGCACGCGAGAAAAGCTTTAGCAAAGCTGCTGAGCTGCGCCACGTCACGCAGCCGCAATTCTCGCGCCGCATCCGCTCGCTGGAGATGTGGGCGGGTAGCGACTTGGTCAATCGCGCCACCGTGCCTTTGTCGCTCACACCCGCAGGCGAAGAGTTGCTGGCCATCTCGCGGCAAACCGTCTCTGGCCTGAGCGATCTTCGCGCTCGCCTGCGCGGTGGGCAAGACAACGCAGGCTGGGTGACGCTAGCCACCGGCCGCACCCTCGCTCGCACCGCCGTGCCCACTTGGTTCAAGCAAACGCGCCGCCCTGTGGGCGAATATCGGCTGCGCCTGATCACTGGCTCCATCTCAGAGGGCGTGACGGCGCTTGAGCAAGGCGCTGCGGATTTTTTGCTGAGCTACACACATCCGCGCTTGTCGCTGGTGCTTGATGAGACGAATTTTGAAAGCAAGCCTTTTGGGCGCGATGCATTGGTCGCCGTGAGCGCGCCGCAGGCCAATGGCAAGCCTTTGCATGTATTACCCGGCACCGAAAAAAAGCCCGTAGCTACATTGAGCTACACGCCCACACTGGCGCTGGCGCAAGTGCTGCAAGATAGCATCCAGCGCTTGGCGCAAAGCAGCAAACAAGCGCTGCATTTAAACAATATCTTTGAATCCGATTTTGCAGAGAGCCTGCACGAGCAAGCGCTGCAAGGCGCTGGCATGGGCTGGCTACCACTCAGCTTAGTGCATGCTGACTTGCAAGCAGGCAAACTGGTGCATGCCAGCAGCCCTTCGCTCTCAATGCCCATTGAGTTTCGCCTATTTCGCCCGCGCAAAAGCGCACACACGCTGGCAAACCGCGTTTGGGATCATACGCCCTCCTTTGCTCTCTGAGCCGATACACATACGCGTATGCGTCAGACGCATGCATACAGGCAGACTACGATTAGATAATTTTAAGGCTGATTTCACCATCAACAATGAAGGCGGCAGCCCGGCACAATTGAGCAGTTTCAGCCGCGCTGAGACCACCCGCGTGAAATCGGTGGTCACGCGGGTGGTGGCCACCGGTTTTGCTTCTTGATTTACCTTTTCGAAAGACAACACATGAACTCCCATCCCCTTTCCAAGCAGCGCCGCGATGTGCTGCGCTACGCAGGTGCAACAGCCGCGGCAGCCGTCTTGGGCACAGCGCAAGCGCAGAGTTATCCCGGCAGCAAGCCCATCACCATCGTGGTGGGCTATCCACCTGGCGGCAGCACGGATTTCACGGCTCGCACTGTGGCCACCGAGCTGGCCAAGAAGCTGGGCACCACAGTGATCATCGATAACGTGGGGGGTGCAGGCGGCGCATTGGGCGCGCAAAAGGTGGCCTCGGCTGCACCCGATGGCTACACGCTGATCGTGGGCGCGAACAACGAGATGGCGATCAGCAAGCTCGTGTCTTCCTCCGTGCGCTACGACAGCATGGCGAGCTTCACACCTGTTGGCTTGATCGCATCGCAGCCCATGGTGCTGGTGGCTTCCACCAAAATGAATGTGAAAACAGTGGACGAGTTTCTCAAACTCGTCAGAGCCAATCCCGGCAAATACAGCTATGGCTCGTCGGGCGTGGGCACAGCGCTCAATCTTGCGGGCGAAATGGTCAAAGAAGCCTCGGGCTCGTTCCTCGTTCACATTCCGTATCGCGGCGTCGCGCCACTCACCAATGATTTGATTGGCGGCAATCTTGATTTCGGCGTGTTTGTGCTCTCCAGCGGTTTGCCGCATATTAAGAGCGGCAAGGTGGTGGCGCTGGGCATCACGGAAGGCCAGCGTTCCAAAGCTGCGCCGGATATTCCGACTCTCTCTGAGCATCCTGCACTTAAAAACGTGAAGATTTCCAGTTGGTTTGGCCTCTGGGGCCCTGCCGGCATGCCTGCGCCTGTGACGCAGCGTTTGCAACAAGCCTTGGGCGAAGTGATGGCCACAGCCGATGTGCGTAACAAGTTGGAAGCTGCAGGCGCATCGTTTTTTGCACCCAATCAATCGCTCGTTGATTATCAAAAAAACGAAATTACCAATTACAAGCGCATTGTGGATTTCGCCAAAATCAAAGAGTCTTGATCTGCCATGGCGAATTTTCAACCGCATCCTGTTGAGATTGAGCGGCCAGATATTTCGCGCTGGCGCAATGGCAATGCGGGCCATTATGTGAATGCGTTTTCTGCATCTGAGCCGGGTGCAGATGTGCTAATCAGCTCGCTCGTGCATGGCAATGAATATGCTGGCGCGATTGCTTTGCATGAGCTGCTGGAAGCTTTGCAAAGTGAGCGGCTGCCATTACACAGCGGGCGCATCACAGCGGTATTTGCTAACATCGCCGGCTTTGATCGCTTTGATGCGACCAACCCAGATGCTTCGCGTTTTGTGGATCAGGATTTCAACCGCGTGTGGAGCGAGGTGGTGCTGGATGGCGCGCAGCAAAGCAGTGAGCTGACCAGAGCGCGTGAGATCCGCCCTTTTGTAGAACGCGCCACGCATTTGCTTGATTTGCACACCATGCACGAGCCCTGCGAGCCGCTGCTGATCACAGGCTTGCTGAGGCGCAACGTGATGTTTGCACAGGCGCTGGGCGGCGTAGGGCAAGTGGTGATAGATGCGGGGCACAAGGAAGGCGTTCGCATGCGCGATTTTGGTGATTTTGGCCGTGAAAATGGCAGCAAAATCGCTCTACTTCTTGAGGCGGGGCAGCATTGGGAGCGCTCTTCAGTGGCTGCATCGCGCGATGTGCTGCTGCGTTTCTTGCTGCGCTGTGGCTCGCTCAGCATGCAAGGCATCGAAGCGGCCGGTTTACAAAATTGGCTGGCAGTAGATCGCGCCAGCCCCGCACCGGTGAAGGTCACGCATGCCGTGGTGGCACAAAGCATGCGGTTTGAATTCACGGGTAACTACATGGGCAATGAAGTCTTTACCAAGGCGGGCACAGTGATTGCACACGATGATGGCCAAGCCATCACCACACCCTATGACAATTGCGTGCTCGTGATGCCCTCCATCCGCCAACTCCGCCCAGGTGTGACGACGGTGCGCTTAGGGCAGCGTGTGGCAGCTTGAACTCTGCACAGATCTCGATCATGAAGAGCTCGCATGATGTCAGTCGTCGTCTTCCATCATGCTGCTCTTTTTTTAAGCGCATAGTTAATCACAAACACTTATTTTCAGGAGACACATCATGCATCCATCTCGCCGTACCATCCTGCTTGCTTCGAGCAGCACGGCTAGCCTCTGCCTGCTGGGCTGCGCCAGCCCCGCGCCGTCTCGCCCCACGTTGGTAGACTTGGGCATCTACAGCGCAGGCCAAGGCAGCGCCTTCTTGCCTTATGCACAAGGCTTGGCGCAATACCTCAGCCGCCAAGGTTTGAAGACACAGGCTTTGACTTCAGCGGGTTCGATTGAAAACATCCGCAAGATCGACGTGGAAAAACAGCAACTCGCCACCGTGTTTCTCGGCACCGCTCATGAAGCACTCACTGGAACAGGCACTTGGACGCAAGGGCAAAAATTCCCCAACCTGCGTGCACTCTTTCCGATGTACGAGACATCATTTCAGATCGCTGCCTTGCGACGCTCCGGCATTGAAACGCTGGCCGGTTTGCAGGGAAAGCGTGTGGGCGTGGGCCCAGCCGGCGGACCAGCGGAGAGTTTCTTCAAAGGCTTGCTGGAAGTGACGGGCATCAACGCACAAATCATCAATGGCACACCGGCTGGCTTAACTACAGACTTGCTCGGCGGCCAGATTGACGCGCTGTGGCAAGGCGCGGCGCTGCCGATTCCTGCGCTGAAGCAAGTGGCCGATAGTGGGGATGCGCTCGTGTTTGGCTTAAGCGATGAAGCGCAAGCCGCAATGCTCAAGCGCTTTGCTTTTCTGAGCCCCGCACTGATTTCAGCAAACACCTATCGCGGCCAAACACAAACTGTGAAATCTGTGGCCGCTTGGAACTTCGTGATGGCGCACGCTGGGTTTCCTGAGGCTGATGCCTACTGGATCACTCAGCAAGTACTTTCGCTCGACAATCCTTTGCAAATTCACGCTAGCGCAGCATCGACACGCATAGCCAATGCATCGCTGAATCGGGTCGTGCCGTTTCACGCTGGCGCAATGCGTTTCTACAAAGAAAAGAACGTGCTCTAAAGCCCTATGGCTCTGATCGCCGCTTCTTGCGCGGGCGGTCTGCGAGGACTTTGTCAAAAAGCCAGTTAGGCAGAATGCGCAGCAGTTTGGCTACGACACCCATTTGCCAGGGGATCACGCGGTAACTCACGCCCGCTGCAATCGCTTCAAAAGCGCGATTTGCAAAATCTTCTGGCTGCATCAAGAAAGGCATGCTGTAGGAATTTTGCGCGGTCAGCGGCGTGGCCACATAACCGGGCGCAATCGTCACCACCTGCACGCCATCTTTGCCTGTCTCAGCGCGCAGCTCGCCGCGCAGGCTTTCGCAGTAGCTGATCACCGCCGCTTTGCTCGCGCAATAAGCGCCATGCCCCGGCAAGCCGCGAATGCCAGCCACGCTCGCAATGCCGACCAGAGTGCCACTTCTTCTTTGCACCATGCCGGTGATGAACGGATGGAATGTGGCAGCCAAGCCGATATTGTTAGTCGCGAAGGTTTGCGCGATCACATTAATGTCGCCACGGATCGCCGAATCGATACCTATACTGATACCCGCATTAGCAATCACCACATCAGGTACACCTTGGCGCGCGATGCACTCTCGTCCTGCTTGCACGATGCTATCCGTTTGTGCCACATCGGCGCTATAAATACTATAGCATTCAGCGCTTATTTTATGCCGGCTAACCCACGATTCGACCTCAGAAACACGGCGTGCGACCAAGGCGAGTCGATAACCAGCCTGATAAAAGCGCCAAGCCAACGCTTGGCCAAGCCCGCTGGAAGCACCGGTGATGAAGACGAGTGGTTGTGGCACGAGCGCTCCTTAATTTATTGAGTAATGGCAGCTTTTGGCTCAAGTCGCACGCGAACTCTTCCATCAAGTTGCACGATACCTTCGACTTTGTTGTAAAGCATCGCATCACCACTGAATTGATCTGCGCCGCGCAATACGGTGACTGGTTTGTGGGATTTCAATTCGTCCGTACGAATAAAAGCATGTAAAAAATCTCCACGAAATTCAACGCGTGGCATGTCTTTGCCTTGCTGATCTTTGCTAGCCGCACGCACCACCACTGCATTGCCAACAAGCTGCACTTCAGAGCCATCGCCATTGCTGTAGGCGCGGTTCCCACGGCCAGTTGTACTTGCCGTGCCGCGCGCAGAGCGAAAACGCGCGTTGTCGACTTCTAGGATGTCTGTGGCCGGAAAATGCTTGGCTTTACTGCCTAAAACTTCGCTCATCAACACGCCTTGTACATCAAAATTTTTGACTGAAAACTGGGTGAGAATGTAATCTGGCTCGCTTCGCACTTGCTGCTCCACTGCAGCAGCCGCTATCTTTGGCGTATTGCGAGCAAGCAACCAGCTGCCCAAAGCCAACAATCCCATGATGACCATGGGTAGATAGAGCGTGATTTTGCCCAATAATTTACGAAGGATGGGTGAAGCATTCATCTCGGTGCTGCCTCAAATCACCTTGGCGCGCATCAAATCGTTGGAGTTGAGCGCGCCCATCAGCAAACCGTGTGCATCGGTGACAAGGACACTTGTGACGCGATGCTGCTCCATGAGCTCTACAGCTTCCACCGCCAATGCATCGGGCGAGATCGTCAGGCTGCCTTTGTGCATCACCTCTGCAGCAGTGAGTTCGCGCAAATCCACACCACGCTCTATCAGGCGGCGTAAATCACCATCGGTGAAGATGCCCAAAACATGCCCAGTCGCATCCACGATGGCCGATGCCCCCAAACCTTTGCGGCTCATCTCACGCATCAGATCCGAGAAATTGGTATTCGTTTGCACACACGGTACATCCGTACCGGTGCGCATCAAATCACGCACATGCATCAGCAGCTTGCGCCCGAGGCTGCCACCGGGATGCGATCGCGCAAAATCCTCGGCTTTGAAGCCGCGAGCATCGAGCAGCGCCATGGCCAAAGCATCGCCTAGAGCCATTTGTGCTGTCGTGCTGGCGGTCGGTGCCAGATTCAGCGGGCAAGCTTCCTTGGTCACTGAACAATCCAGTACGACATCCGCATGCTGCGCTAAAGTGGATTGCAAACCACCCGTGATGGCGATCAGCTTCACATCCATTCGTTTGATGAAAGGCAAGATGACCGACAACTCGGCTACTTCGCCTGAATTAGAAATCGCCAACACGGTATCTATCGACTTGACCATGCCAAGATCGCCATGGCTAGCTTCTGCCGGATGAACGAACATCGCCGCTGTGCCCGTGGAAGCTAGCGTGGCAGCAACTTTTCGCCCCACATGACCGCTCTTGCCCATGCCCATCACAACCACGCGCCCCTTGGTGAGCAAAATCGTTTCAACAGCTTGTGCAAATGCCTGCGCTGCCAAGGCTTCGACAGCCAAGCGAGTGCGCAGCTCTGCAATGGCAGCAGCTTCTATATCAAGGGTCTGTAGCGCCAAATCTATCGCTTGCTGGGCTTGTGTGTCTGTCATGCTCATAAAGGGATTTTAGGCTGACACAGCTCACCTAGGAAACCCCGCTTTAAACCATCAATGCGGAGGCGTCCTGCGATGTGAGGCGTTTGACATGTTCAATCAAGGTCGCATCGGTATACGGCTTCGTAAGATACAGATCCACGCCTGCTTCCTCTGCCAGATTGCGGTGCTTGTCGCTAGCGCGCGAGGTGATCATCACAATCGGCGTACCCATAAATTGAGGCAGCTCGCGCAAGCGCTTGGTCAGCTCCAGACCATTCATATTCGGCATTTCCAGATCGGTCAACACAATAGCAGGCGTTTTGTTACGCAGCACTTCCAGCGCTAAGTAGCCATCAGCAGCCATCACCACATCGTAGCCCGCATCTTCAAGCAACTGCTCCATGGAACGACGCACCGAGAGCGCATCATCGACCACCAACACCCGCGTGCGCTGCACGGCCATACGGCGACGCATGACTAACGAGGAACTCGCTGTACGAGTGGTTTGAGATGCGCGCTCCAAAGCGGCCACATCTAACAAAAACATCGGACGACCATCGTTTCGCAGCGCACCGCCCACAACGCCTGCAATACGCCGAGTCAATCGGCCCACATCTTGCAAAATCAACTCGCGCGCATCGACCACCGCATCCACCACAACGGCAATGGTTTGCATTGCACCTCGACACAGCACAGCAGGTTTGCCAGCAAGGCTAGCGCCTGCATCTTCATACCCCAGCCATACGCCCAAGGGGTAAACTGGGTAGTCTTGCCCCAGGTGACGCAAAAAGGGCGCTGCCCCAGCCGCTTCCACGATTTGAACTTCATCTGCAGCCAAGGCCTGCACCACTTGATCAGAGGGCAATGCCACTTCTTCCTGAACACATTGGACGATCAACGCCTGCACCGCACCGCTAGAGACTGGGACACGCAAAATAAAGCGTGATCCAGCATACGGTTGGCTTGTAATGTCTAGACTCCCTTTCAAACCGGCAACGCGATCGTTCACAATGTCCATGCCGACCCCACGACCAGAGACCTCTGTGACCGCGCCTTTGGTTGAAAAGCCAGGCCGCAAAATCAACCGGCGTATCTCATCCTCAGAAAGTTGCGCGCCCCGCTCGATCAAGCCATACTCCACAGCTTTGTCGTAGATCGTAGGCAAATCTAAGCCGCGGCCATCATCGGCGCACACCAACTCCACATCCTGCCCCACTCGGCGAAAGCTCAGCGTGATTGTGCCCAGCTCGCTCTTGCCCAGCATGTTGCGTTCGTCGGGCGATTCCAAGCCATGGTCCACGGCGTTGCGCAGTAAATGCAAGAGTGGCTCTGTGAGGCGTGTGAGCACATCTGCATCAAGTGTCGTGTTTTCACCTTCAATAATCAGCTGAGCTTGCTTGCCTGTCGACGCGGCGGTTTGAGCCACATTGCGCTTGAGGCGCGGCAATATGGTCTTTACCGGCACGAGGCGGGCACCCAGTAAATCTCGGTGCTGCTGGCGCTGTAGCTGATCTTCATCGCGCAGAATCTGTTGTGCAAGAACCACTTGGCTGCGCGCTTGGCGAGACAGCTCCAGCCCATCTTGCACCGCCTCAGTCACGAAGCGAGACAAGGAATACAGCCCATCGTAGCGATCCATTTCAAGCGGATCAAAATCCTCGCCAGATTCTTTTTTACCGCGAAGCTGCACGACTTGCTTGTCCACCGTCTGCTCCAGCTCGCGCAGGCGGCGTGACAGCTCAGCATGGCTCACCTCAATCGCAGCAAGCCGATCATTCGCTGTGCGCACCAACTGGCTGACGCGCTGAGAGGCCACAATCGATTGCGTGGCGCGGCGCAACACGCGACTCAAACGATTCACACCCACCCGCAGCATCTGTTCATCAGGGGTCTGCACTTCGGATTGATTCACCGATTGCGTGATAGCCGGTATATCCATTGCGTCAAACGCTACTAAATTCATAGCACCTTGTGCGGCGAGTGGCTCTGGTGACTGAGTTGTTGCCGTTTCTTGGCGAATCCAGTTCACCCAATCAATCAAACGCTGCAAACATTCTTGTGAACCGTCAGGCGGCGCTTCCTCGCCTTGCAGGTGTGCAGCCATATGCTGCAAGATGTCCACAGCATGTCGCATATCCCGGACAGCAGCACTGTTACTCGGCTGGCCCGCTTGGGTTTGCTCAAGCGTCCACTCCATCACATCTTCCAAGCGATGTGAAATGCGGCCAACACCGGGTAAGCCGATGATGTTGCCTGAACCTTTGAATGTATGGGCTATGCGTTGCGCTTCGATCAAGCGCGCGGAATCGACCCGGCCGGCGGCCAGCTCATCCAAATAGCCCATCAAGCGCTCCAGTTGCTCTGGAGCATCTTGCAGCATGGCAGAAAGCAAGCTGCCATCCACATCATCGGTCTGCAAGGTCACATCGTCTGGCGTAGCATCGTCCACCACAGCCTGCGCAGCAGCAGCCTCTTCCGCAGCAAGAGCAGGCGGTATAAGGAGCTGCTCATGCAACAAAGCAAGCGCTTCATCATCAGTGGCTTGCGGGCAAGACTTGAGGTAATCAATAATGGCCTGTGCGGTGGCTTGCTTGGCCGGTGCCGCGAGATACGCAAGCGCAGGCGATGTCCATTGCGAGAGCCATTGCAGGCTGGGAAGATCGGGAGCCATCATCTGCAATTGCGCAAACTGCGAGACTTGAGACAGATAGCTACCCCAGCCATGCAAACTCACCAATGCGCTGGCCTGCATAGAGCGCTCAATGTACCCCACCACAGGCTCAAGGTGCTGTGCAGCAGCATCAGGATGCGCAGTAGCATCCTGCGCCGCCTGCATAGCCATCGGCACATCCAGCGCGAATTCTTCGTGCAGAAGGCCTAGCAGATCGCTGATATTCATTTTAAAGTGTCTGCGTGCACATCAAGCCAGCTTGAACTGCCCCACCGCTTCTATCAGTTGGCGCGATGAGTTGGCTAGCGATTGTGTAGAAGCGGTTTGCTCGGCAATCGCGGCGGAGGTTTGCTCTGTACCAGCATTGATATCGAGCACCGACTGTTGAAGGTTGGATGCAAGCGTCGCCTGTTGCTCCGAGAATCGTGCAATCTGGCGAACCAGATTCACCAACTGTTGGGTTGTTTCCTGCGTTTGATTCATCTGCACACCTGCGCGCTGCGCCAGATCGGTCTGGCGAACCACATCACCAATCAGGCGGTTCACGGTAAACAGTGTTTCGTTGGTTTCGGCTTGAATATTGCCCACGAGTTGTGAGATCGTTGCCGTCGCTTGACGAGAGCTGTCTGAGAGACGCTGCACCTCCTCCGCCACCACCGCAAATCCGCGCCCGGCTTCACCTGCAGTAGCTGCTTGCATGGAAGCATTCAAAGCCAAAACGTGGGTGCGCTCCGAAATCGCATTGATCAGCTGCACAGCAGTAGAAATCTCTTGCGAGCGCTCGCCCAATCGTTTGAAGCGTTTTTCCATGTCTGAGATGGATTCACGCAATTGATCCATGCCCTGCACAGTGCCCTGCACCGCCACCAACGCGTTTTGCGTCGCGTCTGCTGCGATACCTGCGGCCTTATTGGATTGTTCGGAGAGCTGAGCCACTTGAGCGAGCTGAGAGGTCGTTTGGCTTAAGTTTTCCGACATCGCATCCAGTGCTTCTCGCTCAGCGCGGGCGGTTTCTTCCACCATCACTGATTGCACCCGCACAGATTCAGATGTCATGGCCACCTGCTGGGCAATCTTCTGTACTTCAGAGAGCGTGCGTGCTGTCTCGTCGGAGAACTGATTGATCGAAGACGACACGGTGCCGATAATGTCTTCGGTCACTGGCGCACGTGCTGTCAAATCTCGGTTAGACAATTGGAACACGGCTTGGAGCAAGTCAATCACCGAGTTGTTGAGCGTTTCATTCTCTTTAGAGGCTTTTTCCAAAGAGGTAATTCGGTCATCGAGCAATCCGTCGAACGCGCGACCTAGATCACCAATCTCGTCTCGCTGCGTCAGTTGGCTGCGGGCATTGGTCTCTCCGGAGGCCACTTTTTGAACAGTATCAGAGAGCGTTTGAATCGGTCGCAGTAGCTGTTGTAGGAATACAGTCACTGCGAGGCCTGCCACCAAAATAACAGCCACGGCAATAACCAAAGCACGCACAAGCGACCCACGGTTGATTTCGTTGATCGATTCATTCGCCTCTGCTTCGTCGATTTTGGCCACCAACCCCCAATTCAAGCCTTGTACCTTCAAAGGTCCAAAAGAGCCAACGGATTTGATACCGCGATAATCTACAAATTCTGTGAAGCCATCTTGCCCTGCCAAAGCTGGGCGTGTTGCGTCTGAATCAATGGCCACGACACCAATAGTGGACTCTTTCTTCAGCATACTTGCGCGTTGACTTGCGCTGAGCTTAGCGCCCAAGACATCAGAGAAAGCTTGTTTGTTTTCCACGAGGTAGCGGGCATTGGTACGCAAAAGCTTGTCTTGCCCGACTAAGAACATGTCACCTGTTTTGCCCAAGCCAATCTTTTCCCAAGATTTGCCGGAGCTCATCACGTCGGTGATTTTGTCGATTGGGTACTGCATCGCAATTACACCGATTTGCCGGTCACCATCAAAAACTGGGACTGCAGCAAACGCTGCTTGATCGTCATACGACGCAAGATAGGGCGCAAAATCCGAGAGAAAAACCGCGTCACGATTCGCGGCTTGTTTGACCTTACCGTAGGCTTCTGCCAGTTTGGTGCTCGATGCAATGCCTTTACTCAAGGATGAGCCAAAATCAAGCTCTTTGAAAACGGTGTAGATCACAGCATCGGTTTCGATGTCAATCAAGAAAATGTCATAGTATTCTGATAGTTTTTGTGCGCGCTCAAATCCAGGGTGAAATTGAGCGTGTGCTTGGTTGTAAGCACTTGCTGTCTCACCTTTCATCAAGCGCTCTTTTTGACCCAGTGGGTTGGGATTGCGCACAATGAATTCGCTTTGGAGCGCCAAACCGTTCGGGTCGAGCGCCGCAATGAATTTATTGACATCTGGCATGGCGACTGCATTGCGTTTGACGTATTCCGGCGCAAATTGTTCTTGCACGTATTTTGTGATCTCGGCCGTATTGCCAGCAGGGTCGACCCCTTTATCTTTGGCAGCCGTTGCAAATGCCGGCTTCAGGGCGCGCATGGCATCTACAGTTGATCGCTGAGCGGCCAAGACTTGCAAGCTGCGCACACGCGTGTTGATCTCGTCGGTCACCTGCTGGACTTTGGTATCTCGCAGCGAGTTCAGCTGATTCTTGGTTCGAGTGTTTAGTGCTGAATCGGCAAGAGATGAGGCGCCTTGCCACAGCAGAGCTGAGGTAATCGCTACGGGGATCAGTGTTAACAGGCCAGCGCCAATGAGCATTTTTTGCCGGATATTCACGTTGTGGGCTCCTTGTGCCTATTACATATTTTTCTGATGAGAATATGTTTCATACTCTCGCCAATTCGTCGCTCAAAGCAGCGAGCAAACGCTCGGCATCGATTTCAAGATATTCATGACCAGCGGCATTCCTACCGACGCCAACACACAATTCTCGCAAGCGCGCTGGAAGCACATCAGCGTAAGTTAAGGCGTGCAGTTCATAGCCTAATTGCTGGGGCAAACCTTCAAACGCGATAGCGATGGCATCGCCTGTGGTGTCTGCGCTACCTTGCGCTGCAGACAATCCGCCAATGAGCAGGCGTTGTTGGCGCAAAGCGCTGGTCGTACTTTCGCCAAGATACACACTTAAATCGACAACTGGGATAATGTCTCCGTCCACATTGGCTCCGCCAAGCAACCAAATGGGCGCTTTAGGAATGGGGCTGAGCTCAAAGTTATCGACAATCTGGCGCGCCCAATCAAAGGGAAAGGCCAGCGCCCACGAGCCACAGAGGATGCCTTGTGCGAGCTTCAAAGTGGGTGCATGTTGATGATCAAATCGTACCTAGGATTTGATCGGCGGTGTAGGGCTTAGTGACGTAACCTTTGGCACCCAGCATTTGCGCGAAGACCCGATCAGCTTTTTGATCTTTCGATGTAACAAACACAACCGGAATCCCTTTTGTCGTGGGGTCTTGCATGAGTTGGCGCGTCGCGGAGAAGCCGTCCAAGCCGGGCATATTGACATCCATCATGATTAAATCAGGTACTTCCGCTTTTGCCTTGCTCACCGCTTCAGAGCCTGAGGATGCCGTTACAACCACCCACCCAGCATCCGCAAAAATGCGTTGTAGATTCTGAGAATCTACTGGCGCATCGTCAACCACCAAGACTTTTTTCATAACTTTTACTCCGAGAACGCCTATTTTGCACGATACACGTGCATGAAACAGCATGTCATACAAATATCTAAAAACCGTCCGTCTGCTTTAAACAGAACCCGCTGGCTTGGCGAAGCCGGACGAATTGTTGTGGCCGAAGTTCGTTTGTTGGAAGCCGCGCGCGACGTTGCGATCATGCTTGGCCAAAACGGCAATCAAATCGCGCTCGTTTAAAGGTTTGGTCAGGTAGGCATCGCAGCCGGCTAATGTGCCGCGAATCTTGTCAATGGTGCCGCCTCGGCTGGTCAGCATCACCACAACGGGCGGCTTGCCATCCGAGTATTTACGTTGTTTGATGGCGCGACAAGTTTGGTAGCCATCCAAGCCCTCCATCATCACGTCAAGGAAGACGAATTTGTAGGGGCGCGTATTCATTTTGCCCAAGGCTTCTTCACCAGAATTGACTAAATCCGCGTGAAAACCAAAGCGAGATAGGCGATTACGCATGAATTTGAGCGCAATATCACTGTCGTCAACCACCAAAATATGATCGACATCCAAAGAACTATCGATGGGCGCTGGACGCGTTGCGCCCATGCCTGCCATGCCAACCATGGAACGAGATGATTCAAATTTAGGGACATGACCTGCGCCCGTGCGTACAGAGCGACGCAGCTTTGAGTCAATCACGCCATCAACTCTGCTTGAATAACTGCCCTGCGCGGCAACGATCGGCGCGGGGGATACAGGAGCAGGAGCGCGCGGCGCAAACGCGCTGAAAGCCGGCGCGGCTGGTGCACTGCGCTGTGCTGCTTGTGCGGCAGTGGCTGGAGATGCACTCAAGCCTCGCATCGCCGTCAGGTCAGCTGGGACAGTGGCGGCGCTGGCTGGAGCGAGCAGGCTTTCCACCGTGGCCAAGACCTTCATCAAATTAAGCGGGCGGCGCTGCAGCATCCAACCCGTGCCGCCATCTTGCGCACCGATGAGCAGCACTTGCGCCGCTGGTTTCTTCGCAATGCATTGCTTAAGTACAGAGGCATCATCTGCATTGACCACGGCCAGATGGGCTTGCTCTGCATTCTCGACCAAAACATAGCCAGGCGGACGACGCGCAGCTAAGCGAAAAAACGATTCGAACGTTACTTTCTCGAACGAAGAGAAACCAACTAAAACGATATGATGGGGTTGACTCATAACTTGATACCTGCAAGCCAAGAAATTCGGGTTATCGCAGGCTTGCGAACAAAAATATCCATAAAAATCATGGCGTTGTACCAAAGAGTTAATGAATTAGTATAGATTTATTTTATCGAAAGTACGTGGGCTTGTCTAGGGCATGTTGATGGCAAGTTGCTTTTGACAAAAGTGCCATAACAGCGTTACAACCAACACTTACCTGCTATTCGAGCAGACTCCAGAACGGGTTCATCATGCCAGCACACATAACGGCTTACAACTTCGAAGCGCTAGATATTCACGGCAGGCAAGTCAGTTTGAAGAAATATGTGGGCAAACCGTTGCTAATAGTAAACACCGCTAGCAGCTGCGGCTTCACCTCTCAATACAAAGGGCTGCAAACTTTGCACGAGGAATATGGTGGCAAGGGCTTGGTGGTCTTGGGATTCCCTTGCAATCAATTTGGTGCACAAGAATCGGGCACCGAGGATGAAATCGCTTCATTCTGCGAGATGAATTTTGGTGTCAGTTTTCCGCTCATGAGCAAAGTGGAGGTCAACGGAGCCAATGCCACGCCACTTTATCAATGGCTGAGCGAAGAAGCGCCTGGCCTTCTGGGCAGCAAGGCGATCAAATGGAATTTCACCAAGTTTCTTGTCGGCAAAGACGGTAAAGTGATCAAACGCTATGCCCCACAAGACACGCCCAGTAGCTTGGTGAGAGATATTGAGGCGGCTTTGGCTTGAGTTCATGAAACTGGTGCGCTATGGATTCAATAGCACTCCACGCAGCTTATATGCCGGCTAAGTGCCTAAATGGTCTAGAAAAATCAACGCAAACTGACACTCATCTGTTTCCACTGCGGCTGCTGCCAGCGCTGAAAAGCACCAAGGATGCTCGGGTCGCTGGCTTGCCGCTGTGTTGTTAGCGTGGCCAAATCCATCACTTCGTAGCTGCGCTTGTATTTGCCTTCACCGCGCGCCTCGCGGGCAATCAGCATTTGCTGGCCGCCGGGCACCCAGCCTGCAAACTCAACGTAGCCCACTTCTGGATTCACCGCTGCTGGAACGAGCACGTCAATGCTCCATGCGCCACCTTGCTTGCGAAACACCCACATCTCGCGCCAGCCAGTTTGCGTTTGTACGGCCAGCGTAGCGGCATGGGTTTCTCTGTTCAGTGAAAACGATGGCTGCCACACCACACCGTAAGTGCAGCGCGTGGCCAGTGTCGACTTGCCCAAGGTCAGGCTCACGCAAGTCTCACCGGGCGTATTGCCCGCAGTGGAAACGATGATCGGTAAGGCGCTGCTGACAGTGTTTGACGAGGCGCTGGCGACAGCGGCCCAGCGAGAGGCGTTGACGCGCATCGCGGCATCGTTGAAAGCACTGAGATCGTCTTCGGGTAGCTCAGCTTTGTTCACAGCGCTCAAAGCCTCGAACGAGCGCTGTGCGGCTTGGGCTGCATTTGCTTTCCCGCTGCGGGCGCGGTCGTACGCTACGCTGCTCCACAGGCTGGCGCGTCGGATCTGCAGGCGATTTGCCGCATACGCTGGCAAGCCTTGCGCATCGGCTTTGTCTAGCAAAGCAGCACGCCATTCTTGGTTTTTGCTGTGCTCGAGTGGTTTTTTCAGAGCCAGAGCTGGATCTTCGCAATCACTACGGGTGAGCGCCAAAGCTGCGCGGGCGCGTTGCTCCGCTGTAGCTGCGGGAATAGCCAGCAAGCGAGCAAACACTTCGCCGTCGTAGCAGATTGTGATTTTGGCATCCAAGCCATCCTGCGCCATGCTTTCAAAGCGGATGCCATAGCGCTGCGCAGCATCTAGCTGTGCAGAAGCGGCTTCTTGATGCACTTTGCTCAAGCCTGCACTCGATGCGCGCCGAGCCAAGCGCTCAGCGGCTGTGCCAATGGCATCGAGCACCTCTGCGCCCAGAGCACTGCCCGCCTGTTGATTGTTGGCCGCTTTGAGCCAAGCAGCGCCGTAGCCAAAAGCCAGGCCTTCGCTGCCGGGCGTGTCTTTCACAAACCGCAACACACTCAGCAAGCCATCAGTATCCGTTGGCGCGAATGAGATCCGGCGCAATTGGCTGGCGCGAACGAAGCCTCCCCGCTCGCGCTTGAGATCCCACACCTGCACATAATCCATTCGCTCGCCGCGCAGCTCGACTAATTCGCCTTGCCAGAGCTGGGCTTGTGCATTCGCACTATCGCGCGGTGCGGCGCGAAGAGCCACGTTGTCTTGCACGATCAGGGCGTGAGACGTTGCAGCATTCTGTGCTTGCGCAGAGCTGCCGAAGGTCAAGGCGGCAGCGCAGACGATGGATAAAACGGCAGTGCTGAGGGTGATGGTTTTCATAGTGATTCTCTGGGCTGACTTATGGGATGTTGGGCTAGGTTTATTGGTCTTTGGTTTCTTCTTGGGCAGGTGCTTGAGCACTTTGCTCTTGCGGAGCAGTTTTCTTAACGCCCAGCAAAGCTGCGCCAATGAAGCTGCCATCGGTAGGCGTGGGCGCGATGATCACCTGCACTTTGTCAGACAGCTTGTCGGCCATGGCTTTTTGAATGAGCAGTGGATGGCGCGTGAGCAAAGCGCCTTCGCGCGCCATTTGCTCCGCACCGGCCATGCCGACTTTTTGCACGCGGAAGGCTTCAGCTTCTGCCAAGCGCTGGCGGGCTTTGGCTTCGCCATCGGCCTCAATGCGGCGTGCTTCGGCGCTACCTTCTGCGGTGCGGATGCGCGATTGCTTGTCGGCTTCGGCCTCTAGCTTGCGCTGCTCAATCTGGCGCTGCTTGAAGGGCAGAACATGCTTCATCGCTTCTTCTTGCGCTTTAGCCGCGATGATTTGTACATTGCCCGCAGCTTGCGCTTGTGTTTCGCTGCGCACTTTTTCGGCCTGCGCATCCAACTCAGTTTCCTTGACTTGCTTTTCTTTGAGCACGAGCGTGTAGCGCATCTTCTCTGTGGCCAGCTCTTCTGCCAGCAGCGTTTCCATGCGGCGGCTGTAATCTGCGGGTAAATCCACTTTGCCAACTTGCACGCTGCGCAAGATCAAACCCTCTGAGGCCAGCTTTGCTTTGAGCTCAGTTTCTAAGGTCTGCTGAATCTCGGTGCGCTTGCTAGAGAAGATTTCACGCACGGTGTAGCGTGCAAAGGTTTTGTAGGCGACGCCTTGCAAAGCAGGATCGACCAACTCAAGGCCCATGTCTGTTTGCGTACGCGCTGCCACGGCACTGACCTTACTGGGATCAACTGCGTAACGCACGATCAGATCAATGCCGAGCGATAAGCCTTCTACCGATTGCACTGGCGATGAGCCATTGGCCTTGGCCATACTTTCAGCGCGCCAGCTCTGATCACGCAGGGGAATCACTCGCAGGCTGTGTAGGCCTGGGATCACCACAGCATTACCGGCCTGCAGCTCGCTTTGAGCACCGGTGAGTTGATTGATACGTAAACCGCTCGTGCCTAGATTGATGGTTTGCAGAGGGGGATGCTTGACGACGACATACGCACTTGCAGCCAGTGCCAGCACAGCGGCGGTGGCAATGATGGTCTTGCTTAGAGGCACAGTCCGGACAGTTGCGGCGCTAGAAGTGGCTTGGGTCGCGCCATCTTCGAAGTGCGGTGCTTGTGTATCGCCTGCTTCATGGTCAGCCACGGATTTTTGACGGCTAAAAGCGTCGCGGGCATGAGCGATGATGTTTTTGAGAGAAGAAATCATGAAGGGCTCCTGGTGAAAAAGTGGGAAAGATTCCCGGGTTGTTGATGGACTCAATTCTTCTCAGAATGAGCGGAAGCAACAACGCCAGCGCAGTGCGTAAAACTTCATTTCAAGCGCCAAAAGCTTCCGAGCGCGGAAGATTTCTTCCGCGCCGCGCGCTGCATGTGGTTTCATAATGGCGGCATGCGCTCAACAACTGTTTCTTCACCAAAAATTGCACTGATCGAAGACGATCAACCCACCAGCGCCCAGCTTGCCGCATGGATACGCGCAGCTCGCCCGGATATCCAAATCGACACTTGGTTTAACCGCGACGATGCCGAGGCAGCGCTGACCCGCGAGCATTACGACGTGGTGTTGCTCGATATTGAGCTGGGGCATGAGCGCAATGCTGGCGTGGCGCTGATCAATGTGATCAACAAACATCGCCCCGGCACGCCCGTGCTCGTGATCTCAGCGATGCCAGCGGCGATTTATCGCAGCATCATGAAGGCGCTGGATGCTTGGGATTATTTGCAGAAGACGACGTTTGAAGAACGCGATTTCATCGAGACTTTTCTGGCATTATTGCGTGTGGCCGGCAAGAATACTGCGCAAAGCGCTATAAATTCAGGAGCAATTATCGCTAAGCCTACCGTTGAACTTTCACTGGATCCCCTTTGGCAACGCACCCCCACATGGCGGGGCCAGCGCGTGAATTTGCCGCTCACAGCGCAGCGAATCTTGGCTACGCTGCATAGCAAAGCAGGCGAAGTGGTGAGCTATGAAGAGCTGTTTGATGTGGTGAAAAGCGGGCGCAGCCGAGACAATGTGCGCAAACATGTGAGCACGATCCGCGAAGCTTTCAAAGAGGTGGATGTTGACTTTGCGGGCATTGAAAATATTCCGATGCGCGGCTTTCGCTGGATGCCCGCCAAGGCAGGCGCTCAGTTATGAAAGTGCCCGGCCTCGAGTTGCCCAAGCTGGAGATGCCACATTTAGAGATGCCACGCTTGGGGCTGGCGTTTTTCCGCAGGCGCTTGTTTTTTCGCGCGGTGTTTGTGCTCCTGATCGCGGCCACACTCGGCCTGGCTTTGGCTGTGCTGCAAGATGAGAAGGAGCGCAGTTACCAAAATTACCAAGCCAGCTTCAAGAAAACGCAATCTGAGATTTTGGCGCGATTACGCCATCCTGCGGGGCAATTGGCCTTGCTCAATCCGCAACACAACGCAGCAAACGCAGACATAAGTGCTGGCCTCGTGCCTTTGCTCTTGCCATTCGGTGCTCTGGATTTCGACGATCCCTTCAAAGCCCAGCAAGCGATTGAGAGCGCCGCTTGTGCAGTGCAATTGCAAGGCGGCTCAAATGTGTGCGCAGCGATTGGCAACAATCCCTACGCAGGCGGTTTTGTCTATCTCGCTGGCAGCTTCAATAGCAGCGCCTTACAAGGCCGCGAAAAAGGTCAATTGGATTTGCAAACGATTCATCGTGCGAAAGTGAGCCTCAGCCTGCGCGGCAACACCACGACTTGGATCGCGCCGCTGGAGTTGCAAGAGCGTGATCCTGCGGCCACCTCTGTTGCCAGCAATGCATTGATTGGCCGCTGGGCAGGTTTTATGGAGGCGGATACGCAGGCGCAGGGCAGTCAATTGATCCGCGAATCCCGCCCAGTGCGCGAATTTCGCGGCTGGGTGTGGCAAAGCAGCTCATGTGCAGATGCGGCAAGCACAGCGCAAGAGTGCCCGCGCCGCGCCTTTTTCTCGATTCGCCTGCCCGCAGAGGCATTGCGTGAGGCCATTTGGCGCAAGCCACAAGTGATCTGGCCGCCTGCTGATTTGAACGAGATTCGCGTGAGCATGCAGGTGTTGAGCGCGGCCGGTGTGGTGTTTGACAGCGCCGCAGCGCGCGAAGGCGCTCCCGCAGGCTTGGCCGATCTCTCGCAAAGCTTGCTGCCGGGTGAGAGCTTGCGGCTTTTGCGCCTGTCTGGGCGAAGCATCGGCGCTGCGCCGCAGGTGCTGCGCAATCAATCTGATGCGATAGAGCAGATTTCACCTTGGGTGCGCCGCATCGTGAGCTATCTGCCCGTCGATACACAAGTGCCGCCCCTGAAAGCCGTGGATACGATTATCACGCCGGTCGGCAGCTTTGAAGCCACGCTGACTGGCGATGTCCGCGCCGTGGAGCGCAGCATCAGCATCGTGGCCACGCGCATGCTCTGGCTGGTGGGCGCGATGTTGGCGGCGATTGGAATGGCTTGGGCTTTGATCGAGATTGGCCTGATCCGCCGTGTGACGCAATTGGCCAAGCGCGCCGCAGCGGTGTCGTACAACGTGAATGCGCCCGAGCTGGAGAATCGTTTGGCGGCAATGGATGTGAGCGATTTGCGCGGCAAAGATGAGTTGGGCATTCTTGCGGGCGGCCTCTCTGATTTGATGCAGCGTGTGAAAGACGACATTTCGCGCGAGCATGTGCGCGCGGGCCAAGAGCGGCAAATGTGGCATGCCGTGGGGCACGAGATCATGTCGCCGCTGCAATCGTTGATGGTGTTACACGGCAAGGATGGCGATGCGAGCCATCGCTATGTGCAGCGCATGCAGCAGGCGGTGAAAGTGCTGTACGGCCAAGCCTCACCGAGCGAGGCGATTGCTAATGCGGATGTGGCAGCGGGCGTGTTGGATTTGGATGAATTCCTCGTACAAATCTCAGGCAACGCACATTTCGCGGGGATTGATCAGGTGATTTATGAGCGCTCTGGCCAGAGTACGCCTTTGCTGGTGAAAGCAGATGAATTCTCATTGGAAGATGTTGTCACCCACATATTGGCCAATGCGCAACGCCATCGCTTTGCGGGCACACCGATCACGCTCAGCGTCGCTCTTGAGGCCACGCAAGCCGTGTTGCGTATTCATAACCAAGGCTCGCCGATCAGCGCTGAGCTTTTGCCCGGTATTTTTGACTACGGTGTGTCTGGCAGCCAAACCAGCGAAGGCGTTAGCGGTCATCGCGGGCAGGGGCTGTTTGTGGTGAAGAGCTATATGGGAAAGATGGGTGGCTCGGTGGAGGCACTCAATGTGGACGGCGGCGCGGTTTTTGTGTTGCGGTTGAATCGGGTGCTGAGCTAAATTGCTACCTATTTTGTAGCGCTCTGCGCAATAAACACGACGGCTATTGACCACTTCTTGCCAAAAATCTCAGATTAAATCCGTCGCATCAACGCATCCACAAACTTCACTGCCAACGGCCCGGCGAAGTCCGTCACAAACTTGGGGAAATCAACATGCGCGGTGTCGTCGGCTTTGTCTGAGATGCTGCGCATCGCTGTGAAGGGAGTGGCGTAAGCGTGGCAGACCTGTGCAATAGCTGCACCTTCCATCTCGACGCACAACGCATCGGGCAGCGTGCTGCGCAGGATTTGCACTGCGGCGGCGCTACTGACGAAGCGGTCTCCA
Source organism: Comamonadaceae bacterium (assembly GCA_043777675.1). Taxonomy (GTDB): domain Bacteria; phylum Pseudomonadota; class Gammaproteobacteria; order Burkholderiales; family Burkholderiaceae_C; genus JANMDU01. The sequence goes on along the minus strand of JAYWHR010000061.1, from coordinate 149 downwards.
CTGATGATCAGTCCTGAGTGAATTTTTAAGGGTTTTATGTTGTCAAAAGTCCTGATTAGCCATCTGCCTCAGACCGTGATTTGCGTTTTCAGGGGAAATGACATAAACTGTATAAATATCCAGTTTTCTATTGAGGTGACGACAATGTC
>JAYWHR010000060.1:0-31548 GCA_043777675.1 Comamonadaceae bacterium | reverse complement strand
AATCGTTTGTGCCAAATACGCCTGAAGCCATATCGTTGTCACCCGAGTTAATCAGGCTGCCCGCATTTTTGAAATTCATAAACACGTTTTGTGTGATGTCCATTTGCGAATGGTAGGAGGCGACGGCTAATTGCGGGTCGGCATAGTTTGGATACGCTTGGCGATTGTTGAGGCTGGTGCCGATGATTAGCGAATGCTTGAGCGTGCTGCCGTACTGCACAGCGCCGCTAAAGGCCCGTCCGAGGTTGTCTGCTGATATCCACTCTTCGTAGCTAGGCTTGATCACGCGGTTGACATAGCCACCATGGTTTTTGGCGCTGGTGATGCGCTTGAGCACAGGTACAACGCCATTGGTGTAATCAAACGCAGAGCCATCATTGGTTGGCGAATAATTCAACAATTCCAGATTGCCTGCATCATCGGTCATGGCGCATTCGAGCATGAGGCCATGATTGCCGTTAGATCGTGCCGAATTGTTTTCAAACGGGCCATGTCCCATGTTGAACGGACGGATCGGTACGTTTTTGCCCTGCTTGACAGGCTTTTGCGGATAAGAGAGCCAAAAGCCATTGCCTTGCGCATCGACAGCGACGTTGTTTCGCACGGTGTTGTTGGGATTGGTGAGCCAATAGGCGGCCGAGGCGCCGCAAAAATTGGTTTGGGCATTCTTCTCATGTTCAGTGGTCGAGAGCGCAGCTTCTGGCGAACGTACGCGCAGCACCAAATTGCCTTCAATCACGTTGCGCTGCTCGACGGCATCTTCTAAAAAGATAGCGTGGCCTTTGATGTTGTAGCAAATATTATTTTGCAAAGTAACGCCATTGGTGCCGTGAATCACCATGCAGCGATGCTTGGAATCGGCCACGGTGCTGTTGCGCACAAAGTGGTTGACCACATCACCTGATGAGGTTGTTGCACCCTGAGCGTAGGAGAGTAAATGCCAGTGAATGGGGTAGCGCCCATTGATGCCTTGCTGACCCATGCGACGCATTTCCACACCATCCATTTGTAGCGAAGAGCTGCGATCCATGACCATCACTTGTGCGCCGAAGCCAGAGTTTTGCCAAGCTGCATCATCGGGGGCTTGGATCACAATGTTGCGTGTGAGGTTGCCCACTTCGGCGCGTTCGTCTAACGTGTCCGGTACGTTGGCATGTGGCCTAGTGAAAGTACCGCGACTCAGGCTCATGCCGTTGTCGGTTGCATATTGAAGCTGGCCCCATCGGAAAGCGTTCATGCCAGCAGTGGTGTTGACAGTTGCACCTGAGACGCTGGCGATGCTGAGTTTTTGGGTGGCAGTGGATGCATCATGCACGGCCTGTGTGACCCAAGGTGTGCCATACCATTCTGTGGGCGCGAGGACGATTTGGTCGCCAGTTTTCCAGTCTACTGCTTTTTCTAATGTGAGAGATGTACTTCCTGCATTCGCGTGCGCATTCAGTTTCGTCCAAGGCACCGTGGGAGGCTTGCCGAATAACTCTAGCTTGCCGCCGCTGTCCACCAAAATCCCGCGTGTGCCCATGCCGATCGCTGAGCCTGCGATGTTCGTGGACCGCAAGGTGATCGTGGCTAGCCCTGTGAAGGGCGCGGTTGCTGAGCCTGCCCTGAGAGCGCCACCGGCCTTAATTTTTATCACATCAGCACTGAGCTCAGCCGTCACCCCTGCTTTAAATAGCAACTCGCCCTCAATCGTTAGTTCGCCAAGCAGTGGGGTGTTTTCATCAATGATGACTTGTTTGCCAGCGGGGATGATGACTGCCACGCCTGCCGGGGGCTTAGCGCCGCCCCAAGTTGTTGTGTCTGACCAAAGTGTGGCTGGTTGGATCGTCGCAAGCGTTACGCTGCCTGATCCACTGCCGCCACTGCCGCCACTGCCGCCAGTGGTTCCTCCTGTGCCACTACCTGTTCCTCCGTTGGTGCCGCCGCTTGCACCTCCCGCAGAGCCTGAGTTATCAGTGGCGCCATTCGCTGGTTTGGTGGTTTCGCCACCGCCGCCCCCTCCGCAAGCCGTCAGCAAGAAGACGCAAAGTATGGAGAGCCGTTTAATGAAAAGCGTAGATTGATGAGATGTCATGATGTGATGGGTCGCAATAAAGCTTAAGCAGTCCTATCAGCAGAATACGTGCCACACACGACTCAGTAAATGTCATAGTGGTATCAATTTGTTTGAATGTATGCGCTGCCTTGTAGCCATATGTCACATCACTGTCGCAAAGCAGCTTTTTTACGCACATCTGGTAACGTTAAACGCGGTGGCAGATGAGCAATATTGACGAACTATTGACGAACATCACTTGTTTGCGTTAGTGGTGTGACAAAAATGTCACCTCTACGATTGCAATGATGCGCAGACACCGCATTGCTCGCCTCCAAATGAAGTGTCAGGGTTGTTTGTGACTCTCTCGGATTGAAAGCAATAGGCTTGTTGCGCTAACGAATTACACTGCGCTCTGTATACAGAGTACACTGTGCATCATGAGTCAACTCCACAAAATTGAATCTGCGCCTGATCTGGTGGAACAGGTGTATGCACAGCTTCTGGGTGCAATCAGCGTAGGTGAGTTGGCGCCTGGCATACGCGTCACGCAGGAAGAGATTGCTGAGAAACTTTCCGTGAGCCGCCAACCCGTGCTGCAAGCTTTGCGCTTGCTCAAGAAAGATGGCTTCATCATTGATGCGCCTGGGCGCGGCGTGCGCGTTGCGCCGTTGGATGGCGTTTGGTTGACCCACGTCTACCCGATTCGTATTGCCCTTGATGTACTGGCTGCTCATTTGGCCTGTGCCAGCAGCTATGTATTTGATAGCAACATAATCAATCAAGGGCGCAAAGCTGCCAGGGGCAAAAGTATCGGTGCGATGATTGAAGCGGACATTGAGTTCCACAGCGCAATCTACCGCGCATCCAACAATCCTTTGATTGAGCAAAGTGCGCAGCTTCATTGGAAGCATATTCGCCGCGCGATGGGGATGCTGCTGCAGACCACCGAAGTGCGCTTAGCCGTGTGGGATGAGCATGAAGCGATTTCTCGGGCGATTGCTGCCAAAGATGGGCGTCAGGCTGAGGCACTAACGCGCAGCCACGGCGGGCGGGCTTTTCAGATGCTGCAGCACAAGCTTGGGCAGGTGATTCAAGGGGCCAATTCAGCGATTTAGCGTCACACTTTGTACAACCACCCGCAGGAGATAAAAATGCGATTAAGTCAAGAACAGTTAGAGCAGTTTGACCGTGAAGGCTATTTGTTTTTCCCCAGTTTGTTTACCCCCCAAGAGACGCAAAATCTAAACGCAGCAGTGCCTGAGCTGTACGCTCGCCGCGAGGCTTATAACGTGCGTGAAAAAGGCTCAGATGCAGTGCGTACAAATTTTGCAGCGCACCTGATCAGTGAGCCGTTTGCAAGACTAGCCCAGCATCCGCGCATGATTGAGCCAGTGGAAGATTTACTCGGCGAGAAACTGTACATGCACCAGTTCAAGATCAACGGCAAGATGGCCTTTGAAGGCGATGTGTGGCAATGGCATCAGGATTACGGTACGTGGCTCAATGACGACATGATGCCCACCGAGCGCGCAATGAATGTGGCTATCTTTCTGGATGAAGTTACAGAGTTCAACGGTCCGCTGATGTTTATCCCCGGCAGCCATAAAAAAGGTGTCGTCAATGCCAAGCACGATTTAACGACGACCAGCTATCCATTGTGGACGGTGGACAACGGCCTCATCACGCAACTCGTGGATCGTGCGGGCGGCAAAGACGGTGGCATCGTTTCTCCAAAAGGGCCAGCGGGCTCAATGATCCTCTTTCACTCATGTTTGGTGCATGCATCGAGCAGCAACCTCTCGCCTTCCAATCGCGTGAGCGTTTACTTGAGCTTATGTGCCGTGAGCAACCACATCCGCCGCCACAAACGCCCCGAATACATTGCCCACCGCGATTTCACGCCCATTGAATGCTTGCCAGATGATTGCTTGTTAAAGGACTATCCGGTAGATGTGCCGTGGAAAGATGGCTTGCCTGCAAGTGCGATGCAAACTTCGATGGAAGAATTGGCGGCGGCTTAGTCTTTGATACCAATGCCAAGTCCGGACGCAGAAGACGCTAAGGTTACGCAGAAGACGCAAAAAAGACAGAAGACAGAAGATAGTTTTTATGTTCGTTTGAACTATATTTTTGACATTCCTTTGTATTTCTTTTCTGCGCCCTCCGCGTAACCTTTGCGTCTTCTGCGTCCGGTATTTGTATTTCTCTCCAGAATTTTTCTTAAAAACACCATGAGCCTCTACACCCAACTCCAAGCCCGCGCCGCTGCTGGCAACCCGATTCGCATCGGCCTGATTGGCGCTGGCAAGTTTGGCAGCATGTATTTGAGCCAAATTCCACGCACGCCCGGCGTGCATCTTGTGGCGATTGCGGATTTGAATCCTGCGCAAGCACGCAAGAATTTAGAAAATGTAGGCTGGAATATGGCATCAGCCGGCGCAGAATCTGCGCAATCTGCTATGAAATCAGGATCAACTTGGATCACCGAGGATTGGGAGGCCGTAGCCACGCTGCCGCAAATTGATATTTTGGTGGAATGCACTGGCTCGCCCGTTCATGCGGTGGATCACATTCTGAAAGCGATTGAGCATGGCAAGCATGTGGTGAATGTAACGGTGGAGGCCGATGCATTTTGCGGGCCTCTGTTGGCGCGCAGGGCGGCTGAGAAAGGCGTGATTTACACGCTGGCTTACGGCGATCAGCCGGCCATGATTTGTGATTTAGTCGATTGGGCGCGTACGTGTGGCTTTCCCGTCGTGGCCGCTGGCCGTGGCCACAAATGGCTGCCGCATTTTGCGCAAAGTACGCCCGAGACAGTGTGGGGCTACTACGGTCTTACGCCAGAGCAGGCGGTGCGCGGCGGGCTCAATCCTAAAATGTTCAACAGCTTCTTAGATGGCTCCAAGCCGTCGATTGAAAGCACGGCAGTGAGCAATGCCACAGGACTGTCTGTGCCTAGCAACGGGCTGCTTTTTCCGCCCGCCAGCGTCGAAGATATTCCGTTTGTCACTCGGCCGATTTCTGAGGGCGGCGTGTTGGAGAAAAAAGGCATGGTGGAAGTGATTTCTTCGCTAGAGAAAGATGGCCGAAAGATTCCATATGACATTCGCATGGGCGTGTGGGTCACAGTCGAGGCCGAGACTGATTACATCAAGAATTGCTTTGAAGAATACAACGCGCATACCGATCCCACTGGGCGTTATTTCACACTCTACAAGCGCTGGCATTTGATTGGCTTGGAGGTGGGCATGAGCGTGGCCAGCGTGGCGTTGCGAGGCGAGCCTACCGGTGTGGCGCAGGGCTGGAATGCGGATGTGGTGGCCACGGCCAAGCGAGATTTGAAAGCAGGCGAGATGCTTGATGGCGAGGGTGGCTACACGGTGTGGGGCAAGTTGCTGCCAGCGGCTATCTCGCGCAAACTTGGTGGATTGCCTTTGGGTTTGGCGCACGATGTTAAGCTCATCCGTGATGTGTCAAAAGGGCAAGCGCTCACATGGGAAGATGTGCACATGCCGCCATCACGAGCATATAGCTTGCGGCGCGAGATGGAGCAGCTGTTTTCGTAAACTACAAAATTGATAGCGGCTTGTGTAGCAAATATGCCGGCTAGACGCTGTTTTCACCAAGAATCTGAACAAGAACTGGTTATCCTAGTGATTTATTGAGTGCCCCCTGCATTGCTTTGACAAATTCCTGTGCGCGCGCTGCGCCGTGATGCTGCGGAAGATAGACAGCATAGATGTCGGCGTCAGGGGCGTGGAATTTTGGGAGGATTTGGATGAGCTTGCCGCTTTGCAGGTGTGCATGTACATCCCACTCTGCGCGTAATACGATGCCATGATCTGCTAATGCCCAAGAGACAGCCACGCCGCCGTCGTTGGTGGTAAGCGCGCCTCGGGTTTTGATGGTTTGCAAAATGTCTGAAGTTTTTGATTCTCCCGATTTGCGGGCTGCTGATGAAAGGCGCAAGACGCCGTAGGCTTCCTCCCCTTGCCGGATGCTGATGACTTGGTGTTTGGCTAAATCTGCAGGGCTGCGTGGCTCTCCATGGTTTGTGAGATATCCGGGCGATGCACAAAGGATGCGGCGATTGTTGGCGAGTTTGCGCGCAATCACTCTGGCATCGGGAGGCGGGCCGAAGCGAATGCAGACATCAAACGCATCTTCTGAGAGCGGTGGAGGATCGGCAGAAAGGTGCAAACGCACCTCCACTTGTGGGAACTGCTTGGAAAATTGACTCACGAGGGGTGCGATGTGGCTGCGGCCAAAGCCGAGCGTGGCGTTGACTCTCAGCAAGCCGCTGACTTCTGAGTTTGAAGCGCCGAGCTCGCGCTGAAGATCTGATAGCTGAGCGAGGATATTGCGCGCATGTTTAAGTGTCGTCTCGCCTTCCACGGTAAGGCTCATGCGGCGCGTGGTGCGGTTGAGTAGCGTCACTCTTAATCGTTGCTCCATCTGCGATAAGCGGCGGCTCACGGCGGCAGTTGTGATGCTCTGCTCGCGCGCGGCACGGCTGAGCGAGCCGCAACTTACCAACTTGGTAAAAAAGCTGAGATCAGCAGTAGAAATAGGCGATTCCATTGTTAATCAATGAGTTAATAACAATTTGAATTTTAGGACATTTGTTGATAAAAATTTGACGCAAAAATAGGTACATCGACAACTCAATGGAGCATCTCATGAAGAACTATCGTATAGCCACCATCCCCGGAGACGGCATTGGCAAAGAAGTCGTGCCGGCCGGCCAAGAAGTGATGCAGGCTCTGGCTGCATCATCCAAGAGCTTTACTTTTGAATTTGAAAACTTCGGATGGGGTGGAGATTACTACCGCTCGCATGGCTTGATGATGCCCGCAGATGGGCTCGATGCATTGCGCGGCAAAGATGCGATTCTGTTTGGCTCGGCAGGTGATCCGCATATCCCTGACCACATCACACTCTGGGGCCTGCGCTTGAGAATTTGCCAAGGCTTTGATCAATATGCCAACGTGCGCCCGACGCGCATTTTGCCAGGCATTGATGCGCCGCTCAAGCGCTGCAGACCAGAGGATTTGAATTGGGTGATCGTGCGCGAAAATTCTGAGGGTGAGTACTCAGGCGTGGGCGGGCGTGTGCATCAAGGCCATCCGATAGAGGTGGCCACCGATGTCAGCATGATGACCCGGGTGGGCGTGGAGCGCATCATTCGATATGCCTTCAAGCTCGCTCAAAGCCGCCCACGCAAGCTGCTCACGGTCGTCACTAAAAGCAATGCGCAGCGGCATGCGATGGTGATGTGGGATGAGATTGCCGTGCAAGTGAGCAAAGACTTTCCCGATGTGAAGTGGGACAAAGAATTGGTCGATGCGGCGACTGCGCGCATGGTCAACCGACCCGCCACGCTCGACACGATTGTGGCGACCAATTTGCACGCTGATATTTTGAGCGACTTAGCCGCAGCACTTGCGGGCAGCCTAGGCATCGCGCCCACCGGCAATATCGACCCCGAGCGCCGCTACCCCAGCATGTTTGAGCCGATCCACGGCTCAGCGTTCGACATCATGGGCAAAGGCTTGGCCAACCCTGTAGGCACATTCTGGTCTGTTGTGATGTTGCTGGAGCATCTGGGCGAAATGGATGCTGCCAAGCGCCTGATGGCCGCGATTGAAGCTGTGACGAGCAATCCTCGGCTGCACACGGGTGATTTGGGTGGCAAAGCGAAGACAGTGGATGTGACAAAAGCAGTTTGCGCTGTTTTGGCCTAATCTTTTAAGCGCCATTAAAAAAGCCCGTATCGTCAGATACGGGCTTTTGGCTTTTAGCGAACAGCGAATTAGAAAGCTTTAAGCAGTTTCGCCGTAAACCGTCACGCCGACTTCCACCACCACATCGGTGTGCAGAGCCACGGAAACTTTGCTGTCTCCGGTGATTTTGATGGGCCCTAGTGGCATACGCACTTGGCTCTTGTGGACAGCGAAGCCCATTTTGGCCAGCTCTTCGGCGATGTCAAAGTTGGTCACAGAACCAAACAGACGGCCATCGACGCCAGCTTTTTGCGTGATCTTGACGTTTGCGCCTTCTAGCTTTGCGCCCTGAGCTTGCATTTCAGCCAGCTTGGCTGCAGCTGCTTTTTCCAGATCCGCGCGCTTGGCTTCGAATTCGGCTTTGGCAGTTGCAGTGGCGCGGCGAGCGCGGCCTTCTGGGATCAGAAAGTTACGGGCGTAGCCGTCTTTAACCTTGACGATATCGCCTAGGTTACCAAGGTTGATGACTTTGTCGAGAAGAATGATTTGCATGTGAGTTCTCCTGATGTTTAGACGCGATGCTGGTCGCTGTACGGCACCATGGCCAAGAAGCGGGCACGCTTGATGGCGGTGGTGAGTTGGCGCTGGAAAATCGCGCGCGTGCCGGTGAGGCGGGCGGGCGTGATTTTGCCGTTTTCAGCGATGAAATCGCGCAGCACGTCGATGTCTTTGTAGTCAATTTCGACGACACCAGTCACTGTGAAGCGGCAAAAGCGCTTGCGTTTGAAGAGTTGGTTTTGTGCGGGGCGCTTCTTGTTTTTATCGAAGGCCGGTTTTTTACCGAAAGCGGGCATGATAGTTTTCCTAAGAAATTTGGGTTAGATCAATGTCTGTGATGTGAAGCACGGTGCCTTTGCCATTTTTGGTTGAGCCAAGAAAACCTTTGAATTTTGCAGTTTGTCCGATCTTCAGCTTGGCCAGCGTCTCCGCTGTGGTGCCAAGCGCAATCGATCTGATGCTAAACGCTACTTTTCTTTCCTGTCCGGCTTCGATTTGAGACGACTCGTGAGAGAGCACCAAATCGATGGCTGGGATGCCTGCCGGGGTGAAGCGCTGGGCGCTGATCTCAACAATGTGAGCAAGACAAGCGAAAGCGTTCAAGGGCGAAACTGTTCAAGGTTTAGGCTCAGCAACCTTAATGGGGCTGGGCGGCGTATTGCTCCTGCTGGGATTTGCGGGCTTCTTCACGCTCGACTTGCTTCATCATGGAAGATGGGGCAGTGTCGGCTTGCTTCTTGAGAACGGTGAGGTGGCGCAGCACAGCATCGTTGAACTTGAAGGCATGCTCCAATTCAGCCATCACAGCTTGATCGGCCTCAATGTTCACGCACAAGTAGTGGGCTTTAGAGAGCTTGTTAATTTGATAGGCGAGCTGACGGCGACCCCAGTCTTCCACACGGTGGATTTTTCCGCCGCCTGTGGTGACCATGCCTTTGTAGCGCTCCAGCATAGCCGGAACTTGCTCGCTTTGATCCGGGTGGATCAGCAGAATAATTTCATAATGACGCATAAACACTCCTTGGGGATGTTTGAGCTAATAAAAGCCCGAAAAAGCTGCCCGGCGCGTCAAGAGCCAGTGCAGCAAGGGAAAGCCTTTGATTATAACCCGCTAGGGCGTGAATATCAAAAACCGATGCTACGCACTAATTTGCGTTGATCGGAAGGCAAAGCCTCAGCTGCGGCGATTAGCCAGCCCAACTGGGCATGTGCATCGTCGCCCTCAAGCAAACATTCTTTGGTGGGCATCAGAGCGCTGCAGATGGACAGGCGCAAACTCGCACCGACTGGCAAGGCATCGCTCGGAATTTGTGTACTGGCCGAGATCCGCGTGGCCAACTTGACGAGCTGAGTGGACTTACACGAACCCTCAATTAAGATCACAAAATGTGATTCGTCCAGACGGCATACAACATCCATATCGCGTGTTTCTTGTTTCAGGCGCACGCTGGTCAAAACAAGCGCTTTATCGGCCATTTCTCGGCCATGCTCCTTCATAAACCAGGCATGATTGCCAAGCTCAATGAGCAACAGGCCATAGGAGTGCCCAAAGCCGTTCGCTCGGGTGATACTGCCTTGCATATGCTGCAAAAAGTTGCGCATATTTGGCAATCCTGTCAATGCGTCGTGGCTTGGCAAGCCAGCTGCGCGAGCACGCCCTTCTCGGCGCAGATTGCTGCGAGCTAACAAGGCGCAGAACAGCAATGGTAAGGTCACTAAACTGGCCAGTGGCATGCTGTATTGCGTGAGCCAATTGTTAGAAATCGCACCCAGATTACGCAAAATCATCGGCACGATCGACAGCGTGACTGGCGCGAAACTCAAGGCCACCCATCGCGTGATGACTTCGCCTCTCTGCCATGTGATTGCTAGCATGGCATAAATCAAGCCAATAGAAAAGAGCGTACCAAGATTGATGAGGTGATAAGTGACCCAGTTGGGCGCTATCAACTCTAACCCTGCACATGCGAGCATCGCGATTGCTTGCAAAATGATCAAAAAATTCACCATACGCAGGTGCACGGCAGGTTGCACGATCAAGCGCACCAACCAAGGGCTCAGCGCAGCTGTGAGTGCAGCTAAAGCGTAATTTAAGCGCTCCATGAGCATCGACGACCCGCCCCAAATAAACAGTGGCAATAAACCCAAATTGGTTAGATTGAATAGCCCCAAGGCAATGAGGTAGGCGAAATAGGCGCCAAAACTTTGCTCCTTACGTCGCCACATCAAAGCCATCGTCGCAATGGCCAGCAAAAGCAGTAAACCGATGAAAGCCCCGATTAAGAGGTACTCTATTTGTTGCGCAGGTAGATAAGCGCGGTCGTTGTAAATTTGTACAGGAATTGCCACCGGAAAACGCGAATTTTCGAGGCGTAAAAAATAGCTCACCGTGTCTGATGCATCGCTTCGCAAATCAAAACTGGGCAGGCGAGTTTGCATCGGCCAATGAATTCGCGCCACAACATCACCAGCTTTTTGGCTCTCCCATCGCCCGAGAGAGTTTTGCCAATGAAGGCTAACGTCGTCAATCAATGGTGAGCCAAGCTCTAGCAGCCACCGAGATCTCGGCTCGCTGATTTTGATATCGAAACGCAGCCAAAGTACTTTGTTGTCGATTTTGTGCACATCTGTGCTTAAGCTAGGCTTGAAATGGACCTGATTTTTTTGGATCCGATCGCGTAGATCAGCTGCACTCGTGTCCTTTTGCTCGTCAATCCAATATTGCGTGTGGGGCAGTAAATTTGCCCTTTGTTGAAAATCACTCAGTATCAACGGCTCGCTGGAATAAGCAGCAAGTGCAGTGCGATGTGCTGCACTGGCGTTGGTTTTTGAGTGCGCTATTGGCGGTTTTGGGCTAAACCAGAGCACGACGAGGCAGGAGAAGACGATGAAAACTGTCAGCCAGCGCATAGCTGGCTTGGCAGAAACATGGTTGGTAGCTCTCATCATTTGCTACCAACTGTAACTAAAATTTCTTATTGCAATAATGAATTAGTGCACATCAGCGATTTTGTTGCTGTTTTTGGTCAAAAAATCACGCAGATTGCAGCCTCATGGCGTGAAAATCAGACACTAGGCCTCCCCACGCGGGATCATGCCACTTCCAACGCCTTTTTCATCTTCTTCATAGCCGCCGCTTCAATCTGGCGAATCCGCTCGGCGCTCACGCCGTATTCAGCAGCCAAATCGTGCAGCGTTAAGCCACCAGAACCGTTGTCGTTGACTTTGAGCCAACGCTCTTCGATGATGCGCTTGCTGCGCGCATCGAGCTGGGCAATTGCTGCGAGCACGCCATCGCCCGCAAGATGATCGCGCTGGCGCGCTTCTATCTGAGCGGTGGGCTCCATTGAGCTGTCTGAGAGATAAGCAATCGGACCATAAGCCTCATCACCATCATCGGATGGAGAGGGATCAAGCAGCACATCGCCGCCGGCAAATCGCGCTTCCATCTCGATCACTTCTTCGCGCTTCACATTAAGCTTTTGCGCCACTGTGTCGATCTCTTTGGCATTCATGCTGCTGCGGTGCGTCATGCCATCAGCGTCTTCTGCTGCATCATGCTTGAAGCCTTGTTTCATGGAGCGCAAATTAAAGAAAAGCTTGCGCTGCGCCTTGGTGGTAGCCACCTTGATCATGCGGAAATTCTTCAAAATGTATTCATGGATCTCAGCCTTGATCCAGTGCAGCGCATAGCTCACGAGCCGCACACCCTGGTCAGGATCAAAGCGCTTCACAGCCTTCATCAGGCCCACATTGCCTTCTTGGATCAAATCCGCATGCGGCAGACCATAGCCCAAATATTGGCGTGCGGTGGAGATCACAACGCGCAGATGCGAGAGCACCAAGCGACCGGCGGCCTCCATGTTTTGGCCTTCTTTCCATTGCCGCGCATAACGCTGCTCTTCTTCGAGGGTAAGCATCGGCATGCGATTGGCCGCGCTAATGTAAGCATCGATATTGCCCAGCGAGGGCACCATGCTCATGCTGCCCCAATTGGCGACCGCAGTGTTGTTTGCTAGGGTTAAAGCTCCAGACATTGACAGAACTCCTTCATTTCGAGTGTGGACAGTCATCTTTTAGTCGATGCGACAAAGATGCGGGTTAACACTCATTAGTTTGTATATTAGCACTCTTCTTAGGAGAGTGCTAATCGTTAAAGCTCCATCCCTTTTAGCTTTATGGATGTTGTGCGTTTAATGAAAGGAGTGGAATTTATATGTGTTTACAGCCAGTTGTTTGACTGTAGTTTGCTATAAATTTCATAGCATATAGCGCAATGTATCTGCCGGCTAGGTGCCTAAATGTTTGAGATTTCGAATAAAAAATCAGAAATCAAAGCCGCCAGCTGTTCGGGCTGATCATGATGAAGCATATGTCCTGCCTCTTCGATGCGAGCAATTCGGGCGTGCGGCACTTGTTTTAGTCGCTCATGATAATCGGCCAATGTGTAGCGGCCTTTGTACCAGCCGGTCATCGAATCATCGGATGCTTCAATCGCGAGCAAAGGCATGCTGATGCGCTGGTAGAGCGCCAGTGTTTCTTCGACGCGCGATATGTTGGCATTGACGATTTTGTGAGCTGCATCACCTAGGATATCGTATTCTTGGTTGCCATTTTTTGCAGACCAATGTTGGGCGAGCCAATCAGCTTTGTCTTGGCGCAGTCGTGGGTTGGTTTTCATCAAACGCGAGGCCACACCAGCGCGCTGCGGATAGGCGCGCAGCGACATCTCTCCTTTGTGGAAAGATTTGAGCTGATCAAACCATTGTGCGTAGCGCGTAGGCGCTTGAGCCGGTTTCGTCTCAGGCATGCCAAAGCCTTCCAGATTGATCAATCGGCGAATGCGCTCGGCGCGCACGCCGGCATAGCTCATCACCACATTTCCGCCTAAGCTGTGGCCGAGCAAATCAATCGGTGCGCTAGGCGAGATGTGATCAATCAAAAAATCCAGATCGGCCATGTAATCGGGCAGCCAATAATTATCGGTGTCTACTCCCATGCAGCTCCCGCTAGCGTTGCTCACATGGTGTGTTAGCCCATAGCCGCGCCAATCGGGGCTGATGATGTGGCGGCCTGCCAAGAGAGTGTTTTCTAATGCATCCACAACGAACTGAAAAGAGGCAGCCACGTCCATCCAGCCGTGAACCATGACAAGCGAAGGGACGCCAGCCTGAGCATGCCCCCACTCGCGGATATGGTACTGATGGGTGCGGATGCGGACGAAGCGGCTGACACTTTGGCGAATAGGCTGATACATCCGTCAATGTTAGTGGAATAATGCATAAAGACCCCTAGGAACCGTCATGCCTGCGACAAATGCATCTGCTGATCATTACGCTGCGATTTACAAGCAGTTTCGCTGGCGTGTGCCTGCACAGCTCAATATTGCACAAGTTTGTGCTCGGCGCTGGGCGGATGATCCGGCTACTATGAAAAACATAGCTGTCCGCGCACACTCCATCATGGCCAGAGGCCATAAGCACCAAGAAATGCTGAGCTACGAGCAGCTGGCTGCACAGGCCAATCAGCTCAGTCATTTGCTCAAAAAGCAGGGTGTGCAGCGTGGTGATCGCGTGGCGATTGTGCTGCCGCAGCGTTTGGAAACTGCGGTGGCTTACATGGCTGTGTTGCAAATGGGCGCGGTGGCGATGCCGCTGTCCATGCTGTTTGGTGCGGAGGCGCTTGAGTATCGCTTCAACGACTCCGGTGCGGCTCTGGCGATTGTGGATGAGAGCTCAATTTTGTCTGTGCGCGATGCACGCAAAAAATGTCCAGCTTTGCGCTGCGTGATCGGTATTGGCGATGCTGCCGCTTATTGCGATCTGGATTACGCGTTGCAAACTTTGATGCAACCGACGCAGTTTCCTTTGGTGAAAACGCGCTCTGAAGAGCCTGCTGTGCTGATCTACACCAGCGGCACCACCGGGCCTGCGAAAGGTGCGCTGATTCCGCATCGCGCTCTCCTTGGGAACTTAACCGGCTTTGTGTCAAGCCAAAACTGGTTTGGTTTTGACGGCAAATCGAATGCAACATCTGAAGCCGTGTTTTGGAGTCCAGCCGATTGGGCGTGGACGGGTGGGCTCATGGATGCGCTGTTACCCACGCTTTACTTTGGCCGCGAGATCATCGCCTTCAATGGCCGCTTCTCGCCCGAAGTGGCTTTCGATATTTTGCAAAGGCATCGTGTCACGCACACCTTTCTCTTTCCCACGGCGCTTAAAAGTATGATGAAGGCTTTCCCTGAGCCAAGGCGTAAATTCAAATTCAAGCTGCAAGCGCTGATGAGCGCCGGAGAAGCGGTGGGCGATGCAGTGTATGACTGGGCTGAAGCACAGCTCGGTGTCAAGGTCAATGAAATGTTTGGCCAGACGGAGATCAATTACGTCGTGGGCAATTGCAATAAATTCTGGCCATCCAAGCCGGGCAGCATGGGCAAGGGCTACCCGGGGCACCAAGTCGCGGTGATTGATGAGGCCAGCCAAGTGTGCAAAGCTGGCGAGATTGGAGAAGTGGCGGTGAACCATCTCGATGTGCATGGCAAGAGTGATCCGGTGTTCTTCCTAGGTTACTGGAATAATGAAGTTGCTACGCGCAAGAAAACCACGGTGAGCGCAGAAGGCCAGCGCTGGTGTCGTACGGGTGATTTGGCCTATGCCGATGAGGATGACTATCTTTGGTATCAAGGCCGCTCTGACGATATGTTTAAAGCAGCCGGCTATCGCATCGGGCCCGGTGAGGTAGAAAATTGTTTGGTAAAGCATCCAGCGGTGTTGAATGCCGCAGTGGTGCCTAAGCCAGATGCGGAGCGCGGTGCAGTGGTGAAAGCTTATGTGGTGCTCACTCCTGAATTGATAGCAGTCCGGGCAGAATATATGCCGGCTCATGGCTCAAAAGACTTAAAAAAGTATGATGAAGAGCTGATTTGGAGTATTCAGCAGCATGTGCGCGGCCTGCTCGCGCCCTACGAATATCCTAAAGAGATCGAGTTTATTGATGCGCTGCCCATGACGACCACAGGAAAAGTGCAGAGGCGGGTGTTGCGTTTGCAAGAAGAAGAGCGTTTTAGAAGACTTGATGCATGAGCACAGAGATCACGGGTTTTCGCATTCGCGCCGCTGAGCCTGAAGATGCGCTTGCGATCTCAGCGTTGATCGGAAGCGTTGGCGTGTTTGAAGGGACATCGCAATTGCCCATGATGCCGGTAGCCTCGCGTTCGGATCGATTTAGCAAGATGGATCCAGCGGGGCTGATGCTGGTTGCCTGTGCGACGGTCAACGGCCAAGAGCAGATCGTCGGCATGATCGGCTTGCATCTGGTGCAGCCCGGCCTGCGCCGCGCACACGTGCGAGGTTTGGGCATATCGGTGGCCAAAGCTTGGCAAGGGCAGGGCGTGGGGCAGCTGTTGATGGCTTCTGCATTGCATTGGGCAGACCAATGGGCAGGTATTTTGCGCATCGAGCTAACGGTGCTTGTTGACAACGCACGCGCGATCGCCTTGTATGAGCAGCATGGCTTTGTGCGCGAGGGCAAGATGCGCGGGCACATCTTGCGCGAAGGCGTGTATGCAGATACGTTCATGATGGCGCGTCTGCATCCTTCGCCACCCGCTCTAGCGCAGACCTGACACGCTGCCTTGCGGCATACTTAAGCCATGAACACAATCATTGCACTACAAAATATTGCCAAGCGCCGCCTCGGTTTATCCGACCTTCACATTCATCCTATTTGCCTAGGCACGATGACTTTTGGTGAGCAAGTCAATGAAAAAGATTCTCATGCGATTCTGGCGCGCAGCCTAGAGCGCGGTGTGGATTTTATGGATACTGCGGAGATGTATCCTGTGCCGCCCACGGGGGAGAAATACACAGTGACCGAGACGATCATCGGCAATTATCTGCATGCCAACCCCGGCGTGCGCCAAAAATGGACGATTGCTACAAAAGTAGCTGGCCCGGCGCGCGGCATGGATTGGGTGCGTGGCGGCAGCTTGAATGTGACTCCCGCGCAGATGACGCAAGCTTGCGAAGACAGCCTTCGCCGCTTGCAAACCGATGTGATTGATCTCTACCAAATCCATTGGCCACTGCGCCATGTGCCAGCTTTTGGCGCACCGTATTTCAATCTTGCGATTGACAAAGAGCTCTCTACCAACACCTCTATCCACGAGCAACTGAATGCGCTGTCGGAGTTGGTGAAAGCGGGCAAGATTCGCACGATTGGACTGTCCAACGAGTCACCCTATGGCGTGATGCAATTCGTGCGGCTGGCTGAGCAGCATGGCTTGGCACGCATTGTCAGCGTGCAAAACCCATATTGTTTGACCAATCGTATTGTCGACAACGGTTTGGATGAAGTGATGTACCGAAGCGATGTGAGCCTCTTGGCGTATTCGCCGTTGGGCTTTGGCGTGTTGACTGGTAAATACGATGCGCTTACAAGCTTGACGGATCCGAATGCAAGTGCAGAGGCCAAAGCTGGCCGAATGGCACTTTATGAGCGCTTCCAGCAGCAGCGCTGGGGCAGGCCGGAGCATCTGTTGGCTGCTCGCCGCTACAACGCCTTAGCCACAGCTCACGGCCTCACCCCCACTCAATTCGCTTTGGCTTTTTGCTACCAAAACTGGCGCGTGGCCAGCACCATCATCGGCGTGACCAGTCTGACGCAGCTCGATGAATGCTTGGACGCTTGGAACACGCCTATACTCTCCAAAGAGCTGCATGCCGAGATCGACAAAATCCGTTGGGAAGCTAGAGACCCCGCTCTTTAGCTATGTTTTACAGCAAGCGCTTTTGCTGCCTAGGCTTGGTGGGAAAGCGTTCAGGTGCTGCCTAAAAGATCGCGCAGCGCAGTTTCGTAATGTCCAGTCAGGCTGTTGCTCACCTCAAGCAATCGTTCGCTCGTCGTCGCAACAGTCTTCATGCTCTCTGCATCAGCTTTGCGGCTGAGCGCTAGGTCAAAAAATGTCCATTGTGCTTACACCAACTGCAGCTCATTGCGAATCGCAGTCGTGGAAATGGGCGCAGCGCCAAGCGTATCCAAATTCGCTTTAAATTCGTTGCGATCATCGGTGAGTTGCAAGCGAGAGGTTGGTGTTTCGATACCTGCAGCGGTTAGAAAATAATTTTTTGCCAACCTCTGAGAGAGCATCCTCTGACGGCCCGAGGTATTGATCAGTTTGGCAGAGCCTTGTTTGGCACTAGCTTCCAGCATGCCTGTGAGCTTGTCAGCCTCTGCGAGCAGACGGTCTGCGCTAGTATTGATCCTAGTTAATTGGTCTTTATGCGGCACTGCTGACAGCAGTGAAGTAAAGCTTGCAGCGTTTTGCCCGACCGTGGTGTATTGGTTGGCAAGAGCGCCCGTCAAAGCAGCTCGGGATAAATCGTCGAGACTGATCTGAATCAGTCTTTGTGCAGCCGTCATCGCATCGCGCGCATTTTGTGGCATCACATCGAGCATCGTCTGCGTATACAGCTTAGCGCTGCGCTGTGAGAGGGCTCGCAACCGAGCTGCACGGTTGATTGCTAATGCTGTAGAAATCTGAGCTTGCGCACGTAACGGAAGCGCAGGCAAGAGAGTGACTGCGGCGATAGATAGCGAAGCGCTGCGGCGTGACATCATGATTGATATGCTCTCAAAATGTTGACTAAATATAAAAAACACAAGCGAGTGATATGAAAAAGTCAACGTATTTCTTCGCTTCAAAAATTATTCTATTGTTATGTTGCGTCAGTTTTGTGACGCGATGTGTTCGTCAATGCAAAGGTATTTTGCAGAATATACATAGTTTGCCGACTATAGCATTTTAAATGCGAATCGTTCTCATTTGTGTTATGATCGAGATGTTCACATTTTTGGAGCCGTCACCATGCTTAAACCCGCATTCCTTACACTTGTTGCCTTGACGACGCTTTGCGCATCAATCGCACAAGCGCAAGACAACAAAACCCTCAATCTTTACTCAGCCCGCCACTACAGCACCGATGAGGCGCTGTACAACGATTTCACCAAAGTTACGGGCATCAAGATCAATCGCGTGGATGCGGATGATGCTGGCATATTGACTCGCTTGCGTGCTGAGGGCGCATCGTCTCCGGCAGATGTGATCTTGCTGGTGGATGCGGCGCGACTTTGGAAAGGCGAGGTTGATGGTCTGTTCGCACCCGTGAAATCGAAAATGCTGGAAGCCGCGATTCCAGCGCAATTCCGTGGCAAGTCCACGTCCGATGGCACACCATGGTTTGGCTTTTCTACCCGCGCCCGTGTGGTCGTGTTTAACAAAGCGACCGTCAAACGCGATGATGTAGACACCTATGAAGAATTAGGCGATGTAAAAAACAAAGGCAAGCTGTGTACCCGCAGTGGCTCGCATCCGTATAACCTGAGCTTGTTTGGCGCGGTCAGCGAACACATTGGCGCAGAGAAGACTGAAAGCTGGCTTAAAGGTATGGTCGCCAATATGGCGCGCGATCCCAAAGGCGGCGATACCGATCAAATACGCGCTGTAGCTAGCGGCGAATGTGCGATTGGCGTCACAAACACATACTATCTTGCTCGGCTGATGCGCTCGGATAAAGCGGAAGACAAAGCAGCCATGGAGAAGGTAAGCATCGTGTTCCCGAATCAAAACAGCTGGGGCACGCATCTGAACATCTCCGGCGGCGCGATGGCTAAGAATTCAAAAAACGCTGCAGCTGCTGTGAAATTTCTCGAATACCTCGCCAGCCCATCTGCACAAAAGTATTTGGCTGATGGCAACAACGAATGGCCCACGGCGAAGGGTTCAAAAATTGACAACCCAGCGCTAAAGGCCATGCTGGTGAGCAATGGTGGCGACAACTTTAAAGCCGAGACGATTCCAGCCAGCGTGATCGGTATGAACCAAGTCAAGGTGCAGCAGATGCTGGATCGGGTAGGTTATAAGTGATTTAGGCACTTAGCCGGCGTATTTATTGCGTGATATGCTATTGAAGTGATAGCAATTATTTTCTTGGATGGATGCGCTTTCTAGTCGCGGCCACGGCTGCGCTTGGGTTTTCGTTCGCCCACACTAGCTGTTTCAAAGACGCTGGCTCGCTGCGATTGGAACTCCCCGCGCCAACCAACGGCCTGTGATCGGCGAAGGTGGCGTGGGCGATTTTGGCAGCGCAGCGCACAACAATGAAGCGGCAAGTGCCGCGTAACTCGCGAGCAGGCGCATGAGGCCACGACAACTGCGCCGAGCACAGGCCATAGTGTGTACAAAAATCTAGACACATCTCCACAGCCGCATTCAACAGAATCAGAAAAATTAAGTTATCTTCGCCTTCTGCAATTTCGAAAGTAATTTACATGGCTACATCAACAGAAACAACAGCCGTCTACGGCGCTGGCAAGCAAAGCATCGCCGCGCCCCGCAAACCCATCAGCCTGCCGCGCTTGGCCGAGATGCGCTCTCGTGGCGAGAAGATCACGATGCTCACAGCTTACGACGCCACCTTTGCCAGCGTGACGGATGCAGCCGGTGTGGATTGCATTTTGGTAGGTGATTCGCTCGGCATGGTTTGCCAAGGTTTGCCCAGCACAGTGGGCGTGAGCCTCGAGACCATGCGTTATCACGTCGAGAGTGTGTTTCGCGGTTTGCAGCGCAGCAACGGCACCACTTGGCTCGTTGGCGATCTGCCCTTCGGCAGCTACCACGAGAGCAAAGAACAAGCCCTGCGTAGTGCGAGCGTGCTGATGCAAGCGGGCGCGCATATGGTCAAGCTCGAGGGCGGCGGCTGGACGGCTGAGATCGTGCGCTTTCTCGTTGAGCGCGGCATCCCCGTCTGCGCCCATCTCGGCCTCACGCCGCAAACCGTGCATGCCCTGGGCGGCTACCGTGTGCAAGGTAGAAGTGATGAAGCGGCGGCTTTGCTTCGCCGCCATGCGCTTGAATTGCAAGATGCTGGAGCGCAAATGCTGGTGCTAGAAATGGTGCCCGAGCCTTTGGCCACTTCGCTCACCGAAGAGCTCAAAACCTGCCATACCATTGGCATCGGCGCTGGCAAAGGCTGCGCGGGGCAAGTGCTGGTGCTGCACGATATGCTGGGCATCAATCTGGGTCGAATGCCCAAATTCGTGCACAACTTTTTGGCCGAGACCCAAGGCGATGTGAAGCAGGCGTTTGCAAATTACGTCAGCGCTGTGAAAAGTGGTGCGTTTCCCGATAACGCTAAACATGCTTGGTAATATTGCTGCGAATGGGTATTAACCCTTAATGATTTCAAGGCTTTGCTCTTTCGCTCAGCTTGCATTTTTGCCCGGCCTCTAAACTGTGAGCACCTTAAAAATTGGAGTGCAGTGATGGTGATAGCAATTTGGTTATTGGCTTTGACGCTTCTTCTTTTGTGGAGCGCGTTTGCTTGGATGAGCCATGCGCTGCTGGGCTTACTCTCAGGCGCGCCGTGGGAGCAATTGTTGGCGCAACTCAAAGCTGTAAGCGTGCCCGAGCTCATCGCGCCATGGTGGACGCCGATGGTCGATGCGTTGGCGCCGCTGCTGCAAGCCAGCCTGCCGCTTTTGCAAGGCTTGCTTTCTTTTGCAGGCAGTGCGCTGCCAGTGCTTGTGATCGTGTTGTGGGCCATTGGCAGCTTGATTTTGGTGCTGCTGGCTGTGGCCGCCACTGCTGCTGCTGTCATGTGGCGCAAAAAAGGAGCATCCATCAAAGGCAAACTTGCCAGCCTCTAAAAATTAAAAAAGCTGCATTAGCAAGATATCATGCGACCCCGAGCCCAGCCACAAGGTGGCTTGGGCTGACTGAAAACAAGGGTGGGGGGGCTTCATGAAAATATGCAAAACAATTGACGAGCTGCGCAGCGCGCTCAATGGCAAAAGATCGGCATTCGTGCCCACCATGGGTAATCTGCACAGCGGGCACATCGCGCTGATGAATCTCGCTGTTGCGCAAAAGCGCGCTGCCAAAGCAGACACTGCAGTCGCCAGCATCTTTGTCAACCGTCTGCAATTCCTCCCCCATGAAGACTTCGATAGCTATCCGCGCACTTTTGAAAATGATTGCACTATGTTGCAAGCCGCTGGCTGCGATGTGCTCTTCGCGCCGCTAGAAAAAGACATGTATCCAGAGCCGCAGGGCTACAAAGTGCATCCACCCGCTGGTCTTGCAGACATCCTAGAAGGCCACTTCCGCCCCGGCTTCTTCGTAGGCGTGAGCACGGTGGTGATGAAGCTCTTCCAAATCGTCCAGCCGCGCATCGCCATCTTCGGCAAAAAAGATTATCAGCAGGTTATGGTGATTCGCAATATGGTGCGCCAAATGGCGATGCCCGTTGAGATCATCGGCCACGAGACCGAGCGCGCCGCGGATGGCTTGGCGCTCAGTTCACGCAATGGCTATTTGAGTGAAGCCGAGCGAGAGGAGGCGGTGCATCTGTCACGTACTTTAAAAGTCTTGATTGCTGAGCATGCTGCTGGTAAGCACTCCATTGATGCACTGCAAGCTAAAGCTATTGCCGTGCTCACTGCACGCGGCTGGCAGCCAGACTATTTAACACTGCGCCGCCGCGCTGATCTGCAAGTGCCAACGTCGCAAGATGCTGCTGGTAGCTTGGTGGCGCTCGGTGCAGCGCGTTTGGGCAATACGCGGTTGATTGACAATGTTGAGTGCTGATTTTTAAGCGTTTTAGGCATATAGCCGGCGTATTCATTGTGCGGACTGCTATTGAATTAATAGTGTAGAGCCGTTCGCCCTGAGCTTGTCGAAGGGTTGGCGCACCAACCGTTTCGCCCCACCTTTTGCACCTGCGGCCTACCATCGGGCATTTGCCTCAGAAATCTTTTTGAAAACACACGCGATTAAGGTTTGGGTAATTTGAAGATGGTCTCCACGCGCCTTCCAAAAAATTTCTGATTCAAAGACCCAATGGTCTCCGCTGAAGAGATATCAACTTGCAATGGGTGCGCTTACACCATGCATAACCCAAATTTCAGACAGTGTCATACTTTTGAGCTGTGGCATATCTTCAAAGGCAATTTTCTTCTTCATACGCATTGTTGCTAAGGCGATCATCAGTATATTTGGCAGCGTCGTGAGCCAAGTTCCAACGAGTTTTAAGTGACCAATGCCTGAAAGAACTTTTCTGTGCTCAGCGTTTGCAACTGCTTTGTGCATTTCCGAAATCTTTGCAGTCGTGCCTAGCGCCATCCAAACGTGAGCTGCGATTTCATCTTGTACTGATGTCCCAAGACCAAATATGACATGCACTGCATCGTGTTGCTCAAAGGCACCAGCGGCCACCAAGTTCATGGCATCCGTGGTAAGTGAGTCCGGGTCGTCTGTTTTACGCAAAAGCTCTATGGCCTCGCCTAATTTCAGCGAGGGTTGCGAGTAAGCAGGGATTTTCATAAAAAATACTCCAAATAATGCCTAGTCGGTCAGAAATATTCACTTCCATGAGTCTACAACACGTGTAAAAACCAATACCTGCAGTGCTGCAGTTGTGCGAATGTAACAAGCTTAAGCAGCGGAGACCATTGGGTGTTTGAATCAGAAATTTTTTGGAAGGCGCGCGGGGAGAGGGTTAGCTAGCTACGTCCTCGATCGCGTGTGTTTTCAAAAAATTATCTGAGGCAAATGCCCGATGGTAGGCCGCAGGTGAACGGGTGGTGTCAGACTCTTCGCTATGCCTTTAGTAGCACTACACGCAATAAATACGCCGGCTATATGCCTAAAACGCCTTAAGCTCTCACGCAATCTGCGTAATAGCGCTTCACGCCGTCTTTGCCCACTTCTTCCACCAAACCGTGAATATCGTTTTCAAAGCCGGGGCATTCTTTGGCGAATTCTCGGTTGAACTTTAAATAATCCACGATGCGTTTGTTGAATACTTCGCCGGGTATGAGGAGTGGGATGCCGGGTGGATAGGGTGTGACGAGGCCGACCGTGATGCGGCCTTCTAGTTTGTCGATCTCTACGCGGTCTGTTTTGCGGCGAGCGATGTGCGCGTAGGCATCGGAGGGTGTCATCGCAGGCTCAAGGCTGGAGAGATACATCTCTGTGGTGAGCCTCGCGATGTCGTATTTGGCGTAGAGGTTGTGCACGTGTTGGCACAAATCCTTCAAACCCATCTTTTCGTAATGCGGGTGCTTCTGACAAAACTCGGGGAGGATTTTCCACATCGGGTGATTGCGGTCGTAGTCATCTTTGAACTGTTGCAGCGCGGCGAGCAGCGTGTTCCAGCGGCCTTTGGTGATGCCGATGGTGAACATGATGAAGAAGCTGTAGAGCCCCGTTTTCTCAATGATCACGCCATGCTCGGCGAGGAATTTGCTCACAATGCTTGCGGGGATGCCGGTCTTGGCGAACTTGCCATTTAAATCCATGCCAGGCGTGACGATCGTGCTCTTGATCGGATCGAGCATATTGAAGCCTTCGGCCAGATTGCCAAAGCCATGCCAATTGCGGGCGACGTTATCGCCATTTTTCTTCGTGCCTTTTTCGCCTTTGATGATCCAGCTGTCGGCCTGGCCGATGCCGTCGTCCACCAATTTATCTGGCCCCCAGACTTTGAACCACCAATCTTTGCCGTATTCAGCATCCACCTTGCGCATGGCGCGGCGGAAATCTAAAGCCTCGGCAATGCTCTCTTCAACCAAGGCTGTGCCGCCCGGTGGCTCCATCATGGCAGCGGCAACGTCGCAACTGGCAATGATGGCGTATTGCGGTGATGTGCTGGTGTGCATCAAATACGCCTCATTGAACAAAGCGCGATCGAGCTTGCGGTTTTGCGCGTCTTGCACGAGCACATGGCTGGCCTGCGAGATGCCGGCCAGCAGCTTGTGGGTGGATTGCGTGGCATAGACCACAGCCTCTTTCGGGCGCGCACGCTTCTTGCCCATCGAGTGGTAGGTGCCGTAAAACGGATGGAAGGCGGCATGCGGGAGCCATGCTTCATCGAAATGCAGATTCTCTACATAGCCATCGAGCATGCCTTTGATCGTCTCGGTGTTGTAGAGCACGCCGTCGTAGGTGCTCTGCGTGATCGTGAGCACGCGTGGCTTGATCTTCTTCGGATCAACACCCTTGAGCAACGGATTGGCCTTGATCTTGGCCATGATGCTGGCCGGCTCAAACTCTTCTTTGGGAATCGGGCCGATGATGCCGAAATGATTGCGCGTGGGTTTTAAGAAAACAGGGATCGCACCTGTCATCACGATCGCATGCAAAATAGATTTGTGGCAATTGCGATCGACCACCACCACATCGCCGGGTGCCACTGTGTGATGCCAAACGATCTTGTTGGAAGTGCTCGTGCCGTTGGTGACGAAGAAGCAATGGTCAGCGTTAAAGATACGCGCAGCGTTTTTCTCAGATTCACCAATCGCGCCATCATGATCGAGCAATTGGCCCAGCTCTTCCACAGCATTGCATACGTCGGCACGCAGCATATTTTCGCCAAAGAATTGGTGAAACATTTGGCCAATCGGACTCTTCAGAAATGCCACGCCACCCGAGTGGCCCGGGCAATGCCAAGAATACGAGCCATCTTCTGCGTAGTCGAGCAAAGCTTTGAAGAAAGGCGGCTGGATGCCTTCTAAGTAGCTCTTGGCTTCACGTGTGATGTGTTTGGCTACGAACTCGGGCGTATCTTCAAAGGCATGCAAAAAGCCATGCAATTCGCGCAAGATGTCGTTGGGTAAATGGCGGCTGGTTTTGGTCTCGCCGTAAATGTAGAGCGGTACATCGGCATTTTTGCGGCGCACTTCTTGGATGAACTGGCGCAAATTCAGCACAGCCGGATCTAGATCGGGGCCAGGCGTGAATTCATCGTCATCCAAACTCAAAATGAAAGCACTGGCGCGGCTTTGCTGCTGGGCAAATTGCGACAGGTCGCCATAGGTGGTGGCGCCGAGCACTTCAAAGCCTTCTTGCTCAATGGCGCTGGCTAAAGCGCGGATGCCTAAGCCAGAGTTATTTTCAGAGCGAAAATCTTCGTCGATGATGACAACGGGGAAACGGAATTTCATGGCTAGTTGCCTGCAACAAAGGTAAAACGCGAAGTGTACGGATATTCTGTGTCACTGGCCTTGCAAGTTGCTACTTTTGCCCCAAAATGTGGTGCATCTCACACATAGGAGGCTCTAGGATGGAAACAGCCACATTTTGGTGGATTGCAGCAGCAGTGCTGGTGATTGCAGAATTACTCACTGGCACAATTTATCTGCTGGCCGTAGCTCTGGGCGGCATAGCAGGCGCGCTTGCTGCGCACGCCGGCATTGGGCTAACGATGCAGATTGTGATCGCAGCGGCCGTGGGCACCGCAACCACTTTATTCTGGCACTTCAGCAAAATGCGGCAGCGACGCGCAGAAGTCGCGCCAGCCGCATCGAATGCTGATGTCAATCAAGACATCGGTGCTCAAGTTCATGTTGATACATGGCATACAGACGGAACGGCGCAAATCAATTACCGAGGCGCGCAGTGGACCGTGTTGGCAAGCCCAGGATCGACGCGTTCAAGTGGCTTGCATCGCGTGAAAGAAGTCGTTGGCAGTCGCCTCGTGGTTGAGAAGATTTAACTTCAAGAAAGTGCATCATGGAAATCGCAATTGTTCTCTTAGTTCTCGCAGTTATTTTTATCTCGCGCACGGTACGCATCGTGCCGCAGCAGCATGCTTGGGTGCGCGAGCGCTTAGGCAAATATCACGATACGCTCACGCCAGGCCTTAACTTCGTCATTCCATTTATCGACAAAGTTGCATACAAGCATGTGCTTAAAGAAATTCCGCTGGATGTGCCCAGCCAAGTGTGTATCACGCGAGACAACACACAATTGCAGGTCGATGGCATTTTGTATTTCCAGGTGACGGATGCAAAATTAGCCAGCTATGGCTCCAGCAATTACCTTGTGGCGATTTCGCAGCTCGCGCAGACCACGCTGCGCAGCGTGATCGGCAAATTGGAGCTGGATAAAACCTTCGAAGAGCGCGCCACGATCAATCACCAAGTGATTGCTGCGATTGATGAGGCCGCTTTAAATTGGGGTGTGAAAGTATTGCGCTATGAGATCAAAGATCTCACACCACCCAAAGAAATTTTGCACGCCATGCAATCGCAAATCACTGCCGAGCGCGAGAAGCGCGCATTGATTGCCGCCTCAGAAGGCCGCCGTCAAGAGCAAATCAATATCGCTACCGGTGAGCGCGAAGCGGCCATTGCCCGCTCTGAGGGCGAGAAGCAAGCCGCGATCAATCAAGCCGAAGGCCAAGCCAGCGCGATCACCACTGTGGCCGAGGCAACTGCTAAAGGCATCGCCTTCGTGGCTCAAGCCATCGAGCGCCCAGGCGGTTTGCAAGCTGTGCAGCTCAAGGTGGCCGAGCAAGCGGTGCTGGCTTACAGCAAGGTCGCGGCTGACGCGAACACCACGCTGATCGTGCCCGGCGACATGACGCAAGTCTCCACGCTGATCGCTTCTGCCATGAAGATGACGCAAATCGGTGTGCCGAGTAAATAGGCGATGAGCGAAGCAGCAAAAAACGTGCTCGGCACCCCCCTCGTGCCCTGCTCATATGACCCGCTCACCGGCTACTACCGAGATGGTTGTTGCAACACCGATGTGCATGACCACGGCACACATGTGGTGTGCGCCCGCGTCACACGTGAATTTTTGGTGTATTCGCTAGAGCGCGGCAACGATCTCATGACGCCGCGCCCCGAGCATCGCTTTGCGGGCTTGGAAGCAGGCGACAGATGGTGTTTGTGTGCGAGCCGCTGGAAAGACGCTTTGGAAGCCGGCGTAGCTCCACCTGTGGTGCTCGAAAGCACGCATTCGAAAGCGCTCAATTTTGTCAGCCTCGAGCAGCTGCGCGCGCATGAGTATAAGAGCGCCTTGCCGCCTGCTCAATCTACTGAGCAGCGAACCTCTTAAACAAGAGACTCGTGAAGGGGTTAGACCTTTTCCTCAGTGAACGTATCAGGCATATTGCACCACTTCGCATGAAAACCATCCGCCGCTTGTGTCGCAGCGGGCGCTAGGTTTTCAATGAGAACCTGAAGCCCCGCTAATGCACTGTCAACCAACGGCAAAGGGCTGCGCTCTTGAAGTGCTTGCGCATAACCTGCCAATCCCGCGCCCCCGAGAATAATGCAGCGCACATCTGATCGCGCAGCGTTTGTGCAAGCGTCTGCCAAGCAGCGAAGAGCCATCTCGGGATTTGCTTGCAGCTCTGCGCCGCTGGGCGCTACGGTCTCTACCGACGCGAGAAGCTCGCCATAGCCCAAACTTTGCGCCAAACGCGTGAGCATGGGCTTCCATCGCTGGCCACCCGTGACGATGGCAAAGCGCCCATACTTTGCCGCTTGAATAAAAGAAGCCTCTGCCAGCCCCGTCACCGGGCAACTGCTTACCTCACGCAACGCAAACAATCCCGGGTCACCGAAGCAGCCGATCAACAGGCCATCCGGGCGTTCTTGCTTTTCAGTGCGATGCCCTGCCCAAGCATCCACACAGGCATGGGCAGCCACAGCGTGGCTGGCCTCACAAGCAATGTAGCTCGCACCAAAGCGCGCCGTACGAATATCTAGCTGCACATTGCTGGGCAAATGCGGCTGTATGACGCTTTGCAGGCGTTGCGTGGTGAGCTCATTGGTGTTGGGATTGATGAGCAGAAATCTGCGAAGGTTTTGTGGGTTCATGCTGTGATTGTCATCGCAAGAATGAGGAAAGCCACGCTTTCATTGAGCCTCTATCAAATGACCCAATAGAGTGCGCGCCGTGGTGGCTTCGCCTGATATCAGTGCATACCAAGGGTATTTATTAATTCGTCTTCTCATGCTGTACACATCGATTCAGCAAATGAACGAGAAGCCGCTCGTGTGCGCTTGCATGGAACATGCGTTATGAGCGGTGTGGAACACAAGGCATTGCGTCCAAGATCCATATCTCTTCTCATTTAAAAATTTAGGAGTCTTTATGAAGCGTCGTGATTTATTGGTTGCTGGTACTGCGGCGATGGCTGCTCCTTGGGTGCAAGCGCAATCTGCTGCGTGGCCTACACGTGGCCCCATCCGTTTGATTTGCCAATACCCGCCCGGTGGTTTGGTCGATACGGTGGCTCGCCTGATGGCTCCTCATCTCTCATCAGCACTCGCGCAAACTGTGATTGTGGAAAATCGCGCAGGTGCAGGCGGCTTGATCGGCACCGAATACGCCGCCCGCCAGCCAGCGGATGGTTACAGCTTGCTCGTCAGCCATGCGTCTGTACACATCTACGCTACCGCCACGCGCAAGACTATGCCTTTCGATCCAGTCAACGATTTCACCCACATGGGCATGCTGGTGGAAGCGCCCATGCTGTTGCTCGTTAGAGCCGCCTCACCCTATCAAACCTTGGCGCAATACGTTGCCGCCGCAAAAACCAAGCCCGTGCGCTACGGCTCATCAGGCATTGGTTCAGCCAACCATTTGTTTGGCGAATTGCTCAAGATTGATGGCAACGCTCCAGAGCATGATCATGTGCCTTACCAAGGTAGCGCACCGGCCATGCAAGATCTGCTGGGTGGACAAATTGATGGTGTGTTTGACCCTGTGACGACCAACGTTAACCAACTTAAAGCAGGCAGCCTACGCGCGCTCGGCATTTCTACGCCAAACCGGCTCGCCGCTTTGCCTAACATCCCCACTTTTGCCGAGCAAGGCTTGCCCTCGCTCGCTGGCTCGCAGTGGCTCGGTCTGTCGGCGTCTAAAGGCTTGCCTGCACCTATCGTGCAGCGCATCACGGCACTGATCCCGGAAATTCTGGCTAAAGCTGATGTCATGCAGCGCTTAGAAGATGTGCAAACCCTGCCGCGCAAAACGCCGGTGGTGGGCGATGATTTCGTCAAACTCATCCAATCGCAGATCAGCACCTGGACGGCCGTGGCCAAGCGCGCTAAAGTGGAAGTGATCACCTGATCAATTTCAGACTGGGTTGAAGGTCGGCGGCAATTTCATAAAATGGAATTGTCGCTTTTTTTTGTTGTACACCGCGCAGATCCCAAACAATATAAATTCAATATGACTGAAGTAGATTTTTCTAAAATCACCAGCTACCAGCGCTACAAGCTCATGGCCAGTCTCATCGTGCCTAGGCCGATTGCGTTGGTGACGACGCTGGGCGCGAATGGCATCGTCAACGCTGCGCCTTTTTCAATGTTCAACATGATCGGTGAAGACCCCCCGATTTTGATGATTAGCATCAACCGGTTGCAAGACGGAAGATTGAAAGACACGGCCGCCAACATCTTGCACAACAACGAATTCGTCGTGCATATGTCCGATGAGCCTTTGGCGCAAAAAATGCACGCCTGCGGCGAAGCATTTCCCTCTGATGTGAGCGAGCTCGCAGCAGTCGGCCTCACAGCCGTGCCTTCGCACACGGTTGCGCCACCTCGCATCCAAGAGGCACCGATTGCGTTTGAATGCGTTTTGCACGAAAAGCTAGAAACACCTAGCCGCTACGTGTTCATTGGCCGCATCCAATGGCTGGCAGCACGCGATGGCCTCATTGACACCGAAGCTTGGCGCGTCAACTTGCGTGACTACGCGCCAGTTGCCCGCTTTGGCGCTAGCTTTTACACAAGGACAGAAGATCGCTTCTCGCTAGCAGATCGTGCGGGAGAAGCCCCGCTCTTGAAAACACAGATCGATCAAATTTAGTGGCTTTCAAGTGGGTTTTTCAAAGCGTTTTCATTGCCCGGCCGGCATAGAATATGCGTAGACAGCTATGAAATATATAGCATAACTCCATGCTAAAATCGACTCTTGACACACTGCGGAGGGATGGCAGAGTGGTTGAATGTACCTGACTCGAAATCAGGCGTAGATGCAAGTCTACCGAGGGTTCGAATCCCTCTTCCTCCGCCAATAATCGCTTCCCGCTTCCAGCCAACCGCTTCACGCTTTTGGCGGTTTTTTAGGTCGCTGTGATCAACCTAACCCCAGTGTTTTTATCAACTGTGCTGCAGGCACAGCTTTGCAGCCACTTGCATTTTGTCCGCTCCATAACGGAGAAAAATCTGCTCTTCCCGCTTTCTCCGCTGCAGCGCGTAAGGGCGCAATCGCTGCTGTGCTGGTGGGGAAGGCGGGGGCGATTGTGTTGATCGCGCCGAGTTCGTGCATAACGCGGTTGGTGATGCCGCGAGCGGGACGGCCTGTGAAGAGGGTGGTGAGCTGGGTGTGATGTTGCTCGGGATGGTTAGCGCTGTGCGCTAGAGCGGTGCGATGGACGGCGCTGGTGGTGGCCTCATCGCAAAGCATGAAGGCTGTACCGATTTGAACGGCGGATGCGCCGAGTGCGAATGCGGCTTGCACGCCTTGTGCATTGGCGATGCCGCCGGCTGCGATCACTGGCACTTTGACCGCAGCGACGATCTGCGGCAGCAGGGTGAAAGTGCCTTGCTGCGTAGAAAGTTCATTGCGCCAATCGTCTGGAAACGGGGAGGACAAACCTACATGCGAGCCATGCTCATTGGTACGCAGAAACACACCACGATGGCCGCCTGCTTCTACGCCTTGCGCAATGATCGCGTCTGCACCATGGGCCTCTAACCATCGCGCCTCTGCCACTGTGGTGGCGCTCGAGAGCACTTTGCCGCCCCAAGCTTTCACTCTTGCAACCAGCTCAGGCGCTGGCAGGCCGAAATGAAAGCTAACGACGGGCGGCTTGTAGGACGCGATCAAATCGCAGAGGCTTTCAGAGAACGGCGCACGGCCTGCGCCTGTGGGTATGCTGACGGGGTCAATGCCATGCTCGGCGTAGTAGGGTACGAGCAGCTTGCGCCATGCGGCTTCGCGCTCAGGTGTGGCGACATCAGGCGGTGGGGGCAGATGGCAAAAGAAATTGAGGTTGTAAGGCTTGGCGGTTGCAGCGCAAATGGCTTCGATCTCGGCTTTGATTTGGGTTGGTGAGAGCATGGCGCAAGGCAATGAGCCTAAGCCACCCGCCTTGCTCACAGCAATAGCCAATGCACTACCTTGTACACCTGCCATCGGCGCTTGGATCAGCGGGTGCTTCAGGCCAAGCTGATGGCACAGTGCTTGAGAGGCGGGAGACATGATTTTTATGGTGGAATTTAAAGAAAAACGGCTGTTAGCCGGCAAGAATACTGCGTAGAGTGCTATTGATTGGTGAGTTCAAGTACGAACTGCGTGAGAGCGGCAAAAGAGGTGGTTCAGAAGGTGGTGTCATGATCACCCGAAAGACCTACCCAGTCACT
>JAYWHR010000059.1:0-32208 GCA_043777675.1 Comamonadaceae bacterium | reverse complement strand
CCAGCGTCAAGCTCATGACCGACGGCATTTTGTTGGCCGAAACCCAACCCGATCCGCTGCTGCGCGGCTACGACACGCTGATCATCGACGAGGCGCATGAGCGCAGCTTGACCATCGATTTTTTGCTGGGCCACCTGCGGCAAATTTTGCCGCGCCGCCCCGACCTGAAAATCATCGTTACCTCGGCCACCATCGACGCCGACCGCTTCGCGCGGCACTTCGCCAAGGGCGATGTCAACGCGCCGGTGATTCAAGTGTCGGGCCGCATGTTTCCAGTCGAGCAGCGCTACCGGCCGTTTGAAGAAAGCCGCGAGTACGGCTTGAACCACGCGATTCAAGACGCTGTCGATGAGTTGTGGTTGAGCGCGGGTGCAGTTTCTGGTTCAGGTGATGTGTTGATCTTCCTGCCCGGCGAGCGCGAAATTCGCGAAGCGGCCGATCACCTGCGCCGCCATCAACCACCGGGTGTGGAAGTGGTGCCGCTGTTTGCGCGCCTGAGCCAGCAAGAGCAAGACATGGTGTTTGAGTCGCACAGCGCGCGACGCATCGTGCTGGCCACCAACGTGGCCGAGACCTCGCTCACCGTGCCGGGCATTCAGTTTGTGGTCGACGCTGGCACCGCGCGCGTCAAACGCTACAGCTACCGCAACAAGGTGGAGCAGTTGCAAATCGAGCCGGTGAGCCAAGCCGCAGCCAACCAAAGAGCAGGGCGTTGCGGCCGCGTGAGCAACGGCACTTGCATCCGTTTGTACGAAGAAAAAGACTACTTAGAACGGCCACGTTTCACCGACCCCGAAATCATGCGGTCGTCATTGGCGGGCGTGATTTTGCGGATGAAATCGCTGGGCTTGGGCTTGGTCGAAGACTTCCCGTTTTTAGAAGCGCCACCCAAACGCGCCGTGGCCGACGGCTATCAATTGCTCGCCGAACTCGGTGCCGTGGACGAGCAAAACGAACTCACCGCCACCGGCCGCGAGCTGGCCAAATTGCCACTCGATCCGCGCGTGGGCCGCATGATTTTGGAAGCAAAGTCTCGTAGCGCGATCAGCGAAGTGCTGGTGATTGCATCGGCGCTGAGCTTGCAAGATGTGCGAGATCGCCCGCTAGATATGCAGCAAAAGGCGGATGAAGCGCATAAGAAATTCGATGATGAGCGCAGTGAGTTTGTCGGCTATTTGAAGCTGTGGAAATGGCTCGATGATGTCAGAGGCAATGGAGACAATAAAAGCAGCAACCGCCAATGGGAGCAACAGCTTCGCGCTAGTTTCGTGAACATTCGCCGTGTGCGCGAATGGCGCGATATTTATTCTCAGCTCGTGAGCACCGTGCAAGATTTAGGCTTCAAGCCCAATGCGCAGCCGGCTACCTTTGAGCAACTGCATTTAAGTCTTCTCTCAGGCTTGCTGGGCAACATCGGCTACAAGCAGGAAGAAGAAGACCAATGGCTGGGCGCGCGCGGCATCAAATGGCTGCCGCATCCCAGCGCGCATTTGTCTAAAAAGCCAAGCAAATGGATCGTGTGCTCAGAGCTGGTCGAGACGACGCGGCTTTTTGGCCGTGGCGTTGCGGGCATTGAGCCTAAGTGGATCGAGCAAGTGGCTGATCATCTTTTGAACAAGCAATTGCTAGAGCCGCATTTCGACAAACGTAGCGGCGATGTGCTCGCGTATGAACGCGCTTCGCTTTACGGCTTGCTGATTTACAGCGGGCGGCGCGTGAACTTCAGTCGCGTGGATCCGCATGCGGCGCGGGAGATTTTCATTCGTGAGGCGCTGGTCGCGGGTTGCACGGGAGAGATCAAAGAGGCTTGGGAATGCAAGCTGCCCTTTTATGCTCACAACCAGCGCATGGTGCGCCAGGTCGAGGAACTTGAACACAAAAGCCGCAGGCAAGATGTACTGGTGGATGAAGAACTGATTTTTGCTTTTTACGATCAGCAGCTACCTTCTGAGACGTGCAGCGCACGCGAGCTGGAGGCTTGGTACAAAGCGCATCACGGCGCTAACCCGAAGCTGCTCTACATCTCCAAAGACGAGCTGATGCGCCACGAGGCTTCTGGGATCACGAGCCAAGCCTTCCCCAAGCTCATTCGCTTAGGCGGCGTGGATTGCAAAGCCACGTATCTGCATGATCCCGGCGATGCAAAAGATGGCATCACGGTGGAGCTGCCGCTGTTTGCGCTCAATCAAGTCAACGAGGAGCGCTGCGAATGGCTGGTGCACGGCATGTTGCAGCAAAAGGTGCAAGCCTTGCTCAAGAGCTTGCCTCAGCGCCCGCGCTCGCGGCTCGTGCCGCTGCCAGAGAGTGCGGCGCGGCTTGCGGAGATTTTGAATGTACCTGAAGCCTTCGGCAAAGGCCCGCTTGTTGACGCGTTGCTCAAGCTTTGCAAAGATGCCACCAGCGTCGATATCAAGCGCACAGATTTCAAGCTCGATATGCTGCCAATCCATCTGTTCATGAACTTCCGCGTGGTCGATGAGCATGGCAGGCAGCTTGGAGCAGGGCGCAATTTGGCGGCTATCAAGGCGGAGCTAGGCGGGCAGGCGAGGGGGGCATTTGCGCAATTGGCGCAGTTGTCGCAGCTTTCTGAGAAAACTGCGCCAGAGCCTGTTTTAGACAGAAATAGTGATCAAAATAGGCCAGTAGCCGGCATAGAATATGCGCAGACTGCTATTAAATCAGGAGTAGAGCAGTCTGCGCCCACGTTCGATGCAGATACCCGCTACACCGATTGGACGTTTGGCGAACTGCCTGAGCTGCTAGAAATTCGCCGCAAGCTCGGCAAAGATATTCAAACGCTCATTGGCTTTCCCGCTCTGATTGACCAGACAGATTCGGTCAGCATCGAAGTATTTGACGAGCCCGGTGTGGCCGCTGCCAAACATCAAGCAGGCCTGCGCCGCTTGGTATCTTTGCAAATCAAAGATGCTCTGAAGTATCTTGAGAAAAACATTCCCGATCTGCAAAAAATGTCAGTCGCCTTCATGCCGCTGGGCACAGCTGAAGAGCTCAAAACGCACATCCTCGATCTAGCGATCGACAAGGCATTTCTCCAAGATCCTATGCCTACAACAGCGCAAGATTTCAAGCAGCGCGTGCAAGAAGGAAGAGGGCGGCTTACGCTGATTACCAATGAAGTGGCGCGACTTGCTTCTCTCATCCTCACCGAATACCAAACTGCGCTGCGCAAAATTAAAGACACTAAAAACGCCCCCGAGGCCACGCAAGATTCCACCCAGCAACTCAGCCGCCTCATCCCAAAACGTTTTTTGAGCAGCACCCAGTATGTGCGCCTACAGCACTTCCCACGCTACCTCAAAGCCATCACGATGCGCCTTGATAAATACCGTGCCGATCCCGCCCGAGACTCGCTGCGCATGAAGGAAATACGCGTTGAGGAGCAACGCTTCTTGCGCCTCATTGCCGAGCGCAAAGGGGTGCTCGACGAGCGCCTAGAAGACGTCCGCTGGCTCTTCGAAGAGCTAAGAGTCAGCTTCTTCGCCCAAGAGCTACGCACGCCTCAGCCCGTGAGCATCAAGCGAATTCAAAAGAGCTTTGAGCAGTTGGCGCTGTGAGGTCGCAAATTGCGACCTTAGAGAGCGGGCGGGTCAACATCGCAAATACCTTCCCTACGTGTTCACGGAGCATGGCGCGATCATGGCAGCCACAGTGCTCAGGCTTGGTTTGCCCATTTTGTTGCACATGGATGCTCGTCCCCGCAGCGCGGCTCCAATCAATCTGAAAGCTGTTGTTAGCGGCGGTCTGAAAACGCACATACCGAACAGTGCTTTCCAACTTGCTGTGTCCTAAGAGCAATGGCACCGCACGAATGTTCTTGCTACGGCGATAAATCAAAGATGCTTTGGTGCGGCGAATCGTATGGGTGCCATTAGCGGTTGGATCCGGGCCGATTTCTTCAATTCAAGAATTCAGTATTCGCGCGTACTGCCTAGTTCCCAAGTGTTGCGATTCATGAACCCGGCTGGAAAACAAGAAGTCGTCGTTTACCAACTTCGCTTCCTTGATCCATGCTGTAACGGCATCCGTCGTTGGCGGTGTAGTTTCAAACTGAACAGGTCGGGCGGTTTTTTGCTGAATTACGATCTTTCCTTTGTTCCATGGAACCTTCGTGGCGGAATCAAAGGTTGGAGCTTTGCGGTCATCTCGGTTACAGTGGAAACTAATACTCAACCATCCAGAGCACAAACATGGCGATTTCAAGCTCGGCCCGGCTCACGCAATGACTGCCACCACCGACCATCCGCAAGTGCTGCGCGATGACGCTTTGACCGGCTGCCTTCCTCTCACGCTACCCGTTGGGTTGAACCCGTCTTCTGCAGCTCTGCAAACCCCGTTAAAAGGTCACGCTCAGGCGCAGCCTCTGGCCTGCCACGCCGACGCGAGTGCAGAAATTGCGGCATTGGTTGCGTTAGCGATGGCGCTGGGCGAGGCACCCCACACCGTCTGCCAGGTTTTGGCCGATAACGTTCTCGCGCTGCTCAATACCGGGTCCGCCGGAGTCAGCGTGCTGAGCGTGCAAAGCGACGGCGGCGTGCTGGTGAGCTGGCCGGCCATCGCTGGCCACTGGCAGGCACACAGCGGCAGTAGCCGGATGCTGCTTGCGCCAGCCAACCCAGCCGCCACCCTTGAGCCTGCAGCCGAACACTACCTGGTGGTGCCCTTTGGTGTTGCCGGCGAAACGAACGGGGCGAGCGGGACGGTGTGGGCGGTGGCACACGACGCGGCTTTGGGTTTTGACGCCGAAGACTTGCGGATATTGCAAAATCTTGCGCTCTTTGCAGCGCCCGCACTGCAAGCCGCGGCTGCCCGCCGCTCAGCGCCAACGCCGGACCTGGCAATGCCCAAGCCGGAACTGCACGGCGCACCAGACAGCCAGCGTGCTTCCTTCAACAGCCTGATCGAGAACGCGCCTTTCGGGGTCTATGTGGTTGATGCGCAGTTTCGCCTGTGTCAGGCCAGCGCGGCAGCGCGCAAGGCCTTCGCCAGCGTTCAGCCCTTGATCGGCCGCGACTTCGGCGAAGTCGTGCGCGCGGTCTGGCCCGAGCCCTTCGCGTCTGAGGTGCTGGCCCACTTTCGCCGCACGCTGGACAGCGGCGAACCCTACGGCGCGCCAACGGTGGGCGAAACGCGCAAGGACACGCCCGAGGTCGAATCCTACGACTGGCGGATCGAACGCATCGTGCTACCGGACGGCGGCTTCGGCGTCGTCTGCTACTTCTACGACCTGACTGAACGCGAGCACGCCGCCGAAGCCCTGCGCCTGCGCACGGCGCAGTTCGAGACGATGGTCAATGAAGCACCGCTGGGCATCTACTTGGTGGACGCCGATTTGCGCATCTGCCAGGTCAACCCGGTGGCGCTGCCCGAGTTTGGCGACATCCAGGGCCTCATCGGCAGCGACTTGACGGACGTGATCCAGACGGTTTGGGGGCCAGCGCTCGCCGATGACATCGTGCAGCGATTTAGCCACACGCTGGCGACCGGAGAGTCTTTCGACGCGCCAGAGCTGGTCGCCTTGCGCGCCGACAGCGGCACCACCGCATATTACGATTGGCAGATCCACCGCATTCCGCTGCCCGATGGCAGCCACGGCGTGGTCTGCCACTTTCGCGATATTTCAACACGCATCCAGGCCCAGGCCGAGGTCCGCGACAGCGAAATGCGCTTTCGCGCCCTGGTCACTGCCAGTGCCGATGTCGTGTACCGCATGAGTCCCGACTGGCGCGAAATGCGCCACCTCCTTGGCCGCAATTTCATCGCTGACACCCCCGAGCCAACTGCCGATTGGCTACAAGACTACATTCACCCACAGGACCAAGCGCGCGTTCTGGCCGCGATCGACGCGGCAATAGCGGCCAAGGGCATGTTCGAGCTGGAACACCGCGTGTTGCGCGTGGACGGTGAACTGGGCTGGACACACTCACGAGCGGTCCCCTTGCTGAGCGCAGATGGTGCGATTGTGGAGTGGTTCGGCACAGCCACCGACGTCACGAACCGCAAACGCATCGAGGCCGACCTCATCGCCGCGTTGGCTGCCGCCGAAAGCGCCAACCAGGCGAAGTCGGACTTCTTGTCGCACATGAGCCACGAGCTGCGGTCACCGTTGAATGCTGTACTGGGCTTTGCGCAGTTGCTGCAATCGGGCAAGCCGCCACCCACTGAGCGGCAAAATGAAAGCGTGGGTGAGATCCTCAAGGCGGGTTGGTACCTGCTGGGCCTGATCGACGAGATTCTCGACCTGTCGCTGATCGAGTCAGGCCGCCTGTCCTGCGTGCTGGAGCCGGTCCGCTTGGCAGATGTGCTGGACGACTGCCTAGCGATGGTGCAAGGGCAGGCCGCAGCGAGTGGCATCCGCCTGAGCGTTGCGCAGCCTGACGACGGTTGCATGGTCACCTGCGACCGCACCCGCCTCAAGCAGGTCTTCATCAACATCCTCAGCAATGCCATCAAGTACAACCGCGAAGGTGGCACGGTGCAGGTGCACGCTGAAGACATCGGGCAGAGCCGCATTTGCGTCCGCATTGAAGACAGCGGCAGCGGCCTGAACCCCGAGCAGCTGGGCCATATCTTTCAGCCCTTTGAGCGGCTGGGCCAGGAGGCCGGCGTGATCGAGGGCACCGGCATCGGCCTAGCGCTGAGCAAGCGCCTGGTGGAACTGATGGGCGGCCGCATTGGCGTGCACAGCGTTGCCGGCAAGGGCAGCGTGTTTTGGGTGGAGCTGGATACGCCGGGCACCCGGGCGCCTGCGACCGCGACCGCGACCGCGCCCGCGCCTGCGACCCCTGCACGTGGCACACGCCTCTATACCGTGCTGTGTGTGGAAGACAACCGCGCCAACCAGCTGCTGCTGCAGCGCCTGCTGGCACGGCGCTCTGATGTGAGTCTAGTGCTGGCGGGCGAAGGAGAGCACGGCGTGCAGCTGGCACACGAGATGCAGCCCGACGTGGTGCTGATGGATATCAACCTGCCGGGCATCAGCGGGCTGGATGCCATGGAGCGGCTGGCGGCAGACGCAGTCACCGCGCACATCCCGGTCATTGCGATCAGTGCGCTAGCAATGCAGCACGACATCGCCAAGGGCCTGCAAGCCGGCTTCTTCCGCTATTTAAGTAAACCGATCAAGATTGCCGCACTCACCGAAGCGCTGGACGCTGCCTTGGCTCAGGCCGACCCGCCCTTGGTGCTGTCCAGGGCGCCAGCCGCAACGCCCAGACGCAATGCAAGCCCGACAAAGAAACCAAAGAAGGACAACACGCAATGATCACCAACAACGATATCCTGGGCGCCAGCGTCCTCATCGTCGACGACCAGGAGACCAACGTGCGCATGCTGCAGCACTTGTTGGCAGACGCTGGCTATACGCACGTCACAGCAACGATGCTACCGGCCGAAGTGTGTGCACTGCACCGACAGCAGGACTACGACCTGATCCTGCTGGACCTTCAGATGCCGGGCACGGACGGCTTCCAAGTGATGGAGAGCCTGAAGACCATAGACCGCGACCCTTACCTGCCGGTGATCGTGCTGACGGCGCAGCCCGGTCACAAACTGCGTGCGCTGAGTGCAGGAGCCAAGGATTTCATCAGCAAACCGCTGGACCTGATTGAGGTCCTCACCCGTATCCGTAACATGCTGGAAGTGCGTTTGCTGTACCGTCAGCTGGCGCGGCATAACAGCCAGCTTGAAGCCACCGTCCTCGAGCGCACGCAAGAACTGAGGGAAAGCGAAGCGCGCTTTCGCAGCCTGACCGAGCTGGCGTCCGACTGGTACTGGGAGCAGGACGAAACCGGTGCCTTCACGAAAGTGTCTGGGCCAGTGCTTGAAATGTTGGGCATCCAGGTGGATGCTTTGACCGACCTTGCAGCGGGGGATGCCAACCATTCCGGCTGGAACGAAACGGAGCGCGCGGCCTTGCGCACACGCATCGCCGCACGCGAGCCGTTTCTGGATTTTCTCTTCAGCCGCCAGCAAGCGGACGGGGTACGACAGCAGTTCCGCGTGAGCGGGCAGCCGATGTTTGACCAGACCTGCCGCTTTATAGGTTACCGAGGCGTGGGTGTTGAAGTGCTGACTGGCAGCCGCTGAATGGGTGCCCCGATGAGGCAGCAGCCCTTGCCGAAGCCCTTGCCGCAGCCGGAACTGCACAGCGCGCGGCTCAACCACCTATTGGGCGCGTTGCCGGACGCGGACTTCGACGCCGTGGCCAGGAACCTAGAGCCAATCACCTTGCGCTTGGGCGAATCAATCTATGAACCGGGCAGCCACCTGCAATACGCCATCTTCCCGACCACTTCCATCGTCTCGCTGCACTACGTCACCGCGACCGGCGCATCGGCGGAAACCGCCGCTGTCGGCAAGGAAGGCATGGTGGGCCTGGCGCTTTTCATGGGCGGCGACACCACCGCCAGTTCAGCCCGCGTGCTGGTGGCTGGTGGCGCTTTCCGCATGCCAGCGCGCCATCTGCGTCAAGCCTTTGAAAGCGTTGGCACGCTGCGCGCGTTGCTGCTGCGTCACACCCTATCGCTTATCGCCCAGATGACGCTATCCGCTGCCTGCAACCGGCACCACCCTGTCGAGCAGCAGTTCTGCCGCTGGTTGCTGTGTGCACTAGACCGCCTGCCGTCGGACGACCTGGTGATGACGCACGAGCTCGTCGCCCAGACGATGGGCGTACGTCGGGAAAGCGTCACCGAAGTGGCGGTGCGCTTGCAGCACGCTGGCGTGATCCGCTACCGCCGCGGCCATATCTCGGTGCTGGACCGTGCCGGGCTGGAACACCGGGCCTGCGAGTGCTATGCCGCGCATCATCGAGAACACGGCAGATTGCTGGCGCCGACGCCAATCACCAAAGGCTGAAA
Source organism: Comamonadaceae bacterium (assembly GCA_043777675.1). Lineage (GTDB taxonomy): Bacteria > Pseudomonadota > Gammaproteobacteria > Burkholderiales > Burkholderiaceae_C > JANMDU01. Next base: position 23,329 of record JAYWHR010000059.1, on the reverse strand, counting down.
CGCTACGCCGTCTTCGGCTGCAGCGCTCCAGCCGGCCCCGTGCCCAACCAGACCGACCTAAAGTTGCTTTTGCTGTGACCTCGGCGAGACGGGCTGCCAGTGACGACAGGCTCCTTAAGCGCTGGCAAGCGTAAAAGACCGCTCTGCAGCAGTGACCGCGCAAAGGAGCTGGTCGTGTGCCGCCACTGACCTGCCTCGCGGTCAGTGCCACTGAAGTAAATTGATGTGCTGGAGGCCGATAGCGTGAACTAGGGTTGCGGCCTAGTCAACCCGCAGCACCTCAAACTGCTGTCGGGTTTGAGCGACCTGTATCGACACCTGATCGCCCTCGCATTTACCCAGCATGGCCCTGCCCAAAGGGGCTTCGCTGCTGATGACCTGAATGAAATCTGAGGCGTTTGCCAACTGCATGCTGCCTCCATTGGGGCCGAGAAAGAGCTGTTGCTGCTTGTCGTCGGAATCGACCAAGCAGACCAGCGCGCCGAGCTGTATGCCTTTGCTGGCGTCGTAGGGTAGCGGGCGGAATTGGCGCCAATGGGCCATCGCCTGGCGGATGGCTTCAGCGCGACGAGCTTGGCCGGTAGACAGGTAAGCGGCCTCCAATCCCAATGTGTCGTATTTATTTTCGGCGATGTTCTCGTTGTGAGTGGCCGTTTCGTGGGCCGCCCGCATGGCGCTCTCGGCTTGCAGCAGGTCTTCGGCGAGGCGTTCCAGCACCTGCTGCTGCAGCAAGTATTTATCCATGATGAAAGGTCGGCATATCGATAAGAGAGGGCGAGGATTTGCACAGATTTTATGCCGGCAAGGGGCTGATTTGGCTTGAAATTCTCGATGATGGAGTCAGCTGGAATTTTTGAGAGAAATTGGCATCTAGCCGGAATGAATACTGCGTATAGTGCTATTGAATTAAGAGCGAAACAGCTTGCCAACCACCTTGATCTACTGCGTTGCCTTCATCCATCATTCGTCATCCAGCACCGCTCGGGTGCAAGCCAACACCTGCTCCATCAATTCGGCGGGCACAGTTTCCAACTTACTCGCTCGGTGAGCCGCCAAGTCAAACGCTTTGAGCTGATGCACATGCACGTTGCCATCGGTGCGCAAGCCGTAGCCCATGAGCGAAATCAAAAATCCGCTATCGCGCGCGCTCGAAGCCTCGCCTCCAGAGATAGGGCAGACCCAAGCCAGCTTGTTATTCCGAGGGTCGTTTGGCGCACAGACAAACTTGCCAATTTTGTGCACCATTGCCATTTAACTCAAGCTTAGGAGCTATGGATGAATGAGCAAAAGATGGCGCACTATGGCGAGCGGCTGCGGGATACGCGGGACGCAATACTGTCGCAGATTGCATTTCAGCGCGATGGCATCGGTGGGCGTGTAGACGCGGCTGCGGCACATTTTTCTCACCCGCAAGACTCGCATGCCCAGCTGATGTCTGAAAAAGACATTGAGTTTGCCCTGAACGAACAGGACAGCGCTGCACTCAGTGCCGTGGAGGCGGCTCAAAGCCGCATCACCTCTGGCACTTACGGGCTATGTATCGATTGCGGTGAGCAGATAGTGCCAGCGCGTTTGAAAGTCAGCCCCGAAGCTGCACGCTGCGTAAGTTGCCAAGTTTCTTTCGAGCGGCAACTGGCTGCTGTTTAACCCATCCCTGAAGGAAAAGTAGCATGAACATGCCTCTACAAGCTCACGATCTCAACTCTGAATTTCCACAACACGTGGCATCTATTCATGATTTGAAAATGAGCAATCTACACTTTGCCAAACTGTTTACCAGCTACGATGAAGTGAACAAACAGATTCGCGGCGTTGAGCTGGAAGCCATGCGAGCGATCAGTGATGATGCGCTTGAGGAGCTTAAAAAACAACGGCTCTACTTGAAAGATGAAATCTATCAAATGCTTGCAGATTCCGATGAAAGCAAAGCTTCGCCGGCATAGGAAAAGGGAAGATTGCTATCAAATAGATAGCAATCAGCCAGCGCCTATTGCTTGCATTTAAACCGCCATCTTCCTGACCAAATCCTTCGTTGCCGCGCAGAAATTATCGATCTGTGCCCGGTTGTTCCACACGCAAGCATTGACGCGCTGAGGGTGATCCATCGGCGCGGGAGCGAGCGAGGCGGGATCTCGGTTGGGAATCGTGCCCGCAGGCAAGGCGGCTGCTTCTGGGTCGGGTCGGCGGGTGAGGCCGTTGCTGCCTACGCCTAGGCCGCTGATGCGGAAGCCGTAGTCTTTCAACATATTGGCGCGGAAATCGACATTAAGTTTTTCGTCCCAGCGCTGCGCTTTGGTGGGGAAGGGATTGAAGGCAATGATGCCGCTGTTGAGCGCTGGATCTTGCGTGGGGCGCAAGATGCTGGCTTCGCCGAAGTTGGCTACGAGCTGCTTGGTGAAATAGTTGCCCAGGCGCATATGCCATGTCTCGATGCGCTGGCGGCCAATTTTGTCCCAGAGTAGGCAGGCATCTGTCAAGGCGCGCCAATCGCCGCTTTCTGGAAAGCCGTAAAACGTGAGCGCTTGGCCGATATCCCATTCGCCGCGTGAGCCATCGAAAGGAATGTCACGCGATTGCGAGCGTGTGAGGTGAAAGCGCGGCAAATCTGTTGGATTGCTCGGCAACTTTTTATTGCGCACGTAAAGCACGCCTGTGCCGCCAGGGCCGCATTGCCATTTGTGGCCGCATAGGGCGAAGAAATCGATGCCGGTCTCATCGAGCTTGGGATCAATCATGCCGTTGTAATGTGCGCCATCCACAATCGTGATTGCGCCGGCTTTTTGCGCCACTTCTGCAATCTTGCGCTCGGGCAGGCGCATGCCGGTGGGCCAGAGCGGGCTACTGAAGAAAATCACTTTGGTTTTGCCGGGCACCACGCGGCGCTGCAAGGCGGCCACCACTTCATCTGCCGTGGTGTTTTTTCCCACCGGAATGCCCCATTGCTTGATGATCACGCCATATCTTGCGGCAATGCGCAGCGCGAGCGTGATGCCGGTGGGGTGCTCTAGCGGGGAGATCAAGATTTCGTCACCAGCCTTCCATTCAATGCCGTTCATGGCGAGACTGAGCGCATCGGTGGTGTTGCGTGTGATGGCGATTTGATCGGCTGTTGTGCCGTAGCATTTAGCAATGGACGCGCGCATTTGAGCGACGGGCTGCACGTAGACCGGGAAAGGATCTTTCGCCATTTGATCCAAGCCTTCTTTGTATCGCACCATCACGCTTTTCGGCACGGAGCCTTTTTGTGCAGCCATGAAATACACCACCGCAGGATCAAGGGTAAATTCATCTCGTGCGAGCTGCATGAAATACGGCTCTTCTTGGGCAAAATAGGTGCTGTCGTCTGAGTTCAGTGCGAGGGTGGAAGGCTTCGCCTCGCCGGTTTTGCCGGCTGCTGCGGCTTGTGCCTGCGCTTGAGGTGGGTTAAGCGCGACGTAGCCTAAGCCTAGCCCTGTGCCCATGTGGCCGAGCATTCGGCGGCGCGAGAGGGCGTTGTTTGAAGTTTCGGCGGCGTTCTGGGGAAGGGCGGTTGTCATGCTGTAATCCTTTTGAAGAGTGGTAACAATCCATGCAAGTTTTGATCCCAATATAGGCGGTGATGTAAAAAGGTGCAAGCGAGAAAACACTTCGCGCACTTAGGTGTTTTGGTGATGTGGCGTGAGCGCGCGTTTTCCATAGGTTGACAAGCCGTGTCAAGCTCTGCACGATGCAGGGCATGGATCGCCGAAACTTCATTGAATCCTGCTCAAGCGCAGGCGTTGCTGCTACAGCTGCTTGTTTGTCTGCCACTGCCAGCATGCCAGCGCTTGCAGCGGATGCTCGCCCCAAGGCGTATAGCCGAGTGCTTCTCACTAACGAACGCGGTGATCCGATCAAAGCGGCTTCTCTTGCGTTGCAAACCAACTACGTGTTTCATTACCCGTTCGAGGCCACACCGGTTTTTTTGCTCGACTTGGGCAAAGCCGTTGTACCCTCCAGCAATACAGCTTTGAAGACTAAGACGGGCGACAACTATGGCTGGCCGGGCGGTGTGGGCGCTAAGAAAAGCATCGTGGCTTTCAGCGCCATTTGCGCACATCATTTGGTCTATCCCACACCCAACTTAAGCTTTATCTCATTTCGCAAAGGCGTGCCTGCAAACGCTAAAACGCCCAATGCCGGTGCAGATCTGATTCATTGCTGCGCAGATCACAGCCAATACGATCCCGCACAAGGAGCCAAAGTACTCGCAGGCCCGGCAAGCCAGCCTCTTTGCGCTATTCTTTTGGAGCACAACACCAACGACGACACGCTGATTGCTTACGCAACATTGGGTGGTGAATTGTTCGACGAATTTTTCAAAAAATACGAAGCCAAGCTGAGCATCGAGGTAGGCAACAAAGCCTCAAATGCTGTGTCACAACGCACGCCTGTGCGCGAGCTGGAGAAGTTTTGCCGCAATGCGGTGAAGTGCTAGTTACAGCTTTGCTAAGCGATCCAACGCTAGCTGTAGCGTCTCGTCTTTTTTGGCAAAACAGAATCGCACCACGCGCTGGTCGAAGTTGTTGCCGTAGAAGGCAGACAGAGGGATGGCAGCTACTCCGATTTCGATGGTGAGCCATTTGCAGAAACCGGCTTCATTCAAGTCTGAGACAGCGGAGATATCGACGCACTGGAAATAGCTACCTTGCGTGTGCAGCGGTTTGAGGCGGGTTTTGCGGATGCCATTCAAAAAGAGATCGCGTTTGCGTTGGTAGAAGGTTGGCAGCTCTGTGTAAGGTGCTGGATTGGCCATGTAGGCGGCCAATGCATGTTGCACGGGCGTGTTGACAGTGAACACATTGAACTGGTGCACTTTGCGGAATTCTGCGGTCAGGCTCGCGGGCGCGGCCACGTAGCCGACCTTCCAGCCCGTGACGTGATAAGTTTTACCGAAACTGCTGACGATGAATGCGCGGGCGGCGAGGCTTGGGAAGCGGGTGGCACTTTGGTGTTGCGCGCCATCAAACACCATATGCTCATAGACCTCATCGCTGATGAGCAAAATATCTGTGGGCGCGAGAATTTCTTGCAGCTTGAGCATTTCCTCTTGCGACCAGACCGTGGCGCTTGGGTTGTGGGGGCTATTGATCAGGATCGCTTTTGTTTTTGGCGTGATCGCTGCGCTGATCTTGTCAAAATCTGGGCGGAAGGTGTGTGGTGTGAGCGGAACTCTCACCACCGCGCCACCAGCTAACTCAATGTTGGGCACATAGCTGTCGTAGCAAGGCTCCAGCACGATGACTTCATCACCCGGCTGGACGACGGCGAGGATGATGGTGATGATGCCTTGCGTGGCGCCGGCAGTGATGGTAATTTCGCTCTCAAACGAGTATTGGCGTGCGTGAAGTGCTTCTATTTTTGTAGCAATAGCTTGGCGCAGCGCTGGAATGCCAGCCATCGGCGGATACTGGTTGTGGCCGCTTTGCATGGCGCTCGTTACAGCGTTCACCAGCGCCGGATCGCATTCGAAATCAGGAAAACCTTGGCCGAGATTCACGGCTTTTTTCTCAGCAGCAAGTTGAGACATCACGGTAAAAATCGTGGTGCCAACGGCGGGGAGCTTGGTTTGCAGGACGGGGGTGCGTTCTTGGACTTGCATAGGGTGGAGTAGATGTGTTGGCTGACCGAATTGTTCCATGTACGCCGGGTTGGATGACAAATCAGCCGGTGTATCTTTGAAGCAGCCCACCAAATCACCTGCTTTGACTAGAACAGAAGTTGATTGCAAATGAACTGCCTCAGCACGCATTATTTCGCCCAAATTCTAAAAGAGATCGCTCTTTTCACAACGCAAAATCATCGCTATACCCCGCCAGCGCTTTGCTCACCAGCTCGCGCGTGAGGCGCGGGCTGATGAGTTCGGTGAAGGTGTAGATGAAGTTGCGCAAATAGGCGCTGCGTTTGAAGGCGACTCTGGCGGTGTTTGTGCCGAAGAGATGGCCGGCGGGTTTGACGATGAGATCTTTTTCCTCAGCGCTAACTGCCATCTCAGCCACGATACCTACGCCGAGGCCAGCTCGCACATAGGTTTTAATCACATCGGAATCGATGGCTTCAATCGCCATACGGGGGCTGAGCTTTCTCGCTGCGAAGGCTGCATCAATCTTGGTGCGGCCTGTGAAGGTGGGGTGATAGCTTACCAGTGGCTCTCCCGCTAAATCTTGCAACGTGATCTCAGTTACTTTGGCAAGTTTGTGATCCACAGGCATGACAAGCACATGCTGCCATTCGTAGCAAGGCAGGGTGACGAGCTCGGCGTAATCAGCCAGGCTTTCGGTCGCAATGCCGATTTCAGCCACTTCATCAATCAACATTTTGGCCACTTGATCAGGCGAGCCTTGGTGCAGGCTGATGTTGACTTTGGGGAAGGCTTCGCGCAGCTTGGCAATCGGGCCGGGGAGCACGTAGCGCGCTTGAGTGTGGGTGGAGGCGATGGAGAGTGTGCCGCTGTCTTGCAGGCTGTATTGCTCGCCGATGCGCTTTAAATTGCCCACTTCCCGCAAAATAATTTCAATGCTCTTGAGCACCTGTGCACCGGGCTCGGTGATGCGCTTCAAGCGCTTGCCATGCCGCGCAAACACCTCAATGCCCAGCTCTTCCTCAAACTCAATGATCGCCTTGCTCACGCCGGGCTGAGAGGTATGCAGCGCCTTAGCGGCTTCGGTGAGATTGAGGTTGCGCCGAGCTGCTTCTTGCACGAAGCGGAATTGGTGAAGGTTCATATCGAAAAACAGCTAAAGAATGGTTTTATTATGCCTTTTCTTTCGCAAAATAGATTGCTATAAATTCAGTAGCGCTATATATAGATTTTACGCCGGCTACATGCTGGCTCCATCTTGAAAACATACGATTTTTAGCTAAACCAGCCGATGCGTTGGCCAAACCAATACGAGGCAAGCAAGATCAATCCTACCGAGCCGCCTTGCACCACCCAGCGATGGAAACCCGCCCAGCGGTGAAGCGCCCAATACACCACGCTCCAAGCGGCGATGATGAGAAGCTGGCCCAGCTCGACACCGATGTTGAAACCAGCTAGTGCCCAGAGCAGCGCGCCGTCGGGCAATTGCGCCTCTGTCATCGCACCTGAGAAGCCTAGGCCGTGGACCATGCCAAAAATGGCGGCTACAGTTGCGCTGATGATGGACGCCTGAAGCTTTGCGAAACGTTGCTTCACTAAATTGAATGCCGCAGTTATGGCAATTGACAGCGCTATCACGGGCTCTACCCAGCTTGGCGAGCCGACCCAACCTAGTGTGGCAGAGATCAATGTGATTGAGTGGCCGAGCGTGAAAGCGGTAATTGTGATGAGCAGTGCTTTCCATTCGCGCCTTTGTGTCAGTGTCAAGCCCAGCACGAGGCAGATGATGAAAGCGATGTGATCTGCGCCTGAGCCGATGTGCGCCATGCCGAGCAAGATAAAACTTTTTAAGGTTGCAAACGCTGAGCTGTTCGCCTCAGCGCCAGTCATATTTTGGGCTGAAGCTGGAGTGCTTGTGCTTTGCCATGCATCGCTGGGCTTGATGGCGGAGCTGCCTTGGGTTGTAGCTGACGCACCAGCTTGCGGCCAAGCCCAGCTCATGACAACGCGGTGATCTGCATCAATATCTTGCATGAGCGTGTAGCGCAGGCTTACGGCTTGGCGCGTGTCGCACGGCTCAGCGCTGCTTGCAGCAAGGCGCAGGTAGATGCCGTCTGAGCGCTGCTCAAAGGCTTGCATGCGCCAAGTAAGTGGCAAAGTAGCCGCGCCGCAGCGCAGTCCCATGCCTAGGCTGGCCCAGCGCTCCATCTCAGGCAATACAGCTTTGACTTCGGCAACGCTCAAGGCGCGGTCATTGTTGGCATCGAGCTTGTCAAACACGCGATCCAAATCGCGTAAAGCGATGGCGAACTGTGCGTCGATGGGGGCAAGCGGCGTGGTTTGCTGGAGTAACACGTATGCATCACTGGCTTTGTGTGCCCAAGCTGTTGTGCCATATGTGGCAATGCAAAGGGTCATGCCAAGATTGAGAAGGAAGCGGCTCACTTCAGTCTCGCGTCTTTAAGACCAGATTGGGCGACGGCGTGAAGAAGCTTAATTTTTTCTATGTTGAGGCCAAGCGCAGTAGCGCTTTGAATGGCGATCAACCAATCCAAGGGCTCGCGCTGAAGCTTTAAATTAGTTTGCGCAAAGGCCAGAGCCGCTTGCGCATCGCCTTGCACATAAAGCGCATGGAGGGCTTGCTCTCTGGCGTGGCCGGGGTTGTTGGCTTCGCGCTGCGCGGCTGCGGCAAATCGAGCATTGAGTTCGTCGGCAAGGCGTTGGTGTTGTGGAGCACCCAGTATCTTGTGGGCTTGAGCGCGACGGATCAATACTGCATCGCTCTGAGGCTGATTTTGCAGAGCACTTAGCGCTAGCGCGGCCTGATTTTGGCGCAGCAGCGCATCGGCGTAGGCCAGAGCAGTGTAGCCATCGTTGTCTATGCTGAGGCTGACCGCATAGTGTTTGAGCGCGGCTGCAGTGTTGCCGGCTCGCTCTTCGTTTTCGCCGAGCAAAGAAAGCAGCCAAGCTTTTTGGCTGGGTAGACTTTGCTCTCGGAGTAGGGCATCAAAACCTTTGCGCGATGCATCCCACTGGCCTTGCAGGGATTTCGTCTCTAGCCGACACGCTTGTGCGTAGAGCTGCGCTTCAGGAGCGTTGATGCTTTTGCAAGCGATCTCAGAGAGCTTGTAATTGCCTTGCACGCGCTCAATAGTGGCGAGCGTGAGCCACGCCTGCGCATGCGAGGCTGTGGGCTTGGTCAAGGCCGATTGCAAGGTCTGACGAGCCTGCGTGAATTCGTGACGACTTTGCTCGATAGTGGCTTGCAGGGTAGCCACTTCATAGCTGGCTTGTGGGCTATTCCACAGTGGACCAATGAGCGCTTGAGCTTGACCGAGATAGCGTGGGTCGGCAGTTTGCCGCGCCAATTCAATCGCTTGTCGTACGGCAGGCACGAGATCAACAGGCGATGCGCTCCTGGCTACACGAGGCCCAAGCTTTTCTATGACTGCATCATCGCTGATGATGCGAAGGTCTTTAGGCTGTGCGATAGCAATGGCGCAGAAGCTGGCCAGCGTGAAGAAAATTAATCGGGTATTCATGAGTAGCCTAGGAAGGCAAGAGCGGCACGGATGCATGCATCCGTACCGCTCTTTGGGTTCAACCACGGCCGAGATCAGGCTGCCACAGGCATAGGATCTGCAGTGTCTGATACCGCCAACTGAGCATCGCCAGTGATGAGGGGCGTTTCCGTATTGGCCTCGCCCTTAGCAACGATGCTTGCAACGAAATCAAAGGCGGCTGTACTGTCTTGTGTGGCTGCCACTGCGACATCAGTTCCGGGCACCAAGGCCACGCCGGGTGGCGGCGTGTTGTTGTCGTCGTTGTTGCTGCCGCAGGCTAACAGCATCAAGCTGGCAGACACGGCGAGCAGACCATAGCCTGCGCGTGAGTAGATCAATTTCATCATGTGCTCCTTAAGTGCATTGGGTTACTGTGAGCCCGCCAAAGGCGTGTTGAGGTAAGGAAAACGGGTGAGAAATGGCACAACGGCTTGATCCACGCCATCATGCACAGCAGCAGATGTTGCGCCCAAGGGCACGCTTGCGGGGGCGCAGACGGAGGTGAGCGAAGGTACGCCAGGTACGCCGTTCAAGCCGAGCGCATTGCCCGTGCCGTTGATCACGCACAGGCCGCCTAGCATGGCAACCAAGGCGATGTCCACTACGTCATCTTTGGGTCGACGACCGTTGGGGAAGCCTGCAGCATCGTTGCCGGGAGCCGTCACGTTGGCCAGACCCACGCGAAGAATTTCTCCTGCGAGCCCTAAGCGATTTTGCTGAGCAAAGGCCACTGGCGCAATGGCAGTATTCAAGCGAAGCATCTCAGAAGGCGCAGCTGTTGTTGGCTTGTTGACACCGGTGTAACCCGTGAGGAAGGTGGTGATTAAATCCGTGCGTGGATAGTTGGTGGGTGCCAAAGCTGCTGCATTACCGCCTGCTAACACTACGCCTAGCAATGCAGGCAAAGTCGGGTGGCTCACGTAGTCGAGGAATTGCGTGTCGCCACTCGGATGAGATGCGTTGAACTTGTCTTTATCGCGCAGTCCAATCACCAACTCATTGACGAGCGGATTACCTAGGCGAGAGACCTGCACCCAGGCGCCACCTGCTTTCTCAGAGGCCTGGTAGGCAGAGGCTGGTTTGTCGGTGAGCAACCGGCCTTGGCGCAAGCTGGCGGTTGTCCAGCCGCCTACAACAGGATCGCCAGTGCCATTGCCGGCGGTCAAGCAATCTTTGTGAATTTCAATCGCCATGGTGGTGATGTTTTTACTTTGGATACTATTGGCAGCAAAGGCATTGATCAATGCCGGATTGGTGATTTGCGCGGCAGTAGCGTTCACCAGATCAAAGATTGGGCCCACATTCACAGCAAAGCCTTCTTGGCGCTGGCCGACGAATACTTTGCCTGTAGCCTTGCCTGCGGGGCAGCCTGGGAAGCTGACGTTTTGCACATGTTGGTTGGCGTACGTTTCATACGCGGCTGCGTTGCCGAATGTTTTCACACCGATGTAATCAACAGGTTTGTCAAAAGTGTTGCCTCCGCCCGCTTTGGGTATCGCTGTGACAGCACCTTTGCGGCGATCGCCACGCACCATATTTACGGTGAAAGTTTCTCGTACATTGGAGTTGGGATCATTGACGTTTGCAATCGGGCCAGCTTGTGTGAGCGGAATGGCCACCATCTTGCCGCCAATAGGGAGCTCAACGCCCTTGCCAGAGTTCGCTAGCGTGTTGTTGAAGCGAAACTGAAAGGTAATGTCTTCTTTGGCATCGCCATTGTTATCGACGTGAATTTCGTACAGGGCATTGGCATCCATCTTGAAATAGTTGGGGCCGCTGCCAGGATCTTGTAACGGATAAAAGTTTGAGATCAGCGTCACATAGTCTGTGCGACCGGTCTCGTAACTGCGGAACATATAAAAGTCCGTGTTGTCTACTTTAGGTATAGCGTTGACGAAAGGCGCTTCGCGGTGACTGGAAGCAAAGCTGGGGCTGATCATGGCAGCGCCCGCGCACACAGCCGCAACAGCGGTGAGGTGCAATGTGGTTTTTAAAGATTTCATGGAAGGCTCCGGTTGGGGTATGGGTTTTGATGTGTCCAACTTGTATTGCTATGGATGGACACTCTTAGAAGACTAGCCACACAACTTCATTTGTACTGTGCGCTAGCCAACGTTATTGCCACGCGTACATTTCAAGTTGTAAAAGGGCATTCGCTGTTGGAAGGATGCAAAGCAAGGTTTGACGCGTGCAGTGCTCGCTCGCACAGGCGCAGCGGAAGCAGCAGTAGCGTACAAAGACGCTTTAAAAATTTTGCATAGGATGCTCCTAACAGGATGTGAGTTTTCAACGCTATCGTTGTTAATACGCGGCCTTTTCCACACTGGATTGATTAGTTTGCAAGGAGATGTTCCATCCTCGCTTACAGTCATAGCAGTCATGAAGATTCGCCGCATTGCTCACTTAGACATGGATGCCTTCTATGCATCGGTGGAGCTGCTGCGTTACCCACAGCTCAAAAAAGAGCCTGTGGTTGTGGGCGGCGGTGGCGTGATTCGCGAGCAATTGAGACAGGCAAGGGGTGAGCTGAGCACGCATGAAATTCCTGTCGATGCGTTTCCTCGCTTGAAGGATTACACGGGGCGCGGCGTGCTCACGACAGCCAATTACATCGCGCGCGGCTTCGGTGTGGGCTCGGCCATGGGCACGATGAAGGCGGCTAAGCTGTGCCCGCAGGCGATTTTGCTGCCGGTTGATTTTGAGGAATACCGGCGCTACTCAAAGCGATTCAAAGAAATCATCTTGGAGATTGCGCCGTTCATGGAAAATCGGGGCGTGGATGAGGTCTATATCGATTTCACTGATGTACCCGGCGGCCAGCGCGAGGGTGGGCGCGTGCTAGCGCGGCTGATTCAAAAAAGTATATTCGAAGTGACGGGGTTGACCTGCTCAATCGGCGTTGCACCCAACAAATTGCTCGCCAAAATGGCCAGTGAATTCAACAAACCCAATGGCATTTCCATCGTTTATGAAGCTGATTTACAGGAGAAGATTTGGCCGCTGGCTGCGCGCAAGATCAATGGCATTGGGCCAAAGGCCGATGAGAAGCTCAAAAATTTGGGCATCTTAAGTATCGGGCAACTTGCTGCTTTTGATCCTGCCAATCTCGTTCAGCGTTTTGGCAAAAGCTATGGCGCTTGGATGCACGACGCCGCTTGGGGAAGGGATGATCGTCCCGTTGAAACTGAGAGCGAACCTGTGAGCATGAGCCGAGAAACCACCTTTGAGCGTGATTTGCATGCGGTGCACGATAAAACTAAGCTTGGCGAAGTCTTCACTGAGCTTTGCGAAAGCGTAGCGAGGGATTTGCAGCGCAAAGGCTATCTAGGTCGCACCATCGGCATCAAGCTGCGCTGGGGCAATTTCAAAATCGCCACACGAGATATGACGCTGGAGACCGCAACAGATGATGCCCAGCTGATTCGCCGCACCGCTGGTCTTGCGCTCAAGCGCCTTGATCTGAGTCAGCGCTTTCGGCTGCTGGGGGTGCGCGTGAGTAAGCTTGAGGCTAAGAATTCAGAGAAAAAAGAGCTGGCAGCCGGCATAGATATTACGCAGAGTGCTATAAAAAAAGAAGCGGTCGACAGAATGCCTGAGCTTTTCTAGCGCAACGATACGCCCGCCAGTAGCCTTAAGCTTTGCCAGATTTGATGGAGCTGATCGAGGGAATTTCAATCTTGCGGGCAATTGCTTCCCTTGTTTCAACCAGTGGCTCCAGCCTCACTACAACAATAGAGAGATTGTCGCCCGTGCCGCGGGCGCGTGAACGCGCTTTGTCGATCAGAAATTCTGTTGCTTCGCGCGGTGTAAGCGCAGAAAGCACCGAACCGAGCTCGGCCGGGGAAAAATAATGCCATACGCCATCTGAGCAGCACATCAGGATATCACCTGGGCGCAGGCTGGGGATGTAGTGAAAATCCATGCCTGGATCGTCTTCTGTACCTAAGCAACCCATCAAAATGTTGCTCTGGGGATGCACATTGGCTTCTTCTTCCGTGATCTCGCCTTTATCGACCAAGGCTTGGACATAAGAGTGATCCAATGTGCGCTTGACAAGTTTGTTGCCGTGGTAGTGGTAAATCCGGGAATCGCCAGCGTGTACCCAGTGGCATTCGCCATTGGGGTTGATCAGGAAAGCTGCAATCGTGCTGTGGGGCTCTTGCTCGGAGGAAATAGCGGTGAGCTTAATCACCAAATGCGCTTCTTCCACCAATTGCCGCAGCATGGAGGGGGGATCGTCGCGTTCTGGGGAGTACCGGTCAAAGAGCTGCTGTGCAGTGAGCATGACTTGATCAGAAGCTTTGCGCCCGCCGCTTCTGCCGCCCATGCCATCAGCCACCACGCCCAATATACAACCATTGACGCGCAGGTGATTAAGCAGTGCAATCTGGTCTTGCTGGTAATCTCGGTCTCCTTTGTGGAGCCCGGTTGACGCTGTGATTCTGTAACCGTTTAACATGTGAAGCTATTATGATGGCAATCGTTGGGCAATAGCAGCCCTTTTAAAGCATTGTGATTGATTTTGGATTTCAACCTGCATTCCCCCGACCGCCAATTGATTGAGCTGCGCATAGAGCATGCTGATTTAGATGCGATGATTGATCGCTTGGCTGAGCAAACCCCTCTCGACGAACTCATGTTGCGCCGCCTGAAAAAACGCCGCTTGGCGCTGCGAGATCAAATCACGCGCTTAGAAATTGATATTGACGGCAAGCAGCCTGCTTGAAGATATGGGCGTTCAGACAAACAACAGCCTTGTGCAAGCTGTGGCGGCAAATTTTGACAATGGCTCGTTATTAGGCCAAGCAACGCAAGCCTTTGCCCAGCGCAGCGGCCAGCGCGCTATGGCCGAGGCTGTGTCGCTCACGATTGAACGCGGTGGTGCTCTCGTGGTGGAAGCGGGCACGGGTGTGGGTAAGACCTTTGCCTATCTCGTGCCGGCGCTGCTCTCAGGCGAGCGCGTGATGGTGTCGACTGCTACTAAAGCATTACAGGATCAACTATTCTCGCGTGATTTACCCATGTTGCTCAAAGCGCTTGGCTTGCCTGCGCGCATCGCTTTGCTCAAAGGTCGCAGCAGCTATTTGTGTATTCACCGCATGAAGCTGGCGCGACAAGAGCATGTGGAGCGGAGCGCTTTGCTCGCCTTGGCAAAGATCGAGAAATGGGCAGTCACAACGACGAGCGGCGACTTGGCAGAGTTGCCCGGTTTGGATGAGCGCTCCAGCATCATCCCTTTGGTGACTTCATCCCGAGAAAATTGCCTTGGCTCCACCTGCCCAAGCTACAAAAGCTGTCATGTGATGCTCGCTCGCAAGCAGGCGCTGGCTGCGGATGTGGTGGTGGTGAATCACCATTTATTTTTTGCAGACTTGGCCGTGCGCGAATCGGGTATGGCCGAGCTTTTGCCAACCGTACGCATTGCGATTTTTGATGAGGCGCATCAGCTCAACGAGACCGGCGTGCAATTTTTAGGTGCGGCTTTGGGCACATCGCAAATGCTGGATTTCACCCGCGATTTGCTCGGCACAGGCCTGCAGCTCGCGCGCGGCTTGGCTGATTGGCAGGAGTTGGCACGAGATTGCGAAATGGCGGCACGAGATTTGCGCCTCGTGGTTGGCGAGCAAACCAAATACAGTAAAGATATGCGCCTGCGCTGGACGGCTAGCGCCCCAGAAGGCCTGCACGAACAAGATTGGGCGCAAGGTCTTTCGCGTGTGGAAGATGCACTTCAAATGGCCATGGCTGCGCTGGATATGGTGAGCGAGATTGCACCAGATTTTGTGCGCCTACATGAGCGCGCCCGAGAAATGGCCAGCCGAGCTAAGCGTTTCTTGCAAAAGCCTGAGCCTGGCCAAGTGCGGTGGCTTGATGTGGGCGCACAAATCACACTCATGGAAGCGCCTCTGGATATTGCGCAAACGATTCGCACCAAGTTGCTCAAGCTTGACGTGGGGCAGGGCTTGGGCGATTTACCGCCAGACGATGAATCGCGTGTCGAGCGTGATGATGAATGGCAAGAGTGGATGCCCGATGAGGACGATCAAGAAAGCTTGATGCGAGGCGCTCCTACAGCAAGAGATGCAGCGCCATCAGACCCCAAACAGTGCTCTCGCCGCGCTTGGATTTTTACCTCCGCTACGCTGGGTGATGATGCCAAGCTAAGTTGGTTCACCGAGCCCTGCGGCTTGCAAGATGCGCAAATCTTGGTCGCGCAAAGCCCGTTTGATTACCCCAATCAAGCCAGCGTGTATGTGCCGCGCCATTTGCCTAAGCCCAGCGATCCTGCTCATAGCGAAGGTATTGCACAAATCGCCGGTTCGGGTGCAATGAAACTCAATGGCCGCACGATGGTGCTCACCACGACGCTTCGGGCACTCAAAGCGATTGGCGAAAGTTTGAAAACGCTGCTTGATGGCCAGCTTGATGTACTCGTGCAAGGGCAGATGAGCAAGCGCGAATTGGTGGATCGCTTTCGCGTGGGCGATACGCAGGGCGGTAAGGGCTGCGTCTTGGTGGCTTCTGCTTCGTTTTGGGAAGGGATCGATATTCCTGGCGAAGCGCTACAACTTGTGATCATTGATAAGCTGCCTTTCCCACCGCCGGGTGATCCGCTCGTGGAAGCGCGTTGCCAGCGTTTAGAAAGCCAAGGAAGGAGCGCGTTTGCGGATTATTCTGTGCCGGAGGCTGCGGTGGCGCTTAAGCAAGGCGCTGGCCGATTGATTCGGCGCGAAAGTGATCGCGGCATTTTGGTCATTGGCGATACGCGCCTTGTGCAAATGGGCTATGGCCGCCGCTTAATGGCTGCTTTGCCGCCGATGGCGCGGATCAATACGCCCGAAGAGTTTCAACAAGCCCTTGCTGAGCTCAATGTCAAGACAACCTGAACTCTTCTTTCAAAGCCACTTGCCTGTAAGTCACTGATTGCTGCTCACACTCTGCACCTTTTTCGCAAAAAGGAATTACAAAGCATATACTGTGAAAATGAACGGAACAGTACATTCTGCTAAAAAATCAACCCAGCCCGATGGAAAAAAGCTTGTTGCTAGCAAAGTGGGCTCTAAGGCTAGCAGTCAAAGTGTGACTGACGGGACGAGCCACAAAAGCTTGAGTGGTTCGATCAGTCGCAAAGGTTTGAGTGGTGCGACCAGCCGCACCAATGACCCCGAGCGCACCATGGCAGAGATATTGACGGTTGCCACGCAAGAGTTCGCGCAAAAAGGCTTGGCTGGCGCCCGAATCGACGAAATCGCCGAGCGCACACGCACCAGTAAGCGCATGATTTACTACTATTTCCATAGCAAAGAAGGCTTGTATGTGGCCGTTCTGGAGGAGGCCTATCGCCGCGTTCGCGCCATTGAAGCCGATTTGCATTTGGACGATTTGAAGCCCGAAGCCGCATTGCGTCGATTGGTCGAATTTACTTTTGATCATCATGCGGGAAATGAGGATTACATCCGTATAGTGATGAGTGAAAACATCAATCGCGCGCAATTTCTTGCGAAGAGCAAGAGTATTCAGGGCATGAATGTGCCAGCGCTGAAAGCCATCAGCGATCTGTACGAGCGTGGCGTAAGTGCGGGCATCTTCCGCCCTGGTCTGCTGCCGATTGATATTCATGCAACGATCTCTGCTTTAAGCTTCTTCAACGTCTCAAACCGCTTCACATTTGGCACCATTTTCAAGCTTGATCTGACCTCCAAGGCAGTATCCGACAAACGCCGTGAACAGGTGATCGAAACCGTCGTGCGCTTTGTGCGCAAGTGATTTACCGCCAAGTTTTAGGAAAGGCCGCTATATGCGGCCTTTCGTCTTTTTACGCTGGTTTTCAAAGCATTTTTGGCGGTTAGCCGGCATAGATAGTGCGCGGAGTGCTATTGAATGAATAGCATTCTAAAGCTATCCCCGATAACCAAGCGCAGTCGAAATCTCTTTCGCTGTGGCTTGCAAGCGTGGCAGCCAATCTTCGCTCAGGCGCTCGGCGGGGGCGGAAATGGACAAGCCGGCAACCAGTCGGGATTGATCGTCGTAGATGCCGGCGGCCATGCAGCGCACGCCCAACTCTAGCTCCTCATTATCGCGGGCGATACCGTATTGGCGGCATTTGACAAGCTCTCGTTCTAGGTTGGGCAGCTGCGTGAGGCTGTTTTTGGTTTGGCCAGCTAGGCCAGTGCGGGTGGCGTATTGGCGCACGCGCAAGGGCTCGTCAAATGCAAGGAAGAGCTTGCCTACCGAGGTGAGGTGCAGCGGCGCGCGGCCGCCGATGGCGCGCACGACTTGCATGCCGCTTCTTTCGCTGTAGGCGCGTTCCACGTAGACGATCTCATCGCCTTGGCGCACTGAGAGATTCACCGTTTGCTGCGTAAGCTTGTGCAGCTCGCGCATGGCGGGCAGGGCTGCATCGCGCACATTGAGGCGACCTTTCACGAGATTGCCCAGCTCCAGCAGGCGAAGCCCTAGGCGATAGCTGCCAGATTCAGGGCGATCAACAAAACGGCCAATCGTCAAGTCGTTCAGGATGCGGTGTGTGGTCGAGGGATGCAGCCCCGTTTTTTCGCTGATTTCCTTAAGTGAGATCGCGCCCTCACGTGAAGAAAGTACATCCAGTAGCGCAAACATGCGCTCAATCACTTGGATGGTAGGGGTGGTGGAGGGTGTTTTTTTCATGCCTTTAAGCTAATTTCCTGTCAAGCATGAATTTTATAGTGTGAAATCTAATGCGAGTGTGTCAGTTTCTACCGGAAGCTTGCCAGAGGCCATCGCTGAGCACCTCGTGAGGGGTAAATTGCGCTTTGTATGTCATTTTGGGGCTGTCTTCAATCCAGTAGCCCAAATAAACGTGTGCGAGCCCCAGTTTTTTAGCTTGAAGTATTTGCCAAAGAATGCTGTAGGTGCCGTGAGCGGCTCTTGCATCGGGTTCGTAGAAGGTGTACACCGCAGAAATGCCCACTGAGAGGACATCCAAAATCGCCACAATTTTTAAAGCGCCGAGTTCACCCTCAGCTGCATCAGGGGAAGGCGGCTCCCGAAACTCCACCATGCGCGAGTTCACACGGCTCTGTAGCAAAAATTGGGTGTACTGATCAATACTGTCGTGATCCATGCCGCCACCGGCATGTCTGCCGTTTTGATAGCGCAAATATAGTTGGTAATGCTCTTGTACAAAGCCTAAGTTCAGCACGCTAGCCCGTAAATTTGCGTGCTGTTTTTGCGCACGCTTTTGGCTCCGAGTCGGTGCGAAGTTGGCTACGTTGACACGAAGGGGTACGCAGGCTTTGCAGCCATCGCAGTAAGGTCGATAGGTAAACATGCCGCTACGACGAAAGCCGCTGGCCACCAGCTCAGAGTAGGCTTCGTTGTGCACCAAATGGCTGGGTGTAGCAACTTGGCTGCGCGCAATTTTTCCTGGCAAATAGCTGCATGGATACGGTGCGGTGGCGTAGAACTGCAAGGTCTGAAGCGGGAGATCCTTGAGCAAGGTCATGATGGGCTTAAATGGCCTAAGCGATGAGTTGAGGTAAGTGTTTTGACTGATACAGCTAAGACGCTAATCGCACGTCTATAGCTTCCCATTTTACGGAATCTATATGCCAAACCAGTGTTTTTTTTGCACTAGACAAGACCTGTGCGCAGAAGGCTTCACGAGATATTTCTGCAGCGCCAAATGATGTGAGATGCGCGGTATTTTGCTGGCAATCAATCATTGAAACGCCTTGCGAGCGACACAGCGCCACAAGAGCTGCTAATGCGATCTTCGATGCATCACTGGTGTGTGCAAACATGGATTCGCCAAAAACAGCACCGCCTATGGCTGTGCAATACAAGCCGCCGGTGAGCTTGCCATGAGCCCAAGTCTCTATGCTGTGAGCGTGGCCTGCTTTATGCAATGCGATGTAAGCCGCTTGCATCTCCGGCAAGATCCAAGTGCCTGTTTGACCGTCTCTAGGTGTGTTGGCGCAAGCTTGGATCACCGCTGAAAAGTTATGGTTGATCCGCACTTGACAGCCAGGCGTCTGTAGAAACGCTTGCAAGGTTTTACGCAAACTGCGGTGCAATTTGAATTGAGAGATTGTGAGCACCATGCGGGGATTGGGGCTCCACCACAGCGTCGGCTGGCCTTGGCTAAACCACGGAAAAACACCCTGCGAGTAGGCTTGAATGAGTGTGGTGACAGACAAATCAGAGCCACTCGCCAACAGCCCGGGCACAGGGTCAGCAGGCCCCCACGCCTGGGAAACTTCAGGAAACGGATCGCCTGAAGCCAGCCATGGGAGGCGAGGGGTGTTGGCATGACCAGTCATGCCCTGAATTATGATGCTTGAATGAATCACGCAGAAACACCCTGTGCGGAAATGTACAACGCCCAATTGAGCCGCATCGACTGTGCCCACGCAGGCGAAAGCCCTGGCACGCATCGCATGGCCTATTGGAGCTGGGGAACGGAGCACCATTCGCATGTTGTGTTCTGCGTGCACGGCCTGGCCCGACAGGGCTTGGACTTTGATGTGTTGGCCAGACGCTTGATCGGGCCGGATGGCAAGCGTTGCCGCGTGGTGAGCGTCGATGTGGTGGGGCGGGGCATGAGCGATTGGCTTGCGGATCCGTCGCTTTATCAAATTCCGCAATATGCGGTGGATATGGTGACGCTACTGATGACGCTTCAGGCTCAGGGCGCTCAAACCATCGATTGGGTGGGCACAAGCATGGGCGGCTTGATTGGTATTGCCGTGGCTGCGCAAACAGCGCTGCAGCCACAGCTGAAGAGCCTTAAGCCGCGCCGGCTCATTCTCAACGACATCGGCCCCGTTGTTCAGTGGAAAGCTTTGCAACGTATCAGTGGCTATTTGGGCGCAGACAAGCGCTTTGCTAGCGAGCAAGAAGCGATTGATTATTTATGGCAGATCTCCACCAGCTTTGGGCCACATACGCCAGAGCAGTGGCGCAGTCTTTGCAGACCGATGATTCGCCCGGACATGGGCCATACTGACGGTGTGTTCAACTTGCATTACGATCCCGCGATTGCTGAGCCTGTGCGCGCCACCACTTTAGAGACTGCAGCTCAAGGCGAGGCGATGCTATGGCAACTCTATGACGCGATCACTTCTGAGACACTGCTCATTCGTGGCGCTGAATCTGATTTGATCAGTATGGAGACGGCGCACAAGATGCAAGCGCGCGGGCCGAAGGCTAAGCTCGTGCAATTTGAAGGCGTGGGGCATGCGCCCATGCTGGTGCAGCCGGATCAAACGCAAGCCGTGGAAGATTTTCTGTTTGGAGTATGAAACATTCTGAGGCGAGTCCAGCGCAGCAACCCGTAGCCGCTGTCTCAGTGGCTGGGGATACCTTTGCTGCAGACGATTTGGCGCTGGATGAGCAGCGCGGCGGAGCGATTGAGCGAGCTCGCGTTTTCGCCTCTACGCTGATAGGCAGCGAAACGCTGGACACTGGCGAAAACACCCTCGCGCATGCCGACTCAGTAGCCACTATTTTGCGCAGCATCGGCGGATCAGAAGCCATGCAGGCGGCGAGCTATTTAGTGTATTCCTGCGAGCATTTGAACAAGCCTCACGACGTGATCAGCAAGGCTTTTGGAGCGAGCTATGCCACGCTAGCGCTGGAGGCGACTCAGCTTGTGAAATTGCAGAGATTGGCAAGAGCCGCGTCGCTGAAAACGACAATCAGCCCCGGCGCTGCAAACCAGACTGAAAACATCCGCAAAATGCTGTTGGCTTTCTCACGCGATCTGCGTGTGGTGATGCTGCGCCTTGCATCTCGCTTGCAGACATTGCGATATTACGCCTCTATTAAATCAGTAGCGCCTCTCGCGGTATCAAGCGAGGCTTTGCATGTGTTTGCACCTTTGGCTAATCGCTTGGGCATCTGGCAGATCAAATGGGAGATGGAGGATCTGGCCTTCCGATTTTTAGAGCCAGATACGTATAAGACGATTGCCAAGCAGCTTGATGAGAAGCGCACAGAGCGCGAGGCGGACATGCTGCAATTGCGCCAGACGCTGCAAGATGATTTGATGTTGCAGGGTATTGAAGTACAGGTTCAAGGCAGGCCAAAGAATATCTACAGCATCGTGAAAAAAATGCGCGGTAAGCAGCTTGATTTTGATCAGGTGCTGGATGTGCGCGCGATGCGCGTGATCGTGTCAAATGCTGCGGCTTGTTATGCAGCGCTATCTTGCGTGCATGAGCTGTTTGAGCCCATGGTTGGAGAGTTTGATGATTACATTGCCAAACCTAAATCCAACGGCTATCAGAGTTTGCACACGGTGGTTCGCGATGCCGCCGGCCAGCCACTAGAAATTCAAATCCGCACCGAAGCCATGCATCAGCATGCGGAATTCGGTGTAGCTGCGCATTGGGCTTACAAAGAGGCGGGTACAAAGGGCTATGCGGGTGTGACTGCAAGCGGCACGTATGATGCAAAAATTGCAGTGTTACGACAGCTTCTGGCTTGGCAGCAGGATGTCTCAGGCGATGCTGCGACAACGGATGTTCTGGATGACCGCGTTTATATCCTTACACCCGATGCCGCAATCGTGGATTTACCGCGGGGCGCAACGCCGGTGGATTTTGCTTATGCCGTTCATACCAATCTTGGCCACCGCTGCCGAGGCGCGCGTGTCGATGGGCATATGGTCACGCTCAGCACGCCGTTGGCCAACGGGCAAACGGTTGAGATCAACGCAGCTAAGGAAGGCGGGCCATCGCGCGACTGGCTCAACCCAGAGTTGCATTTCTTAGCCAGCCCGCGAGCAAAGGCTAAAGTGCGCGCTTGGTTCAATGCACTGCAATTGGAGGAGACTATTGCAAGCGGCCGGCAAGCTGTAGAAAAAATCTTACAGCGCGAGGGCAAAACGGCCTTGAGATTTGATGATCTTGCTGCACAGCTAGGTTTTAAGACTGCGGAGAATTTGTTTGAAGTGGTGGGCAAGGATGAATTTTCTGTGCGCACGATTGAGCAGTATTTGCGGCCTGCTCCAGTTGACGTGGTCAGTGAAGACGAGCAAGTGCTCCTTCGGACGCAACGTGTGGCAGAAAAAATCAGTGCAAAGAGTAGTGTCAAGGGCAGCTTAGGACAGGTGCTCGTCGTGGGCGTGGATAGCCTGCTTACGCAATTGGCCAAATGCTGCAAGCCCGCGCCGCCCGATCAAATCGTGGGCTATGTGACGCGCGGCAAAGGCGTGAGCATTCATCGCGCAGCTTGCCCGACGATGCGCAGTTTAGTGGAAAAGCAAGGAGAGAGATTCGTTGATGTTGCGTGGGGCGCTTCTCAATCAGGCGCAAGCTACGCAGTGGATGTGCGCATCCTAAGCAGTGAGCGACAAGGTTTGCTGCGTGATGTGACGGAGGTTTTCACACGAGAAAAAGTGCCAGTGCGCTGTGTGCAGCAAAACATTACACAAGGCAGTAGCTGGATCACGCTCACGGTGGATGTCGTTGATGCCGCGCAGTTAGCCAAGGTGCTTGCGGCTGTGGCTCGGGTACAGAGTGTGGAGATGGCGCGGCGAATGTAAGCAAAGATATTTTTGTAGACCTGCAATCCTTGTCCAAAGCGACGCATGATCAATCTTTGTTGCTGGCTTGCGCTGTAGTGATGCGTTACTTGCGCAAGTTGATGCGAAAACTCGCCGGCTCGATTCAGGAAGGGCCTAGCAAAGCTAAAAAGCGCTATAACTAAACTTCATCTCTTGACGCTGCTCGGGGCTTTAAATCCCCGACAATATGGTGATGAATGAAACCACTTCTTCCCTATCCAACGCTGCGGCTCAACGCCCCGCTTTACCTGATCATCTCTCCATCGATCCACGCAGCCCGCATTACTCTGCCGCTGTACTTGAGCATGCGATTGGTATCAAATTAAATGGCAAGGAGCGCTTTGATGTGGAGGAATATTGTGTTGAAGAAGCGTGGGTGAAAGTACCCGCTGGTAAAACGGTTGATCGTAAAGGCCGCCCTCTGCTCATCAAGATCAAAGGCGCAGTAGAGGTTTTTTATCGCTGAACTGATGCCGGACAGGGTGGATTGCCGGCATAGAATATGCGTTAAATGCTATTGAATGGTGAGTTCAAGTACGAACTGCGTGAGAGCCAAGTTCATAGTGTAAGTTTAATCATCGGTAGGTCAAAGAAGACCTCGTGAGGCGTTCTCCAGCC
>JAYWHR010000058.1:0-32885 GCA_043777675.1 Comamonadaceae bacterium | reverse complement strand
GTCGAACACTCTTCTCGATTTCGGATTGCTCACGGTTTGTGCCATTTCAGTTTTAACAACCTATCGGGCTGTCTGTTTTTATTAGACCACTACAGCTGCTCAAACCAAGATTGAGCAGCGCTTCCAACAGAATTTTGCGGCAAAGATGGTGTCAGTTTTAGGGCAGCTTCTTTAGCTGAAATGCTTTGCTTAGTCTGTTGAACGAGTTGTTTTAAGCTGAGATTGGAATAATCGCGCGGCGCAGTGAGCGCCTCGATAAAAAAGGTCTTGGTGCTGTAGAAATTGCAACCAAAAGAACTTCTGTCAGCGGCAGACGCTGTTAAGACAATGCGGGATGGGCCTGCAATCTCTGGCAAGAAAGAGCCGCTGTAGCAAGAAGACACAAGGAACACAGTTGGCTTACCTCGCAGACCTGCACTTGCGCGATTGATCCACGTGGGACTAAGGCTTTTGAAGTCTTGTGCCGCGGCGTTGATGCCGATGATTCCTTTGTTGCCATGGCTGCTGAACAACACAACCACTTTGTCTTGCGGCCTAGCCATGGCGCTTAGTTGTGTCAACACCCGCTCTATGTTTTCTTGCGTGGCGTAAGGCCAATCGCTTGGATCACCCAAAGCAGGATTGTTCAGGCGGATGGAGATCAGATTCGGGTCGATTTGTTTGAGCTTTTGCTCAACGCTCAACACATCGTTTCTGAATACTTTAGATTGCGAATGCATGCCAAAGCCTGCATACAGAATGCGGCTCTCTGCGTCTGCTGCAATGGCTGTACTTGCCTGCCTGAGTTGTTCATCCAGAAGCAAATCGCTTTTTTGTTTGGCTTCCGGCTGATAAGGCGACGTCGCGCAGCCGGATAAAAGAGCCAATGCCAAAGACAAAGCTGTACCGACAAGTATGAGATAACGCCGCGTGAATAGGCTGAGCAACATAAACACTTCCTCCTTGGATTAACTGACAACGAACTATTTTGCCAACGCTTTTAAGGCCAGTTTGATTCCCTCACTCACCCCCACATCGCTGGGCAACGCCTTCAGCGCCAACGTGGCTTCTTTGTCGCTGTAGCCCAATGCCACGAGGGCTTGCAGAATATCGTTTTGCGCGTCGTTTTGCAGTGTTGAGCCTGCGCCAATGTCTGCGCCGAGTTTGCCTTTGAGTTCGAGCAACAAACGCTCGGCGGTTTTTTTACCGATACCGGGGATTTTGGTCAAGCGGGTGGCTTCTTGCAAAGTGATGGCTTGGGCGAGATCGGCTACGCTCATGCCGCTCAGAATGCCTAGCGCGGTGCGCGGGCCGACGCCGGAGATTTTTACCAGCTGGCGGAAAGTCTCGCGTTCTTGCGCTGTTGCAAAGCCGAAGAGAATTTGCGCATCTTCGCGCACAATGAAATGCGTGAGCAGGGCGACTTTTTCACCGAGTGCGGGCAAGTTGTAAAACGTGCTCATGGGCACATCAATTGAATAGCCCACGCCGCCACAATCGACCAAGATTTGTGGTGGATTTTTTTCAAGCAAGTTGCCTGCAATACGGCCAATCATGGGGCGAATCTCCTGAAATTAAATGGCGGCAGGCTTCAAACTTATGAGCTGCCCAGCGGGGTGTATTTCTAAACAGTACAATGATACGGTGATTATTAAGCATTCTTTTACCCCGCCCAACAACAAACGTTTGGTCAACTTATGTGGCCCCAATGATGAGCATTTGCGTCGCTTGGAAGATGCGCTGAATGTGAATATTGCGCATCGGCATGAAGATTTTCGCGTGAATGGCGCGAAGAAAGATGCTGAGCGCGTGATTGAGTTGTTGCAAGCTGCTTACGAGATGGCGAGCAAACCTATTTCGCCTGATACATGGCAGTTGATGGTTTCTGGCAAAGAGCCCATGCTAGATGGAGAAGGCGTATTGCTCAACACGCGCCGCGCTGATTTGCGCGCTCGCTCGCCCATGCAAGCGCAATATTTGGCTCAAATTGCCGCTCACGACATCAGCTTCGGCATCGGCCCCGCCGGCACAGGCAAGACGTATCTCGCGGTGGCTTGTGCTGTGGATGCGCTGGAGCGGAGCGCGGTGCAGCGCATCGTGCTCACGCGGCCTGCGGTGGAGGCGGGTGAGAAGCTGGGCTATTTGCCCGGCGATTTAGCGCAAAAGATTGATCCGTACTTGCGTCCGTTGTATGACGCGCTGTATGACCTGATGGGGTATGAAAGAGTGCAAAAAGCTTTCGAGCGCCAACAGCTAGAAATCGCTCCGCTGGCTTTCATGCGGGGGCGCACGCTCAACCACAGCTTTGTGATTTTGGATGAGGCGCAAAACACCACGCCAGAGCAGATGAAAATGTTTCTGACGCGATTGGGCTTTGGCTCTAAAGCCGTGATCACAGGTGATGTCAGCCAGATCGATTTGCCCGCTGGCCAGCCGAGCGGGCTGATGGATGCCGAGCGCGTGCTGAACAACGTGAAGGGCATCGCCATGACGCATCTGACCAGCGCCGATGTGGTGCGCCATCCGTTGGTGGCGCGGATTGTGGATGCTTATGATGCGAAATCTGTGCGGCGTACAGTTTAATGTGGCTTGCAGGATACTATTAATTTAATAGCAGTCAACGCAGTATTTAAGCCGGCTACCGACTCTTTTTCTTATAAAAAATGATTGATTTACAGTTCTCGGACGATCTGGGCACCGCATCCGAGCGTGCCGCGCTCCAACGCCTTCTATCCCGCGCTCGGGTCAAACGCTGGGCGGCGCATGCGCTGCGCCAAGCGCATCCAGCGGATCAAATGACGCTAAGGATTGTGGGTGAGCCAGAAGGTCGCGAGCTCAACCGTAGTTACCGTGGCAAAGCGCGTGATTACGCAACCAATGTACTCACGTTTGACTATCAACGCGAGCCTTTTATCGCAGCAGATATCGTGCTTTGCGCTCCGGTGATCGCGCGGGAAGCTACCGAGCAAAATAAATCTTTGGAGGCGCATTGGGCTCATCTGATCATGCATGGTATCTTGCATGCCCAGGGCTACGACCATGATGTCAATGAGCGCGATGGGCTGGAGATGGAGGCACTGGAAATGTTACTCATGCAGTCTTTGGGCTACGCCAATCCGTATTGAGGCAACCAGCACATGGCCCGCCCTCAATCTGCTGATCACCATCTCAAGCGCGATGAAATATTAGACGCGGCTGCGGCATGCTTTGCGCAGCTGAGCTATCCCGCAGCGAGTATGCAAGAAGTCGCGGCGCGCCTTGGTACGAGCAAAGCTCGCATCTATCATTATTACGAGAGCAAAGAGGCGCTACTGTTTGATTTGCTGGATCGCTACACGCAGCGTTTGTTGGCCATCATTGGCGAGACGCAAGCTCAGGCGCAACGGCGTAAGCTCGATGATCGAGCGGCTTTGCATGCCTTAATTGAAGCATTTTTGAAGGAGTATCAAAACTCCGCTACAAAACACGTGGCGCTGCTCAGCGATACAAAGTTTTTAAGTAGCGAAGTCACGGAGACAATACCTTCGCAACGCGAGATCATCTTGCAGCGCCAGCGCGATATCGTTAGCGCCTTCACGCGCTTTCTGCGCCGTGCTTATCCACAGCGCTTGACGGATGCCAACCAAACTGCGCTTACGATGATGCTAATGGGCATGATCAATTGGACGTTTACTTGGTTGCGTCCTGATGGACCGATCAGCTACGCGGATTTTGCGAAGGAAGTGGTGGCTACGCTGGAGCGCGGTTTTCAGGGCTAGAGAGATCGCTGAATAGATTCCGCTGGCGCCTTAGATACATCTTTGAGGCTTGTATTTTCACATTGCAAACAGCTTCTAAATGCTTGAAAACAATCAAGTTTTTTCTCAAAGACTGATTAAAATTTCATTTCTCAGAAGCGCTGTAAGCGCTTGATTTCATTGAAGTTTTTTTTACATTGGGGCTTGTGGAAGTGCTTTGAATACTGATACAGTGGTGAAAAGTGCATAAAAGTGGTTTAGAGGTGATTTGTCTCTAAGCTTTTATGTTTTTCCATCACACATCGGCTTAGAGATATGTTCACCGGCGCTTCTGCACTCAGTTTGGATGCCAAAGGCCGCATTGCTGTGCCAACGCGGCATCGTGAAGCGCTGCTGGCCATCTCTGAGGGCAAATTGATCGTCACGCGCAATCACGAAGGCGGTCTGATGATGTTTCCCGTCAAAGCTTGGGACACCTTCAGCGCCAAGATCGCCAATGTGCCCATGCATTTGCAGTGGATCAAGCGCCTGTATATAGGCCACGCTCAGCCCTGCGAGATGGATGCCACGGGGCGTGTGTTAATCGCACCAGAATTGCGGGCGGTGGCGCAGCTCAGCACGGAAGCCGTGATGCTCGGCATGGTGGATTATTTTGAGATTTGGGATCCGGCGCGGCATGCCGCCAAAGAAGCGCTCGACCACGCGCGAGCAGGCTCATCAGCCAGTGCTGAAGCCTTCAAAGATTTCGTGTTTTAGGGCGGTACGAGGTGGACACCTGGCAACACACCACCGTCTTGTTAAGCGAAGCAGTCGATTCACTCCTTACTTCAACAGACGGCAACTACATCGATGCTACTTTCGGGCGCGGTGGCCACACGCGCTTGCTGCTATCGCGCCTGAGCGCACGAGGCACGGTGACGGCCTTCGACAAAGATCCGCAAGCAATAGCCACAGCGCAGGCCATGCAAGATGCGCGGTTGACGATTCGTCACGAAAGCTTCACAGGGCTGGCGGATTTGCCCAGCGCCAGCGCTCAAGGCATCTTGATGGATTTAGGCGTCAGCAGCCCGCAAATCGACGATCCTGCACGGGGCTTTTCATTTATGCGCGACGGCCCGCTAGACATGCGCATGGACAGCACACGCGGCCAAACTGTGGCGCAGTGGTTGGAAGTCGCCTCGGAAAAAGATATCGAGGAGGTGATCAAAGGCTATGGTGAAGAACGCTTTGCCCGCCAGATCGCCAAAGCCATCGTGACCAAAGTCGCCGCAGGTCAAGCACCGCAGCGCACGCTGGAACTGGCCGAGCTCATCGCGAGCGTGGTGCGTACGCGCGAAGGCGGCCAGCATCCAGCAACGCGCAGCTTCCAAGCCCTACGGATATTCATCAACCGTGAGCTTGATGATTTGCAAATCGCCTTGCAGGAGTGCCTGCGCGTGCTCGCGCCAGGAGGGCGGCTTGTGGTGATCGCGTTTCACAGTTTGGAAGATCGCATTGTCAAGCAGTTTATCGCGCTGCATACACGAGAAATCATTGATAGAAATGATCTTCATTGGATGATTGCCGGCAAAAATGCTGCACAGAGCGCTATGAAATTAGAAGTGCTGGATCGCGTGAAACCTAGCGCACAAGAAGTTGCCGCTAATCCGCGCTCACGCAGCGCGATCATGCGTGTAGCTATGAGAACGAAGGCTGCGAGCGACGCTGGGCCGCCCCAAGGCGCTCTGGCCCCCTCGGGGGGCAGCGGCGACGCGAAAGCGCAGAGCGTGGGGGTGAGAAGATGATGCGCCTCAATCTTGTTTTGCTGCTGGCTGTCATCGCCAGTGCAATGTATCTCGTGCAGATTCAGTATCAATCACGCCGCCTGTTTGTGGAAGTGGATAAAGCGCAAAGCCTCGCGCGCAAGCTGGAGACAGAGCGAGAGCGCTTGGAAGTCGACAAGCGCTCACAGGCCACACCGCTGCGCATTGAAAAAATCGCCAAAGACCAGTTACAAATGCGCACCGCTACGCCGGCAGTGACACAGTATGTGAAGTTGCCTAAGGCAGAAGTGTCTATGGCGGCCGTATCGTCTGGAGCCAAGCCATGAGCTGGCGTGCCAATCCTCTGAATACAAAAAGCGTGGCTTATTCGGGCAGTGCCAGCCCTCTGCTGGCCAGCAAAACGCCCGTGTGGCGCAGCAAATTCATCGTGGCTGCCATTGCCTTGGCTTTCTTGGTGCTTGCCGGCCGCGCCGCTTATGTGCAGGTCATTAACAATGATTTTTTCATCCGCCAAGGCGAAGTGCGCTTCTCGCGTACGTTAGAGTTGCCAGCCAATCGTGGGCGCATTCTGGATCGCAATGGCTTGATTTTGGCCTCCAGTGTGCCATCGCCGAGTATTTGGGCGATTCCTGAAGATGTGGGGCAAGACAAGGTCAAGCTGGCTCAACTTGCCAAGCTGCTTGAGATGCCGCTTGTGGATCTGAAAGCCAAATTAGCGGAAGACAGCAATTTTGTTTGGCTCAAGCGCCACATTGATGAAGGTGTAGCGCAGCAAGTAGCAACTTTAGGCATCAAAGGCGTGTACACGCGTAAAGAGTATCGCCGTCAATATCCAGAAGGCGAAGCTGCTGCGCATGTGGTGGGCTTCACCAACACCGATGACAAAGGCCAAGAAGGTGTGGAACTCGCATTCAACAGCCAACTTGCAGGCAAGACGGGCACGCGCCGCGTGATCAAAGATCGCTTAGGTCGCGTTGTGGAAGATATTGGCGAGACGGTATCGCCCACCGATGGCAAAGATATTCAACTCTCTGTCGACAGCAAAGTGCAGTTCTTCGCGTATCAAAAGCTGCGCGATGCTGTGACGCAGCACAAAGCCAAGGCTGGCAGCGTGGTGGTGTTGGATGTTCAAACAGGTGAAGTGCTCGCGCTGGCCAATTACCCCAGCTATGTGCCCGGCAAGCGCAGCAACCTCACGCCTGCGCAAATGCGCAACCGCGCTTTGACGGATACCTTCGAGCCCGGCTCAACCATGAAGCCTTTCATCGCTGCAATGGCACTGGAGAAAAAATGGGTGACGCCTGAGACGCAGATTCAAACTGCGCCCGGCAAAATCACGATCGCAGGCGCAACAATCACGGATTCTCATCCGCACGGCGTGCTGACTGTCAATGAGATCATTCAAAAGAGCAGCAACGTGGGTACGGTGAAGCTGGCCATGCGCGCTGAGCCCCGTGAAATGTGGGAGTTCTACTCATCGGCCGGCTTTGGCCAGAAGCCGCAATTGCCCTTTCCTGGCGTGGTGAGCGGCAAGCTGCGGGCTTACAAAACTTGGCGTCCGATTGAGCAGGCCACGATGAGTTATGGCTATGGCCTCTCAGCATCGCTGTTTCAGCTTGCCCGCTCCTACAGCGTGTTTGCCCGCGATGGTGAGCTCATTCCTGTAACGCTCACGAAAACCGACAACGCCATTGGCGGTGTGCGCATCATGAGCGAACGCAATGCGCAAGCCGTGCGCAAGATGCTGCAAATGGCCACGGCGCAAGGCGGTACAGCGCCGCAAGCGCAAACGATTGGCTATTCAGTGGGCGGAAAAACGGGAACGGCGCGCAAGCAAGAAGGCAAAGGCTATTCCGACAAAAAATACCGAGCTTGGTTCGTTGGGCTTGCGCCAATTGATAATCCACGCATCGTCGTGGCCGTGATGGTGGATGAGCCGAGCAATGGCAAGTTCTACGGCGGTGATGTGGCCGCGCCGGTATTCTCTGAAACCGTAGCGCAAACACTGCGCATGTTGGGCGTGCAACCCGACATGGCGATCAAGCCGCAAATCGTCATTGCTGCGGAAGAGGAGTCGTTTTGATGATCCGACTCGAGACCATTGATCAGACCGTGCAGTGGCTGAAAAGCCATGTGGGCGCTGGTACGCTGCAAACCGATAGCCGTCGCATCAAGCCGGGCGATGCTTTCATCGCTTGGCCGGGCTCGGCTGCTGATGGGCGTCAATATGTAACTTCTAGCTTGAAAGCAGGCGCATCTTGTTGCTTAGTGGAAACTATGGGAGCGCAGGCTTATGGCTTTGACGATGTACGTATTGCGCAAGTTGAAGGTTTAAAAGCTGCTAGTGGTTTGATCGCTGCCGCTTACTGCGAGCAACCCAGCAAATCACTGGATGTGATCGCCGTCACGGGCACGAATGGAAAGACATCTACCGCCTGGTGGCTTGCCCAAGCCATTAATTTGCTCCGAAAAAGAGAGCACGCTACGCAGTATTCTTGCGGGCTAGTAGGCACTTTAGGTATTGGAACGCCTGGGAATATGATCTCCACGGGTCTGACCACTCCAGACCCCGTCATGCTGCAAGCCGAGCTGGCGCGCTTGCGCGATACGGGAGCAACGGCTTGTGCGATGGAAGCTTCTAGCATAGGCTTGGCCGAGCATCGTATGGCTGGCACCCAAGTGCGCGTGGCTATCTTCACGAATTTCACGCAAGATCATTTGGACTATCACGGCAGCATGGAAACTTACTGGTTAGCCAAGCGTGCGTTGTTTGAACTGCCCAGTTTACAAACGGCTGTGATCAATTTGGACGATTCAAAGAGCGATGAACTGGTAGCGCATTGTAGGGAGCGCGGCCTGCGAATTGTCAGTACATCGCAACTGCGCACCGATGCCACGCTGTGCGGCAGCACGCCTGAGCATCAAGCTGGCGGCATGGTGTTTAGCGTGACTGAATCGGGCGTCAGCCAGCGCGTGAGCTGCCCTGTAGTGGGTGATTTCAACGCGGCAAATATGCTCGGTGTGATCGGCGCGCTGCGTGCGCTTGGTGTAGATTTGAAGGCGGCGTGCGATAGCTTGGCGCGCTGCACGCCTGTGCCGGGGCGCATGGAATTAGTTGATGTGGCGCAGAAGCCGCTGATGGTGGTGGATTATGCGCACACGCCCGATGCATTGGCTAAAGCGCTGGCAGCGCTGCGCCCCGTAGCGCAAGCACGCGGTGGCAAGTTGTGGGGTGTGTTTGGTTGTGGTGGCAATCGCGATGCATCCAAGCGAGTGCTGATGGCTGCGGCTGCTCAGGCAGGCGCAGACCAAGTTGTACTGACCAGTGACAACCCGCGTCTGGAGTCGCCCCAAGCCATTGCTGATCAGGTAATGGCAGGCTTTGTTGATCTTCGCCCATCCCCTTCAAAAATTCATCAAGAGTTAGATCGCGACATAGCGATACGCTGGGCTGCGCAACATGCCGAGGCTGAAGATGTGATTTTGATCGCAGGTAAAGGCCACGAAGACTACCAAGACATTTCCGGTGTTAAGCACCCATTTTCAGATTTGACCCAAGCCAAGGCAGCACTCAAGCTGCGCACAAAAGGACACATGCATGAATGACAACATGATGAGCTTGCGTCAAGCGGCTGATTTCCTGCAAAGCCGGCAGATAGCTTGTGAGCTCGTGGGTGATGAGGGCGTGATGATTAGCCGTGTACATACCGATACGCGTACTGTGACTACTGGAGATTTGTTTGTGGCATTGCGCGGCGAACGATTTGATGCGCATGATTTCTTGCCGCAGGCGTTTAGCGCTGGTGCAGTAGCCTCGCTGGCTGAGCGCGGTTTGAAAGAAAATGGCCTATCCGGCCTGATCGTGCAAGATGCCAAGCGTGCCTTGGGTGAATTAGCTGCCGCGTGGCGCGCGCAATTTGATCTGCCTGTGATCGCAGTCACGGGCAGCAACGGCAAAACGACCGTCACGCAGATGATCGCCAGCATTTTGAAAGCGCTCAGTCCTGATCACAGCTTGGCCACTCAAGGTAATTTAAACAACGATATTGGCGTGCCGCTCACGTTGCTGCGCCTGCGTGCGCATCACACCATAGCGGTGATTGAGCTAGGCATGAATCATCCCGGTGAGATTGCTTATCTGTCTGGGCTCACACAGCCTACCGTGGCTGTAGTCAACAATGCGCAGCGTGAGCATCAAGAGTTCATGCACACGGTGGAAGCGGTGGCCAAAGAAAACGGCAGTGTGATCAGCGCTTTGCCAGCTGATGGCGTAGCGGTGTTTCCATCAGACGATGCCTATTGCGCTTTGTGGCGTGCCTTGGCAAACGCGCGGGAGCAGATTTGCTTTTCCAATGGCGCAATTCCCGCGGATGTGACGGGGCAGGCAGAATGGTTGGAAGCCTCATGGCGCGTGCGCCTAGCCACGCCGCTGGGCGCGGCGAATTGCCAGCTCAAAATTGCTGGTAGGCATAACGTGAAGAATGCTTTGGCTGCCAGTGCTGCCGCCTTAGGCGCAGGCGTGCCGCTGGCTACCATCATTGAAGGCTTGGAAGCGTTTGAGGCTGTAAAAGGCCGCTCACGGGCGCTGCGCATCACCTTGGAAAGAAAAACCTACAACGTGATTGACGACACATACAACGCCAATCCTGATTCCGTGCGCGCCGCAATTGATATTTTAGCTGAGCTTCCTGGGCCACATATGCTGGTGCTCGGTGACATGGGTGAGGTGGGCGATCAAGGCCCTGAATTCCATGCCGAGATTGGCGAATACGCTGCGGAGTGCGGCATTGAGGCACTGCTGTGCATGGGCGAACTGATGCGATATGGCGCCGCGGTGTTTCCAGGTGCACGGCATTTTGGAGGCATCGAATCCTTGGCTAAAGCCGTGCTTGCCGATTTGCCGCAATATCGCAGTGTGCTCGTGAAAGGCTCGCGCTTTATGAAGATGGAGCGCGTGGTGCAAGCGATTGAAGCGTCTGCTTCACATCCGCAGGATAAAGTACATAACAATAAGGAGACAGCGCATGCCGCTTAAGTACAACAAGGAGGCCGCGCATGTTGCTTAGCCTCGCTAGCTGGCTGCAAGGCCTCTCACCTGAATTCGGCTTTTTCCGGGTCTTTCAGTACCTGACCTTTCGCGCTGTGATGGCTGCGATGACGGCGCTGCTGATTGGCCTGTTCGCTGGGCCATGGGTGATCCGCTATTTGGCTTCGCTCAAGATTGGTCAACCGATCCGTGAATACGCGATGCAAACGCATTTGGTCAAGAGTGGCACACCTACGATGGGTGGTGTGTTGATCTTGATCTCGATTGCAGTATCAACCTTGCTGTGGTTTGACTGGACCAATCGCTTTGTATGGATCGTCATGATCGTCACCTTGGGTTTTGGTGCAATTGGCTGGGTGGATGATTGGCGCAAAGTGGTCAACAAAGATCCCGAGGGCATGAAGAGCCGCGAAAAGTATTTTTGGCAATCCGTCGTCGGGCTGCTAGCAGCGCTGTATTTGGTGTTCAGTATTTCGGAGAGCAACAATGTGCGCGTTTTTCAGCTCTTCGTCTCTTGGGTGCAATCCGGTTTTGATGTCAATCTGCCGCCCAAAGCTGGTCTGATGGTGCCCTTCTTCAAAGAAGTGAGCTATCCGCTAGGCGTGTTTGGCTTTGTGATCTTGACGTATCTTGTCATTGTGGGATCGAGCAATGCTGTGAACCTCACAGATGGGCTGGATGGCTTGGCCATCATGCCGGTGGTGATGGTCGGTTCGGCGCTGGGTGTGTTTGCCTATGTAACGGGTAGTTCTGTGTTTTCTAAATACTTGTTTTTGCCGCATATTCCTGGTGCTGGCGAACTCTTGATTTTCTGCTCAGCCATGGCAGGCGCAGGCTTGGCATTTTTGTGGTTTAACACCCATCCTGCGCAAGTGTTTATGGGTGATGTGGGGGCTCTTGCATTGGGCGCGGCTTTGGGCACGATTGCTGTGATCGTGCGTCAAGAAATTGTGCTGGCCATTATGGGCGGCATCTTTGTGGTGGAAGCTCTATCTGTGATGGTGCAGGTGATGTATTTCAAATACACCAAAAAAAGGTATGGCGAAGGGCGACGCTTTTTCAAGATGGCACCGCTTCATCACCATTTTGAAAAATCTGGCTGGAGAGAAACTCAAGTGGTGGTGCGTTTTTGGATCATCACGATGCTGCTGTGCTTGGTTGGCTTGTCCACCTTGAAGTTGCGCTAGGAATAAGACTGTGCAGTTCAAAAATTTATCCGTACTGATTTTGGGCTTAGGCAGCTCAGGCTTGGCCATGGCGCGTTGGTGCGCTCGGCATGGTGCTTTGGTTCACGTTGTGGATACGCGCGAGCAGCCACCCGGTTGGGTCGAACTGCATGCGCAGTGCCCGCAAGTACAGTTTAAAGTGGTGCAAAGCTTCTCTGCGGAGCTGATTGAAGGCGCGGATATTCGCGCAGTCTGCCGCAGTCCAGGTTTAACGCCTGCGCAGATCGCTCCTGTTTTGGAAGCAGCCCGCGCAGTGGGTGTGCCGGTGTGGGGCGAGCTAGACCTATTTTTGCTCGGATTGCAAAGTCTCAAAGCAGCATCTGCATCTCGGTCTGAAGTCGAAGCCGAAATTGAGGTCGAAAGCGAAAGTGCAACGCCACCCATACCACCCTACGAACCGAAGATTTTGGCAATCACGGGCACGAACGGTAAAACAACCGTCACAGCCCTGACTGGACAATTGGTCGAGCGCGCAGGAAAAACCGTAGCCGTGGCAGGCAACATCGGCCCCACATTACTGGATACGTTAGCCCGGCATATCGACGCGCAAACGCTACCGCAAGTGTGGGTGCTGGAATTGTCAAGCTTTCAACTCGATGGCGTGGAGGGCTTCATGCCTACCATGGGTGTCGTGCTCAATCTCACGCAAGATCATTTGGATTGGCATGGCGATATGGCCTCCTATGGCGCGGCCAAGGCGCGCATCTTTGGCTCGCACAGCATGGATGCGCCACCCATGCTGCTTAATCGTGATGATGCATCAGTACTCGCCATGCGGCCAGCACTGATCAAAGGCAAACCCCAGCGCACAGACGTCTCATTCGGCTCAGATTTGCCGCAGCGCCCAGGCGATTACGGGATGGAGACTGTGGGCGGCATGACGTGGCTGGTTCGCGCTTTAGAGGCCGATGAAACTCAAAAGCGCCGCAAAGGCGAAGAGGTGGAAATTCATCTTCAGCGCTTCATGCCCGCAGATGCTTTGCGTATCCGTGGTCGACACAATGCGATGAATGCGCTTGCTGCGTTGGCTCTCGCCAGCGCAGCAGGTTGCAGTTTGTCAAGCATGCTGTATGGCCTGCGTGAATACCGAGGTGAGCCGCATCGCGTGGAGTCGGTTGCGATCATCGAGGGCGTGGAATATTTTGATGACAGCAAAGGCACAAATGTTGGCGCTACCGTTGCTGCATTGGCTGGGCTGGGTGTTGAGCGAAAAGTGGTGGTGATTCTGGGCGGCGAAGGCAAAGGGCAAGATTTTTCACCACTGGCTCAAGCGGTCTCTTTACATGCCCGGGCCGTGATTTTGATTGGGCGCGATGCGTCGTTGATTGAGCAGACTTTGCAAGGTTGTGGTGTGAGTGTGCAGCGAGCCTCCAAGATGGAAGAGGCGGTGAAGCTTGCCACGCAGCGTGCGCATTCAGGCGATGCTGTACTGCTTTCGCCAGCTTGTGCAAGCTTTGATATGTTTAAAGATTACAAGCATCGCGCAGAAGTTTTTGTAGCTGCGGTGAAGCTGCTGGCTGTTGATGCAGGCTTAGCCATGGTGGAGGGCGCATGAGCGAAGCAGTAGCCACATCGCTGTTCTCTCGCGTTGCGCTGAAGTTGCGCGGCATGGGAAGTGCAGCAGCCGATGTGTTGCCCGTACGCACGAGCTATGGCGGCAGCGCTAGCAGCGCCCGGCCTGTGGCAAGCGTGATGGGCGTGGATAAGCCATTGCTTTGGATGATCATTACGTTGCTGATCTGGGGCTTAATCATGGTGTATTCTGCCTCGATTGCCTTGCCTGATAACCCGCGCTTCGCGAAATACGCATACACACATTTTTTGATGCGGCATCTATTTTCTTTGGTGGTGGCAGTGAGTGTCGGTATGCTGGCGTTTCAGATTCCCATCAAAACTTGGGAAAAGGTTGCGCCTTGGTTGTTTGTGGCATCTTTGTTGCTGCTCATTGCGGTGTTAATTCCCGGTATTGGCAAGGTGATCAATGGGGCACGCCGCTGGATTTCGCTTGGCGTGATGAATTTTCAGCCTTCCGAGCTAGCGAAGTTTGCAGTGCTCTTGTATGCGGCAGATTACATGGTGCGCAAGATGGAGGTCAAAGAGCGCTTTTTCCGCGCTGTGCTGCCGATGGCCGTGGCGATTGGTGTGGTGGGTCTGTTGCTCTTGGCTGAGCCAGATATGGGCGCATTCATGGTGATTGCTGTGATCGCCATGGGGATTTTATTTCTTGGCGGTGTCAATGCCCGAATGTTCTTCTTGATTGCCGCTGTGATCGTTTTGGCTTTTGCCATGATGATTTGGTTTTCTGATTGGCGGCGCGAGCGGATTTTTGCGTATCTCAATCCTTGGGATGAAAAGCATGCGCTTGGAAAAGGCTATCAGCTCTCGCATGCCTTGATTGCGATTGGACGCGGCGAGATTTTTGGCGTAGGTTTAGGTGGCAGTGTAGAAAAGCTCCATTGGTTGCCAGAGGCGCACACTGATTTTCTGCTTGCCGTGATTGGCGAGGAATTCGGGTTGATCGGCGTACTGCTGGTGATTGGCATCTTCTTCTGGATCACACGCCGCATCATGCATATTGGCCGGCAAGCGATTGCGCTGGATCGTGTGTTTGCAGGGCTGGTAGCGCAGGGTGTGGGCATCTGGATCGGGTTTCAGGCATTCATCAATATGGGCGTGAATCTCGGCGCATTGCCCACGAAGGGTTTAACCTTGCCGCTGATGAGCTATGGCGGCTCCGCCATCATGATGAATTTGATTGCGTTGGCTGTGGTCTTGCGAATTGACTACGAGAATAAAGAGATGATGCGGGGTGGCCGCCCATGAAGACAGCACTCGTGATGGCCGGAGGCACAGGCGGGCATATTTTTCCTGGCTTAGCCGTGGCCGAGGCGCTGCGGGAAAAAGGCTGGAAAGTGCATTGGCTGGGCGGGCCAGACAGCATGGAATCACGCCTTGTGCCGCCGCTCGGGTTTGCATTTGAACAGATCGATTTCTCGGGCGTTCGCGGTAAAGGGCTGGTCACTTTCGCGTTACTGCCAGTTCGTTTGCTCGTGGCGTTTTGGCAGAGCATGAGCGTGGTTCGCCGCGTGAAACCCGATGTCGTCATAGGGCTGGGTGGCTACATTAGTTTCCCTGCTGGCATGATGGCTGTGCTCCTTGGTAAACCTTTAATCTTGCATGAGCAAAATTCTGTGGCGGGTCTGGCCAACAAAGTGTTGGCTGAGGTGGCCGATCGCGTGTTCACCACTTTTCCAAATGTGTTTAAAAAGGGTGAATGGATCGGTAATCCGCTGCGCAAAGAATTTTTGGAGCAAGCGCCACCCGATGAACGATTTACGCCCACGGCTGGTCGCATGAAGCTGTTAGTTGTCGGTGGCAGCTTGGGTGCGAAGGCTTTGAATGAAGTGGTTCCGCTGGCTCTGGCAAAGATCCCTGAAGCACAACGCCCTCAAGTGATTCACCAAGGTGGCGAAAAGCAGATTGATGCTTTGCGCGCCAACTACTTTGCTGCTGGAGTGAGCGCTGAACTCACACCTTTCATTGCCAATACAGCTAAAGCATTTGCAGATGCCGATTTGGTGATTTGCCGCGCGGGCGCTTCGACGGTCAGCGAAATTGCTGCAGTGGGCGCGGCGGCGGTGTTTGTACCGTTTCCTTATGCGGTGGATGACCATCAGACCGCCAATGCTAAATTCTTGAGCGATCAGGGTGCTGCCATTCTTGTGCCACAGCCTGAGTTGACGGTAGATCGCATTATGCAGTTACTATCAAAAGAAGAGCACTCTGCCCAATATTTGTGCCGGAAAAAGGCTTATTCGTTAAGAAAAATTGATGCCACAGAGAAGGTGGTCTTGGCTTGTGAAGTCTTAGGAAAAAAATAACATGAAACACGCGATCAGAAATATCCACTTTGTTGGCATCGGTGGTTCAGGCATGAGTGGCATCGCTGAAGTGTTGCAAAATCTTGGCTACCAAATCTCAGGCTCAGACTTGAGTGATGGCGCGGCGCTGCAGCGTTTGCAGGGCTTGGGCATTCAAACATCAGTAGGCCACGCAGCCGGAAACATTGTCAATGCGGATTGCATCGTCACGTCCACTGCTGTCAAAGATGACAATCCAGAAGTTGTTGCAGCACGCGAAAAACGTATTCCCATCGTGCCGCGTGCTGTCATGCTAGCCGAGCTGATGCGCATGAAGCAAGGCATTGCAATAGCTGGCACACATGGCAAGACGACGACGACTTCGCTCGTGGCCAGTGTATTGGCCGAAGCAGGTTTGGATCCCACCTTCGTGATCGGCGGTCGCCTCAATAGTGCAGGCGCGAATGCTAAGCTCGGCGCCGGGCAGTTCATCGTCGTGGAAGCTGATGAATCCGATGCCTCATTTTTGAACTTACTGCCCGTGATGGCCACGATCACCAACATCGATGCCGATCACATGGACACCTATGGCCAGAGCCTAGACAAGCTCAAGGCTGCATTTGTGGATTTTCTCCATCGCATGCCGTTTTATGGAGCGGCAGTCCTTTGTGTGGACGATCCTGGTGTGCAAAGCATCTTGAGCCAAGTTGCTCGCCCGATCACAACGTATGGGCTAAACGAAGGTGCACAAGTGCGCGCCATCAATGTGCAGCCCGACCATGGACAAATGCATTTCACAGTGCAACGGCGCAATGGCGTCACGCTACCCGATATGGCCATCACGCTCAATCTCCCCGGCGAGCACAATGTGCGCAACGCCTTGGCTGCGATTGCGATTGCCACTGAGTTGGATGTGCCAGATGTCGCTATTCAGAAGGCGCTGGTCGATTTC
Organism: Comamonadaceae bacterium; assembly: GCA_043777675.1. Lineage (GTDB taxonomy): Bacteria > Pseudomonadota > Gammaproteobacteria > Burkholderiales > Burkholderiaceae_C > JANMDU01. The sequence continues at coordinate 16,321 of JAYWHR010000058.1, read as the reverse complement.
AAAGGTGTTGGGCGGCGTTTTCAGAGCTATGGCGATATACCTGCCAAGCCTGAAAACGGAGGTGGCACCTTCCGCGTGATTGATGATTACGGTCATCACCCGGTGGAAATGGCCGCAACTTTGGCCGCCGCGCGCGGCGCATTCCCCGGCCGCCGCATCTTGCTGGCCTTTCAGCCGCATCGCTATAGCCGCACCCGCGATTGCTTTGAAGATTTCGTCAAAGTGCTTGGCGATGCCGATTTGGTCTTGCTCAGTGAGGTGTATGCCGCGGGCGAAGCGCCGATAGTTGCGGCAGACGGGCGAGCTTTGGCGCGGGCTCTGCGCATGGCGGGCAAGGTTGAGCCGGTATTTGTGGATGCGATTGAAGCCATGCCACAGGCCGTGTTGGATGCAGCACGAGCCGGCGATGTGGTGATTTGCATGGGGGCTGGCTCGATTGGCGCCGTCCCAGGGAAACTGGCTGCTACAAAAAAATGAGCAAAAACACCACAGAAAACCTAACCAAAATGCAAAATGCTACTAAATTAGGAGCAAATTGCGTAATAATCGCCTGCAACGGCACTTTAAAAAGATGAGCAACTTCGGAAAAATCGCAGTGTTATGTGGAGGCTCTTCCGCTGAGAGGGAAGTCTCGCTCATGTCCGGGCGCGGCGTGTTGGCAGCTTTGACTTCGCGTGGTGTGGATGCGCATGCCTTCGATCCTGCACAGCGAGACCTTTCCGAATTGAAGAAAGAAGGGTTTGCCAGTTGCTTTATCGCTTTGCATGGTCGCCACGGCGAAGATGGAACCGTACAAGGCGCGCTTGAGTTGCTAGGCATTCCTTACACGGGTTCGGGCGTGATGGCTTCAAGTATCGCGATTGATAAAGTCATGACTAAGCGGGTCTGGCTGGCTGAGGGTATTCCAACGCCAAAGTACCAGTTGCTGATGCGCGGCGCGTATGACCACCATCAGGTCATGCATATTGCGGATGAGTTGGGTTTGCCGCTGATCGTCAAACCTGCTCGTGAGGGGTCTTCAATCGGCGTTGCCAAAGTAGAGGACTACTCACAAGTGCAGGATGCAGTCAATAAAGCAGCTGCGCTTGACGCGTTGATCTTGTGTGAGCAATTCATCAGTGGCGACGAAGTGACTTGCCCAATATTGGGTACTGGCGACCAAGCCCGAGCACTGCCGGTCATTCGTATTGCCGCACCGGATGGCAACTACGACTACCAAAACAAATACTTTACCGACAACACAAAGTACATCGTACCCTGCGGTTTGCCTGAAGGTGAAGAGTTAGCTATTCAGCACATTGCGCTCAATGCTTACCGTGTTCTGGGTTGTCGGGGATGGGGACGCATCGATGTGATGATTGATGCAGCGACGCGCAAACCTTATTTGCTAGAGATCAATACATCTCCTGGAATGACCAGTCACTCGCTCGTACCCATGTCAGCGCGCGCGGCGGGCATCAGTTATGAACAGCTTTGTGTAAATTTGCTGACGTCTGCTTCGCTGGATGGGGGAGCGCGCACATGAACAGCGCTGCCAGCATGCACAACATGAACGACAGCTCAATGCCTGCTCTACCCACCGATGTGCGTCTGATGAATATCGCGGCACTTGTCTTGGGCTCAGCTGCTTGCGTGGTGGCGCTTGGTTTGGCACTGCGCTGGGCTTTGGCGCATCCCGTGTTTGCCGTCTCGCGCATTGTTGTGCAGGGCGATACCGCGCATCACAATGATTTGACGCTCAAGGCCAATGTGGGTGGGCGCATCAGCGGCAATTTCTTTACGCTGGATTTAGCACAAGCGCGAAGCGTATTTGAATCAGTGCCTTGGGTGCGGCGCGCTACCGTGCGCCGCGAGTTTCCCAATCGCCTGCGTGTGACTTTGGAAGAGCATCGCAGCACGGGATTTTGGGGCGTGGATAGCGAATCTCGCATGGTGAATAGTTTTGGCGAGGTGTTTGAAGCCAATGCAGGCGACGCTGAGGCAGAAGAACTACCGCGTTTGGTCGGCGCTGAGGGGCAGTCAGCAGCAGTACTCGCGATGTATAGGCAGCTCTCGAAATTGATGCGACCTCTGGATGTGGTCATTGAGCAATTGGAGCTCAGTGCGCGCGGTGGCTGGCGCATGCAGCTCGATAGTGGATCGGTCATTGAGATGGGGCGCGGGAGCGAGCAGGAAGTGTTTGCGCGCTTGCAGAAATTTTTAACGACGCACAAACAAGTTTTGACTTCATATCAGCGCTCGAGCTTGGAGCAGGTTGAGTCGGTGGATTTGCGCAACGGTGAAGGCTATGCCATCCGTTTGCGTGGTGTCTCCACGCTGGGCAATGCACCAGCGGAGAAAAAGTAGAGGCAAACATGGCAAAAGAATACAAAGATCTCGTCGTTGGCCTAGATATAGGCACATCCAAGGTGATGGTGGTGGTCGCTGAGGTGTTGGCTGGTGGTGAATTGAAACTAGCCGGTTTGGGCGTATCTCCTAGTAATGGCTTGAAGCGCGGCGTGGTGGTCAATATTGATGCGACAGTGCAGAGCATTCAGCAAGCGCTCAAAGAAGCTGAGCTCATGGCTGATTGCAAAATCAGCCGTGTCTACACCGGTATCACCGGCAGTCACATTCGCGGCATCAACTCCAGCGGTATGGTGGCGGTGAAAGATCGCGAGGTTTCTTCAGCGGATGTAGCACGTGTGGTGGAGACTGCAAAAGCGATTAACATTTCTACCGATCAGCGCCTGCTCTTGGTCGAGCCACAAGAGTTTGTGATTGATGGGCAGGATGTGCGCGAGCCAATTGGCATGAGCGGCATTCGCTTGGAAGCAAAAATTCACTTGGTAACCGGCGCGCAAAGCGCGGCAGAAAACATCATCAAATGCGTGCGACGCTGCGGATTGGAAGTGGAGCAGTTGATGCTCAATCCGCACGCATCGAGCAAAGCTGTGCTCACCGAAGATGAAAAAGATTTGGGCGTGGCCATGGTGGATATTGGTGCCGGTACAACCGATGTGGCTATTTTTACTGGCGGTGCGATCCGTCACACCGCTGTGATACCCATCGCTGGCGATTTGATCACGAGCGACATTGCCATGGCTTTGCGCACACCGACCAAAGATGCCGAGGAAATCAAGGTAGAGAGTGGCTGCGCCAAACAATTGCTGGCTGATCCGCAGGCGCAGGTGGAAGTACCAGGCTTGGGTGATCGCGGGCCGCGCATGCTGGGTAAGCAAGCGCTCTCAGGTGTGATTGAGCCGCGCGTAGAAGAAATTTATCAACTCGTGCTGCAAGTGATTCGTGAGTCGGGATATGAAGAAGTTTTGTCGTCTGGCATTGTGATCACAGGAGGCAGCTCGGTGATGCCGGGCATGCTCGAGTTGGGCGAGGATATTTTCTTGAAGCCCGTACGCCGTGGGCTCCCGCAATACAGCGCGGCTTTGGCGGATATGGTGTCGCAGCCTCGCGCAGCGACTGTGATGGGCTTGCTTGAAGAAGCGCGCATGGCGCGTGTGCGTGGCTATAAGGTGGCGCAAAAGAGCGGCTCGGTATCCACAGCGTTCTCACGCTTCAAAGATTTCGTCGTTGGGAATTTCTGAGTATGTTCCGAAAACTTTATCCCGCAGGCGCTAGCCCGCCTCACCGGCCCGGTGCAGGCCCCGGATGGATCGCCTGCACCAAACCAACACACCAGCTCATTAACACAGCATTGAAGGAGATTGAAAATGGCCATTGAAATGATCGAAGTTGAAGAATTTAACCAAGGCACTCAGATCAAAGTGATCGGCGTGGGGGGCGGCGGCGGTAACGCCGTGGAGCACATGATTGCTTGCGGCGTACAAGGCGTGGAGTTTGTGGCGGCAAATACCGATGCACAAGCTCTGGCTCGCAGCGCGGCGCACAAAACCATTCAGCTAGGCACATCGGGGCTCGGCGCTGGCAGCAAGCCAGATAAAGGGCGTGACTGCGCGCACAGTGCTGAGGATGAAATTCGCTCTGCGATTGCTGGGGCGCACATGCTCTTCATCACCGCCGGCATGGGCGGCGGCACCGGCACAGGTGCTGCACCTGTGATCGCGCGCGTGGCTCGCGAAATGGGCATTCTGACCGTCGGCGTGGTGACCAAGCCCTTTGAATTTGAGGGCGCTCGACGTATGAGCAATGCCGATAGCGGCTTGGCTGAGTTGGAAGCCAATGTGGACTCCTTGATCGTTGTACTCAACGAGAAATTGCTCGAAGTGCTCGGCGACGATGTGACACAAGACGAAGCCTTTGCACATGCTAACGATGTGCTCAAAAATGCTGTGGGCGGTATTGCTGAGATCATCAATGTGCCCGGCCATGTGAACGTGGACTTTGAAGACGTGCGAACCGTCATGGGCGAGCCCGGAAAAGCCATGATGGGCACGGCTGCGGCCAATGGCCCAGATCGCGCCCGCATCGCCGCTGAGCAAGCCGTGGCCTGCCCACTGCTGGAGGGCATTGATCTTTCCGGTGCAAAAGGCGTATTGGTACTGATCACAGCCGCGAAAGGTTCTTTGAAACTCTCTGAATCCAAGCTAGCGATGAATACGATTCGCGCCTATGCATCGCCCGATGCGCATGTGATCTACGGCACTGCCTATGACGATAACTTGGGAGATAACATCCGCGTAACGGTAGTGGCTACGGGTCTTTCACGTCAGGGCTCACGCCGCAGCGCGCCGCCGATGCAAGTCGTGCGAACCGGTACGGACGATGCATTTGGCGCACCCATGATTCCTACAGTCAACCACGTGGTGGGGCAAAGCCCAGCTGCAGGCACTGGCTTGGGCGCTGCTCATGCTGGCAATTACGGCAGCGTGGATATTCCGAGTGTTTGGCGCACCAACCGCACACAAGCTTCGGCCAAAGTGGATGCATTGTCTGCAGGTGGCATGGATGATTTGGAAATTCCAGCGTTCCTACGTAAACAAGCTGATTGATTCACTACTGAAAGTCTACCTAGAGGCTTGGAAGGGCGACCTTCCGAGCCTTAAGTCTTTTTGTCTACTAAAATTGGCTTGTGTTGTTACAAAGAACCATCAAATCCTTAGTTAAAGCCGTCGGCGTGGGTGTGCATAGCGGTCAACGGGTGGAATTAAGCCTGCGGCCTGCTGCGACGGATACCGGTATTGTGTTTCGCAGGATCGATTTGGCTGATCCTGTTGATATTCCCGTCAGCAGCGTTTCCGTCACGGATACGCGTATGGCTACGAGCATCAGTGCGCCCAACCAGCCGCAAGCACGCGTACAGACGATTGAGCATTTGCTCTCGGCTTGCTCGGGTCTGGGCATTGACAACCTTTATGTCGACATCACAGCAGAAGAAGTCCCGATACTGGATGGCTCTTCTTCTTCGTTTGTTTTTTTGCTACAAAGCGCAGGTGTCGTGACGCAAAATTCTCCTAAGCGTTTTGTGCGCGTATTGAAGGAAGTAGAAATTCGCCAAGGCGAAGGCGAGCAGCTCAAATGGGCCAAACTGTCTCCTTATGACGGATACAAGCTAAGCTTCCAAATTGAATTCGGCCATCCAGCAGTGGATGCGACCGGCCAAGCAGTGCAGTTTGATATATCCACTGGAAATTATGCGCGCGATATTGCTAGGGCGCGCACCTTTGGCTTTACCAAAGATGTCGAGACTTTGCGCGCCAAAGGCTTGGGTTTGGGTGGCGGGCTGGACAATGCCATCGTGATGGACGATTACAAAGTGCTCAACAGTGGTGGCCTGCGCTACGACGATGAATTTGCAAAGCACAAAATTTTAGATGCGATGGGCGATCTATATTGCTTGGGCAAGCCATTGCTGGCAGCCTATTCAGCGTTCCGCTCTGGGCATGCACTCAATAATTTGCTGTTGCGAGAGCTTCTCTCGCGCCCTGACGCTTATGAAGTGATGAGTTTTGCTGACGAAAACTTAGCTCCCAAAGGATTTGCGCGCTTATCCCCCGCTTGGTGACTGTGTTGGTGACCGTGGATCGAACTCAATCTCAGGCAGGCGCGGCGTCAGCCAATTCTGCTTCTAACGTGCAAGCACGCTTGATTCTGCAAGACTCTTCAGCTTTTGAGCAAGCCACTCAACCAGCCTTGCGTAGCAGCTTGGAATTGGTGTCTGAACCCACGACTTTGATGGAGCGCGAGAAGGCTCGCGAACAGTGGGAAAACCTAAGTTTAGAGCCCGAGGTGGCGCAGGAGCGACAAACGGAGCGTAAGCGCTTGCTTTTGCGTGCTGATCAAATGGCTCGTGAGGCAGCCGCTTCCAAGGCCCAATCTGCAGCCTTGGAAGCGCAGTTGGCACAGGCTAAAGAGGATCGCCTTAACCATCCCTTGGTGTATGCAGGTGCACTTGGTTTAGTCGCTCTGGGAGGCCTGTGGTTGCTTGAGCGACGTAAGCGTCTCAGACTGCAAGACAATGAGTTGAAGCAATGGGGTGAGTCCCCGAGCGTGCCTCCAAATAGCAAAAAGAGCGAGCGGTTTCATGATGAAGATGCTAATTCGCATCTCAAAGAAATCTCTTCCGTTTTTTCTCTCGAAGAGCCTTCAGACTCGGTGCAGAAAGCCGTGCAAGAATTTAAGGAAAATACAGATGCTCTTGTGGACAAGCCTCGGTGGGCGCAGCCAAAAGTAGAGAGAAATTCCGTCGCAGTACTGAGTTCGAGTAACCACTCAGACGCGATCGCCAGCCGGCAACCAGCACATAGTCTCGTGCACAACACCAAGCGCATCTTCAGGCAACTCTGGAATCCACAGGCAAAGCGCAGTCCGGTGACTTCCTTTGGTCATTCAACCGATGATCGTGGTTCGGTGCATACCGAAAACTTTGAGTTCTCTACCATAAGGCATGCAGATCCTGCCCAAAGCACAAGCTTCTCGCATGAGCATGCTGAGCAAGTGACGACTAGGAACGCTGATCTATCGCAGCAATTGAAGCCCGCTTCTTCACTCATTGAAAACCAAGGTCAAGCAAATATTGATTTGCTCAGCAAAATCCAGGCCCAACCCAGCAATGGGGAAAGTGCGATGGAGCACCTTCTCGACCTTCGCATGGCAGTTAACGGATTATGTGCGTTAGGCCGTCCGAGGGCAGCTATTGATTTGTTGCGGGCGCACATTGATGATGACGCACAAACCTGCGCATGGGCTTATCTTGAAACCATGAAAATCTGTGAGCAAGTCGATGAGCGTGACATATTTGAATTGATTCGTAAGCGCTACAGGCATCAGTTTAATCGTATGGCACCGTACTGGTTTGAGCCAAATGCCAATGTGATTGGATTGGATGGCTATGCGCGTGCAACGGGTGAACTGTGCGCAGCGTGGTCGCATGGGCATCAGCACGCTGGTGAAGTCATTGCAGCTTGGTTGACCGGCCCACAATTGGGGCGAAAGCTTGTGCAACTGCCTGCTTATCATGATCTATTCGATATCTACGAAATGCTCGAATTTCTAGGCCAAGAAACTCGTGCAGAGCCTCTTTCTTTTGCATCCAAAGAATCTATCGAGACCGCGCAAAATCAGAGCCAGTATCTTATCCAGAGTCCATTTTCCGAAGCTAACGCGACGACTTTTGACTTTTTGCCGACGGTGAGTTTGCTTGATTTAGACTATGAATTCTCCAGCGATGTAACTTTGCAACAGGGCGAAGTTGATCAATCAGAAAAAGCAGTTACGATTGTGAAACCCGGTAATTTTTCTGTGGATTTCAATGTGGCAGGCACGCAACTCGGCGGTCTGTTTTCTAGGCCCGCAGAGCTGGAAAAAAAGTAGGGTTCATGTACGTTCTATTTGAAGAGGGTGGCAAGTTTTTTGCTGCACGAATTTTGTCCCAAGCCGATGCTAGTCTGCAAGCCGAGATGGATTCAGGCAAGCGCGTTAAGCTCAAAACTGCACAAATGATGTTGCAATTCGAGCAGCCCGCCCCGGCCGCTTTGCTATCTCAAGCCGCTGAGCTCGCTTGCACAATGGATGTGAATTTAGCTTGGGAATTTGCGAGCGAAGAAGAGTTTGGGTTTGCAGAGTTGGCAGCCGATTATTTCAGCGCAAAAGCCACGCCGGTCGAGCTGGCTGCAAGCTTGATGTGTCTGTTCAATGCGCCACATTACTTTCGTCGCTCTGGCAAAGGGCGCTTTCGCAAAGCCAGCGCCGAGATCGTGCAGCAGGCGCTGGCCGGGATTGAGAAGAAAAAGCAAATCGCGGCGCAGATCAGCGCGTGGGCTCACGATTTAGCGGCCAAGCAATGCCCTGAGCCGATTGCCCAGCAGCTGTACAAAATCCTGTTCAAACCCGATAAAAACGCACCGGAATACAAGGCCGTGGTGGAAGCGTCGCGCAGCACGCAAACCGCGCCGCTGGATTTACTGATGAATGCCGGGGCGATAGGATCAGCCTATGAATTTCACTGGCAGCGTTTTGCTTTTGAGCATTTTCCCAAGGGCATACAATTTCCTGAGCTCAAAGCTCCGGCTATTGTTGATGAGCTACCGCTGGCAAGCGCACAGGCTTTCTCAATTGACGACAGCCAAACCACCGAGATTGATGATGCGTTGAGCGTGCAAGGCTTGGGCTCTGGCGTCATCACACTAGGCATTCATATCGCTGCGCCTGCCTTGGCTGTACAACCTGGCAGCGCTTTGGATAAAGTAGCGCGTGATCGCTATTCCACCGTTTATATGCCAGGCCACAAACTCACCATGCTGCCTGATTCTGTGGTGCAGCATTACACGCTGGCCGAAGGGCACAATTGTCCAGCGCTTTCGCTTTACGTTCAGCTTGACGAAGCCACGTTAGAGATCCAGAGCAGCGAGACGCGACTGGAGCAGGTGCATATTGCGCACAACCTTCGACATGATCAGCTTGATGCTTTAGTGAGCGAAGATTGGCTAATTGGTAAAGGTATTTCTGCTCACATGGCGAGCGAAAACAGCACTCTGCCGGCGTATTCATTGCGCGGGCAGCTATCATTTTTATACCGATTGGCAAATCATCTGAAAGCACAGCGTGAGCAGGTGCGCGGAAAACCTGAAACGTTTAATCGCCCAGATTACAACTTCCGGGTCGCCGTGGCTGGAGATGCACCTCGTGGCGATGAGCAGGTTGACATTTCCGTGCGCAGGCGCGGTGCACCGCTGGATTTGATGGTGGCCGAATGCATGATTTTGGCCAACAGCACTTGGGGCCTACTGCTGGCGCAGTTTGGCGTGCCCGGTATTTACCGCTCGCAGGCCAGCCTCGCGCCGGGCGTGAAGGTGCGCATGGGCACGAAGGCGCTGCCGCACGCAGGCATTGGCGTGAAGGCCTACGCTTGGAGCACATCACCGCTGCGCCGCTACACCGATTTGGTCAATCAATGGCAATTGATCGCTTGCGTGCGCCATGGCGCAACTGCCGCGCTCGCTGCTCCGTTCAAGCCCAAAGATGCGGAGCTCTTTGGCATTGTGAGCGGCTTTGATGCGGCCTACTCCGCCTACAACGGTTTTCAAAACGGTATGGAGCGCTACTGGACGATGCGCTATGTGCAGCAGCAGGGCTTGAGCGAGCTGAATGCAACCGTGATGAAAGACGGCTTGGTGCGCGCCGAAGATATTCCACTCGTGCTGGATGTGGCCGGCACAGCTAGCTTGCCGCGTGGCGCGCGCGTGAAAGTACGCTTGGGTGCGATGGATTTGTTGATGCTGGAAGCCAGTGGCACACTGGTGGAGCGCCTCAATGTGGTTGTTGTGTCGCCTCAATCCGAAGACGATGACGAAGAGCCGGCGGTAGGCGTACATCTAGCGATGGATGTGAATGAAGAAAGTTCTGAGAAAACACCCCATTCACCCGCTTGAAATTGACTTGATTGCTATAGATAATGTAGTGTTATGAACTTCCTGCGCAACATGAGTACCCTAGGCATCGCGGTCACGATCTCTGTGATTGTGCATGCGGCTTTGCTCACAGTGCGTTTTGTGGATCCCGAGCGCTTTCATCGCGTTTTTCAAGATACGCCGCTGGAGGTGATTTTGGTGAATGCCAAATCGAATGAGAAGCCTGATATGGCGAAGGCGATTGCGCAAGCTTCGCTCGCAGGTGGTGGTGATTTAGAGAAAGGTCGAGCAACTACCCCTTTACCTCTTTCTTCTCTCACGAGCATGGGTGATGCGAATGAAGATATGCAGCGCAAGCTTGATGCGATGCAAGAGCAGCAGATGCTGATGCTCACCACCGTCAAGCAGCAATTGGCTGCGCTGCCGCCGCCAGATCCCAAAGTGAGTTCACAAAATTCTGAAGCGCAAGCACAAGAGCAGCGCCGTAAACAGCTTTTACAACTTCTCGCAGAAATAGAAAAGCGTATCAACGAGGAGAATGCACGCCCGAAAAAGCGCTACATCAGCCCCGCGACTCGCGAAGAAGCCTACGCGATCTACTACGACAAGCTGCGCAGAAAAATCGAAGATCGTGGCACGCAAAACTTCCCAGAGGCGGCTGGCAATAAGCTCTACGGTGAGCTCACGATGATCGTCACCGTCAATCATGATGGCAGAGTTTTGGCCACTGAGGTGATTGAGCCTTCCGGTGTGACCGCGCTTGATCGACGTGCCATCAGCATCGCTAAAGCTGCTGGCCCCTTTGGTAGCTTCACAGATGAGATGCGCCGCCGAGCCGATCAAATTGTCGTCGTTTCGCGTTTCAAATTCACGCGCGAAGAGACGTTGGAAACGAAACTCACCTCGCGCTAAGTATGTTGCGCATTCTGGGTCGACTGTTGGTTTTGGTGTTGATCGCGGGTGTGGCGCTGCAGCTGTTTTTCGTGCTGCGTGTGATCAGTATGCGCTGGATTGATCCGCAATCTACAGCGTTTGAGCGCTCAGAAGTGTGGCAGTTGGCGGCGCAATCTGAGAAGCCTTTTGTGTGGAAGCAGCGGTGGCTCGCCTACAAGCAAATCTCCGACAACATGAAACGCGCCGTGATTGCGAGCGAAGATGGCGATTTCGCTTATCACGATGGCGTAGAGTGGGATGCGATTGAGAGAGCGTGGAAGCGCAACAAGCGCGCAGAGCGGCAAGCCGAGAAGCGCAGCAAGCGCACAGGTAAAGTGATCTCGCCAAAGTTGGTGGGTGGCTCCACGATCACACAACAGCTGGCTAAAAACCTATTCCTTTCTGGCGAGCGCAGCTTCATGCGCGAAGGACAAGAGTTGACGGAAGGGCTAGAGTATGTCATCGCCTTTGCGCCGGGCTTCATGCGCAAAGGACAAGAGCTTGTGATCACCTTTGCGCTAGAGGCGTTTTTACCGAAAGAGCGGATTTTGGAGATTTATCTGAACTCGGTGGAGCTAGGGCAGGGTGTGTTTGGTGTGGAGGCAGCTGCGCAGCATTACTACCGAAAGAGTGCTGCCAAATTGTCTGCTTATGAAGCAGCGAGGCTGGCAGTGATGCTCCCACGGCCTAAGTTTTTTGAGAAGACGCCAAACTCGGCATATGTATCTTCACGCGCGCAAACGATTGTTGCTCGCATGGCTGATGCAGAGTTGCCTTGAATCTTGTGCGACTGGTGCAAAAGCTGTCGGCTCTCAGGCTTCAATTGACACTCGTGCTGGCCGAGTGCGATAAAACTTCAGGGGCGTGTCACCAGTATGCGTTAAGTCTTTCGCCAGCTCTTTTGCCAGGCTATTCTTAACCTGCGTTTTCAGCTTGCCCACCACATGCATTTCGCAGGGCTTGCAATCAAAGCGTAAGGTCAATTTTTCTTTTCCATTGATGAGCTGCATCGGCTCGGCTTTGACTGTTCCTTGCACGCCCGTCACACCCTTGGCTTGCTTGGGGCATAGGCTCATGCTCCAGCGCACGCAATGTTTGGTAATCATCAGGCTGACTTCGCCTTCTTCTTCTTGGCTCTCGTAAGCCGCGCCAATCAGCTTTACGCCATGCTTGGCGTAAAAATCATGGGCTTTCTGATTGAATACGTTGGCTAAATACGTGAGTGTGTCTTCAGGATAAATCGCTGGCGGCTCTGTGGGCTGCATGCGCAAGGGGCGTTGGTAACCGTCCAGCCTTGCCGCTTCCAACCGAGCAAGTGCCTCGCGGCGCAATTGATTGAGTTGGCTGGCGGGGATAAACCAAAGCGCTGCATCACTCACATCAATATCCAGCGCTTCGAAATGCGTGTTGCCGAAGCGCGCAAGTTGAGCTGTGAGAGATGCTATGTTTTTAGTAGCATCTTGCGCATATTCCTTGCCGGCTACCAGCTCAAAAGCACCTGTAAAACCATCTTCATCGGTCAACGTGAGTGCTAAGCCTGCGGGCGTGGGCACCAGTTGTGCCCACAGGCCGATGCGGCGATCGCTGCTCTTTTTCTCCAGCACGCGCACCCAATCCATATCGCGGTTGCGGTTGACTTCCACACCTTTGCGTAAGTCTTTGAGCTGTTCAATAGGATCTTTTGGAAAGACTCTCCAATGCCCCATTTTCTGCAAAGGCTCAGCGCGATTGATCTGCAAGCCCATCAGTTCTTTTTGCAACGTGTGATAGCACAGGCCATCGCCGTTGTGCAAAATCGTCTCGCTCTTCGTTAGCTCCAAATCCACAGATTTTTCGCCTACAGCCGTCACCCAGCCAATCGCCTGCCCCGGATTCTTCGGTGTATCAAACGCGCCAATATCCTGCTTGCGGCCATTCACAAAATAATCTGTGAATTCGCGATTGAAGTTTTGATCGGGATCGGGCGTGAAGGTGAAGCTCGTGCGACCACTTGCTGCGCGAGACAAAGGTAGCTCAGAGCCTTCTCGGTGCTCAATAATTTCATCCAGCAGCTTGCGGTAATGCGCAGTAATGTTTTTCACATAAGGCATGTCTTTGTAGCGGCCTTCTATTTTGAAGCTGCGCACGCCGGCATTGATCAGTGATTCAAGGTTTCCGCTTTGGTTGTTGTCTTTCATCGAGAGCACATGCTTGTCATGCGCCACGACGCGGCCTTGCGCGTCTTTCACTTCATAAGGCAGGCGGCAAGCTTGCGAGCAATCGCCGCGATTGGCGCTGCGGCCTGTGTGGGCGTGGCTGATGAAGCATTGGCCACTGTAGGCCACGCAAAGCGCGCCGTGGATGAAGAATTCTATTTTTGTGCGTTCGGCATCAATCGCGCCGTAAATCTCTGCGATCTCGCGCAGAGTCAGTTCCCGTGCGAGCACAATCTGCGAGAAGCCGACGTCCGAGAGAAACTTCGCTTTCTCCACTGTGCGGATATCCGTTTGCGTACTCGCATGAAGCTGAATCGGCGGCAAATCCATTTCCAGCAAAGCCATGTCTTGCACGATCAATACATCGGCGCCCGCGTGATACACATCCCAAGCCATTTGGCGCGCGCCCTCAAGCTCGTCGTCTCTCAGGATGGTATTGAGCGTGATAAAGATTTTGCTGTTGAACAGATGCGCATGGCGTGCGAGGCGTTCAATGTCTTGCACCGAATTGCCAGCCGTGGCTCGCGCCCCAAAGCCCGGCCCGCCGATATACACCGCATCCGCGCCATGGTTGATCGCCTCAATGCCAATATCGGCATCGCGAGCGGGGGAGAGGAGTTCGAGTTGGTGAGAGAGCAAAGACATGATCTAATTATCATCGGAGTAGGTGTCTTTTGAGGCGTTGATGCTGTTTTACAGTAAAGTCAAATGAGTCTCTTTTTCTGGCATTGTCGCTAGTAGAGCGTTGATGCCGGTATCAAAAGTAAGCAGCTTACAACCATGACGAATGGCCGTCGTGAGCAGCCAAGCATCGGTGATTTGCCTGTGCCCCCAGATACCGCCTGTGCAACGCTGCACCACGGTGTCAAAACCAAAATCTAAGTTTAAAAAGTGATGCGCGGGATGCGCGGTGTTGTTGGCTAAGAGCTGCGCGATAGTATCCACAGAAATACCATGTGCAGAGAGGCTAGAGAACGTAGGCTGCAAACTGATGCGCACCAAGGCGGCTTGCGTGAGCGCGCATGTAGCCCAGCCATCCGCAGCATGGCGACCAAACCAAGCCAACATGCGCTTGTGATGTTCGTGATGTGGCCAGCAAAGTGCAATCAGTGCGTTGGCATCTAAGAGATAGCAAGGCGCAGGCGCTGTGGATGGCATCTCAATCCTCCTCCAGCATATTTTTGACCTGCGCTGCTGTGACACTCGCTTCGCCTCGAGGGATGGCCATGATCCATACATCCCCCACTTTCTTTAATTTCCCTGTGGCTGCTGGCAACTGATTGCGCAAAATGAGTTCGGAGACAGCATCGCCAAGCTTCATGGCACGGGCGTTGGCATAAGCTGCGGCAAGATCGAAGGCTTGTGGCTGAAGATTGAGCGTGGTGCGCATGATGCTTTCCATGAATTTGATTCAAAAATTATTTTACTGCATCAATCCTAATTTATGCATAGATTCATTTAAATTGCATCAATTTGATCGAACAATATCTTTACAACATCAGTGGCCGTGATAATCACCGCATGACCACGCCCAACACCAAATTCGACCAATTGCCCCTCTCGCCAGCTACTGTGGCCAACCTCACCGCCTTGGGCTACACCGAGATGACAGCCATTCAAGCAGCATCTCTGCCGATGGCGTTACTCGGCAAAGACATCATCGCGCAAGCCAAAACCGGTAGCGGCAAGACGGCAGCCTTCGCCCTCGCGCTGCTGGCTAACCTGAACCCACGCCGCTTCGCCGTGCAGAGCATGGTGCTTTGCCCCACGCGTGAGCTGGCCGATCAGGTGGCCAGCGAAGTGCGCCGCTTAGCAAGGGCGCAAGACAATATCAAGGTGGTGACGCTCTGCGGCGGCGTGCCTCTGCGCGGGCAAACGGCCAGCCTTGAGCACGGCGCGCACATCGTGGTGGGCACACCGGGGCGGATCATGGATCATTTGAAGCGGGGTAGTTTAGCGATAGATGCGCTCAATACACTCGTGCTCGATGAAGCCGATCGCATGCTCGATATGGGCTTTTTCGACGACATCACCGTCGTGGCCAAGCAATGCCCCAAAGAGCGACAAACCTTGTTGTTTTCTGCCACCTATCCCGAAGGCATTGCAAAAATTGCGGCGCAATTCATGCGTAGCCCAGAGACGGTCAAGGTGGAGCTGCAACACGCAGGCAACCAGATTGAGCAGCGCTGGTATGAGGTGGCCGGAGACAGCCGGCGCGGCGCGAATGCCAATGAGCGATTTGCAGCAGTAGGCCAAATGCTCGCGCATTTCCGCCCCGAGAGCACGCTCGCCTTTTGCAACACCAAAGCGCAATGCCGCGATCTAGAAACATTTTTGCAAGCGCAAGGCTATCGTGCGCAGGCGCTCTATGGCGAGCTGGAGCAGCGTGAGCGCGATCAAGTGCTCGTGCAGTTTGCCAATAAAAGTTGCAGCATCTTGGTGGCCACCGATGTGGCAGCGCGGGGCTTGGATATTGCCAATTTGCAAGCCGTGATTAACGTAGACGTGACGCCCGATGCAGAAATTCATATTCACCGCATTGGCCGCACAGGCCGCGCTGGCGAGAGCGGCCTCGCGCTCAATATCGCGAGCATGGATGAGATGGGCAATGTAGGCAAAATTGAGCAGTTGCAAGGCCGCGAAACGACTTGGAGCAAGCTCGCTGAATTAACCTCTACCAGCAACGCCCCCCTCCTACCGCCCATGGCCACGCTCTACATCCAAGGCGGCCGCAAAGAAAAAATCCGCCCCGGTGATGTGCTGGGCGCACTCACGGCAGATCTGGGCTACACGCGCCAGCAGGTGGGCAAGATTACCGTCAATGAGTTTTCTACTTACGTGGCAGTGGAACGCAAAATCGGCGCAGAAGTGGCGCAGCGTTTGGGTGGCGCGCGGATCAAGGGCAAGGCCGTGAAAGTGCGGTTGCTTTAGGGAAAATACACGCGGCAAAAAAACGCAAAAATTCCAAAATTAACCAAGCAACATTAACCTTGATAACCGCGCGGGAACCGCGCCGATCTGAAGTTGACGGGCTTGCCCGTCGACTTCAGATCGTTGTAGCTCCCTCTCTCACCCCGGATTGCTACACTCGATTTTTTGAGCACTGTTTTCCTTCATTGGTTGTAGCTCCCTCTCTCACCCCGGATTGCTACACTGAAAGCTAATGTTACGCTTTTGCGCCATGCGTTGTAGCTCCCTCTCTCACCCCGGATTGCTACACTTCAGATGGCCTTCCCCATCAAGGTGTAGTGGTCTAATAAAAACAGACAGCCCGATAGGTTGTTAAAACTGTAGTGGTCAAGTAATTTAGGACAGTTTGATAGATTTTTTTGATGTCGATTCACGCTCGAAAGCGTTGGGTGACAGGTTACCCAGTTTTGAGTGCAG
>JAYWHR010000057.1:0-32988 GCA_043777675.1 Comamonadaceae bacterium | reverse complement strand
CTGCACAGCAAAACCCCCGGCCACCCTGAAGTTGACGTGACCCCTGGAGTTGAAACCACTACCGGCCCCCTAGGGCAAGGCCTGACGAACGCAGTCGGTATGGCGCTGGCTGAAAAGCTGCTGGCCAAGGAATTTAACCGTGAAAACCATACCGTGGTGGACCACCACACCTATGTCTTCATGGGTGACGGTTGCCTGATGGAAGGCATCAGCCACGAAGCCGCCGCTTTGGCTGGTGCATGGCGCTTGGGCAAGCTGGTGGCGCTGTATGACGACAACGGCATCAGCATTGACGGGCAAGTAGCACCCTGGTTTATCGACAACACGCCGCTGCGCTTTGCCGCCTACGGCTGGAACGTGATTGGCCCGATTGACGGGCACGATGCAGCCGCTGTATCTACCGCGATTGCTGCTGCAAAAGCCAACGCTGACAATAAACCCACGCTGATTGTTTGCAAAACCCACATCGGAAAAGGCAGCCCAAACCGTGCCAACACCGCCAAGGCGCACGGCGAGCCGCTAGGCGCGGAAGAAATTAAATTAACGCGCGAAGCCATGGGCTGGGCACATGGCCCGTTTGAGATACCTGACGATGTGCGCCACGCGTGGGACGCCAAGGCCAAGGGCTTGGTGGCTGAATCTGCATGGGACGCTAAATTTGCCGCGTACAAAACCGCCTACCCAGAACTCGCGCAAGAGTTGACACGCCGCATGAAAGGCGACTTGCCCAAGCAGTTTGACCAGCTCGCTGTCGACACAATTTTGGCCGCGCACAGCAAGGCTGAAACGGTGGCTTCGCGCAAGGCGTCACAACTCGCACTAGAGGCCTTCACCGCAGGCTTGCCAGAAATGCTGGGCGGCTCGGCTGACCTGACCGGTTCTAACCTGACCAACACCAAGTCAACACCTAACTTGCGCTTTGACATGAACGGCGAAGTCGTATTAACCCCGAACGCTGAGGGCGTCAGCGCAGGTGGCCGCCACATCAACTACGGCGTGCGCGAATTCGGCATGGCCGCCATCATGAACGGCGTGGCGTTGCATGGCGGCTTTATTCCTTATGGCGGCACGTTCCTCACGTTCAGCGATTACAGTCGCAACGCCATCCGCATGGCCGCGCTCATGAAGCAGCGCGTGATCCATGTGTTCACGCACGACTCGATCGGCTTGGGCGAAGACGGCCCGACGCACCAATCGGTGGAGCATGCAGCCAGCTTGCGCCTGATTCCCAATCTCGATGTGTGGCGCCCCGCCGACACGCTAGAAACCGCGATTGCATGGGCGACTGCACTGGCCAACACCACGCGCCCCACCGCGCTCTTGCTCTCGCGTCAAAACCTGCCCTATTTGCCCAAGCAAACCGCAGACAACATTGACAAAGGCGCTTATGTTTTGAGCGAGCCCGAAGATATCGGTATGAAGAAAAAAGCCCAGATCGTGTTGATGGCTTCTGGCTCAGAAGTGGGCTTAGCGCTTGATGCGCAAAAATTGCTTGCTACATTTAAGATAGCGGCACGCGTCGTTTCCGTGCCGAGTACCACCACTTTTGACCGCCAAACGGCAATGTACAAAGCCCTCGTACTGCCCAATGGCTTGCCACGCGTCGCCGTGGAGATGGGCGTCACAGATGGCTGGTGGAAGTATGGTTGCGCCGCTGTTGTCGGTTTGGACACCTATGGCGAATCTGCCCCGGCACCCGTATTGTTCAAACACTTCGGATTTACTGCGCAAAATGTCGCCGATACGGCACGCGCCGTGCTTGCTAAGCGCCGTGGATAGGCGGTTGGATTTTTCATTTCATACAACAAGGAACATCTTTATGAAAAAATGGATTTTTGCAGTAGCTACGTTGGTGGCGATCGCTGCTCAGGCGCAAACTTTGAGCGGCGTCAAGGTCGAGCCCGCCGCTGCTAAAGTGGGCGAGCCAGTCAAGATCACCGTGTCATTCGAACCCAATGAAACACCCAATTGCGGCCTACGCATTCACTTCGGTGATGGACAGGTCGAGAAGGTCAAAATCAACAAAGCCTCGGAGATGCCCTACATCATCACCCGAAGCTATCCAGCAGCTGGTCAATATAAGGTGGACATTGAGCCCACAACAGCCGGCTCTACGCTCAAATGCTTAGGCAAGCGCCAAGCAGTGATGTTGGCTGTAGTAGCGCCTGCCTCGGTAGCCGCTGCTCCTGTGGCTGCTGCGCCCGCTCCAGCCGCTAAATCCGCGTCTGCGCCAGCGATGGCCGCTAGGCCTGCCGCTCTCTGCCCTGAAGGCTGGGCGCTTGTGAAGCCCGGTCAAAACGCTAAAACCAAAGCGTTCACCTGTAGCGCCAAGGCTGGCACTATTATTCCTGAGCCCAAAGTGGCTTGCCCAGGCGATTTAACCTACTTTGACAATAGCAAAAAAGGCCAGTTAGGTTGCCGCATTTAATTGCGCTGCAAAGCTCTGAGCAAGAAGGCGTGGCGCATAAGTGCTTACGCCTTCTGACTGAGTGTTTTGATATTATTTTCTGGAGAAAGCAATGACGATCAAATTAGGTATCAATGGATTTGGCCGCATCGGCCGCATGGTGTTTCGCGCTGCAGTGCAAAATTTTTCGGATATTGAAATCGTTGGCATCAATGATTTGCTTGAGCCCGATTATCTTGCCTACATGCTGCAATACGATAGTGTGCATGGCCGCTTCAAAGGCACGGTATCCGTAGATGGCCAGACACTCGTTGTCAACGGCAAACGCATACGCTTAACTGCTGAGAAAGATCCTGCTGCGTTGAAGTGGAATGAAGTCGGTGCAGATGTGGTGCTAGAAGCCACAGGCCTCTTCCTCACCAAAGATACCGGAGAAAAGCACATCGCCGCAGGCGCGAAAAAAGTGATTTTTTCTGCCCCTTCTAAAGACGACACACCAATGTTTGTCTATGGCGTTAACCACGCAACCTACGCAGGCCAAGCCATCATCTCGAACGCAAGCTGCACCACCAATTGCTTAGCTCCTGTAGCCAAAGTTTTGAACGATAAATGGGGCATCAAGCGGGGCCTGATGACAACTGTTCACGCAGCGACTGCCACACAAAAAACGGTGGACGGGCCATCGAATAAAGATTGGCGTGGGGGACGGGGCATTTTAGAAAACATTATTCCATCTTCCACAGGCGCGGCCAAAGCCGTGGGTGTGGTGATTCCTGAACTGAACAAAAAGCTCACCGGTATGGCCTTCCGTGTGCCCACCAGTGACGTATCGGTGGTTGACCTCACAGTAGAACTCAACACCCCAGCGACTTACGCTGAAATCTGTGCAGAAATGAAATCACAAAGCCAGAAAGCAATAGAAAAAGGTGGCCTCAAAGGCGTGCTCGGCTACACCGAAGACAAAGTGGTCGCCACCGATTTCCGTGGTGAAGTCTGCACCAGTGTGTTTGATGCAGAAGCCGGCCTGGCGCTCGATAGCACCTTCATTAAAGTGATCAGCTGGTATGACAACGAGTGGGGATATTCGAACAAATGCCTAGAGATGGCGCGCGTGGTCGCAGCCTAAGTTCACGCCGTGGGTGGCTGCATGAGATTTGCAAGCTCCACGGCTGATTTCACGCCCATCTTGTCAAACACGCGCGCACGGTGTACTTCTACCGTGCGTACGCTGATTTGAAGTTGATCGGCGATCAATTTGTTAGGCAAACCTTGGGTGACGAGGCGCATGACGTCGCGCTCGCGTTCGGTCAGCTCGGCAATGCGGCCATCCATTTGCTGGCGACCTTGACGTTGCGAGAGGGCTACGTGGCTCTGCGCCAAGGCTTGCTCAATGCGATCAACCAATGCGTTGTCTGAAAACGGTTTTTCGCAAAAATCGAAAGCCCCGCGTTTTACAGCATCGACAGCCGTGGGCACATCAGCATGTCCTGTGAGAAAAATCACTGGCAAGGTAGCTGCCCAAGGCAGGGTCAGGAGTTTGTCAAACAAAGCCAGCCCACTCATGCCGGGCATGCGCACATCCAGTAGCACGCAGCAGGCTTGGCGCGGCGCAGCCATTTGGATCAGTGCCCAAAAATCTTCTGCATTCGCATAGCCTTCGTGTAGAAGCCGGCGCGAACGCAGCAGCCAAGCCAGCGCATCGCGCACGCTCGCATCGTCATCGACGATATAGACCAGAGAATCAACAGGCTTGACCATGCGCTCAGTTTGCCACTGCAGCATGGCGCTTGGCATGCGTAGAAGCCACAGGCAAAGAAAATACAAACATCGTACCGCACGGTTGGTTGGGCGCAAACACGAGTGAGCCGCCATGCTGCTCTACAACGGTACGACACAAACTCAAGCCTAGCCCCATGCCATCAGGTTTGGTGGAGAAAAATGGCGTAAACAATTGCTTGGCCGTCTCGTTGGTGATGCCTTGGCCAAAATCTGCCACCGAAAACTCCAGCCACTGCGAATCCAGTAAACGCGCTCGAATTTGCAAAATCCGTTGCGTTGACGCCATCGCATCCATCGCTTGAATACCATTGCGTGCCAAGTTGAGTAACACCTGCTCCACCATGATGCGATCGACGAAGACAGGTGGCAAACCATTTAAGCGTCCGACCTGAACTTGCACGGCAAGTTTGCGAGCTTGCAATTGCACCAAGGGCATGACCGCATCAAGCAGCGATTGCGCTGTCACATTTTCATGCTTGCTTTCACGCCGGCGAACAAAATCATGCACCGATTTGATCACTTTACCTGCGCGCTCAGCCTGCTCAGCAATGCGTGCGAGCGCATGCGATACATCTTGCGCGCTTGCGCTGCCTGGCTGATCAAGCATATTGGCGGTGCCTGTGGCATAGCTCGAGATGGCGGCCAAAGGTTGATTGAGCTCATGACTCAGGAGGGATGCCATTTCGCCCATGGTGGCTAAGCGCGCGCTCGCTTGCAGCCGTTCTTGCGAGGCGCGTGAGAGCTCTTCCATGCGGCGCTGCTCGGAGATATCCAAAATCGCACTCATCCATCCGCTTTGCGTACCTTGCGCATCAATCAAAGGCGCTTCAAACACCAACACAGAAAAACGCGAGCCATCCTTGCGCATGAACATGGATTCATAGCCTTCACGCGGCGGCGCGCTGCCTGACAGGCGCACAGCTTGTCGCTGTTGGTATTCATCAATCAGCTCGGGTGGCCAGTAGGGCATGGGCGCTTTCGCTCCTAGCAGCTCATGGGCCTCAAAGCCTGTCATGGCGCAAAAAGCTGGATTCACATATCGGATCTGTCCGCCCATATCGCGCGCGCGCAGCCCAGTGACCAAGGAATCCTCCATGGCTTTGCGAAACGCCAGTGCATCTGCGAGCTCACGCTCAGCGCGCAAGCGGCGGTTGATATCTCGCCCGAGCAGCACCAACACGCTCACCAGAGCAAGAGACATCACAGTGATCACCGCAGTGAGCACATTGGGAAACAAATCTGGCGCGACTCGCCAATTGTCGGCACGCAGCAGCATGGTGTTGCCTGGCAGATCCAGCAATTGCTGCCCGCTGAACATGCGGCCACCACGCCGAGCTGTCCCTTGAATCGCTAGGCGCGTGCCATCTGGCTCGGTAAAAGAGAGATACTGCCCTCGCTGCAAGGGCTTGCCCACCATCTCCAACAAAATTGCTTGCAATCCATAGACGGCAATCAGATAGCCTTGATGCTGACCGGCTTGAACCAGTGGCAAACACAGCTCCATCAGCTCACTGCCTAACCCCGCACCGCCGGGCGAAAAATAACTGGGCGCGTACACCGGCTCGCTTTGGCGGCGTGCTCGCTCACAGCTCAATTGCAAATCACCGAAGGGTGCATCGCGCACATTAAGCGGTGATTGCTCGGTGTTCAGGTAGGGGCTTTGTGCCCCGGCTTGCAGCTTGAAGCTGAGATCACGCCATTCCAGCCGTGCCAACTCACGACGGCTGCGCAATAACTCTTCAGCATCGAGCTTCCATTGTGGCAAAGTGGTGCGCAAGGCTTGCAGGCTTTGCACATTGCGCGTGAGCCCCGCGCGAATTTCGATGACTGCGTCTTGCGCATCGCGATCAACCCGCTCTTGGATGAGATCCGCTTCATAGCGTCCGGCTAGCCAAATCAGGGCGATGAGTAAACCCGCCACCAGCAGCAGCAACGCCGACCACAGTGCCATCCGGCGTGTGGGCCAGCGTGCAACTTGTTCCCAAAAGCGACTGACCGCACTTGGCATCACATCAGGCGGTGTTTGAGTGCGGGCAGTTGCGTGCGGCGCTGCTGCATCGCTACGCCATCAAGCTCTGCGACAACCAAGCCCGCACTCTCGCTGCGAGCTCCGAGCACTTGGCCCCAACTATCTACCACCATCGAATGCCCCCAAGTTTGGCGACCATTCTCATGCTTGCCACCTTGCGCGGGGGCTACAACGCAAGCTTGGTTTTCAATCGCGCGAGCTCTGATGAGCGTCTCCCAATGTGCTTGGCCTGTTGTGTGCGTAAAGGCACTCGGAATTAAAAGTAGATCGGCTTGCAAAGCGCGATACAGCTCAGGAAAGCGAAGGTCATAGCAAACAGACAGCCCCGTGCGCCAAATGACGCCATCACGCGAAGGCAAATCAAACGCAACGGGGGTGCTGCCCGCTTGCAGCACGCGTGCTTCATCGTAGCGCTCTGTACCATTGTCAAAAGCAAATAAATGCATCTTGTCGTAGTGTGCCACTTGTTCGCCTTGCGGGTTGAAGGCCAGGCAAGCGTTAAACACGCGATCGGCTTGGCCACTCTTCAGAGGTAAAGTGCCCGCCACAATCCATACGCCATGGGCTCGTGCAGCTTGCCGTAGGGCATCCTGCATAAAGCCTTGACCCTCTTCCTCAGCAATTGCCAGCTTATCGGTATCGCGCGCACCGAGCAGGCAAAAATATTCAGGCAAAGCAAGTAATTCGCAACCTTGGGCAGCGCCGAACGCTATGAAATCAAGAGCATCTTGCAGGTTGCGCGAAACATCGGTGCCCGAAACCATCTGAATGGCGGCGACTTTCATGGCTTGGTGCTTCCTTCTGTGGGTGTGGTTGCTTCGGTCTGTGAAGCGTTGATGCGCTTGACGCGTTTAACTTGTGGATCTAGCCAAGAACCGGTGATCTGAAATTCTTGCGTGGCAGCCTCAATCAAGGGGCGGCGCAAAATGAGCTGTGCTAAAAATGTGCCAAGCCCAACAGCAGGATTAATCACAGCTGCAACCAGCGAAGCCGTGCCAGCATTGATTTCTGGTACGACTACAACTTTGATATTCTGGGTTTCCTTGGCGATGTTGGCGGTGCCTTCCATCAGCACGGCAGCATTGATGCCCTTCATTTGTAAATTGTTGGTGAAAGCTACACCCTGCTCAATCTTCACATCACCACGCAGAAAGTCAAATGCAAAACCTTCTGTGAAAACATCCCGAAAATCTAAGCTCAACCTGCGCGGTAGCGATTGCAGACTGAGTACGCCCAGCAGCTTCGCAAGACCAGGATCAGCTTTGAGGAACTGTCCGTTTTCAATATTCAGATTAAAACCACCATTCATGCTAGCGTAGTCTAGAGCCCACGGCGCGCCCAACCAACTGATTTGCCCTTGCATCACGCCCTTGCCTTGAGCGAGCACTTTGTCCTGTCCAACTCGCTTGAGTAAGTCCCCACTATTGGCGATGTCTAGTTTGAAGTTCAAGGCGGTGCGCCGCCTCTCGTTTCGTCCTGCCGATGGATGCGTGCCGACCAAAGCCCAATTGCCCGTTGCACTGAATTGTGCTTCAGGCAGGCTCACATTCAAGCGCGAGAGCCGCCATTCACGGACGCCTGCACTTTCGCGATTCAGCGCCTCTAGCTCAACGCGTCCCAAGCGCGTGCCGCGCAGCTCTAAATCCTCCACCACAATATCCAAGGCAGGAATGCTGGTAGGTTGTTGATCCAGAGTGGCTTCTATATCCGCAGCGGCGGCGGCTGCGATAGACAGGCGTGCCAAGCGCGCGTACACGCGACCTGAATTGCCACTACTGGCTTGGCGATATTCAATATACCCGTTGAGTTCGCGCGCATCAAGGTTTGCGCGCCAAGTCAGATCTTCGCGCGAGCCGCCCACCACGATGTTATTCAGTGTGCGCCCTTGTACCGTGAGCTCGCGCGCCCGTACGGAGAGAATGGATGGGAGATAAGCGCGCGTTTCAGCACTCAAGCCAGTGTTGGTGCCATCTCTTGCGGTCTGCGCTGAGGTATTACTCAGCAATTTTTCCCATGCATCCACATTCAGCTGAGAGAAGTTGATGTTTGCGGCGACGCCGGGATTGTCGTTGGCTGCGATCACTTCGCCAGGTAGCAAACCCACGCCGATACGACCACGAATCACGCGCGGCGTGTCGCCAGAAATATCGCGTATGTAGTTCGCGGTGGCTACACTGCCAAGCTCCAAGCTGATTTGGTCTTGGAGATTGCGACCCTCTGGAAGTGATTCGGGCACCAGCAAGTTGTCGTATCGCAGTAGCAAACTGGCCTCGGCCGGCTTGGATAAGGGCTGTGGGAGATTCAGCCCCAAGCCCTGCAAATTGCTGCTTACACTGATCTCAGGCACGCCTCGGCGGATATTTAGACTGGCCACGTAAGCTGCGCTACCGTTAGCCTGAGTCGCCAAACGAGATAGATAACCCAGCTCTTTGGCTTGGCGTAGACCCTCAGCTGTAACAGTGCCTTGAGCACGCAGCGCCACGCTCACATCGCTGCTGCTCCGAGCGGGGCGGCTACCTCCGTCCAATCGAATATCTCCCCCAAAAGCGCGTGCCGATACATCGCGCAGCTCAAAGCCCTTCTCGCTCAAGAAAATCTGGCCTTTGGCTTGCAGCAAAGTTGGTGATTGGGGGAAGATCTGAAAGTCATTACCCGGCAGCGTTACCGTGCCTTGCACACGGCTTCTATGAAGCTCATTGATGGGCAGCAGCAGTCGCATGGTCAGTTCTGTCTGACCGTTGATGCTGGCTTGTGCCAATGCTTTGCTGCTAATTTCTGCCAGCGGCGATGTATTGACTAAATTCAATGCATCAGCTGCGTTACCACGCGCTTCTGCGCTGATCATCACCTGCTGTTTTTTTGAAAGATCGGCAACGTATGCCTCAACTTTACTGAGCGCTAGGCTAGGTGCATTTGCAATGCGTGCAGTTGCCCCGCGCATGGTCATGGATTGGCGATCAAAGATCAGTTCGCCATTGATCTGAGTCAGTGCTGGCCAAGGAAGGCTGTCTTTGGGTAAAACGCTGCGCGGTACGTAATCGAGCACGGCGTCGGTCACTTGCGCCGCAACGCGAAATTCTCCCTTGCTGGGGTCTGCAAAAGGCATGTCATATAAATCGCCTTTGATTCTGAAAGTGCCTTGGTTCAACTTACCTTCAAGAACCGCATCGCGCACATAGTAGCGTGCTTCTTGCGCGATGAAAATGGGTAAATAACGATGCACCTTTGTGCCTTCCGCGCGGGTTAAGCTGCCCTGTAAATCCAAGATGCCTGGAAAGCGCGACTTCGCTGCACTTTTCAGGGGGTCTGCGGTTTTCCAGGTCGCTTTGGCTTCGCCTTTTGCATCAGCGTTGGCAAACTTTGCCTGCGGAATTTGCACTTGTATTTGCCCGCCTTCAATTTGCCAGCTTAATTCAGTGCTCATCTGATCGAGAGCCACTGTTGGCTCTTCAAACATGCCGGGCAGGCTGATGCTTCCGTTTTCGATCTGTAGTTGTGCGCTGCCGTTTTTTTCATTGAATTTGAAATCCACATTCGCATTGCGCACACCAGGGTGCCATGCAAGCACAGTGGTTTTGCTGCCCTCGACAGATGTATTGCGGCTTGGCTGTAAGGTGACGCTCTTTGCATGACCTTGCACCTCAAATTGCTTCGGTGAAGAAATCAATCCTCGCCATTTTGCGTTGATCTCTGGCAGGACGCCTTGAGGCTGCAACTCACGTAGCCAAGAATGTACCGACGCATCCAAAGGCAGTCGATCTGAAATTTGCGCTAAAACAGCCAAGTCAAGCTTGTCGGCAGAAAAATCACCATGCATCTGATCGACATTGCCCCGCTCCTTCAGACTCAATTGCGCATTGCCACCTAGCCAGCGTAGACCATCTCGCGTCTCGAAGGCTAATTGCTCACTGCGCAGGGCAAGGTTGCTCTCATCCATCAAAAGGCTGAATCGCCCAGACAAAGATTTCATAGCCACCGGTTGCAAATCAGCCCGCAGGCGCACATTGACATCCGCTAAAGCCGCATCCACCACGGATTCACGCACTGTGCCCCGATCCAGTGCCAACCAGCCGCGCAATGCGCCCCGGCCCTGTGTAATGTCCACCCCCAGTTGAGTGTATTGGCGCAGTTGCTGGACATCCACCTGTGGCAGATCGGCATGAAGATGGCCTTGCCAACTGCGCCAATCGCCCGATTTTTTACTAAACCGTGAGCCTAGGAAATCCGCACTCAGCACAAAGCGCGAGCCCCAAATAGCGGAGGGCGTCGCCTCCAGCCGCGCTTGATGTCTGCGGCCTTGGTTGCGCAAATACAGATTCACGTGGTTCAGCGCCAGTGGCGGTGCGCCGCGCATTTTATCGATCCACCGCAGTGTGCCCGAGCGAATCACGATCTCGCCTTGAGAAAACAGCCAATCCGCAGCCACACTTGTCTCGGCCTCAGGCGTGTTGCTCGGTGACAGCTCGAAGCCGGCCACGGTAATGCTGCCCTGCGCATTGCGTGAGATGGTCAGTTCAGGTTGTTCGATCAGCAATTGCTCAAAACCCAAATCAAGCAGCGACTGCGGTGATACGGCCGCGGTGACAGTTTGGAGCACCAGCGCATCACGGCCTTGGGCATCAAGTAAGCGCACTTGGCTCATCGTGAAGGTGGGCATGAGTCCGTTGACTTGCGCTGAAATTTCGCCAATGCGCAGCGGAACACCCAGTGCCGCAGTGAGCCTGTTTTCTAGTTGCGGGCGAAATTCGCCGATTCGCGGCACAATCACCACATAAATAGCGATCCACACCAGTGCGATCAGGCCAGATAGAGCGACGCTGCTCCACCAAAGCGCGGATGCCAAGCCTGAGAACCAACGCAAGCCTTTTGAGGGCGCGCTTTGGATGTTGGTGGAGGGAAATGGCGACACGATGGATGTAGTACTGGACATGCTTGAGGCTGACAACGCAATTATGACGGGCTCTGTAGCTCTGGGTCGTCCAGAGCCAAGCGCCACCGCTACGCCATCGCATCCCGGTTGGAGTGCGAACCGTCCGTCAAGTTTCTCCCGCTACGCTAGTCGCGTGCGCAGGCGCTATGCCGATCAATTGCAGTACCTGCCCCCGGGCGCTTTGACGCGGCAAGTGCTGCAAAGCTGTTACGCCGCGCTACAAGAAAATTCCGCCAATGGTCATGAGATACCTACTTGCTTGCGCATCACGCGGGCTTTAGCGATGGAGCGGCTCATCACACTCGATTGTGATGAGAACGCGCCATTGTCGGTCATCACACAGAGCATGACAGATTTGGCCGAATGGTCGCTAGTCTTGGCTTTGCAAGAGGTGCAGACGCAGCTTCAAGCTTTGCACGGCACACCGCAAAGCTCAGACAAAGCGCAAAGTGAGCTGTGGATCGTGGGCATGGGCAAGCTAGGCGCGCGCGAGCTCAATGTATCGAGCGACATTGATTTGATCTTTGTGTATTCGCATGAAGGGCAGACGACGGGGGTGGATGCGCAGCAGCGCGGCAGCATCAGCAACCACGAGTATTTCCAAAAACTCGTGCGGAGTATCTGCCAACTGCTAGCTGATGTGAGCGAGCATGGTTTTGTGTTTCGGGTTGACCTAGCGTTGCGGCCGCATGGCAACAGCGGGCCAGCAGCTATATCTCTAGCGGCTCTAGAAAATTATTTTGTAGCCAATGGTCGCGAGTGGGAGCGTTTTGCGTGGCTAAAAAGCCGAGTGGTGGCTTGTACCGGTGCTCTATCGGAGGCCAAAGCTTTGCAAGAGGTGGTCAATCCCTTCGTCTATCGGCGTTATTTGGATTACGGTGTGTTTGAAGCGCTGCGCCAATTGCATGGACAAATCCGCGATCACGCCAACCGCCGCGCGGCAGGCCGGCCCGAGCGTGCGAATGATGTAAAGCTCTCGCGTGGTGGGATTCGAGAGTTGGAATTTATTGTGCAGGTGCTTCAAGTGGTGCGCGGCGGGCAGTTTCCAGAGTTGTGTACGCGGCCTACGCTAAAAGCGCTGCAGCGCGTAGCTGCAAGTGGCTTAATGCCCGAGGCGACGGCGCAGGCGCTCAGTCTCGCCTACGAATTTTTGCGCCGCACTGAGCATCGCATTCAGTATCTGGATGATCAGCAAACCCATGTATTGCCAACCAACGATGAGGATTGCGCGTGGCTTTCGCGCAGCATGGGCTTTGCCGACTGTTGCGGTTTCCTCTCTGCTCTGGATGATCATCGCGAATTGATTGCCGTTGAGTTTGATAAATTGCTCGGGCAAGGGAAAAACCAAAACGGCTCTTGCAAGGGCTGCGGCAGTGGCGTGGGCGCAGAGTCTAGCGCCGTTGTGGCGCAATGGCTTGATGCTCTGCCAGATGCGCTCAAAGCTCGCATACAGCAATGGCAGGAGCATCCGCGCTTCCAAAACCTCAAAGAAGAATCGCGCCAGCGTTTACTCAGGCTGGTGCACCGCATGGCGCAATGGCTGCGTGAAGGCGCCGTCACTGAAACCGCCGCGCTGCGCTTTGCCGATTGGCTGGAGCCTTTGCTGCGCCGAGAAGCTTATCTGGCGCTCCTGCTGGAGCGCCCGGCCGTGCATGAGCGCTTGCTACGCGTACTTGGCGCGGCGCGCTGGCCGCAACGCTATTTGATGCAGCATCCGGGCGTGATTGATGAATTGGCTAGCGAGAGCATTCTGGCTGAGCGCTTTGATGCAGCGCAGTTTGCCCAAGAATTGCAGCAGCGCCGCACAGCCTTGCAAGGTAGTGGCCAAGCTGATGAAGAAAGCCTCATGGCGTTGCTGCGCCGCGCGCAGCAGGCCGAGCTATTCCGCATTCTCGTGCGCGATCTGGAAGGCCGCATCACGGTAGAGCAAGTGGCCGATGATTTGAGCGCCTTGGCCGATACGATTCTTTGCGTCAGCACGCAATGGGTTTGGGAATTCATCAAAGAGCGGCATCTGCAAGTGCCGCGAATTGCCATTGTTGGCTATGGCAAATTGGGCGGCAAAGAGCTCGGCTATGGCAGTGATTTAGATATCGTGTGTTTGTATGACGATGACCATGCCGACTCAGGCATGGTCTATGCCAAGTTGGTGCGCAAACTGATCAGTTGGCTCTCCACCAAAACCGCGCAAGGCGATTTGTACGATATCGACACCGCGCTTCGCCCCAATGGCAGCGCTGGCCTTTTGGTCACATCCATCGAAGCGTATGCTGACTATCAAACCCAGCGTGGCAGCAATACCGCTTGGACTTGGGAGCTGCAAGCGATGACGCGTGCGCGCTGTGTGTGCGCCGCGCCTGAGATGGCGGCGCGTTTTGATGCGATTCGGCATCAGGTGCTGGTCTCAATGCGTGATAGCGATGCACTGAAGGCGCAAATTCTGGCTATGCGCTCTCGCGTGATGAAGGCGCATCGCGTCAGTAGCGATCGTTTTGATGTGAAACACAGCACCGGCGGCATGGTGGATGTGGAGTTTGCGGTGCAGTATTTGGTGCTTTCGCAAGCGTCAGCGCATCCTGTGTTGGCGCTCAATAGCGGCAATATCGCCTTGCTGCATTCGGCTGAAAATGCAGGCTTGCTGCCCAAGAATGTGGGCAACGATGCAGCCAATGCGTATCGACAGTTGCGCAATGCCCAGCACTTGGCAAGGCTGGATGAGCGCAATCCGCAGGTCGAACAAACAGCCTTGCAAAACGAACAAAGCGCCGTGAAGGCGCTTTGGAAGGCTGTTTTCGGCTGAGCCGAACCCGTGGCGATCAGATCAAGCCAAGTAAATGGCAATAAACGCCAACAAAAACATCAGCAAGGCGCCCATCACAGGCAGCACCACAGGCATCAAATGCACAACCGCTTCCACGCCGTCTTGTGGCGCATCTGAGTGATCGGCGTGTTCGGTGTGTTCTGTGTTGTTGGCGGCAGACATGGCTTAATCTCAAAAATAACGAATACAAGTATTTTACAAGACTGGCTGGCGACGACTGAGTCAGCAAGAGATCGGCCTATCAACAGCTATTGATTTGATAGCTGTTTGCGTATATTCTGTGCCGGTAAACAGCCAATTTGACACTAAAAATTGAAAGCAAAAACTCAATTCTGCTCACTTTGGTGAGTTCCCAAAACCATCGCTCTGTGCTGAAATGCGGCCATGATCCGCTTTGCGCCCACATCCGCCACGGCTTTGAGGCTGGGCTTGGCCGTCGCTACTGATCCGCGCGTAGAGCGGGAAAAGGTGGATTTGCTATTGAAAGGCTTCAAGCTAGCGATTTTATCGACCCTGACGGGGCCGATTTTGGTGGCTTGGTTGTTTGAGCCCTTCATTGGCGTGTGGAAAAGCTGGGGCATGGCGATGGTGATTTACGCGCTACATTCGGAGCGCTGGTTTTTCTTCTCAAGGTTCAATCGTGCCCGGCCTCTGGCAGATTTTGAGCCGCAGCCTTGGATGAACGGCGTGGCGATACGGCTTGGTGTCATGGGCTCAGCGCTGGGGCTGTGGACGCTGGCCGCCACAGCCAGCGGCAGCGAGACAGCCATGTTTTATGCCATCACCCTGTCGGCTATCCTTTGTGCAGGCGCGCTCACCCAGTTTTGCATTCACCCGCCAGTGGTGATTGCGTTCGTCACGCCTTTTTTGCTGGGAAGCACAGCGCAGATGATTTGGCTGGCGCTGACCATGAGTAGCAAAATCGGTTGGGTCAGCGCGGTGTATTTGGGCGTCCTGTGGGCGGTGCTGGTCGTCTCTAGCAAACGCTTTGGCCGCGTGATGCACAGTGATTTGATGCAGCGTTATCGAAATGAGGCCTTGCTGGCCGAAGTCCAGGCGCAGAAAGAGCGCGCTGAAGAGGCCAGCGAAGCCAAAAGCCGCTTTTTAGCGGCGGCCAGTCATGATCTGCGGCAGCCTGTGCATGCTGTGGCGCTGCTGGCCGATGCGCTGCAGCACAGCAGCATGGATGCCAAACAGCAGGCGCTGCTCTCGCGCTTGCAGGGCGGCGTAGCGCATTTTGCCGATGTGGTTGATGAGGTGCTGGATGTGGCACGGCTGGATGCTGGCGCAGTGGTGGTGAATTGGCAAGCTGTGTCGGTGCAAGATTTGCTCTCTCGCATTGATGCCACATACCGCGAGCTGGCGCAGGCCAAGGGGCTGGCGTTGCTGATTCGGCCGTGCGGCGACGCGCATGCTGCGGTGAAAGCTGATCCTGCCCTGCTATGGCGCGTCATCTCCAATTTGGTCAGCAATGCCGTGCGCTACACGCCTCAAGGTACGGTGCTATTGGCGGTGCGTCGCGCTACATTGGCCGGCCAGAGCGGCTGGCGCTTTGAGGTGCGCGATAGTGGGCCGGGCATTGCGCCCGAGCATCACAAGCTGATTTTTGAAGAGTTTTACCAACTGCACAACCCGCAGCGTGATGCTAAAAGTGGCTTAGGGTTGGGTTTAGCCGTAGCGCAGCGCATGGCTTCGTTGATGAATTCGCGCATTGAGTTGCGTTCAACCCATACACAGGGCGCTACGTTTTCAATAGCGCATTGCGCATATTCTATGCCGGCTAGTGGCCTAAAAGGCTTCCAAAATCAACACAAAATCAGTGATTTGAGGCGCTTGGCCGTGATCGTCGTCGATGATGATGCAGCCTCGCGCGAGGCCATGCAATCATTGTTGCAAAGCTGGGGCGTGCCTACGCGTGTGGCTGCGAATCAAAAGGCCGCTTGCGAGCACTTGGCGCAAATGTCTCATTGGGCTGCCCATGCCCAACGTGTGGCCTTGCTCAGCGATCATTGGCTAGCGCACGGCGAAGATGCTTTTTGGGTGGGCGATGCCGCGCTCGCCGCTTGCCCACCAGCGCTGCCATTGCATATGGCTGTGTTCACTGGCGATATTCGCTCCGAACTGCGTGAGCAGGTGCAGCAGCGCGGTTGGTTCTTCGCACCCAAGCCAGTGCGCCCGCTGGCGCTGCGCATGTGGCTGGAATCGCTTCCGAGCGAAGAGAAAACCGCATGAGCCCACCACCCATCCAACTGCTGATTGCCGATGATCATCCGCTGATCCGCAGTGGTATGCGTTCACAAATTGAGCCGCTGGGCGGCGAAGACCGCTTTTGTGTGCATGAAGCTGGCGATGAGAGCAGCTTGCGCGCTGCGCTGTCGCGTGCCCAAGCGCGGGGTCAGCCGGTGGAGTTGGCTTTGGTGGATGTGATGATGCCCGGCATGCAGGGCGTTGCCAGCGTGCTGGAGCTGGCGCAATCGTTTCCGCAGGTGGCGTTTTTAGTCGTGACCGGGCTGCCAGTGGCGCAGTTGCTACCCATGCTGCGCACGCAACCCAACATTCGCGGCGTGATCGATAAAAGCCATGGCGCGGCAGATCTGCGCCGTTCCATTGATTTGGCATTGGTTGGCGTGCCAGTGTGGCCAGCGAGCGACAGCATGCCGATGGATTGGCAAAATACGCCTTCTAATGCTATGAATTCAATAGCTGCTCGCGCAGCTTATATGCCGGCTAACGGCCATTTATCTATAAAAAATACGTTTTCAGATACGCTTCTTGGCCTCAGCCCGCGCCAGCGTGATGTGGCGCAAGCGGTAGCGCGTGGCCTGACCAATGCTCAAATTGCTACCGAGCTAGGTTTGACGGAAGGCACAGTCAAAGCCTATCTCAAGGACGTCTTTCGCGTACTCGGCGCAAGCAATCGCACGCAGTTGGCGCTGCGCATGGGTGGCGCAGTGCCTTAAGTTTTTTCAGCAAGAAGCCAGCAGCCACACCAGCTCCGCTTGCCTTCCCGTGCCGGTCTTGGCAAACAGGCGTGCCATGTGGCTGCGAATGGTCGGCATGCGACGATCTAACTGCACCGCCACTTGAGTGGGCGTGTACATCACAAGCCCAGCGAGTACGCGGCATTCCATCTCAGTGAGCCCATAGCGCAGCGCGCACCGCGCTACCTGCGGCTCAATTTCGAGCATCGGCCGGATCGCTTGGCTTTGTGTGGCTTGCGTACCCGTCTGCAGGCGCTGCTGTAAGCGAAGAAGCGCAGACAGGGGCTGACGCATGCCCAAAAGCAGATCGAGATCTTCATGACAAAACTCACTTTGCTGAGGACTTCGCAGCAGCGCCAGCATCTGGCCATTGGGCAAAGCAATCGAGATCATGTGCTGCATGCCCAGATCGCGCTGCAAATGCTCTACGTAGAAGGCGCTTTTGCGAAGCTGCGCGGGCGAAAGCAGTTCATGGCTGAGTAAGCCGCCGCGTTGCAACACATCACCAATGCGGCTTTCAATGGCCAGCCGCCACGCGTCGATCTGGCGCACGCGCGATTCGTACATCCCAAAAAAACCAGGCGGCAAGCCCACCGCATACTCCGCTGGTCTGCTCGCGGGCAAGTCTGGCAGACGTGCACTTCGCACCGCCGAGGGAGGCAAAGGCGAAAACACCATGGCGTTGGCCGCCTGCATCTCACGCACGAAACCATGCATCACCTGCTCAATCGCGCCTTCCGTGCCCGCCATATGCATGCCATCGCTGAGTGAATGCAGCAGTGCTTCGTGGCTTTGGCGCAGGTTCATAAAGGAAAAACCCAAGTTGTTATCAATTTCCTTGCATGCTAGTTCAGGTGGATGAAGAAAGAATCATTCAAATGGATGAAAGGGTTTTGCACAAAGCAACTGCAACTGCAACTGTAACTGTAACTGCACCTAGCCGGCGCTGCGGATAGGTGGCTCAGCGCCTTCACTCGCGGCAGGAAAAAAGAGCCCCTGATCGCCTGTCGCGGATATTTGCTGCCTTTAGAATTTTGGCTTGAAATCTGGCTTTTTGTTGCTGAAAGTACTTGGGCCAGATGGCGTTGTGGCTGTAGTGGCGGTTGGCGGAATGGCTGCTTTAAATTGCGGATCAAAAATCAGATCAAGCGAGTTTTGAAACGCCGCTACAGCAGCTTTGTCTGTATGTAATGGTGTGCCATTGCTCAACGCAGTCACTTCTCTGCTTAGCAGGCTCTGTGCAATCTCTTCCATTTTTCTCTGGCAAATCACGATCACCCCACACTTAGGCAGCCATTCGTCTTTGATCTCCTTCTCGCGCACTCGGCGATAAGTCGTCGCATCAAAAGGCAGTAACGCCACGACAGATTTCGCAGGCGAGGGTGGATTGTTCGTCGTGGCTTGTCCAGTTGGCGGCTGACTCGCAACGACCACTTTGGGCACTGCCGACTTAAATTGTGGATCGTAGATCGGATCCAATGAATTTTGGAAGGCTGCTACAGCGGCTTTATCCGTGTGCAACGGGGTGCCTGCTTTCAAAGCCGCCACCTCGGCGTTGAGCAATTTTTCAGTGATCTCATCCATCGTTTTAAGACACTGCGCTTGAGCCGAGCATTTAGGAAACCATTCATCTTCGATCTGTTTTTCACGGACTTTGCGATATGCCGTGGCATCAAATGGCAACAGATCGACCGCTGATTTTGGGGGCGCATTGTTGTTTGATGGCGTCACTGCCTGCTTGTCTGATACTGGCGTTTGGTTTGCGACCACTGCTCCGCCCGGAGGCGCAGCGGGAGCCGTACTGCTTGGTGCTTTGGCAGCATGAGCAGAGGCGTTGGGGGCACTAGGGTTGGTCGTAGACGCCGGCTTGGCTGTATTGATCGCCACCATTGCCATGGTAGGCGCGCTCGGCATGCCGATAGGGCTTGTTGTGGCTGGCGCGTTGGATTTTGGCGGCGCTGCCGCGATAGCGCCGGGTTGTTGTCCGGGTGTTGCCGCGATGCTCGTGGGCGGGAGTTGGCTTTCAGAAAGCATAACGAGAGCCGACTGCGCAATATGCTTGCCCACCGTGGCATCGGCGCCTTGGATGAAATTCACATAATTGATGTAGGCTGGATCTTGCATACCCAGTGCGCCGATGCCCGCGAAATTCTTACCTTTTCCCATACCCGGCATGATGGCAAAGACACCTTCAATGGCCGTTGCAATATTTTGCTTGCAAGTCTTCTGGGCGTCTTTGTGCGCGTCCTTGCAATCGTCCATGCGCTTAACCATTTTTTGCAGTTGCGTGTTGGTGAATGCATCGTTCCATGCATCACCGTTTTGCTTGACCACCTCGACGATGTCCTTACGCATTGATTCGGCAACCGCAGCATCAATCTGCTGCAATAACGCATCGCCATTCGGGATGTATTGCTTATAAAGATCGTTGATCTTCGTGTTGGTGGATTTGTTCTCAGCGCCTTGCGTGGGCACGTAAGCCAGCATGAGCGCGCCAATCGATTGATCGGCCATAGCCACTTTGGCATCCTTTCCACCAAAATCACCATTGCCGCTGTAGCCAGGTGCAAAGCCCATGATTTTGCGCACGGCTGCTTCTCGCGCGGGTTTGAAGGAAAAGCTGAATTTGGCTTTGACTAAGGGTTGTAGCTGCGTAGGTAGGCGAGCAAACTGTTGATTAATCATTGCGGTGTCTTTTCCGCCTGTGGGCTGAGCCAATGCCCATTTCATATCTGTGGCGAGAAACTGCGGAATGCGCAATTCCATCTGGCGAGTGCGCACCAGTTGCTCCAAACCTTTGCCTGCGATCCAGCCATTGCCATCCGTCTGCACCGCGCCGCTGGACATCACAACGCATTGTCTTTTTGCTGTATCGGGGTCAGAGTTGCAGCCATCGTAATAGCCAACACAGTTGGCAACCAACTCTTTTGCTTTGTCATAGGCATTGGGATTTCCACCCCAAATGGCGTCGTAGGCGATGGGATTTGCCCAAGGCTTGATATTTGTGTTGAAAAACAGTTGAGTATCTTGATTTTTGCAGCCACCAAAAATAGCATCTTTGAGAGAATCCGCGCCATCGACCAAGAATTCACCAGCGCTGCCCAAAGCACCCACGGGGTCTTTCACAATATCGAGCAATACCCCGGCAAAGCAGGTCGCCGCCGCTGAGCA
Organism: Comamonadaceae bacterium; assembly: GCA_043777675.1. GTDB lineage: Bacteria > Pseudomonadota > Gammaproteobacteria > Burkholderiales > Burkholderiaceae_C > JANMDU01. The sequence goes on along the minus strand of JAYWHR010000057.1, from coordinate 12,870 downwards.
ACTTTTCACAGCGCCTTTGGCATGCCCGACAAAGCTTTTCACTTTGCCAATCATGCCTTGCCCTGCCACCGCAATGGCATTGCCGCAATCGAGCTGCCGCTCCAAAGTTGGCGCACCCGCAGAAGGTATGGGAATCAGGCTTGTGATGCCTTTAAACGCCGTGCCAATGAGCGCATCATCGTTTTCCTTGAGCAAGTTGGATATGGCGGGTACTGGGACAATGCTGCTGACTGCTTGCACCATCGGTCGGCCACCTCGACCGTAGATGTAATTGATGTAGCTGCCGCCTTCTTGCTTAATCACGCCCGTCGCAGCCAAACTCACCATTGAGGCGGAGATGCCCATGGTGACGAAATTACCAGCGACGATATCAGCGATGCAATGAGGGCTGCTCGCTGTGAAGGCGATGACATCGGTAGCTGCGGAGAGCAAATCAATCTGCGTTTGCGCGATTTTTACGCCGCAGTTCAAGGTGTTTTTCAGGCATTGCCCTAAATTCTGAGCTTGCGCATCTGTTGCTGTGCCGCCCAGGCTGGCAGCGCACGCCAAGCTGATCAACGTCATTTTTGAAAAGTAGGGCTTTGAGTTATTTGTTTTCATAAAGATGCTCCAAGCAGCAGTGCGTGCTGCGAGGCGAACTTTATGAGGTGGTGGCGGGGGTGGTCAACATTCATATGAATGAAGACGTCACGAAATAGCGAAAGATGTGACTTTTCATTGCTATTAATTACATAGCATACAGCGCATATTCTATGCCGGCTAGTGGCCGATTTAAGCCTGTAAATCTACTTCGATCACGCGGCGCGTTGCCCGGCGAGCATAGGCGGCATAGCCCCCAGCAAGCGGATCAGCTCTTGCTGGCGTGTGGTGCCAGTTTTGGCGAAGATGGCCGAGAGCTGGCTGCGCACAGTGGGTAGCTTGAGATCAAGGGATTGCGCGATTTCAGTGGGTGTTTTGCCTTGGATCAACAAAGGCAGCACGCGGCTTTCTGCGGGTGAGAGGCCAAAGGCTTGGATCACAAAGCCCACAGCGGCATCGGCTTTGCCATTCCTGTCAATCAGCAGCAGCATGACGGCAGCTCGCGCGTCGCCTGCGCCATTCTTGGCAGGTGCTGAGACGGGCAGCGCCAAGGCCATGGTCTGACCACCGAGCACTCTAGAGCCGCCCTCGCCGGTGGCGGCATGCATGAGCAATGTACCGAGCGCATCGCGTGCATGCGGGGCGCTTGCGGGCTCAGATTGGGATGAGACTGAGGGCGAACCTGCGGGTGACGCTGTTCCAGTATTCTGAGGTAGAAAATACCCTCTGGCCCAAGCAGAATCTGCGCGAGAAGCTATTAGTTTAGTAGCATTGTTGGCAAAACTAAGCTGGCCAGCGGTATCAAAAAAGCTCACACCGAAATCCATGCTGTCTAGGCTGCGGTGAAACACGCCAAGCTGCTCTTGCGCTCCCTTCATCTGCCAATGCAGATCGAAAGCGCGATGCAAATGAGGATAGATCGCGGCTAAATTTTGCACATCTTGCGCAGAAAAATCTGCTTGATCAGGGCGGCGAAACAAGCTCAAATGCATAGGCGGTGCGCGCAATGTGCCCGAGCCATCGGAGAGCACGGCGCAGAGCAAATGCTCCGCTGGCATGGTGAGTAAAAAATCTTTGTAAAAAGCCGATTCTCGTAGCTCAGAGGGATTGACCCAATCGCTGCCGCGGCCCATCCATCCGGCGCGAAACAGGCCTTGCGCCAGCGCGCCATGCAGCCACAGATCATGTAACCACCAATGTTCAGAATATGCCCGCGCCACGCCCTCCGCATGATTGTGTGCCGCATAAAAGCTCTGATCACGCTGTCCTTGTCCAGCCACGACCAGCATGCCGATGTGAGCATCAAAGGTCAGGCAAAAGCGTCGCATCACCTCATGCCAAGCATCATCATTGCCCACCGCGCTGTAGAGCGCCGCTAGCAAAGCGGAAGCATTGGTTTGCGCCAATTCGGCAAGCGTGAGGGATTGCACCACTTGCTGCGGGTTAACACGGGAGATGGTGCTTTTCATTCATGTGAATGTATCGCAAAGTGATCCGAAACCACAAAATACATCGATGTGCAACGATAAGTTGGTTTTTAGTTGCACAGACAATACTCCTAAAACCAGAGCATGAAACCCATATTCCATGCCGGCAACCAACACAGTGGCACTAAGAATCATCATGAAAAGAGCGTTTCCCCCGATTCGAATGCCCTCTAAAGTGAGTTGTCTGGTCAAGATCTCGTGGCTACGCTCATTGATCATTAACCTATCTAATAAGCGGAGCGCTCGATGAAACGCAAGCTCGTGAAATTTCACCGAACTTCTCTGGCCTGCGCCTTGGCCTGCTTGTCTGCAGGGACGGCTTTTGCACAAAGCACGCCCTCTCAGCCATCCCAGGAAGCCGCAGACCAAGCAGCCCGAGCCAATGCACAGGTGTTGCAAAGCTGGCAACAGCAAACGGGGCAAGCAGCCAGTGTTGATCCGCAGGGCAACATAGAATTTCATGGTGGCTTGACCGTAGATGCTTACAGCAATGGTGTGAAAAGCCCGAGCGGTAATCCAGCATTGACGCCTTTGCGTGAAAACGATTTCGGCAAGCTCATCTTTCAAGGCGATGTGCGTTCGCAAACGCCGCAGCAGGATGTCACCTATCTGCAAGGCGTGCTCACCGCCACCAATGATCGAAGTGTGATCTCCCGCTATGCGAATCAAATCAATAGCTTCCAAACCGGCCGCGCGGGTGCGGGCTATCAGCTCGCCTTTGGCGATGTGGTGGCCAACTACTCCACGCTGTCATCCAACCTCGGTTTGCGTGGCCTGCTCGCGGCCAAGCAGTTTGGCGCGTTCACCGTGACAGGCGTGGCGGGCACAGTCGCAGAGAGCTGGGAGGCGCTCCTCAATCGCCCAGCCAATGATGGCCTCACGCCACGCACCCGCTATTTGCGCGATGTGATGGGCGTGAAGGCGGAATACGCTTTCAGCCAGCAGCTTGCGGCCTTTGCCACGCTGCAAAGCTATTCAGATCGCCTAGGCTCAGCCACACTCCCCATGGGTACACCCGCTTTGGAGGGTGTGGTGCTCAGCACGGGCCTCAAATACACGCAAGACAGCTTGCAGCTATCCACGGAGATCGCCAGTGCGAACACAGAAGATAAAAATACGCTTGCCGATCGCCGGGGCAATGCTTTCGTGGTCGATGGCACATATCGCTTCACGCAAGCCGGCGTGGGCTTGCGCTTTGGCTACCATGATTTAGGCGCGCGCTTTGCCTCTCTGGCGCAGAGCGTCGCTCCTGGCATTCAGGAGTGGTACGCCGGCGCGGATTGGGCCATTACCCCGCAGCTGACTTGGGGGCTGGATTTGCGCGATGCCACCACCCGCATGATGGCCACAGCCTTCTCGCCGGCCAGCGAGAATGAGTTGCAAACCATCAGCAACCGCTTGAGCTACAGCGTGCAGAGCATCACTGGCTTGATGCTCTCGCTCAGCGATACGCGCAATAAAGGCAAAGACGCCCTCGGCCATGCCAATAGCAACGATACCACTCAGCTCGGCGTCAATTACGGCAGCCAACTATGGAGCGGTGGCTTGAGCCTCGGTATCGGCCACAGCCGCAGCCCCGCCAACCCGCTGGGTGACAGCGATAGCAACCAATGGCAGCTCAATCTTGGGCGCAATTGGAGTGATGCCAGTTTAGAAAAGCAAGCTTCTTGGACGGTGAGCTTGCAAGGCAGCTTAGGCCAACAAATTCAAAAGCAAATCACGGTAGGAACGCAATCGAAAAACACAACGTATGGCCTGAACCTCACCGCAAGCAGCACGGCTCTTGGCCAGCTTTTGCTGGGCATGCAGCGCCAGCAAACCTTACAACCCACACCCGGCGCGCCACGCCTAGCCACGACATCTGTGAATCTGGATTGGACCAAAGCTTTCACCCAGCAATGGCAGCTCAAAGGCTATGCCAAAATCAATCTGCGCAATCGTGGAGATATCGCGTTGCAGGTGGATGAGCGCATCATCGGGGTGCAGGGGAGCTACAAGTGGTGAATTTGAAGCATTTTCAGCAGTTAGCCGGCGTATTTACTCCGCTTAATGCTATGAAATTCATAGTGTTTATGGTTTGTGCTTGGCTCGTCGCTTGCGTACAGCCGCCTAACCCAGCCACTCCCACCAATGCCCAACAAGCGCTCGAGGCCATCGTGCGCGATTATGAGCAAGGCAGCTTGAAATCGCTGGAGGCAGCCCTGCCCGCCAGCTTCATTGGGCGCGATAGTTTGCTTGATGCCGCGCGCCGCGCATCCGTCGATCAACGCAACTCACGTATTGAGATCACCGAAGTTCAAACGCAAAGGACAGCGGCTGCACAAGCGCTCACCTTCCGCTGGGAAAAGCGCTTCATCCGCGCCAGCTCCGGGGCGAGCATCACAGAGCGCGGCACGATGCAAACCATGATGCGCAAAAGCGGCGAAGTTTGGGTGATTGAGAGCCTGCCTGCAGACAATGTATTCACGCGCTAAAGCCATCCGCACACAACAACGCATACGAGTAACAAAAACATGAAAACACAAAAATTGGTGATGGCTTTGGCTGCTGCCTTAGGCGGTGGCGTTTGGCTCAGCACGGCTTGGGCAGCAGGCAGCGTGGATACTGCGCGCGGTGAGGTCAGCGTGCTCTCGCGTGATGGCGCGCCGCGCGGCGTGGCCAAGGGTGATCGGGTGGTCGAAGGCGAGACGATCCTCACCGGCCCCGATGGCGAAGTGCTGCTCACCACAGATGATTCTGGCGTGCTCGCCATCCGCCCCCGCTCACGCCTGACGATTGAAGCCTTTAAAGTCAATGGCAACGACAAAGACGCCGTGATTTTGAACCTGTTGCGCGGCGGTTTGCGCTCTATCAGCGGCTGGATCAGCAAAACCGCGCCGAAAAACTATCGCGTGACGACAAACACTGCCACCATCGGTATTCGCGGCACAGACCATGAAGTGGCCATCGTAGAAGAAGGCGACAACGCGGGCACGTGGAACAAAGTCTCAGAAGGTGGCACGGTGCTCTCGAGCAACACAGGCCAGATCGAGCAAACGCCCGCCAATAATGGCACAGGCCGCGTGCGTGCTGGCGATTCTGTGCCCACGCCAGCGCCGCCTCCAGTGACGCTGTTTGCTCCGCGCCCCAGTGATCAGCGCTTGGGTGAGCTCAAACAAGATGCACAAACCAACCAGCCAACCCGATTGCAAACGCGCCAGCAACAGGTATCGAGCAGCGGTGGTGTGTCGCCCTTAGGCAATCCACGCATTAGCGCGCAATGCACGCCAGATGCGCCCGCGCAACTTGCTTTGGATGCACTGCTACGCGCCTATGAGCGCGGCGATATCGGCTTCTTGCAGCGCCATATCGATCCCGCCATGATTGGCTTTGGTGTACTGATTAACGATGTGATCAACGATACCAACGCCCAACGCCAAACCCGTATCCAAATCACAGATCGCCAAATGCAATGTGGCCCAGATGTATCCGTGATTGATTTTGCTTGGGAGAAATATTTTCTAGCTAGTGCCAATTTTCAGCCCATCGTCACGCGTGGGCGTGGCTCAGTGCTGATTTCTGGCTTGGGGCAAGGTTTGAATGGTCAATGGCGCATCAGCGGTTTGGTGGGCGACAGTCCGCTGCGCTCAGTGGCTCCCGCATCAACGCCCATTCAGGCTCCACCACCACCACCTCCACCTCCACCTCCACCTCCTCCTCCTCCACCTCCACCTGTTTTAGGAGTTGACGGTGCTGTGCAAGCTAGCCCAGGCGCAGTGAGTTTTGCCAATGCGCCATCGGGTTGCACGCCAGGCAACATTGTCGGAACCGCAACCGCAAATTTAACCTCACCCATCACAACGGGCTTGGGGCTTAACACGCCAGCTGGATGCACGATTCCAGCGATCAGTTTGGCATTCAGTTGCTCGGTGACCGCACCGGGCGTCTTTGGGCCTGTTGCCGGTGCGCCGGGCGTCGTCATCCCGACCTGCACTTACACGCCCATTGCCGGGCCAGTGCTTCCGCCAGCACCCGCAACGATTACTTTTAGTCAAACCACATCAGGCGCGCAAGCGATCAATCAATTGGGCGGTACACCCTTGAGCATCAGTATCCCCATCACTTTGACTGGCGCGGGCGTCAACCCCGGTTTGTCTGTGAGCTTCACGGCGTCATCCACCGTCAGTGCCACATGCAATGCAAATGTCGTTTTGCCCCAAGCTGCGCCGGTTTGCACGCCTGCGCAGAGCAACTTGGCGGCAAATATTATCGTGAGTGATTCAGATCTCACCAGCCCCAGCTTAGCTGTGCAAGTGCTGGCCAGCAATGGTGATAGCGAAATGCTTGTGTTGCCGCGTATTTCAGCAGGTGTGTATCAGCTGAGCGGCGTGCCAATCACGCGAGGTGCGGCAGCCGTGTCGCCCGGCAGCGGGCGCTTTGAACTCGTCGGCGCATCACCTGCTTCCGTGACCTTGACCATCCGTTATCAAGATCAACTCACGAGCACGGGCGCAACGGCCCTGCGACAGACCACGATGATACTCACCCCTTAATCACAAGATGTGGAGCAGGTTCGGTGGCCTTGAGCCGCCACTGACCTGAATCAATCGCCTGCACTACATGTGGTGGCAAGCGCAGCGTGTAGCCTTGTTCTCCGCTCTGCGCGACATACTGACCTAGCAACGTGCCTTGTGCATCTTCAAGTTGAAAATCCAATTGCTGGGCATTCATATCACCGGCGTTCAGCGTGCGCCACTGCGTGGGCGCATGGCCCACATGCTCCTCCCCAATTGCAAGAGCGCGCGGATAATTTAGAGGCTGTGCCATTTCAGGTGCATACCAATTCCTCATGCTGTCATGCTGCATCACACTGCGCCAAATACGCGGCCACACCCATGCGCGCAAAAAATGCTGATCGCCATGTGTGGCATGAAATGGGCGGCTGAAGAAATCTCGCAAAGCCTCGCCCACGCCGCGCAAGCTGCGCGAATGAGCGCCCCACAGCCCCGCCAACATCAACTCGGTGTGCACTGGATGATCGCGCATCACATGCGCTTCGCAATGACTAGCGAGCCATTGCTGAACCGCCAATACTTCGCGCTCAGTGATCAAGCTATCCGCATCGCGCAGCAAAACAGTCTTGACGCGCAAATCATCCAGCGCCATGAAACGCCAGACTGTGCCTGGCAAATGCGCCTGCGCCGCCGGCGGCATCATCACCTCTGCGCCTGCTTCCCGCAAACGGCGCTTTACATCTGCACTGACGTCCGCACCCACATAAAAACGGCAGATCCAGCCCGGATACCAACGCGCCACATCCTGCGCATTGCGTACCGCTGCCTCCGCATAAAACACATCGCGGCCAAACAAAGAGCACGCCACTACTTTAAGATCGCTTTGCACCTCCCAATAGCGCCGCGCCGTCGCGCTAGGTTGCGCGTCAGGTGTTGCTGCCAAAGCCGCTTCGTGTTTGGCTTTTAGCGCTGCATGGCCTGTAAGCATGGCTTGCGCTGCATCACCCAGCCGGTAATGCACTTCACACAAACCATCCAAGGCTTGCCAGCAGTTGGCTCGTAAGCCCAGTGCGTGTTTTAGTAATCGCAAAGCCTCGCGCTCGGCTTGTAAAGGCTCGCCATGTGCAACTCTTAGATGCAGCCAAGCCAGATCGCTGTAGGCTACAGCCGTATCTGGGTGGGAAGCCACAAACAAATCTTGCAAACCCGGCAACAAGTGAGCTTGGCCTGCGCGTAGCGCTTGCTCCATCAGTAGCAATTGGCTTTGCAATGACACGGCATTGCCCTCAAGAGCTGGCTTGGCGCACAAAGCGCAAACTAAAGCGCGTACCAGGCGTTTCAGAGTGCGTGCGAGCATCTTCAATATCGAGCTGTGCACCGTGGCGCTTGGCAATCTCAGCGACGATGGCAAGCCCTAAACCCGAGCCATCAGCCTCTTGGCCTAAGCGGCGATAGAAGGGTTGGAGCACCAATTGTCGCTCCAGCTCAGGTATGCCCGGGCCGTTGTCTTCGACTTGCAGAATCAACGTATTGCTCTGCTCGTTGGATAAAACGCGCAGCGTGATAACACCTCCACGCTCACTTGTGCTCGGGACATACGCCAGCGCGTTATCCACCAAATTGCGTACCAGCTCTGAAAGTAAAGCAGGATAGCCTTCAATCTGTGCGCTGGGGTCGTCTGCCGCTAGGCCCTCGTAGCCCAAATCGAAATGTCGATCCATGGCGCGAGGCAGAGCTTCTTGCACCACTTCTTGCACCAGATGCGCCACATTGACCGCTTGCTTGGGCAAGCTTTGACCGCTGCCTTCTGCGCGAGCAAGCGCTAGCAGTTGGTTGACTGTGCGTGTAGCGCTCATACTGGCGCGACTGATTTGTTTGAGTGATTGCTTCAGATCGGCTTCGCTGGCATTCGCACGCAAGGCTAAATCTGCCTGCATGCGCAAGCCAGCCAGTGGCGTTTTCAATTGGTGTGCTGCATCGGCTAGGAAGCGCCGCTGCGCTGCCAGAGATTGGCGTTCCCGATTAAAGAGCTCGTTCACGGAGTTCACCAGTGGCGCAACTTCTAGGGGTACGGCATGCGTCTCAATCGGACTCAAATCATCAGGGCGGCGTGCGCGAATGCGATCTTCCAGCTCATGCAGTGGTCGAATACCACGCGCCAGCGCCAACCAAACGAGAAACACAGCCAGAGGCAACACGACAAACTGCGGTAGCAGCACCCCCTTGACGATTTCTGTGGCCAGGCGAGCGCGTTTCTCGCGCGTCTCTGCCACTTGAATCAAGATCGGCTTGCCGTCCGCTTTACCATCTGCACGGCTGGACGTCGCTGCTCGCGTGTAGAGCCAAGCAATGCGCACATCTTGCCCGCGAAATTCATCATCGCGCAGCTTTACACTTCCGGTCGCAATCACTTCATCATCCGGCGGCAGGGGCAAGTCACGCTCGCCGCTGAGATACTCTCCGCGCAAACCCAAGACTTGGTAATAGACCAAATCATCTTCATCAGCACGCAAAATCTCTCGTGCAGGTTGAGGCAAATTAAAGCTCGCTTTGCCTTGGCTGACGCTAACCAGCTGCGAAAGCGCTTGTGTGTTGTACTCCAGCGCGCGATCAAACGGCGCACCTGCAATGCCCTGCGCCACCAGCCACGTGAGCACCAAGCTGGCCGGCCACACAACGAGTAGCGGCGTGAGCATCCAATCGAGGATTTCGCCAAATAAACTGCGCTGCTCGCGCTGAAAGATTCTTAAGGCCACGGCTGGCGCGCGCTCATATTTTCTCTAGGCAATAACCCAGGCCGCGCACAGTAGCAATTCGGATGGGGCCTTTTTCAATCTTCTTGCGCAGGCGGTGAACATACACCTCAATCGCGTTGTTACTCACCTCTTCGCCCCATTCACAAAGGCGCTCGACCAGCTGATCTTTACTCACTAAGCGCCCAGAGCGCGCCAGCAAGATCTCTAGCAGGCTGATTTCACGCGCTGACAGGTCAATCATCTTGCCGTCAATCGTGGCGACGCGGCCTGATTGGTCGTACGACAGCGGGCCGTGCTTGATCAGCGTGCTCGCGCTGCCGGCGGTGCGGCGGGTGAGCGCGCGTACGCGGGCTTCCAGTTCTTCCAAGGCAAAGGGCTTGGCCATGTAATCGTCTGCACCGTAATCCAGCCCTTTCACGCGTGCGTCTATGCTGTCCGCCGCTGTGAGAATAAGCACTTGCAGCGTAGAGCCTCTCGCACGAAGGCGTTTGAGTACTTCAAGGCCATGCAGTTTGGGCAAACCGAGATCAAGGATCAACAGGTCAAATTCGGTATTGGTCATCAGCGCCGCATCGGCCTGCACGCCATCAGTGACATGATCCACCGCCGCGCCCGAGCTGCGCAGTGCGCGCAGCAGACCATCAGCCAGCACTTGGTCGTCTTCCGCAATCAGGATGCGCATGGTGAGTCTCTCCTAGTGTGTGTCATTCTCGCCTTTGAAGCTGATTGTAAGGATTGTGCTGAATGAGGGCTGACGCTGCCCCCATTCAGCACAAGCGTGCCAAAAGCGCGAGAATCAACTTGTTTTCTAGGAGCCCGCCATGCGCACTTTCTCTTTTCTTCCTCGCCACCTCTTGCTTTGCCTAGCGCTGGCCGCGCCAGCCTTGCAAGCGCAGCAAAGCCCTAGCTCACCGGGCGTGCCCAGCGCAGCCGTGACACAAGCTGGCGATGCGCAATGCATTCTGGCTGGGCGCTTAAGTAACGAAGGCCGCTGGGCTCCTCAAGCCAGTGGCATGCAATTGCTCGATGCAGCCGGAAAGCCAGTGAGCGGCGCAGCGTCATCTGCGCTATCCACAATCAAAGCAGTGCGCCTAACTGAGCCAGCGCTTTTAGCCTCCTGCAACGCAGGGCAAGCGATGGCTGACGGCGATGCCAGCAAAGGCGGCAAAAGCCCCGCACCTGCTGTGACGGCAGGCACCATCCCCGTTCAAGTGCAAGCCATGGCCATGCTGCCCGGCCGCGCAGGTGGGCAATGGGTGGAGCTGCGTTTGAACGTGCCAGCTGAGCGTGTGGTGATGCTGACGCGTTAAGCGTCTTTTTTGATCGATTTTTGAAGCGAAATAGGGCAATCGCCGGCATAAAATATGCGCAGAGTGCTATTTAATTCATAGTAAATAAAGATACAAGATGACGCTCTGACCTTCGTACCAACACCTGCGTGTGACGCAGTGTCGGGCGGTCGAGCAGGCGGTGCAGTTGGGGATTAAATGAACCGCTTTGTTGCCTTGTTCATAGTTTCTCGCCGTGATGACGCAGGGCAGAGCAGCCAGTGCGGATGGCTCCATGTCCCACGGCGGGGTTTGAGTGTTGCTTCGCTTCGGTTGCAGTATTTCCCCGCCTCCGCCTTTACTTACGCCATCCGCACTGACTACTCTGCTGGGCTTTTGGCGTGATGAGAGAACCAAGCGCCAATTGCGCTTTGAACAACATGCCCATCAGGTAGCAGGGGGCGGATGGCGTAAGTAAAGGCGGAGACGGCGTAAAAACCTTCGTAAATCGAGAGACTCTTCATCGCCGTCGGGGGACATGGAGCCATCCGCCCCCTGCTGCCTGATGGGCTGCCCGAGAAAACGCGCGGTGACGGAACAGACCCTAGCGTGTCAAGCACCCAACTTGCTACGCAGCATATCGTTGACTTGGCTAGGATTGGCTTTGCCTTTGCTCGCTTTCATGGCTTGGCCGACCAAGGCGTTGAAGGCCTTTTCTTTGCCACTCTTGAATTGCGCGACGTTGTCTGTGTTGGCAGCGAGGACTTCTTCGATGATTTTCTCTAGCGCGCCGGAGTCGTTCATTTGTTTGAGGCCTTTGGCTTCGATGATGGCATCTACTTCGCCACCCTCTGCCCAGAGCATATCCATCACTTGCTTGGCGGCGTTGTTGGAAATCGTGCCGTCTTGAATGCGAACAATGAGTGCGCCTAGCTTTTGCGCGGAAACGGGGCATTGTTCAAACGCTTTTTCATCCTGGTTCAAGCGGCGCGAAATCTCGCCCATCACCCAGTTGCTGGCAAGCTTGGGCTGCGCGCATGCTTCGGCCGTAGCCTCAAAATAGGCTGCAGTCGCTTGGCTTTGCGTCAGCTGCGTGGCATCGTACTCAGGCAGGCCGTAATCATTGACAAAGCGCTGCGCCATCACGCGCGGGAGCTCGGGCATGGTGGTTCTCACGCTCTCCACCCAGCTTGGCGCGACATGCAGCGGCGGCAAATCGGGATCGGGGAAATAGCGGTAATCGGCAGCGTCTTCCTTGGTGCGCATCGCGCGGGTCTCGCCGGTGTCGGGGTCAAACAGCACGGTGGCTTGCTGGATTTTTTTGCCGTCTTCGATTTGCTCGATTTGCCAGCGGATCTCAAAATCAATCGCCTGCTGCATGAATTTGAAGCTGTTCAAGTTCTTGATCTCGCGCCGTGTACCCAGCTCTGCGCCGGGCTTGCGCACGCTCACGTTGGCATCACAGCGGAACGAGCCTTCTTGCATGTTGCCATCGCAAATGCCAATCCAGGTGACGATTTTGTGCAACTCTTTGGCATAGGCCACGGCCTCAGCGCTGCTGCGCATGTCGGGTTCGGTGACGATCTCCAGCAGCGGTGTGCCAGCACGGTTCAAGTCGATGCCGCTCTGGCCCCGGCCATCGCCGGTAGACGCGCCTAAAGATTTGTCTTCATGCAGCGATTTGCCAGCGTCTTCTTCAAGATGGGCACGCACCAACCGCACTGACTTTTTCACGCGCTCAGAGTTTGCCGCCGCCGGCGTATCGAGGAAAAACTCTACCGAGCCACCTTGCACCACCGGAATCTCAAACTGGCTGATCTGGTAGCCCTTAGGCAGATCAGGATAGAAATAGTTTTTGCGCGCAAAAATACTGCGCGGGGCAATGTGCGCGCCAATGGCCAGGCCGAACTGAATGGCGCGTTCGACCGCGCCTTTATTCATCACGGGTAGCGTGCCAGGCAGGGCTAAATCGACTGCGCAGGCTTGGGTATTAGGCTCAGCGCCAAAGGCGGTAGAAGCGCGGCTGAAAATCTTGCTCCGGGTAGACAGCTGGCAATGTGTTTCAAAGCCGATAACGACCTCATAGCCGCGCACCAAGAGCGACAGATCGACTTGGCGGTCGTCTTTAAAGTCGGTGGCAGTGGCGGTTGGCTCAGCGGTGTGTACAGCGGCGTTCATGTTATTTACCCTCCATGAAGGCTGCAGGTTGACGTGCATGAAAATTAGTCGCCAGCTGAAACTGGTGCGCTGCGTTCAGCAGCTTGGCTTCACTAAAATAATTGCCGAT
>JAYWHR010000056.1:0-104720 GCA_043777675.1 Comamonadaceae bacterium | reverse complement strand
TTTGCTGCAAGGCGCAATCCTAGGTTTGCTGGGTTCGGTGCTGGGGTCTCTGATGGGCTGGGGTTTTTTGATGGGTTGGCGCGCGGTTGCCGTGGATGATGAAGGTGTGCCGTTTTTCACTCTCGAGGCCGGGCCGATGCTGTACTTGGTTGTCGCACTTGGAGCCACAGCGGTAGGCACTTTGTCGGCGCTGTTTCCCGCGCAGCGGGCCGCGCGGTTAGACCCTGCGGTGGCTATCCGTGGCTGATGGGGTCGATCCTAAAACAATCGAGCCGACGTTGCGGCTGGAGGGTATTCGCAAGTCCTACGGCACTGGCACTTCGCATGAAACGGAGGTGCTGCATGGCATCGATTTGGAACTTGCACGCGCTGAATTTGTGGCCTTGATTGGCCCCTCTGGCTCTGGCAAAAGCACGCTGCTCAACATCATTGGCCTGCTTGATAAACCGAGTGCTGGTAAACTTTTTTTGACCGCACAAGAAGCTGAAAACCTGCCCGACAAAGCTTTGACTCGCTTGCGCGGCGATGCGATTGGTTTTGTGTTTCAGTTCCATAACTTGTTGCCTGCTTTTACAGCAGTCGAAAATGTCATGCTGCCTCTGCTGGCCATGCGCGGCAAACCAGACGCAGAGATGCGCCAGCGCGCTGAAGAGCTGATTGATAAGGTAGGCCTCAAGCCTTGGGGGCATCACCTGGCCAATGATTTGTCAGGCGGCCAGCAGCAGCGCGTGGCCATCGCCCGGGCGCTGGTGATGCAGCCTGCATTGGTCTTGGCCGATGAGCCTACGGGCAACCTAGATACCGTCTCAGCCGACGCGATATTTGATTTGATGCGCAGCGTGAGTCAAACCAGTGGCACCACGTTTTTGATCGTCACCCATGATCCTCGACTGGCCGCACGGTGCGACCGATTGATTGAGCTGGTTGACGGTAGGATTCAATCAGACAAGGCCACTTTGGTAGCGCGGGTCCCCACTGGATGAACTAGCACCACGACACGCAGGTCAACACCCGTCTGGGTCTGCTATCCAAGCGTGCTGCGTATTCACGCCGAGCCCCCCATTCAACCCCGCGAAAGTAACGTATGTCAAAAAAAATCCTTTTGATTCAGGGTCATCCAGATGCAAGTCGGAAGCACTTGGGTCATGCACTGGCTGATAGCTACGCACTGGGCGCAGAAAGCGCAGGCCACACGGTGCGGCGCATCTCATTGGCTGAGCTGGACTTCCCACCACTGCGCAGTCAGGATGAATGGGAGCATGGCGTCCTACCTGCCAGCCTGAAGCCTGCACAAGACGACATAGGTTGGGCTGAGCACATTGTTATCTTCTTCCCCCTTTGGCTGGGTGACATGCCATCTCTGGTCAAAGCTTTTTTAGAGCAAGTTGCGCGGCCTGGCTTTGCAATCATCCGCGAAGCAGGCGGCACACCTTGGGGCAAAAAAGCCCCGACGGGTCGCTCTGCACGCGTGGTCGTCACGATGGGCATGCCAGCGCTGGTGTACCGCTGGTACTTTCGCGCCCACAGTATCAAGTCCCTAGAACGCAACATCTTGGGCTTTTTCGGTATTGCGCCTGTGAACGAAACACTCATTGGATTGACCGGCGACATGAAGCCAGAAGAGGCCAGCGAATGGTTTAAAAAGATGGAACGGCTGGGAAGAAAAGCGGAATGAACATTGTTCACCATTGGACTACTCGCGTTTTTAGTCAAGCCCTATCCACGCAGCGTTTTCATAGTGCCAGTTTTGTGGGGCTTTGTGGGCAGCCAAGCGGCGTTCGTTTTCGGTGTTCAGGCGGACTTGGGGTTGATTGTTGCCGGGGTTCTAGGTTTGGTGATGATCTGGAAATCCAGTGACTCCAAGCTTGCCTCCAGCAAAGTGGCCAGCCTCACTGCCCGCCAGCCGAGTCAGACAAGGCCAACACATCCCAATGAACCCGAGACCAAAACCAACTGAATTCCGCATCGTGATACAAATCAAATAGCAAAAAGCCCTGTAACCACGAGTGCTACAGGGCTGCATTGTTTTGGTGGGACCTGCGGGGGTCGAACCCACGACAAACGGATTAAAAGTCCGCTGCTCTACCAACTGAGCTAAGGTCCCACTTCTAGCTGCTAAAACCTGAGTTTTTCACAGCGTAGCCCCTGATTATAGCGCGGTTTTTTGGGGCTCTAAATGCCTTGAATTGAAAAATTTGTCATTTGAGCGATGCCTCTAGCCGCTGGCCCGCGCTTGGCATGGCACACTCTCGCGCTTCGTTGTATGGATCTGGTGAGGGAGTGTTGATGCAAAGTATCGTTAGGCAAATAGCGCAAGAAATCAAAGTCAAAGAATCGCAGGTGCAATCCGCAGTGAGCCTGCTCGATGGCGGGGCAACCGTGCCCTTCATCGCGCGCTACCGTAAAGAAGCCACCGATGGCCTGGATGATATTCAGCTGCGTGAGCTGGAATACCGCTTGGGCTATTTGCGCGAGATGGCCGAGCGCCGTGCCGCCATTCTGAAAAGCATCTCTGAGCAGGGTAAGCTATCCCCAGAACTGCATGCCGCGATTGAAGCCGCACCGACCAAGCAAGAGCTGGAAGATTTGTATTTACCTTTCAAACCCAAGCGCCGCACCAAGGGCATGATTGCGCGGGAAGCGGGTATTGAGCCGCTGGCGGATCTGTTGTTTGCTGATCCGTCGCTTGTTCCTTTGGTCGAGGCTGAGAAATACACAACGCCCGCTGGCACGATTGAGGGCGCAGATTTTTCTACTTCGATGGCGGTGCTGGACGGCGTGCGCGATATTTTGAGCGAGCGTTGGGCAGAAGACGCTGGCCTCGTGCAGAGCTTGCGCGAATGGCTTTGGAGCAGCGCGGATTTTGCTTCTAAGCTGATTGAGGGCAAGAACGAAAACGATGCGGAGATTGCTAAATTCCGCGATTATTTTGATTACAGCGAGCCTATTGCCAGAGTGCCTTCGCATCGGGCGCTGGCGGTGTTTCGAGGGCGTGCAGCGGAGTATTTAGAAGCAAAACTGGCTGTGCCCGCCGTAGAATCTGCGCCGGGCGCTACGAATTTTGTAGCAAAACCTGTGAGCTTGGCTGAAGGCCGTATCGCCTTGCATCTGAAATGGAGCCATGCTGCAAGGCCGTCTGATGATTTGATTCGCAAATGCGTGAGCTGGGCTTGGAAGGTCAAGCTCTCGCTCAGCTTAGAGCGCGATCTGTTTGCGCGGCTGCGCGAAGAGGCGGAGAAAGTGGCGATCAAAGTGTTTGCACAAAACGTTCGCGATCTGCTCCTGGCGGCGCCTGCGGGGCCCAAAGCCGTGATGGGGCTGGATCCGGGCATTCGCACGGGGGTGAAGGTGGCGGTGGTGGATGCGACCGGCAAGCTGCTGGAGACATCTACCGTGTATCCGCATGAGCCGCGAAAAGACTGGGATGGCAGTTTGCATACCTTGCAGCATTTGGCTTTAAAACACAGCGTGGAATTGATCGCTATTGGCAACGGCACGGCTTCGCGCGAGACGGATAAGCTGGCTGGCGATCTCATCAAGATACTATCAAAAGAAGAGCGCCCCGCGCAGGATGTACGCCGGCTAGAAGGCCAAAATGCTTTAAAAACGATACAAAAAGTCGTGGTGAGCGAGTCAGGCGCGTCAATCTACAGCGCCAGTGAATACGCTTCGCAGGAAATGCCTGACGTGGACGTCAGCTTGCGCGGCGCGGCATCCATTGCGCGGCGATTGCAAGATCCGCTGGCCGAGCTGGTGAAGATTGATCCCAAGAGCATCGGCGTGGGGCAGTATCAGCATGATGTGAACCAGAGCGACTTGGTCAAGAGCTTGGATGCTGTGGTGGAAGATTGTGTGAATGGCGTGGGTGTGGATCTGAATACAGCAAGCGTGCCGCTGCTCTCGCGTGTGGCGGGCTTGAGCGGCTCTGTTGCCAAAGCAGTGGTGCGGCATCGGGAGGCGAATGGCGCGTTTAAGAGCCGTGCAGATTTGCTGGCTGTGAGCGGCTTGGGCGCGAAGACGTTTGAGCAATGCGCAGGCTTTTTGCGCATTCAGGGCGGCAGCAATCCGCTCGATGCCACGGGCGTGCATCCTGAGAGCTATGAAGTCGTTGAAAAACTCTTGGCGCTGGTGAAAAAGCCCATTGCTGAGGTGATGGGGCGCAGCGAATTGCTCAAAGGCGTCAAACCTGAGCAAATCGTCACTGAAAAAGCCGGTGCGCTCACTGTGCAAGACATCCTCGCTGAATTAGAAAAACCCAGCCGCGATCCGCGCGGCAGCTTCGTGGCAGCGCGGTTAAGCGATGGCATTGAAGACATCAAGCATTTGGTCGTCGGCATGGTGCTGGAGGGCACGGTCAGCAACGTCGCCGTCTTCGGTGCTTTCGTCGATCTCGGCGTGCATCAAGACGGCCTGATCCACGTGAGCCAGCTCTCCCACAAATTCATCACCGATGCCCGAGAAGTCGTCCGCGCGGGGCAAGTGGTCAAAGTGAAGGTGATGGAAGTGGATGTGGCGAGGAAGCGTATTGCACTTTCGATGAAGCTGGATGCTGCGCCAGCGCGGCCAACAGGCGAGCGCAATGATCGCGGCGGGCGAGATTCCCGAGGTGCTGCGAATTCTTATCGACCAGAGCAAGAGGGGGTGCGCAATTCTTCGATGGCGGATAAATTGGCTGCGCTCAAGCGCTAGCGCTGACGAACTGCGAATATGCCTGCGTTGCGTTCAGGATACGTCTCATACACATGCTCAAACAAAGCAGAGCATTTTTGGCTGAAGATGACGGGTGTGTAAGCTCTCGGCAGCCCCGAATCGAGTGAATCTTCAATCGCCAGCTTGAGTGCTGACCGGGCAGCAGCCTTTTGCCGCCAGTTCAATACCAAGAGCGCTTGAAGGCGATGTAGCAGTTGCTTCGCTACTTTTTTCACTTCTGCACGCTCCTCTGTGTTGAGAGCAGGCTCTGGTCGCGTCAAGATATCAAAAATCACCAACTCTTCTTCGCTGATGTTCTCGCGCACATGGCGCTGCTGCTCGTCATCCAAACTATTGGAGAGTAACAGTAGCTCTTTGTAGAGCGCTTCAATCGTGGCGCTTCCTGCGTTGTAGGTCTCAATCAAGGCCTCAAACTTTTCTGCAAAATCCACGCGCGTCTTGTTCACACGAATCATCTGCTCTAGCTTGGCTTTGATGGCTACTTTCAGCGCTTCAAGATCGGTATTTTTATGCTTTGTGCTGTCGAAGCGTTTGGCTAAAGCTTCAAAATTAATTTTAGATAAATCCAAAGGTGCCACGGCCGCTTCGCGCACCTCGTGCCCAGTGATCGATTCATCCAATAAAGCGTTGATCTGCCCAATCACCTTAGATACATCTGGCCGATTGGGGTTGAGCATGGCGCGAATGGAGTCTGCCAGCGTCGCAAGGCAAGCCACCCGCGCTGCAAACTCCAGTGCCACAGGATCAGGCTTAACTGCGCGATACAGCGTTGTGATTAAACGCGTATGTGCAAAAAAATCACGCCGTAGCGAGTCAGGAGCAATCAGCGCATTGATCGCATCGCTCATCAAGGCCAAGCGATCCATGCTGCCAACCGAAGAGGCTTCAATCTCATCGAGCTTGACTTTTTGGCGTGCGCAGAATTCGCTCGCCTGCACTACGGAGGAGCGAAGCGCTTCAACCAACTTTTTCTTATCTTTGACGGGGCTGCTGCCATCTTGCCCCGCGCCATAAATCGCCAGCGCTTTTTCTAGAGAGGCAAACACGTTGGCGTAATCCACAATCATGCCACTGTGTTTGCCCGGAAACACGCGGTTGGCTCGCGCAATGGTCTGCATCAGCGTGTGATTGCGCATGGGCTTGTCTAGATACACAGTCGAGCAACTTGGGGCATCAAATCCCGTGAGCCACATGGCGCACACAAACACCAAGCGCAGCGGATCCTCCGTGTCTTTGAATCGCTCATCCAGCGCAGGCGCTGACTCATTCATGCGCTTGCGGTGCGGCTCAATATCCAGCCCCATGGCGGCCATTTGCGCAATCTCGTTTTGGCCGGGAGAGACGATCAAGGCCATATCCGTGCTTTTGAGTACAGCAAGCCGAGCTTTCAGCTCCTCCATCCGCAAGTCGCGCCGAGCTAGCTCAGCCGTCAATTCCCCGCCGCGCGTTAGATAGCCCAATTTGCCCAGCTCATCCTTGACTTTGGCCGTTTCTGCAGCCCAATGCGCTTGCACCTTGTCGTGCATCTTTAATGCAGTGGCTTTGTCTATGGCCACCACCATCGCTTTGCCGATGAAGCCACGCCCTAAAAAATGCTGCACGATATCTTGCGCAACCGTATCCAGCCGGTCATCGCGGGTGATCAGGTGATATTGCCGCCCCAGCACCTGCTCCAGCTTAGCCTCTTGGTCAGCATCCAAATCAGCGTTTTCGATCAACTGATAAATATCTTCATTCAAATCCGGGTTGACCAGTTGCAATTCCGGTGTGCGGTTTTCATAAAACAAGGGCACGGTAGCGCCATCTTCTATCGACTGCTGAAAATCATAGATCGAGACGTAATCGCCAAATACTTCCTTGGTGCGCTCCTCGCCCGCAATCAGCGGTGTACCGGTAAAGGCCATGAACATCGCTTTAGGCAGCGCAGCGCGCATATTCAGCGCCAGCGTGTCGTATTGGCTGCGATGCGCTTCATCAGTCAGCACAATCACATCAGAGCGGTCGCACAGCAATTCAGGCGTTTGAAATTTATGCACCAGCGTGAACACATAACGGTGATTCCCGCGCAGCAGCTCGCGCAGATGCGCGCCGCTGGCTGCGTGGCATTCATCGCCTTCTGCATCGCTTACCGCACCCGCAGCCTTGAAAGTTTTGGCAATCTGCTCGTCCAATTCTGTGCGGTCCGTCACCACCACAAACGTCCAGTTGCCCACCAGCTTGCGCAGCACCTTCTGAGCGTAGAACACCATGGAAAAACTCTTGCCGCTGCCCTGCGTCTGCCAAAACACACCGCCGCGCCCGTGGCCTAGCTTGCGGGCTTCCAGCATCGAAGCAATGGCATTGTTCACGCCTAGAAACTGGTGATTCTGCGCAATGATCTTGACGAGCCCCGCCTTGTGCTCCGAAAACAGCGTGAAATTCTCTACCAAGTCCAGCAAGCGTTGCGGCAAGCAAGTGCCGCGCAGCATCACTTCCAGCGAAACACGGCGCGGTTCATCTTCACGCGCAATGCGCTTCCACTCCACCCAGCGGCCCCAGTCGGCAGTCAGGGAGCCCAGGCGGCTATCCGTGCCGTTGGAGGCGATCATCAGCGCGTTGAACCAAAACAGATTCGGGATTTGCTGCTTGTAGTGGGTCAGGTTTTCGTCAAAAGCAGCGCGGGCAGGCACGCCGGGCTTTTTGAGTTCAATCACCACCCACGGCAAGCCGTTGAGAAACCCCACCAAATCGGGGCGACAGGTATAGAGCGCTCCGGTCACGCTGAACTGACTCACCAGCAAAAAATCGTTGTTTGCAGGCGTGTCCCAATCCACCACACGCAGGCGCTCAGTCTTTTGCCCGCCATGGGCATGGTCTGGCACGGACACCACAATGCCCTCTTTGAGCAGCCGATACACCTCGCGATTTGCCGCCTCTGGCAACATGGCCGAGCGATCCCGCGCAATCTCATCGATGGCACTGTTGATCGCCTCGGCTGGCAAGGCGGGGTTCAGCTTAATCAATGCCGCTCGAAGTCGGGTGGACAGCACCACCTCGCCCTTGGTCTCGCGCCCTAGATTGCACGATCCGGTGCGGCTAGCGCCAAAGCTCTCCTCCATCGCCGACACCGTTTCCCAGCCCAATTCGGCAAACAGCGCAATGGCCGGTTGCTCAACGAGCTGGTCTTCGGTGTACGCGTGGGTGGTCATTAAAAAAGTTTCCGCTCAATTCCGCCGTGCAAGCATCCTGACCACTTTGTGGAGCGGCCAGACTCCGCTGATTCTTTTGTGGAGTCCAAAATGCAAAATAGACTCCACAAACGACTTTGTCAAGCAGGCAGACTCCACAAACATGTTAAAGCACCTCCCGGCCTTCGGCCAAATTGACCAGCCTGGGAAAACAAAGCGTGGCAGGACGCCTGCCGCTGCCAGCCTGCAGCTCTTGCAGGATGCCTGCTTCTTTCATCTGGCGTAGCAAACCGGGGGTCGTCTTCTCATGAACACCAAAATCCCGGAAAAGTTGAGCCGTCAAGTCCGACGAACGGAAGATCGGTTTACTGAATATCGCATCCAACACATGCACCGAATACTGCGAGCGTGTGGCTGCGTGGATCGCGAGCTTCATTTCTTCATACAGCGACTGAATCGCCATCACGCGCTTGCTGTTCTGCGCAGCCTGCGTTGCAATCGCCTTCAAGAAAAAAGCAATCCAACCATTCCAGTCACCCTCAGCTGAGATCGCCTTCAAGTGAAAGTAATACGCCTCGCGATGATTCTCCAGATACTCAGACAAATAAAACATCGGCTACGACAAAGCGCGCTTCTGATACAAAAACAGCGGAATCAAAATCCGCCCGATGCGCCCGTTACCATCCTTGAACGGATGCAATAACTCAAACTGCGCGTGGACCACCGCAGTTTGTAGCAAAAAATCGACGTCATCGCTATCTAGATATTGCTCCCAGGCCTGCAAAAAATCCGGTAGCTGCACTGGGTTAGGAGGCACAAAGCTGGCTTCCTCCAGGGTGCAGCCATGTTTGCCAATCCAATTTTGATCGAGCCGAAAATGCCCCGGCGTTTTATCTTGCCCACGCACGCTGCTCATCAACACACGATGCAACTCGCGCACAAAACCGAGCCGAATCGGGTAATCCTTCAAATACTCACGCGCAGAAAAAAGTGCCTCTCGGTAATTGGAAATTTCCTGAATGTCTTTGTACTTTTCACCCTCTTGGATCAAGCCCGCCTCTTGCTGGAGCACTTCATCCACCGTCGCCTGCGTGCCCTCAATCTTGGATGACAGCACGGCTTCCTGCGTCGTTAGCGGCGATAGCATGACTGCTGGATTGGGAATGCCTTGCAGCAACCCGTCGTAGCGCGCCAGAGCAGCGTTGGCCTGCCCGACCAAGGGCAGCAGCAAACGGTAGTCTAGGCCAGCTAAGGGCAAGCGATCAGGGGTGAAGGGTTGCATCACGATATCCCATCAATGGTTGGGAAGTTGTTGTTGGCTTGCCTAAACGCGATGTGTTCGTTTTCAGAACGCACATCGCGCAAAACATTCAGATCTGTTTCTGTCATGCGGCTATCCCTTCGGACAGCTCTTCGACTTCAATCTGGCCGGAGAGCAGGCGGGGTAGGAGTAAGTCTCGGGTGCGGCGGAGGTTTTGGATTTGAAGGGTGATCGTCCTCGACTGGGAGAACATTGTGCCCACAATCTCTTGAAAACGCTTTTGCAGGTTACGAGGTGGCACCATGACGTTCACGCCGTGAATGTCGTTTCGGTTTAGCGTTGGCACGGCGGCACCCGAATTGAACTGCTTCAGGTCGAGCGACAAAAGGAGGTAATAGGCATAGAGGGGTTCGCCGTTTGGAAACTCCTTTACCCACAGCGACGTATTCAAAGGCCAAAAATCTTCTTGCACATAAAGCACCTCGCCGATAGTTCCAGATCGCCCGGTTACAACGCCCGGCGCCCTCACTTTCGCCTCATTGTGGAAGCCCGTTATGCCAGAAGCAGCGATGATTGGCACGGAGCCTTCGACGCGAGCACCTTTTGGCAAGTCAAAACCACGCTGGAGAACCAACACATCGTCCAAGCGCCCAACCTCCCACCCCTGCGGAATGTCCCCCAACGCCGAAGCCTTACGCGGATGGTTTTCGTGGCTGGGGAAGCGGAAGTGGACGAACCACTCGCGGTAAAGACCACGGGCCATCGCCTCCAGAATCTTGATGCGCCGCTGGCTATTTTCGATCAGTTCGTCGTAGGTCGAGAGGATGCCTGCGATTCGTTGTTGGATGGGGAGCGGGGGAAACTCAATTTCGACCTTTGCCAGCTTTTCTCCGGGCAAGTGCTTGATGGTCGCGCCAGTAAAGTATTGGTCAAAAACTTTCGTCTGACCTAAATGCAAGAGGCTATAAAAAAGAAATCGGTAGTCCAGTATTTCTTTGGGTCTAATCCTGTGAATCGCTTTCTGAATCATTATCCCTGGAACTTGATCTTTCCAAATAGCACACCGCCCGGGTTCACCACCCTCGCACATCACAATGTCGCCAAACTTGAGTCCGTATCGATCCATCTCTTTAGGCTCGAACCGCATGACGCGGAGATCGTCCAGTTCAAACGCCCCCCAACGGACATTTACGTTTGCTAGGTATGGAAACGGCTCCCCACGATTCTTTTTTTGGTCAAGCATCTTGCCAAGGCAAAGATCGGCGACATCCCCCAAGGGCTTTCGATCCCAAGTTACTGCACTCATGCGCTCAAAATCCCTGCCACATTTGCAGCGATAGTCCGCTCAAGGCCCCGTGCCTGCGCATTCAGCCCTTCCAGCTCTTCATTCAGCACAACAAGTTGTTCATTGAAATCTTCGTCACTTACATCTTCACCAGCAGCCACGCCCACATAGCGCCCAGGGTTCAATGACCAGCCTTGCGCCCCAATTTCTTGCAAGGTTGCTGCTTTGCAGAGCCCGGCCACATCGGCATAGGCCGGCTTCTTGCCAAACACTTCCTTGATCTTGGCAGCAGCAGCATCGCCGCCAAACGTGGTGTCCAATGCTTCGCCGCGATACAGGCGCACCAGATTGGCGATGAAGCCAGTTTGCGCATCCGTCCAGTCGCGATGGGCGCGGTCAACTTGTCGGTAGATATGGCGGGCATCGATGAAGAGCACGGTGTTGGCGCGCGGGGTCTTGGCTTTGCCTTTGTCGAGAAACCACAAGGTCACGGGCAGGGTGACGGTGTAAAACATATTGGGGCCCACGGCCACCATCACATCCACGGCCTTGGCTTCAATCAGTTGCTGGCGCAAGGCTTGCTCTGAGCTGCGGGCATCCGATGCCGAATTGGCCATGACGAAACCGGCGCGGCCTTTGGCGCTCAGCGATGAATAGAACAGCTGAATCCACAGGTAGTTGGCGTTGTCGGTGCGTGGCATGCCGAAGGGGAAGCGGCGCGGCTTGCCGCTGGCATCCATGCCCACCATGTCGGTTAGGCGCTCTTTGTCCACCGCATTGACGTTGAAAGGCGGGTTGGCCAATACGAAGTCGAATTGGCCAGTGGCGTTGTGTGGGTCGTCGTAGTAGCTGTTGACGTTGCCGCCATGGCGAATTTGGCCTTCTAGGCCATGCACTGCCAGGTTGAGGCGGCAGAGGCGGCCGGTTTCATCGGTTTTCTCCACGCCGCAGATGGCCAGCTCGGCAGCGGGGTTTTTTTGATGCTCTGCCACGAAGCGGGCCGATTGCACAAACATGCCGCCTGAGCCGCAGGCTGGGTCAAGAATGCGGCCATGAAAGGGCTCGATGATTTCAGTGAGCAGGCGCACGATGCTCGATGGCGTATAAAACTCGCCGCCGCCTTGGCCTTCGGTCATGGCGAATTCGCCGAGGAAGTATTCGTAAATGCGCCCGAAAGCATCGTAGTCCAGCGTGGCGGGAATTTCGGATATTTTCTTGAGCAATTCTTTAAGCAGGGTGCTGGTGAATAGGTTGAAGGTCTTGGGCAGCACGCCTGCCAGCGTGGGGTTGTGTTGCTCAATCTCGCGCATGGCAGCGTTGACCTTGGCACCAATGTCGGCAGACTCGGGCAGGGTGAGCAAATAATCAAACCGCGCCTCGGGGCTGAGGTAGAGCACGCTCTCGGCTTGGTAGGCCGTGGGGTCATCCACCCGGCTGCCACGGCGGGCAGAGCTGCCAGCGGCTTCCAGCTTGGCGCGCAGCACGGCAAACCGCACTTCGGCAAAGCGCAGAAAGATCAAGCCAAGAATGGGGCCTGAATACTCTTGGGGCTTGAGGCCCGAATTGGCGCGGAGCTGGTCGGCAGCATCCCACAAGCGCTTTTCAAGCGTGGTGGTGGCGCTGTCTTTTTCTGAAGGGGCGATCCAATGCAAACAGTAGCTCCTAAGAGGGGAATGTGGAGAGAGAAAGCTGAGTATAGGCAGTTAGCGGCGGGCTGCTGCGGTAGCCGCTGCTATGCCTGAGCGAATCGCGCCCTCTAAGGTTGATGGATAAGGGCCTTGGATGTAATCCCCGCAAGCGAACACGCGCGGGGCGATTTGCATTGGGGGGCGTTGTAGGCCGGGGGTGCAGGCGAAGGTGGCTCGTTTGTCGATGATCGTTTGCACGGCTTTGATTTGCGGCAAATTGAGTTGCTCACGGCCTTGGGCGATGACGGCTTGTTCTATTTCTTGTGCGCTGCCTTGGCTGGCGCTGACGACGAAGGCCAGGAGCCCTTGCTGGCCTGTTAGCTGACCACGGTCGAAGACGAATTGGGCGGGTTGCGCTGTATTGCTTTTGAGCGCCATCATGGGCTCGGGCAGGCG
Organism: Comamonadaceae bacterium; assembly: GCA_043777675.1. Classification (GTDB taxonomy): domain Bacteria; phylum Pseudomonadota; class Gammaproteobacteria; order Burkholderiales; family Burkholderiaceae_C; genus JANMDU01. The sequence goes on along the minus strand of JAYWHR010000056.1, from coordinate 92,213 downwards.
AGCGCCTTGTGCATGCCCATACACGGTGGCAATGGCTTCGTGTTGCAGGGCTTGCGCGATGCTGGCCCATTGTGTGTAGCCTGCAGCATTCGCCAAGCGTGCAGCCTCGACGGGTGGGACGGCGAGGACTAAAGCATCGTATTTTTGATCAATATTGGCATCTAGCCGGCATGAAATATGCGCAGAGTGCTCATCTTTTGATAATGATTCAAAACTGGTTAGGCGCTGCCCTGTGATGACTTGGCAGCCGCGCTCTGCTAGCCACGCGGTGGCGGCTTGGGGAAATAGCGCGCCCAAGTCGGTGCGCGGCAGCAGCAAATTGGAACTGGCCATTTGCAAATCTTCTGGCGGCGCGGCAAACAGCGAATCGCGCAAGATGCGCAGAAACACTTGGCCGCTGGCGCGCTCAGCAGGTGTGTTGAGCGCTGAGACGCACAGCGGCTCAATCAACATTTGCATCACTGGGGCTGTGAGCCTCAAGCAGAGTGTGGCGACGGACTCATGCGAGGCGCATTCGAAGCCTTTGAGCCGCCACATGGCAGCGGCGCGGAGCAGGGAGAGTTTGTCTGCCCAGTTCCAGCCGCGCGCTTGCAAGATGCCCCACGCGACATCTAGGCCTTTGATGGGCGGTTTTTTCCAATCAGGTAAAACGATTGCATCGCCCATAGCGCCCTTAGCGCTACGCATACTTTCGCCCTCAGCGCTACTCGTAGCTGGAAAACGCAGAGTGAGCGGGATGCGGTGCAGTGCGTCTTGCAGATTCACGCCGACTTCTTGCATCAACCTCAGCGTTTCGGAATACGCGCCAATCAGGATGTGTTGGCCGTTGTCTAGAGTGGTTGTTTCACCGTTGGGGAGCTGGACTTCTAGGGCTCTGGCTCTGCCGCCTACGGTGCGGGAAGCTTCTATGACGGTGACTTGGTGACCTGACTTTGTGAGTTCAATGGCTGCTGCTAAGCCTGCCCAGCCTGCTCCGGCGATGAGGACTTTCATGCTAGGGCTTCTTCGCTTTGGACAGACCGCAGAGAAATGCAAAAAATGGGGTCGGAGCACAATTTCGTCATGGTGTTTTTACGCGCCGGGTAGATCGTTGTCTTGAATTGTGATCTGACCCCATTTTTTACATTTCTCCGCTACTCGTTTATCGCCCCAGTGCCTGAACTTTCCACGCCAACCAAAATTTACGCAGCGGTGTGAGGCTGATGCGTTGATGGAGGACGGCGTAGTTTTCGCGCTCGATTTCACCGAGCAGGGCGCGGTAGATGCGTGCCATCATCAGGCCGGGCTTTTGGGCTCTTGCATCAGAAGCGGGGAGCAGGGCGAAGGCTTCGTCGTAAACCGCTTGTGCGCGCTGGGCTTGGAATTGCATGAGGGCGGTGAAGCGTTCGTTGTAGCCTTTCTGGCCGAGGCTGAGTTCGTTGGCTTTGACTTCGAATTGTTGTAGTTCATTCACGGGCAGATAGATGCGGCCGCGTTGGGCGTCTTCGCCGACATCACGGATGATGTTGGTCAGTTGCAGGGCTTGACCGAGTTTGTGGGCATACGCTGTGGTGCGCTCATCGGTTTGCCCGAAAATGCGGGCCGACACTTCACCGACGACACCTGCGACGAGATGGCAGTATTTTTGCAGGCCGGGGTAATCGAGGTAACGGGTTTGCGTGAGATCCATTTGGCAGCCTTCGATCACGGCTTGCAAATGGCGCTCTTCGATGTCATAAGTTTTGCAATGCGGCAGCAGTGCGAGTAAGGCGGGGTGGCGGTTGGCGCTTTTCGTTGGATCAGCAAAAGCTTGCGCTACTTCTTTCGCCCACCAAGCTAATTTGGTGGCCGCTACGCTGGGCTCATGCATTTCATCGACGACATCATCCACCTCGCGGCAAAACGCATAAAACGCGGTGATGGCAGCGCGGCGCTCCTTGGGCAAGAAAAGGAAGGCGTAGTAGAAGCTGCTACCGGCTTGGGCGGCTTTTTGCTGAACGTATTGCTCGGGGGTCATGCGGTGATTATCGGCGACGCGTTCAAGTTTTATGGCGTAAGGCTCGCCAGAGAATGACGACGCCATCCCAAGCGGTGATCTTTGGCCGCTGACCAAGAGTGCGATGCTGCATGACGCGGATTTTTTCCAAGATACGCAAGCCACCGTGGATGACGCAGCGCAATTCAAGACTGAGCCGCCAGCCATCAAAGCCATTCACGCTTTGTCGCACGATGGTCGGAAGTTCAAAGCCTTTTTGCATGACTGCCGCCGAGAAATCTGCGCAACCAGCTATCATTTTGATAGTATTCTCAGTGTCTTTGCCTGCGATGAGATCTGCCGGCAGCACTTGATTGGCAGCCATCGCGTTGAGCGGAAAATAATAGCGGCTGCGCGGTACATCTTTGCTCGGATCTTGCCAAAAGTTAGTCAGCTGGAGCGCGGAGCAGATCGCGTCTGACGCGGCAAGTGCATGCTTACCCGTGATGCCATACAAATGCAGCAGCAAACGCCCCACGGGATTGGCCGAGCGGCTGCAATACTCGAGCAGCTCTGTGTTGTTGCCATACCATTGGCCCGTTGATGTGTATCGGACGTCTTGCTCAAAGGCTTGCAAAAGCGCATCGAGCAAGGGCACAGGCAGCTTGTGCTGTCGAATAGCTTGCCGTAGCGGGGCAAAGATTTGCGGCCAGCGCAGGGAGGCGGTGTCACTGTTCGCATCACTGTTTGAGCAGATCATCAGATCGGCACGAAACGCAACCAAATCAGCTAGCCGCTGCTCTGCCAATGCATCGCCTTCATCGGCTAAATCATCGGCGACCCGCGCAAACCAATAAATCGCCACAATCGCAGGCCGTAGCCGCGCGGGCGTGAGCCAAGAGGCCACTGGGAAATTCTCGTAATGATCGACGCCGTGGGCGGCTGTGTTTTGCATGGTTTGGATTGTCGCTGGATTTTTTGTCGGTCAATGCGACAAGCAGGGATAATCTGCGGATGCTTATTGAAACCTCTGCCTCCCAACTCGTGCTCATTGATCTTCAGGGCAAACTCACATCCGCGATGTTTGAAGGTCCGCTCGTCGTGCAAAACGCATCGCGGCTTGCGCTAGCTGCGCGGCTCATGCGCGTGCCGATTACGGTGACGGAGCAATATCCAGAAGGCCTTGGCGCAACTGTAGCTGAGCTCGCTGACTTTGCGCGTGAGCCATTGGTGAAGACAGAATTTTCTGCGGTGGATGCGGGATTGATTGAAATCTTGCAAGAAGTTGGCACGCCTAAGGCTTCGCCGAATTTAAAAAGCGTGCCCAAGCATTTGCAGAAACCGCCGGAGAACACGCGCACCGACATCATCATCGCCGGTTGCGAGGCGCATGTGTGCGTATTGCAAACCGCGATGGGGCTGCTGGAAGATTTTGATGTGTATGTGGTGACCGATGCTTGCAGCAGCCGCACTGAGCGCAATCGCGATGCGGCGTATGACAGGCTGGCTGCGGAGGGCGCTTCTCTTGTGACGACCGAGATGGTGCTGTTTGAATGGCTGCGCGGCTCGGAGCATGCGCAGTTCAAGGCGATTCAAGCTTTGATCAAATGACATTTTTTTGCAATCAGCTTTCATGTTTACACCACCGTACACCCATCCTCTTAACTTGAACGCTGCGTTAAAAGCCACGGGCTTTGCACTTTTGCCTGCTGCTGACGTGGCCGCGTTGTCGGGCTGCGCGTTGGCCGATTTGCAGGCGCTGAATGGCTCATGGAGTCGCTTGGGGATTGACAATTATTTGAAAGATGGCGGCAAGTATCGTTCGCGACGGCATGGCAGTTGCGTCGTCTCAGGCTCGGCTGTGAAAGCCGCAGAGCACCGGGCGCATTGGCAACCGCTGGAATACAACGCGCTGCATGGCGGCATGGAGCGTTGGTTTGAGCCGATGGAAGACGCTACGTTTTCCGTAGCGCTTCGCGCATTATTGGGATGGCTTGGATCTCTTTCAAGTCATCTGCGGGGTAATCAGCCTTGGTTCACGGAAGTGCATCAGTTCCGCATCGACACCGCAGGCGGCATTGGTCGGCCTACGCCTGAGGGCGCGCATCGAGATGGCGTGGATCTCGTGGCGGTTTTCTTGATCGGACGCGAGAGAGTCAAGGGCGGGGAGACGCGCGTGTTTGAAGCTGATGCACCGGGTGGGCAGCGATTCACGTTGACCGAGTCTTGGAGTGTGCTCTTGCTCGATGACGCTCGCATGATTCACGAAACGACGCCGATCCAGCCGCTTGGCGAGGTGAGCGAGCTGCGTGGTTATCGCGATACGCTTGTGGTGACGCTGCGCAGTAAGGGCTTTCAAGACGCGGTATGAAGTGTTTGCTGGCTCATGCCACGTCGCGCACATCTGCCACTGGGCTGCTCCCAAAATCAGAGCGAGAGAGATAGGCGATCAGCCGGCCGGCGGCTTCATGCGCGCTCGTTAAGCTGCCTTGCTCTTTCATGCCAACAAAGGCGGCTTTGTCGGGGAAGTTAGCATCTGGGGCGCTGCGCAGTTGCACTTGCATGTCGGTGTCAATCACACCGGGAGCCAGCGAACAGACCTTAGCGCCAAGTGGCTTCAAAGCTTCTTCCAGTGCCAAGCAGCGCGTGAAATGATCCATCGCGGCTTTGGCGGCGCAGTATCCGGCTTGGCTGGCCATGGCGCGGCGGCCTAGGCCGGAGGAAATGTTGAGTACCTTTTTTGGGATGTGCCAGTTGGCCGTGGCTTGCAAAAAAGCAGACGTGAGCAGCATGGGCGCTTCAATGCCAACGCGCATGGCACGGGCGATATCCGCTGCCGGCATGTCAGATAACGGAGCGATTTGCGGGATCACGCCAGCGTTGTTCACCAGCGTGGCGCTGTCGTAAGCGTTTTGTTGCTTGGCTAGCCATGCTCTGAGCTCCTCAGCCACCTGCACGGCATCATTTAAATCGGCAGACCATTGCGTGAAGGGCACTTGCTGCTCTTCGGCGAGTGCGGCCAGCATGTCGTTGGCGCGACGGGAGATGCAAAGCAGCGCATTGCCGGGGAGGATGAGCTGCTGAGCGAGGGCTTGCCCCATGCCGCGCGATGCGCCGGTGATGATGTAGAGATGGGTGTTCATCAGCGCAATGATATGCTGGGCTCATGAAAAGAATCTCTCAAGCGCCAAATATTGCGATTGCTCAGCTCTGGGTAGATATGCTGAGGACCGAAGGCATTGATGCGAACATGCAGCGCTATTTTCTGAACGGTGCGGCAGGCGATTTGCCGCCGGATCAATGCTTGCCGGAGATTTGGGTGCGCGATGATGCGCAGTATGAGCGCGCTAAAACGGCGCTGCTTGATATTCAACGCACGCCTCAGCGCAACTGGCTTTGCTCCTCTTGCGGCGAACACATTGAAGGCGGATTTTCACAGTGCTGGCATTGCTCTGCAGATATGCCAACACCTTAATTTTTGATGTAAAAATTTGGCTAAAACACCGTAGAGCCGGCATAAAATATGCGCTGGGTGCTATTTAATTGATAGTGATTAGCATATCTGGCGGCGCTATCAAACCGGCTCATCGCACAAGCGATCTAGCTCTGCACACACATCTCGCATGCGGCCAGAGATCACTATGCGGCCATCTTGCGCGCGGCGTGAGCGCAGAATTTGCGCTGCTGTCATGCCTGATTGCATATCGCCCATGAGGCCATGACCGACGAGGTGAATGCCCGCCGGTTGGATTTTGGTTTGGGCAAGCTCTTGGCGCTGGCTGATTGGCAAAGCAGGTGCTTTGGCCAAGCGGGGCTGAGAAACTACACGCGAGCTAGAAAACGAGGCCGCAGGCACAGGAGGCGAAAAAAAATTCACCACGCCTTGCAGCGGCAAGAGAAGCTGGCTAAAGAGATTGTGGGAAGAATTGAAAGCGGAAGTATTCATGGTACGGGCGTTCATGATCCAAGTGCCTCACATCATGAAGGAATTGCGAATCAATCCCACTGCCAAGCCCTCAATCTCAAACGGCTCGCCGGGCTCGACGATGATGGTTTTGAAATCGGCGTTTTCGGGATGCAGCTCAATGATGTTTTTGTTGCGCTGGAAGCGCTTGACGGTGACATCTTCACCAATACGAGCGACGACGATTTGGCCATTGCGCGCATCTTTGGTGGATTGCACAGCGAGCAAATCGCCATCCATGATGCCAATATCGCGCATGCTCATGCCGCGCACTTTGAGCAAATAATCCGGCTTGTTGGGGAACATGCTGGGTTCGACGTAATAGGTTTGCTCAATGTGCTCTTGCGCAAGAATCGGCGAGCCAGCAGCCACGCGGCCGATCAGCGGCAGAGCGAGTTGCATGAGGCTTTGCAGGGGCAGACCAAATTGTTTGTTGCGGCTTTCGTGAATGGCGCGCAAGGTTTCGCCCTTCAACCGGATGCCGCGAGAAGTGCCTTGCAGCAGCTCAATGGCGCCTTTGCGATGCAGGGCTTGCAAATGCTCTTCAGCAGCGTTGGCTGATTTAAAGCCAAACTCAGCCGCGATTTCAGCGCGCGTGGGTGGCGCGCCGGTTTTCTCAATCGTCGTTTGAATGAGCGTCAGAATTTGTTGCTGGCGGGCGGTGAGCTTAGGGCTATCAAACATGGCAAACTCCTGCGAGTGTGAAACCAAAAAAGGGGTTGACCGGATGCCCATCGGGCTTGAATGGCAACTGCGATTGAAAACAGCCTGATTGTGCATCCAGTAACTGGATATTAGCCCAGTTTTATGGGTTTGGCAATATTTTTGAAAATATTTTTATGGCAGAGCAAATCATCGTTTTGGGCACAGGCGGCACCATTGCAGGGACTGCTCAATCAGCCAGCGACAACACGGGCTACACCGCTGCGCAGATTGGGATTGCTCTACTGCTGGAGAGCGTGCCCGGACTGCAACAGGCTTTGCATGGGCGTGAGCTACTTTGCGAGCAGGTGGCGCAGCTCGACAGCAAAGACATGGATTTCGACATGATGCGGCTCTTGGCACAGCGCTGTACGCAGCACCTTTCGAGCCCGCAAGTTAAAGGCATCGTGATCACGCATGGCACGGATACGCTGGAGGAGACGGCGTATTTTCTGCATTGCATGATCCCGCTGCATCTGCAAATCAAGCCCATCGTGCTGACCTGTGCGATGCGGCCAGCAACGAGCAGTGAGGCGGATGGGCCGCGCAATTTGCGCGATGCTGTGTTGGTGGCGTGTGATGGGCAATCACGCGGCGTGCTCGCAGTGTGCGCTGGCGATGTGCATCATGCGCTCAGTGTGCAGAAGGTTCACACCTATGCGCTCAATGCCTTTTCAAGTGGTGACGTGGCGTTGGGTGAACCGGGCTTGGTGGCGCAGGTGGTGAGTGACGGGTTACTGTGGAAACCAGTTTTTCAAGAGTTTTTGAAGCAAAAACAGCATACAGCCGGCATAGAATATGCGCGAGCAGCTATCAATTTTGTAGTGGACGCATCGACAGAAAAGATTGTTTGGCCGCGTGTAGAGATCGTGCTCAATCATGCTCAGGCTACTGGAAATATCGTGCTCGCTTTGCTCGTTGCCTCGGCGTTACAAGACCCGCTGCGCGGCATCGTCGTAGCTGGAACAGGAAACGGGACAGTCAGCGAATCGTTGCAAAGCGCATTGAGCGAAGTGCGGTCCACAGGCGTGGAGGTGGTGGTAAGCAGCCGATGCGCTTGGGGCGGGGTACGCGGCAGCAGCACTTTGTCTGCTGTAAAAACGCGCATCGATCTGATGCTCAGGCTTCTTGGAAATGACGCAGCCGTTGGCGGGCTAATTCGCTCACCGCATGCGCAGACTCCGCTTTGAGCCGATGATCGCTCCACACCTGCCGCCAGCCGCGTGAGCCCGCTTGTCCGTGGCGCAGGCCAAGCATGTGGCGCGCCACTGAATGCCATGGGGTGCCGAATTGGGCGGTGCGGCGTGCCATGTAATCACACATCTGCGTTTCAATGTCCTCCCGCGACCGAGCTGTTGAAGAATCATCGCCGTAAAAATCTTGGTCCCACGAAGCCAGCCAATACGGGTTGTGATACGCCTCGCGGCCAATCATGACGCCATCCACATACTTCAAATGCTCATTAACTTGTTCGGTGGTGGTGATACCGCCATTGATGCAAATCGTCAAATCAGGAAAATCTTTCTTCAGCTGATAAACCATCTCATAGCGCAACGGTGGAATATCGCGGTTTTCTTTCGGCGATAAGCCCTTAAGCCAAGCATTGCGCGCATGCACGAGGAAGACCTTGCAGCCCGCATCAGACACCGTTCCCACAAAATCGCGCACGAATTCATAGCTCTCAGTTTTGTCAATCCCAATACGATGCTTCACCGTCACGGGAATGCTCACTGCATCCAGCATCGCCTTCACGCCATCAGCCACTAAAGCGGCTTCATTCATCAAGCAAGCGCCAAACGCACCGCGCTGCACGCGCTCGCTCGGGCAGCCACAATTCAAATTGATCTCGTTGTAGCCCCATTGCTCGCCAAGCTTTGCCGCTTTGGCTAAATCTTCCGGCTCACTGCCGCCCAATTGCAGTGCAACCGGGTGCTCTTCTTCATTGAAATCCAAATGGCGCGGCACATCGCCATGGAGCAAAGCTCCCGTAGTCACCATCTCGGTATAAAGCAGCGTGTTTTTCGTGAGCAGGCGATGGAAAAAGCGGCAATGCCGATCCGTCCAATCCATCATCGGGGCCACGCTCATGCGCCACGGCGAATGCTCGTAAGCCAACTTCAAGCCGCCCACTTCACCCAGCCGGTGTAAGCCGTGATTAACACCACGATGCCAAAGACGATGCGATACCAAGCAAAGGGCACAAAATTATTCGTGGATATGTAGCGCAGTAGCCAACGTACGCAGAGCCAAGCGCTCAAGAAGCTAAACACGAGCCCAACAGCAAACATCGGGATATCTGCCATTGAAAGTACAGCGCGCTCTTTATACAGGCTGTAAGCGCCTGCGCCGATCAAAGTAGGCATCGCAAGAAAGAAAGAAAAATCCGTGGCCGCTTTCCGCGAGAGGCCCAGCAGCATGCCGCCAATGATGGTGGCACCGCTGCGGCTCGTGCCGGGGATCATCGCCAAGCACTGCACGAGGCCCACCTTGATGGCATCCAGTGCGCTCATGTCGTCCACACTTTGCACGCGCACGGCGGTCTGCTGGCGCTTTTCTGCCCACAAAATAATGAAGCCACCTATGATGAATGCGCTAGCGACCACAACTGGCGTGAACAAATTCGCTTTGATCGCCTTGCCAAACAACAGCCCAAGCACCACGGCTGGCACAAAGGCAATGAACACATTCAGCGCAAACTGCTGAGCCTTTTTGTCAGACGGCAACGCAAGCATCGTCTCGCGAATTTTTTGCCAATACACCAAGATCACCGCAAAAATTGCCCCGGTTTGAATCGCGATATCAAACACTTTGGCTTTCTCATCGGTAAAGCCCAGCAGGCTGCCAGCCAAAATCAAATGCCCGGTCGATGAAATGGGTAAAAATTCCGTGAGCCCTTCCACGATGCCCATGATGGCGGCTTTGATCAGCAAGGTGATATCCACGGAAAACTTTCGTTGAGTGCAAAACCTTAGATTTTAGGCGCTGTGCGCCATCAGCAGATGTGTGAGTGAGAATAGAGGTATGTCAACCGAGTCCGAGCTCACAGAGCCAGCACAGCCAGCGCAACCTGCAAAGCAAGCCCGCAATCCTTTGCACTGCATCACTTTAGAAACCATCGTGAGCGAGCTTGAAGCACATTTCGGCTGGCCTGGCTTGGCGCAGCGCATCAATATCCGCTGTTTTGCGAGCGACCCGAGCGTGGCATCCAGCTTGAAATTTTTGCGTAAAACGCCTTGGGCGCGAGAGAAGGTAGAGAGCTTGTATCTCTACATGCTCAGAAAAAAGCAACAGAGCCAGCCTTCTGGGAAGCCGTCACGCAAATACGGCCACCAATAAGCGTGGCCACATCTGCTCTGTGATCAGGCCACTGATAAGCGCCAAAGTGAAGTGATTTCGCGCGAGCGGGCGGCATGCAGCGGATCGCTCTTGTCTTGAGTCTTCGGATGCTGGGGCTGAGTATCCATTCTCTCGACGACGCGAAGGCCTGAAGATTCGATAGCCTGCGTCAGCTCAGCCCGGCCGCGTAGGCCAAGGCGTTCAGCCAAATCGGAGAGGATCAGCCAAGCCTGGCCACTGGGCGCGAGCTTCTCGCCCACGCCTTTCAAAAAGCCCAGAAGCATCTGGCTGCCTTCGTCATACACCGCACTCTCTAGCGCCGAGCCCACGGGCGCGGGCAGCCAAGGTGGATTGCAAACAATTAAGTTCGCTTTCGCATGGATTGCTGGATCAGGAAAAAGATGGGCTTGAAGCACCTGCACTGCTTTGCCCTTGCGGCCGGAAGCTTGTTGCAAGCGCACTAAATTCTCGCGCGCACAGATCAGTGCGCGTTCAGCCACATCGGTAGCGACCACCGAACCCAAGCCACGCGAAGCCAGCACAGCAGCAATCACTCCCGTGCCTGTGCCCACATCCCAAGCCATCAAATCAGCAGGCGCGCCCTTAGGCAGAGGCGCTTTCGCAATGAGCTCCAAATATTCCCCGCGTACAGGAGAGAACACACCGTAATGCGCATGAATACGCAGCGGCTGCCCAGCGCGATCATTGCCTAGGTCGGGCACTTCCACACCTTTCTTGCGCCATTCAAATGCGCTGATGATGCCCAGCAACTCGCGCAGGCTACACACATGGCGCGTTTTGGCTTCTGACTTTCCCCAAGCTTGCGCGCAAGCTAAGCCCACATCCGGCGCGCGCCTTAGAGCAATCGAGTAATCAGCCTCTAACGGAATCAACACACTGCCCAAAATCTTCGCCCGCTGCGCCTGCGCTTTGCGTTGCGCAAGAAAGACTTCAGTGAGTGTTTGTTTGGCAGAGGGTTTAGGCACGCTACGCTTGGCCAAGCGCCGATCCAGCGCCTGAATCAAATGCCTCGCATTTTGAAAATCGCCATACCAAAGCAAGCCCACTCCCGCTTGCGCCAGCTTCATGGCCGCGTCCGCGCTGAGCGTATCGTCAGCCAATTGCACTTTCGTAGGCGCGGGCGAGCCACGCTCGCTATGCCAAAGTGCGGTGTGTGGCTCGTCGTTTTGAGTCCAGTTGATTTGAGTTGAAGTCATGCATGCAGTATCGCATTGATAGCGATACGCATGGATTCGTCACTTCGCCTGCAAGAGCTGCGGCACACGCAGCAAGACAAACTCATTGTCATCCGCTTCATTGGGGTTGCGGCTTGAGGAAAACGGGAGGTTGTTGTCGTTGCCGACGATGATGTGCTCGGCATCGACGATATCGACGTTTTCAATCGTGAAGAAGGGAAATGCGAGCTTTCCGTCTTGCTTGGGTTTACGAGCGAGGTTTTGCGGATCGTTGATAGCGAGTAAATCGATGTAGCCGATTTTGCGAACTGGGTTGCTCACGTTGGCTTCCGTCATCTCGATCTTATAAACCCGCTTGAGTTTGGGCAGATCATGAAAGCAATTTTCAGCGCGCTGAATCGCGCCATTCACAGTAGGACAGGCTTTATCGGGCGTCCCTTCGCCGTTGTCGCGCTCAATCACGAGGGCAGTCGTTGCGTCGATCATATTGAAATCACCGATAGCTAGGCCGTTGGCTTCCAGCACATATTTCCAATGGCGGCCTGTCCATTTCTCAGTAGCCACATCAAATTCGAGCACGCGCAGGTATTCGCGGCCATTGAGCTTTTCCCAATCTTTGGCGGCGGCGTCCCACACGGGGCCTTCGAGCATGGCATAGAGCTTTTTGCCATCTGGCGAAGAGGCCATGCCTTCATAGCCGCGCGAGCGGCGAATGGTGAAATCCACCGTCCCACTTGGAATGGCGGGTGTGGTGATGGCTGGGTGATCGGGCGAGCGTGCAGGCTTACCGTCCACCAGTGTTTCAAACACGCCGAGCACTTTGCCCGTCATATCGGCTTTGATGAGCCAAGGGCCGAGTTCATCACCAATCCACAATGCGCCGCCTGCGATTTGAAAGCTTTCGGTGTCGAAGTCACTTCCGGTGAGGTAGCGCTTGGGTGTGCCTTCGTGAACGATGCGAAACGGCACTTTTTTTTCCGGGTCATGCAAGAAGATGGTTTGCAGGCGGTTCAATTCGCCGCTCTTCCAATCGATGTTGTAGCGGTTCAAAAATAGCATACTGTCGGGCGAATTGGCTTTGCTGCCGAAGCCATTGTCTGTGAGCACCCAATAGCTGCCATCGCTCATGCGCTTGATGCCCGAATGGCCCTGCAACGGCTGGCCTGCAAAAGGCACGGAGATGCCTGTGGGGCGGTTGGCCGAGCGGCCTTCCACAGAATCTAAGCGCTCGACGCGCGAGCCGGTGGTGAATTTGCCGCTAAAGCGCAAGTCTGCGGGGGCATCCGCAGGCGCGGCGATAAAGCTGGGCGCGGGGAGGATGGCGTGGCCAGCGAGCGTGGCTGGAAATTCTGTTTGTGCTTTGGCGCTTGGTAAGCAAACAATAGCCGCTGCCAAGAAAGCAAGAGTTTGGGTGAAGAATGAGGTGTTCATTTTTTTGGTTTCTGTTGAGGTAAGGGGTTCAAAGCTCGCCGAGCTTGCTGCGCGGGATTAGCTTCCAAATCGCTGCTGCGCCAGTTTTTGGCAGCACAATTTGGTAAATCTCATCGTTGCCTTGGTTAATCGCACTCGCGCCCTCTTGCGGCGGCACACCGATCAGATGCGAGACGAGCAAAGGATTGATACCGCCGTGGCCCACGATCACCACCGTACCGCCATTGGCATGCTTTTCGCGGATGGTTCTGAGGGCAGCTTCGGCGCGCCTCGATTGGCTCTCCAGCGTCTCGCCGCCTTCCATATCGTCTGCCCAGGTGAAGCGGCGCTTGTTCCAATCGGCCACGATAGCCGCGTCTTTGTCATTCGCGCCTTCAAATTTGCCGAAGAAGCGCTCGCGTAATTCGTCCATCGCCACGATGGGTGTCTTGCCTTGGAAGACCTCAGCCGTTTGGCGCGCACGCTGATGTGAGCTCACATACACGGCATCCACTTTCACCTCGCTCATCAAGCGGCTCATGGCTGCAGCTTGCTCGCGGCCCGTAGCATTTAGCGGGTTGTCTGTACCGCCTTGAATGCGGCCGTCTTTGTTCCAGTCGGTCTGGCCGTGGCGCACCACATAGACGGTGAGCTGGGCGTAGGCTGTGGCGCTAAAAAGGCTAGCGAGCAGCACGAAGGCTGCGAGCAAGGAGCGAATATAAAAAGCAGTTTTCATGATGTGTGGCGTGCGGTTTGAGGGCAACGCGTTGGATTGAAGTAAAAAGAGTTTCAATCCGCCACATGACAAAGACGTGATGTTTGTTTGACAGTTTGATGACAAACGTATCAGGTGATTTCTGGCCTGAATTTCAAGGATTTTGGCAGGTAGCCGGCATAGAATATGCGCAGCGTGCTATTGATTTAATAGTGTGAAGCTTTCCATGCGCGCCAGCTCATCAGCCAGCGCAGTGCGAAATGCTGCTCCCTTGGGCGCTTGCCCCATCACATAGCCCAGATCGGCTTGCAACGTGCCATCAATGACCGCCAGATTGCCCCATCCGATGACTTGATCTCTCCATAGCAAAGGCAGGGCGTAGTAGCCGCGAATGCGTTTTGGGGCTGGCGTGTAGGCTTCAAAGCGATACGCCCAGCCCCAAAACAGCTCAAAGCGGCGGCGATCCCAGACCACTGGGTCAAACGGGGCGAGCAATCGCAGCGCGTCATCTTGATCCGCTGTGTGGCGCGTGGCACAGGGCGATTCGCCCGCTGGCCAATACCATGCCATGCCATCCACCTCAGCATGGGGCAGCCGCGCCTTCGCGCGAGAAAAAGTCGCAGATCGCAGTGCTTCCCATTGCGGTGCGCCGCCGCGCAGCATGCCGATCAGCTCACGCAGCGAGCGCTCGGGCAGGGGTGCATATTTATTCACGATCACATCGGCCAGCGCATCCATTGCTTCTTCTGGGGCAAGTTGCTCTTGCGGCAAACGATGAGCCGCAGCATAAATGCGGATGCCATTGGCGCGCCCGGCAATCCGAAGCATGCCCCTGAAATGCATGCCATCAAGCAGCTGCGTACTGGCATTCGATGAGCCACCAAACCAATTACGCACCTTGCCATGGGCGAAATGCGCATCCACTTCACGCGGATGCACGATGCCTTTTTCTTGCACGTAAGCCAATACCTCCGCCGCCTGCGCCACCCGCTCCTGCGGCCATGCCACACGCGGCGTGCGCGGATGCATCAGCGCCTGCGTGTTGCGCGGCAAAAAGCCGTAGTTCACAAAAAAGTCTTCCTCAATCCCCAGTTTGCAATAACGTCGCTCTAAATCCCCCGCTACGTAATTTTTCACACGATGCCGCAAGATCAAATCCTGCGCCCGCGCAGGAGCGCGAATCGGATCAGCTTGCACAAAACCTAATCGTGCAATCGCCTTGGGTAGTGTCGTAGGTGCAAACAATGTGCGGGAGATTGCGTACCTGCGCAGAGCTTCTAGGTTCATTCGAATTCATGCCATGTTTTAGAGTGTTTCAGGAATGCCGACTAAAGCGTAACAAATAAGCCTTCGGTGCGATGACGAACAGATGAAGCTGCTCCACCGGGATACTCTAACAATCTCTTCAATTTTTTAGTAAAGTCTTTTATGATTAAACGTACTCATCTTTCACATCTATTGTGTAGCGCCATTCTGATAACCGCAGCTACTGCAGCTATCAGCCAAACCACTGTGACGCCCACGACATCCATGACGCCTGCCAGCCGTAGCGAAGTTCGCATGGAGCGTGATGAGTTTTTAAAAGCGCACCGATACGACGAAAACGAGCGCGATTGGCTCCCACAAGATGCGCCAACCAGTAATCAGCCGCGCACAGAAGTTAAAGCAGCTCGTGATCAATTTTTGAGTGCGAATCGCTGGGACAACAAGCAAAGCACCTTCGTGCCTATTCAAGGCACACCGCGCGATATTAGCGTCATGTCGCGCGAAGAAATTAGAATGGAAACCATGGAATTCACTCGCACGCACACTTGGAATAATCGTCAAGCAAAGTGGGAGCTGCGCCCGATGCGGTAAATGTTTTTGTTGAAGCTTGATGGCGCACCTTTGCGCTATCTGCTAAGGCCTATGCGTTAGCCTTGCTTTGATGAGCATTGGTGAATCGATGATGCTAGCTGATGCTTATCAAAGCCTGTAGCCGTTGATGGATCTCATCTTCTGCGTCATAAGGCAACTGATGCTTGGCCTGTAGATAATGATTCGTGAACACATCTAAGTAGGCATCGAGAGTTTGCGCTGCATGGGCCTCGCCGGCAAGCTCTAGGCAGAGCGCTGCAACTTCAGCTGTGCAGAAATGATCTTCTCTTTTTGATCGGCGCAATTTATAGCGCGAGATTTGCTCTGGCTCTAGGCTCAACACAGGCAGCGTAGCCAGATACGGGCTTTTGCGAAACATCTTGCTTGCCTCGGGCCACGTGCTATCGAGCAAAATGAAGAGTGGACGTTGGCCAGGCAAATTGCAGCTTGCCGCGTTCACCGGCATCGCATGCTCTGGCACAGTATGTATCACGCGCTGACTATCCACAAACTCCCCCGGAAATACCACCATTGGCAGCCATTGCGGATCTGCAAGGAGCTTGAGCAGCGCAGCGTCCACCTCCGTGCGTGCCCAGCCGAATGCAAATGTGTCTTGCACAACATCCGCAATCAGCCAACCCGTATTGCTGGGCTTGAGTGGCTCAATGTCGTGCATCACCAAGCAGACGCCGCTGTGCGTGAGCAGATTCGGGCGCAGAGCGCAAATGCAGTGCGAAGGCGTAAGCCGACAGCCTGAGCAGCGCTCCGAGCGCATGCCCCCTCGCGCGAGAAACGGTTTGCTGCTGCGCGCCAAGCGCGCCTCACGCAAGCGCGAGATCGCATGCGGCGAATGCTGCGCATGCATAGCGTCTAACATGAGAATTTCAAGCCTTTTAGGCCACTAGCCGGCATAAAATATGCGCAAGATGCTATCAAATAAAGAGCAAAAAATTCCTATGCTGATGCATCAAACCTTCGGCGGCCGATGCAAAGCGCAGAGCTTGTTGCCATCGGGGTCGCGCAAGTACGCCAGATACATCTGGCCCGTTGCCCCTTCGCGCAAGCCTGGAGGATTTTCACAAGTCACGCCGCCGTTGGCCACACCCGCCGCATGCCAAGCATCGCCTTGGCTTGCAGACTGCACCGCAAAGCCAATCGTGCTGCCATTGCCATGCGTGGCCGGCTCGCCATCGAGCGGCTCCGTGATGCCGAAGGTGCCGGTGGGCGTGCGATAAAAATAGCGGTTGACCACACCATTGTGGTTATGCACGCCCGGCTTGATATCCAGCGCACCCAACACTGCGTCATAAAACTTCTTGGATCGCTCCAAATCGTTCACACCTAAAACCACATGACTGAACATCGCTGTCTCCTATGTTTTCAAAAAAGTTTGAAGGAATGCATGTTAGCAAGCTTGCGGCGAACCACTGTCCCACGCAGCTCAGTATGCGGTGATTGCAGGATTTATTCGCCGCAAATAATGCGGTAAATAAAGGGCATAATCACCGCATGCACCCCCGCCATCGTGATCGCCCCGCACGGAGCACGCGCTACATCTGGCAATCGCCCGATTAGCCGCGCTTCACGTATGACGCAGCCACGCTCGCTGAGCCGCTGGCGCAGGTGCATCGCGCGCAGGGGCAGCTAGCCAGCCGCATGGCCGCGCTCGGGCTCGCGCAGCGCGAAGAGGCCACCCTGCAAGTGCTCACGCAAGAAGTCATCACCACCAGCGCCATTGAAGGTGAAAACCTCCAGCTAGACACCGTGCGGTCATCTGTAGCCCGAAAGCTGGGGCTGGATATTGGCGTTCAATATGACAATATGGCTCCAAGCGACCGATATGTCGATGGCATGGTCGAAGTCGTGCTCGATGCCACGCAGAATTTTGCCCAAGCCCTCTCGCCCGAGCGCCTGTTTGGCTGGCATGCCGCCCTGTTCCCCACCGGCTACAGCGGCCGCGTGCGCATCAGCGTCGCCCAATGGCGCACCGATGCCAGCGGCCCGATGGAAGTCGTCTCGGGCCCGATTCGAGGCGATGGCCAACAAAAAGTGCATTTCATTGCCCCGCCTGCAGAGAATCTGCCCGCGCAAACGCAGGCCTTTATCGAGTGGTTTGAAGCCCCGCCCGCAGGCGATGCCATCATCAAAGCGGGCTTAGCCCATCTCTGGCTAGTCACGCTGCACCCCTTTGACGATGGCAATGGCCGCATCAGCCGCGCCGTGGGCGATATGGCGCTCGCCCGTGCTGAGAGCCAAGCTGGGCAAAGCAGCCAACGCTTCTACAGCCTCAGCGCGCAAATCCAGCGTGAGCGAAAAGCCTATTACACGCAATTAGAAGCCATCCAAAAAGGCCCGCTCAACGTCACCCCTTGGCTTCATTGGTTCCTCGGCTACCTGCTGCGCGCCGTGCAAGGCGCAGATACCGCGCTCGCGAGCGTTTTAAGCAAAGCCCAATTCTGGCAACGCTGGGCAGGCATGCCTATGAACGCTCGGCAAAGCTTGGTGCTGAACCACGTGTTGGACGGTGGACTAGACAAGCTCACCAATGCCAAATGGGCAGCAATAGGCAAATGCTCAGCGGATACCTCGCTGCGAGATATCAACGATTTGCTCGCGCGAGGTGTGTTGCGCAGGCTGGAGGGCGGGGGGAGGAGCACCGGGTATGAATTATGTGCAAAATAGGCCACTAGCCGGCATAGAATATCCGCGAAGTGCTATCGTTTAAATAGCAATTGAACATCTAAAGTGTTGATGTATCGAGGGCATCCTCAGCGCGTCGATAGAACGCACCGCGCAACCAACTTACTTGGCATCAAGGCTCAGATGGATCAGAACTCTTCAATTCCGCGAACTTAGCAGCCATTGTCGGGTTGCCCTTCGTCAGCTTCTTGATTGAGAGGTCTTGCGCTTTATCGTTTGCAAGGCGTAGATTGCGATCTGTGCCGAGCAGAGCGTCTTTGGTTTTCTGCAAGTGATCAATCGATTTGTCGATCTCATCAATAGCTTTCTTAAAACTATTAGAGGCGAGGTCGTAGTTCCGTGCAAATGCAGTCTGGAAAGTTTCCAAGCTGGTTTCAAAGGTGGTGATATCGATGTTCTGAGCTTTAACCAGTGCAAGCTCCGACTTGTACTTGAGTGAGTTCATCGCCGCATTGCGCAGCAGTGTGATCATGGGCAGAAAAAATTGCGGGCGCACGACATACATCTTTGGGAAGCGGTGAAACACATCAACGATTCCCGTGTTGTAAAGCTCGCTATCAGGCTCAATCAACGAGACCAAGACCGCATATTCGCATCCCTTCTCAAGGCGATCCTTGTCCAGCTCTTTCAAGAAATCTTCATTCTTATTCTTCGTCGCTGTGCGGTCATTCTCATTCTTCATCTCGAACATGATCGAGACGATTTCCGTACCCGATTCGTCCAAGTCGCGAAAAATGTAGTCTCCCTTGCTGCCCGTCCGCGCATCGTTGTCTTTCTCGAAATAGGCCCTTGGAAACGCCGTCGCTCTGATGCGGTTGAACTCCGTTTCGCAGTGCTGCTCCAGAGTTTCGCCCACCATCTTGGTCGACAAACGTGCCTTCATATCGCGAAGGCGCTCAATCGCTTCATCGCGATCCTTGATCTGAGTTTCATACTTGTCTTTGAGCGCCTTCTCCGCCAATTGCTTCTCAAGCTCCGCCCGCGCAAGACCATTCTTCAGCTCATCGCGCTCCTTCTCAACCACACCCACTGCCTCGCTCATCGCAAGCTTTTTCTCAACGCCGATGGAATCTAGCTTAGCTTTCAGCCCTTGGATTTCCGCATCCTTAGCGGCAGCGGCAAGTTGCAGAGTGCCCGCGAGCTTGGCCTCTGCCAATTCTGATGCGGCCTGCTGATCGCGCTTCGCTTGGCTTAATGCATTGGCCAACGCATCCCGCTCTTTCACGACAGCACTCAGCGCCTCAGACACAGCGAGCTTGCGCGCAACATCGCCCGCATCAAGCTTGGCTTTGAGCTCCTGAATTTCGGAGTCTTTGGCGACAGCAGATTTTTGCAGCTCGCTAGCGGCCTTGGCTTGGGCAAGCTCGACAGCATTGCGCTTATCTTGCTCAGCCAATTCAAGCCGCTCATGCAACTGCTGCTCAAACGCACCGTCGCGAACTTGCTTCAGGATATCTGCATAGCCAGCCTCGTCGATTTTGAAGGCTTTGCTGCAGTGTGGGCAGATGATTTCATGCATGGGGATGGACCTCTTCTTTTTGCTTGAGCTGTTATTCAATGCTATCGCCTAACTAAACCGGCGTTGTCAAATTGCTGGGTTGAGGTGTAGGTGCCAGTACTTCAACGTATGCGTCGCCCATCATCATCTTGTAGTGCGCCATATGATCAGATTTTCTGAATATTTCCCTGAAGACGTTCAGGTACGGTTCAGTCATCGAATCATTGATGGATACGTAAAGGTCGTCGTGCGAGAAATGTGAGCCATCGTTGACCCACGAAATCAGTGACTTACAGATCAATTTTTCCTGGCCGTCAAATTTCGCATTCAGATCATTGAGGTCAACTCCTCCCAAAATCTTGAAATAATTTTCCAAAATTCGTCGGAGCGTATTCTGAATCGTCAAGTTGGAACGATCCGGTCTGCGAACTTCTGACCATAGCAATTCGTAAGATGTTTTGATTGGATTGGATTCATGATGCTCAAGCTTTGATGACAAGTTGAGTTTTCTAACAACCCAAAAAGTTTCTTCACTTGTCATGGCTGTGCTGCCACTGCGCCTTGGATTGAATGTTACCTCTTTGTGAAAATACACGTTATGTGTGAGTACGAAAATTTGTTTGATTTGCCCAACTCCCGTTCGGACTTCGTCAAATAGATCTTTTATCAGGCTCCCGACCAAAAACAATATGTCACTGTCCAAACTGGAAACGGGGTCATCGAAGACGACAACTCGATTTGTCGTAATTTCACTTTCAGAATTGCTTCCCTTGAGCAAATGATAAAAGTAGAGAAAGGTAACGAATGTCCGTTCACCTTCACTCAGCGTCTCCTTTGCATCAGTACCATCTGCTCGAACGAGTTTGTAAAAATTCCCGGTTTCAGCCTTCGCTAACGAGAAGCCGCGAAAACCGAAGGACGACAGGAGTAGATTAATTCCATCGACGGTAGGCTGTGTGCTGGTCGAATCTTTTTCGAGAGTCCGAATTTCAAGCGCCTTAGCTCTCATTTCGGTAGTGGCCGAATCGATGCTCAAAGTCATTCCCTTGATTGCAGCGCCCAGTGCAGCTGTTTTCGTGCTGTACGCAGCAAGGTCAGCTTTCAGGTCTACGTCTAGAAGATATTTCCAAACTTGCGCCGTTAGCGTGTCTTTCTCTTGAGCAAGGTTTGCAACCGTTTTGTTATGGTCTGCGATAGTCAAGTTGGCTTGGTCGATGGCAGTCAAAATTGTTAATACGACATTGCCGACAGATTCCAACTCAATGATCTGACTAGGCTCCTTTTTTTTGAAGGCCAATTTCTGAATATTTATTGTTATCTTTGAATCAAGAAGCTCTTTTTCCCTCTTCAAGTTCTCTGCATCGAGAAATTTCGACTGAGTAGCTATTACCTGAGAAACCACCAGCTGAAGTCTTTCAGCTTCAGTAGAGTAATTTGAAATGAGTTTTGCAATATTCACCGTGTCTGTCGTAAACGTTTCATCAAAATATTCATTCAAACTGTGCGTGAAAGACGCAACCACACTTTGTTGGCAAAAAGGGCAGGTCGATTCGTTTACGTCGTAGAAACTGCGCCCCTCTCGTACCCAATCACTATTGCCCAACTTTTTTATCATGGCAGCAATGTCAACATCCCCCTTACCAATCACCCGTTTGCTCAGTACTGGATCGGATTCATAGTCAATGAGTTGCTTGGCTTGAATCGTTGCCAAAGTTGGCTCACTGCTTGGTTTCGGACCAAAGACGGTAGCTGCCTTCTCTTCAAGATCTTGAAGAGCTAAAAGCGGCGCAGTATTCGAAGTTAGTTCGCGTATGACTTTATCTCTGAAGCTATCCTTGCTGTTGCGGAAACCATCAAAAGCGCTGACGAGTTTTTGTTTATGTTTTGTGTACGCCAACCAGCATTTTTCTTTGAATTGATCTTCTGCCTCCGCTAATTCGCCCTTTTTCCCGCCTGAACCATCTTCGCCTGCCAAACTAACTTTCAATTTTTGAATTTTCGTCAAAGATGCATCGTGCTCGGCTTTCGCCGTTGCAATCTTGGTTAGGGTGTCAATGTCGTTTTTGCCAAGGGTAAAGATGCCTTTTGGCCCGGTCGCTGTGCTGAAATTTTCATGGACGAAGTCACGGTTGTAAACCATCGTTTTCAATGATGTCCCACCCTTCCAGTTCACACTACACGACTCGAAGGAGCCCGCATTTGCGACAACTCGGCTTATTGTCGTCTTGCCAGAACCATTTGCGCCATAGAAGAAATTGATCTTCGACAACGTATGCAAAATTTCAGGTGTGTTCGCATAAGAAGCTTCGCATGCAATTTGAATTGACTCAATCATTGTTTTCCTCCCGTTAAATTCATGAATTAAGTTCGTTCGGCAGCTGAAATTTGCGCAACAAAGCCACTATCCCCCCACCCCTATCACCAACCTCTGCGCTGATGGTCGTGGAATTTTGTAACGGGGCAAGCTCGGTGCGCTCGAAGGCTTTGCGTTCGATTGGGTGGCGCAGCTCATGCACGCTCCATGTGTTGGCGGCGGCTTGGCTGGCGTAAAACTGGCGTGCTGGCTCGGTTTTGAGCGGGAGCAGGTTCCCAAAATGGCCCCAGCTGAATGGTCGTGACAGTGCCGCGACAATCTTGGGTAGTGGGAAGGCATGGGCAAGCTGCATCCTGCGGCGCAGGTTTTTGGCTTCAAACCCGCGGCCAAACTCTTGCGTCAGTTGATCCCCCACGCTCCAATACAGGCGCGTCAGCTCGGCGTTGACCGCACCCGCCAAGCGCAGGCGGCTGTTGGTAATCAGCGCGCGCAGTTTGGCGTGTAATGCAGCGTGTAGTTCAGCGTGCAGTGCGTTGGGTGCTAATTCACTCATCTTGATGCTTCCTTGGCGGGCTGGTTGATCAATCTACCCCGCCATTGCCAATACGTTAGCCTAAGTTTCAGCTTGTGTCAGAAATTCATTGTCAAAATTGACAGTGGCCTAGGTATTTTGGCGAGTTTTTGAGGCTTTTTAGGCCAATAGCCGGCATAGAATCTGCGTGGAATGCTATTGAATTAATAGTAATATATTTGCTGTGAAATCTTGCTCAGCTCGCCGCATGTTCAGTGTAGAGCTGAGCGGAATGTAAGAAACCGCCCGTCCATCAGACCAAAGAGCCATGCGAGCAACCAACAGCCGCGCTTTGACTCTTACACCTAACTCTAGGAGGCTCTCATGAAAAAACGACAACTGCTGAAAACGCTTACCGCTTGGTTGGCTGGCGCGGCTGTGCCCGCCACTTCTTCGCTCGCTGCTGCACCGTTTCCTTTGAAGAAGACGGAGGCACAGTGGCGATCAATAGTGTCGCCTGAGGCGTATCGCGTGTTGTTTGAGCATGGCACGGAGCGCGCGGGCAGCAGCCCACTGGATGCTGAGAAGCGCGCTGGCACTTTTGTTTGCGCGGCTTGCAATTTGCCTTTGTTTGATGCGGCGCAAAAGTTTGACAGCCGAACGGGCTGGCCGAGTTTTTTCCAGGCGCTGCCGAATGCGCTGGGCACTTCGACGGATTTCAAGATGATCTTGCCGCGCACCGAATACCACTGCGCGCGCTGCGGCGGCCATCAAGGCCACGTGTTTGACGATGGTCCCAAACCCACCGGCAAGCGCTATTGCAACAATGGCGTGGCGCTGGCTTTTGTGCCGAAAGATCAGGCTTTGCCCGCGTTGCGTACTTGATTGGAACTCCCTATGAAACTACTTTCTTTGAAATATGCAAAATACATCGCCTTGCTGACCACCGCGCTGCTCGCGCACACCGCCCATGCCGCAACAGCCACCGCCATCTTCGCTGGCGGCTGCTTTTGGTGCACAGAATCTGATTTTGAGAAGCTGCCCGGCGTCGTTGCTGCTGAATCTGGCTACACCGCAGGCAAGACGCCCAACCCGACCTATGAATCCACCAGCACAGGGAAAACGGGTCACACCGAAGCCGTGCGCGTCACCTACGATCCGGCGAAGGTGACTTACTCCCAGCTCGTGGAATTCTTCTGGAAGACCATTGACCCCAGCGAAAAAGACAAACAGTTTTGCGACTCAGGCAGCCAATACCGCAGCGGCATTTATTGGGCCAACGAAGCCGAGCGGCAAACAGCCACAGCCAGCCGCGATGCGCTATTGAAAACCGGGCGTTTCAAAACCATTCACACCGAGCTCGCCGCCGCCAGCATCTTCTACCCCGCCGAGGAATATCACCAAGACTATTACAAGAAAAACCCCCTGCGCTACGCCTACTACCGCAACGGCTGCGGCCGCGATGCGCAGCTCAAGCGGATTTGGAAATGAGCCGATCTGTCTGCGTATATCTATAGGTCGAGTCTTTCGCCATACGTTAACCCAAGCCAAAAAAAAGGTCTGCATGGATTGCTCCATGCAGACCTTTTTGATTGAGTTTTATAAGCCTTTTAGCGCTCTAGCCGGCATAGAATATGCGTTAAGTGCTATTAAATTCATAGCTATTCAAATCACAGCTTCTCTGCCAACTGCTCCAAAATGGCCGGATTCTCCAGGGTGGTGATGTCTTGTGTGATCGCCTCACCTTTGGCCAGAGAGCGCAGCAAGCGGCGCATGATTTTGCCGCTGCGGGTTTTGGGCAGGTTGTCGCCGAATCGGATGTCTTTGGGTTTGGCAATGGGGCCGATTTCTTTGGCGACCCAGTTGCGCAGCTCTTGCGCGATTTTCTTGGCTTCCTCGCCAGTGGGGCGGCTGCGCTTGAGTACCACGAAGGCACTGATGGCCTCGCCCGTCATCTCATCTGGGCGGCCCACCACGGCGGCTTCGGCCACGAGGTGTGAGCAGGAGACCAGAGCCGATTCAATTTCCATCGTGCCCAGGCGGTGGCCGCTCACGTTGAGCACATCGTCGATGCGGCCTGTGATGCGGAAATAGCCACGGTCTTTGCTGCGCACTGCGCCGTCGCCTGCCAAATAGTAGCCTTTGAGCTCTTCGGGGAAATAGCTTT
This sequence comes from Comamonadaceae bacterium, assembly GCA_043777675.1. Taxonomy (GTDB): domain Bacteria; phylum Pseudomonadota; class Gammaproteobacteria; order Burkholderiales; family Burkholderiaceae_C; genus JANMDU01. The sequence continues at coordinate 67,889 of JAYWHR010000056.1, read as the reverse complement.
TCTTAAAGCGCTCAGGATCGCCCCAAATCGTGCGGATCATGCTGGGCCATGGTTTTTTCACGACCAAGATGCCGCCTGTGCCGTTAGGAATATCGTTGCCGAGTTCATCGACGATAGCTGCCGCAATGCCGGGTAGGGGAAGGGTACATGAGCCGGGCACGAGTGGCGTAGCACCCGGTAGCGGCGTGATCATGTGGCCACCCGTTTCCGTCTGCCAGAAGGTATCCACAATCGGGCAGCGCTCACCGCCGACGTGTTTGTGGTACCACATCCATGCTTCTGGATTGATGGGCTCGCCCACGCTGCCCAAGATTCGCAGGCTGGAGAGATTGCTACGTGCGGGATGCACAGCGGCATCGCCTTCGGAGGCTTTGATCAGCGAGCGAATCGCAGTCGGCGCGGTGTAGAAAATCGACACTTTGTGCTTTTCAATCGTCTGCCAAAAGCGCCCGGCATTTGGATAAGTGGGCACGCCTTCAAAAATCACTTGCGTTGCGCCTGCAGCCAAAGGCCCGTAGGCCACATAGGTGTGGCCGGTGATCCAGCCGATATCGGCCGTGCACCAAAACACATCCTTGGGTTGAATATCAAACGTCCAATCCATCGTGAGCTTGGCCCAGAGCAAATAGCCGCCTGTGCTGTGCTGCACGCCTTTGGGTTTACCTGTGGAGCCGGAGGTGTAGAGAATGAAGAGAGGATGCTCTGCGCCTACGGGCTCGGCCTTGCACACATCTTTTTGGCCTTTCAAGGCATCGTCAAAGCTCACATCACGGCCTGCGACCATGTTGCATGGCGTTGCAGTGCGGCTCCAAACCAAGACCTTTTTCAGTGTGGTGCAGTTGCCAAGAGCAATGCCCTCGTCCACGATGCTTTTTAACGGCAATTCTTTGCCGCCGCGCATCTGAAAATTGGCCGTGATCACTGCCGTTGCGCCTGCATCAATGATGCGCTCGTTCAAGCTCTTGGCCGAGAAGCCGCCGAAGACCACGCTGTGCGTTGCACCAATGCGCGCGCAGGCTTGCATCGCCACCACGCCTTCGACAGTCATCGGCATGTAGATGATCACGCGATCACCCTTTTTGACGCCTTGCGCTTTGAGCGCATTGGCAAAGCGGCTCACCTTGGCGAGCAGCTCTTTGTAGGTCACTTTGTAAGATGAGCCATCATCCGCTTCAAAAATAATCGCCGTTTTATTCTCTGTCGGTGTGCCGATGTGTTTGTCTAAGCAATTCGCGGAGGCATTGAGTTGACCATCTTCAAACCATGTGTAGAACGGTTTTTGCTTATCGTTGAGCACCTTCTTGAAAGGCTTCGTCCAATTCAAATTCTCCCGCGCCAGCCGCGCCCATGTTCCTTCAAAATCGTTTTCAAACGCGGCATTCATTGCGTCATAGCGCTTCATACTTTCAATACGCGCTTTTTTGGCGAAGGCGGCAGTGGGCTTGAAAACACGGTTTTCAACCAAGACGGACTCAATGGCAGCGCTCATACGAAAAATCTCCGGAATGACAGTTTGATGAAAAAATGCAAGAACGTAATGTCGCGCATAGCTCTTACGAGCTTCTGACGCATCAGCGACATCATCCATCTCGTAGCGTATCGCCCACTACAATCGAGCAGACTCGCGTTTTCCCGTATTCCCATAGATTTTTAAGACTGACAACCACATGCGTGCCCTTCCAAATTTTATTTTCGCCAGCCGGTGGCTGCAAATGCCGCTCTATCTCGGCCTGATCCTTGCCCAAGGCGTCTACGTCTGGCACTTTTTCTTGGAGCTTTATCATCTGATTTTTGCTGCTTTTGGCAGTCAAGTGGATGTGGCCGCGCTCGTTACCAGCATTGGCTACAAATCGGATGTGGTCGTGACGTCACTGAACGAAACCATCATCATGCTGGTCGTGCTCGCGCTGATTGATGTGGTGATGATCTCGAATTTGCTCATCATGGTGATCGTGGGCGGCTATGAGACGTTTGTGAGCCGCATGAATTTGCAAGACCATCCAGATCAGCCCGAGTGGTTATCTCACGTCAATGCGAGTGTGCTGAAAGTCAAGCTCGCGACCGCCATCATCGGCATCTCTTCGATCCACTTGCTCAAGACATTTATTAACGCCGCCAATTACACCGAGCAAGTGCTGATGTGGCAAACCATTATCCACGTCGTCTTCTTATGGTCGGCGATGGCGATAGCGTACACCGACAAACTCATGAGCCACAGTGATCACGTCACCCGCAAAATTGATGGGCGGGCGAAAGACGATGTGCCTGGCGCTCACTGAAGGCATATCAATCGATATTTGATTAACTACTCATTTAATAGCATTCCACGCATTATTTGCGCCGGCTAGGAGCCTAATATGACCAAAATTCTCGCGAAAGATATCGTTGACACCGTAGCCGGTGCGCTGCAATACATCAGCTACTACCATCCTGCGGATTACATCGCCCATCTGGCGCGCGCCTATGAGCGAGAGCAATCGCCCGCCGCAAAGGATGCGATCGCGCAGATCCTCACCAACAGCCGCATGAGCGCGGAAGGCCATCGACCGATTTGTCAAGACACAGGCATCGTGAATGTGTTCCTCAAGATCGGGATGGACGTGCGCTTTGAAGGCTGCGCGGAGTTTGGTGACGGTGCTCTGGATGACGTGATCAACGAAGGCGTGCGCCGCGCGTATAACCATCCGGATAACACGCTGCGTGCGAGCATCGTGGCTGATCCGCAGTTTGATCGGAAAAATACGAAAGACAACACGCCTGCTGTGATTAACGTGCAGCTCGTGCCAGGTAACAAACTAGATATCACCGTGGCAGCCAAAGGCGGCGGCTCAGAAAACAAAAGCAAGTTGGTGATGCTCAATCCTGGCGACAGCGTGGTCGATTGGGTTTTGAAAACCCTGCCCACCATGGGCGCAGGCTGGTGCCCTCCGGGCATGCTGGGCATTGGCATTGGCGGCACGGCAGAAAAAGCTGTGCTCCTAGCCAAAGAAAGCCTGATGGAAGACATCGACATGTATGAGCTGCAAGCCAAAGCAGCTTCAGGCGCGGCTTTGACGAAAACTGAGGCGCTGCGCTTGGAGTTGCATGACAAAGTCAACGCACTTGGCATCGGAGCACAAGGCCTAGGCGGCTTGACGACCGTGCTGGATGTGAAGATCAAGATGTATCCCACGCACGCCGCAGGCAAGCCAGTAGCGATGATCCCCAACTGCGCCGCCACGCGCCATGCGCACGTGACGATGGACGGCTCAGGCGCGGTCTATCTCGATCCGCCTTCGCTCGATCTCTGGCCCGATGTGCATTGGGCGCCTGATTACGTGAAATCCAAGCGCGTTGATCTGAACACGCTTACAAAAGAAGAAGTAGCCAACTGGAAGCCCGGCCAGACGCTTTTGCTGAGCGGCAAAATGCTCACCGGCCGCGATGCCGCCCACAAACGCATCCAAACCATGCTTGCCGCAGGCGAAAAGCTCCCTGTCGATTTCACCAATCGCGTGATCTATTACGTCGGTCCAGTTGACCCGGTGAAAGGCGAAGCGGTTGGCCCCGCCGGCCCGACGACTGCCACCCGCATGGACGGTTTCACAGAAATGATGCTCGAGCGCACTGGTCTCATCAGCATGATCGGCAAAGCCGAGCGCGGGTCAGAGGGCATCGCAGCGATCAAAAAGCACAAGAGCGCCTACCTCATGGCAGTTGGCGGTGCAGCCTATCTCGTTTCTAAAGCGATTAAAACCGCCAAGGTAGTCGGCTTCGCAGACCTCGGCATGGAAGCGATCTATGAATTCGACGTAGCCGACATGCCCGTCACAGTAGCAGTAGATTCCGGCGGCACGAGTGCGCATATCACCGGGCCTGCGGAGTGGAGTAAACGGATTGCTACTGGTGAATTCAAAGGCATTGGAGTAACTGCAGGCTGACACTATGAGCAATCAATTTGCTGATGTGTTCACGCGGTACAAAGCCGCAGTGATTTGTTTAGCAGCTTTGATATGCGTTGCGCGCACTTTGCGTGAGCTGAGTCAAGTGGTGGCAGACAATGCCGAATTGATCGAAAGGACATGGAATGAACATTTCGCCTAAAGCTGTTCGCTTTGACGAAGACAGCATGTGGGTCAGTCTCGCAGATGGCCGCACGATTGCTGTGCCCTTGGCATGGTTTCCGCGTTTGCTCGAAGCTACGCCCGCCCAGCGCACGCAAGTGGAGTTGAGTAGCGCAGGCTTGCATTGGGATGGTCTGGATGAAGACATCTCGGTAGCTGGCCTGTTGGCTGGTCAAGGTGATCTGACGCGTCACGCCTCAGAAGTCGCTTGAAGGCTTATCCTCAACCCATCGGCGTATTCGACTCCGGCATCGGTGGCCTGAGCGTTTTGAAAGCTTTGAGGAAGCATTTGCCGCACGAGCAGTTTGTGTATTTTGCAGATTCTGCTCACAACCCTTATGGCGAGAAGAGTGAGGCGTTTGTGCGGGAGCGGTCGCTGTCGATTGTGCAAAACCTCGTGGAGGAGCATCAGATTAAAGCGCTGGTGGTCGCTTGTAATACAGCGACTGCGGCGGCTATTTCCTCGTTGCGTGCGCAGTGGCCATGGCTGCCGATTGTTGGCGTGGAGCCCGCGCTCAAACCTGCAGCGCTGGCCACGCGCACGGGGCAGGTGCTGGTGCTCGCGACTTGGGGGACATTGCAGAGTGAGAAGTTTGCTGTGCTCAAAGCGAGGTTGGAGGCGGAGCACTTAGCGGCAGGGCGTACGCTGAGCTTCACTTGCGTGCCCTGCGATGGTCTGGCGGATCGGATTGAGCAGTTGTCGGCAAGTGGCGTTGCTTGGCAAAACGCTCCTGATTTGATAGCTGTCTGCGCAGCATATATGCCGGCTAGAGCCAGATTCGATGCTGAAAATGAAGAAAAAAATGAGGTTTTTGATACCTTGGTGCTCGGTTGCACACACTACCCTCTGATACGCGAGGTGTTTCGTTTGGCTGCAGGCGAGGCGGTCAAGATTGTTGATAACGCCGAGCCGGTCGCACTGCGCACTGTGCAACTACTTGGGGCTAAGCGTGCTCCAAGCGAACAGGTGGGCAGCGTGATTTGGTGCAGCAGCGCGGATCAAGCGCTGCTGGTGCAGGCAGCAGAGTATTGGGGCGTGGAGCATGTGTTGAGGAACCGTGAGCCTAGGGTTTAGGGATTACCCCGTACGTCAATCTCTTCGGCATATCAGCTTGTGATGCGCTAAGACGGCTACTACCTGTAACATAGGTCTGTTAAAACCGAGAGCTCTTATTTCAGAGCTTGTAAAGCACTTCAGAGACGGCATCCATGGCTTCAAAAATTGTTTATTCCGCAGTGGCGGTGGTGGGAATTGCAGCAGCTGCGGGCGCGGCATATTGGTATCAAAACAAATCTACCGGGCCGAAGGAAATGACGGCGGCTGGCTCTGCTAGCGCTCCGGCTGCAGGAGCATCGGCCCCAGGTGGCGCGCCTCGCGGGGGCGGCATGCCTTCGGTGGAGGTGGCCAAGGTGGAAGCTTCGCGTTTGCAAGACGATGCGCAGGCCGTGGGCTCGCTGCGCTCCAAACAAAACGTGATGCTCCGCCCCGAAGTAAGCGGGCGCGTGCAGACGCTGGGCTTTACAGATGGCGGACGTGTGCGCCGCGGCGATGTGATGATGCAATTGGAAGATGGTTTGCAGCGCGCTGAAGTGCGTCAGGCGGAGGCGCAAATGTCGATTGCGCGGGCGAATTTGCGGCGAAATCAAGATTTGGTGGCGCAAAATTTTGTGGCGCAGCGTGTGCTTGACGAGAGCGCGGCGAACCTACAAGTGGCCGAAGCCCAAGTCTCACTGGCTTGCGCACGCTGGGATCGGATGCGCGTGGTTGCGCCGTTTGATGGCACGGTGGGCATTCGCAATGTGAACCTTGGCGACTATGTGAAAGACGGCGCGGATTTGGTGAATTTGGAAGATTTGTCTTCCATGTTTGTAGATTTCCGCATGCCTGAGCGCTTCATCGGCAAACTGCGCCGTGAGCAGGCCATTGAGATGCAGCTCGATGCGATGCCGGGGCGGCAATTCAAAGCGAAGATTGAAGCGATTGATCCGCAGCTGGATGCGAATGGGCGCTCGGTCTTGGTGCGGGCGGTGTTGCCCAATACGGGTGGTGAGCCGATGGCTCAAAGACCAGCAGGTGGGTCTGGCTCTGCGCCGGGTGGGGCTGGGGGAGCACCTGGCGCTGGAGCGGGCGGGCGGCCGGCTGGTGTGGGCGTTGCGCCTACATCAAGTGGCAAGCCTGCAGACAAACCCATGGGCAAGCCTGTAGTAAGGCCACCTCAGAGGCCGGCTTCTGCGCCTGCAGTAGCAGTGCCTCGGCCGGTTGACCCGATTGCGGTGAGTTGTGCACAGTTCACGAATGCGGCAGTGGTGGCCAGAGCTGCAGCGGGCGGTGGCTTTGCAACGGGCGCAAGCGGTGCTGCAGCTGGCGCGCCTGCTGGCCGTGGGGCTGCTGGAGTCGGCGGTGCACTTGGCGCAGGCGGCGCGCGCCCGCAAGCGAGTGCGTCAGCAAGCGCTGCGCCAAGCGCAGGGGGTCCGGGTGGTGCAAGTCGGCCTGCGGCTGTAGGTGCTGCTGCGCCAGCAGGCCGTGGTGGGCCAGGTGGTGCTGGAGCAGGCGGTGGCCCATTGCGCCCTGGCATGTTTGCTCGCGTCACAGCCGTGTTTAATATCAAAGAAGCTGCGCTGTCGATTCCTGAAGAAGCCATCGTGCCACAAGGCGGGCGGCAGTTTGTGATTCGTGTGGTGGAGCAAACTGAAGCGCAAGGCAAAGAGATTGCTGACAAGCAAGCGGCTGATGCTGCCAAAGCTGCAGAGGCCGCCAAAGTAGCCGCGGCCGCATCGAGTACACCCGCGGCTGGTGGTGCCCCTGCTGCCAGTGGCGCAGCTGGAGCCGGTGGAGCTGCTGGTGCAGGCGGCGCGCAGCCTTACAACATGAGCGGCTTCGTCGATGGCAAGCGCCTCGTCTCGCAGCGCCAAGAAGTCAAGCTGGGCATTCGCCGGCCAGGCCGGGTGGAAATCACTGAAGGCTTGAGTGAGAGCGATACCGTCGTAGTAGCTGGCCAGCAACGCTTGCAGCGCGACAACACACCCGTGCGCGTGATTGAGCTTGGCCGCCCGCCAGCAGGTGCGCCGGGCGGTGCACCTAACGCAGCCGCAGGCAGCGTAGGCGCTGCAATGCCCGCTGCGTCCGCCCCAGCGCCCGCAGCAAGCCGTTAATTTTTAAGCAAAGATCATCCTCAGGAGCCGATCATGCAATTGCCAGAAATATCGATTCGCCGCCCGGTGTTTGCCACCGTGCTCTCGCTACTGATTTTGTTGATTGGTTATGTCAGCTACACCAAGCTCTCGGTGCGAGAGTATCCAAAAATTGATGAGCCGACAGTCACGGTATCGACCAACTATCGCGGTGCATCAGCTGAGATTGTGGAGACGCAGGTCACCAAGGTATTAGAAGATTCGCTCGCCGGCATTGAAGGCGTGGATGTGATCACATCGATTTCCCGCCCTGAGCAAAGCCAAATCACCGTGCGCTTTAAGCTCACACGTGAGCCCGATAGTGCGGCAGCGGATGTGCGCGATAAAGTCTCGCGTGTGCGACAGCGCTTGCCCACCGATGTGGATGAGCCGCAAATTGCAAAGGTAGAAGCCGATGCTTTTCCCGTGATTTGGCTGGCTTTTAGCTCCGATACGCTCAATGTGCTTCAGCTCTCCGATCTGGCCAACCGCATTGCCAAGCCGATGCTGCAAACAGCCAGTGGCGCAGCGGATGTGCGTATTTTTGGTGAGCGCAAATATGCCATGCGCGTGAATGTGGATCCAGACAAACTCGCAGCGTACCGCCTCACGGTGCAAGATTTGGAAGACGCGCTGCGCCGCAACAATGTGGAAGTGCCCGCCGGCCGTATTGAAAGCCAAAAGCGTGAATTTAACGTCACAGCAGCCACTGATCTACAGCGTCCGTTTGAATTCTCGCAAGTGGTGATTCGCAATGTCAATGGCGTGCCCGTGCGTATTGGCGATGTGGCTACTGTGCGCCAAGGCGCAGCGTCTGAGCGCACCGCGACCCGTCTCAACGGCCGCGATGCGATCACGCTCGGCGTGATCCGCAACGCGACGGCCAATCCGCTGGATTTGTCTTCTGATGTTCGCGAGATGCTGCCGCGTATCAAAGCCAATTTGCCGGCGGGCATAGAGATTGAAGTGGCCAACGACAACTCGATTTTCATCAAAGAATCCATCAAATCGGTTTACACCACGATTGTTGAAGCCGTGGTCCTCGTGGCTTTTGTGATTTTCTTTTTCTTGCGAAATTTCCGCGCGGCGATCATTCCGCTCATTACCATTCCTGTCTCGCTGATTGGCTCGTTTGCTCTGATGGCGTTGGCAGGTTTTACGATCAACACACTCACATTGTTGGCTCTCGTGCTAGCGATTGGATTGGTGGTCGATGATGCAATTGTGGTGCTAGAAAATATCTATCGCCACATTGAGATGGGTAAGAAGCCTTTTGATGCAGCGATCACCGGCGCGAAGGAAATTGCTTTTGCTGTGGTAGCGATGACGCTCACGCTTGCTGCTGTTTATGCGCCGCTGGCCTTCTCACCAGGGCGTACCGGCAAGCTTTTTACAGAGTTTGCATTGGCGCTTGCTGGCGCTGTGATCGTCTCCGGTTTTGTAGCGCTCACGCTCTCACCCATGATGAGCTCGATCTTGCTCAAGCACAATCCCAATCCCCCATTTTATGACCGCTGGATTGAGAGGTTTTTGGTGGGTATCACCAATGGCTATGCCAAGCTGCTCGGCTGGTCGCTCAAAGCGCGGTGGTTGATTGTGTTGATCATGATTGCATCCGGCGTGGGCACATGGCTTTTCCTCAAAGACATCAAGCGCGAGCTTGCTCCGCTGGAAGATCGCGGCGTGATTTTGAATGTGGTGAATGCCCCCGATGGTGCGACGCTGGATTACACGCTGCGCTACGCTGCTGCGATGGAGCGCATCGGTGGCAATTACAAAGAGTTTGATCGTATCTTCACCGTGGCCGGCAACCCAACTGTGGCGCAGGCCAATGTATTTTTCCGCACTGTGCCTTGGGAGGAGCGCACCAAGCGCACGCCAGAGCTGGCGCGCGAGCTCGCGCCGCGCATCTCGGGCCTGCCCGGCGTCACGGCCTTCCCCGTCACGCCGCCCTCACTCGGGCAAGGCTTTAACAGCCGCCCGGTGAACTACGTGATCATGACTTCGGACTCTTATCAGAATCTCTCAGGCGTGGTGCGCCAATTCCAAGAAGAGCTTGCGAAAAATCCGGGCTTCTTGCAGGTCGACACTGATTTGCGCTTGAACAAACCTGAGGTGCGCTTGGAAGTGGATCGGGAGAAAGCGGCGGATCTCGGCGTGAGCATCGAAGCAGTGGGCCGCGCAGTAGAAAGCATGCTGGGTGGCCGCAACGTCACGCGCTACAAGCGCGAAGGCGAGCAATACGATGTGATCGTGCAAACCGCAGCCACGGGCCGTGATACGCCCGACGATATTGAAAAAATCTTCGTGCGCGGGCGCAACGAGGTGATGATTCCCCTTTCTGCGCTGGTGCGCATTCGCGAGGTGGTCGTGCCGCGTGAACTCAATCACTTTGGCCAGCGCCGCTCTGCGGCCATCACGGCTAATTTGGCGCCAGATTATTCGCTCGGCCAAGCGTTGGATTTTATGGATGCCACGGCGCAGAAAGTATTGAAACCAGGCTATGCCACGGATCTCAATGGCCAATCGCGTGAATTCAAGAGCGCATCGGGCTCACTGGCCATCGTGTTCGTGATGGCTCTGCTCTTTATTTATCTCGTGCTCGCTGCGCAGTTTGAAAGTTTTGTTGATCCGTTTGTGATCATGCTGTCTGTGCCGCTGTCGATGGTGGGCGCGCTTGCGGCTTTGCAATGGAGTGGAGGCTCGTTGAATGTGTTCAGTCAAATCGGTTTGGTCACGCTGGTGGGATTGATCACCAAGCACGGCATTTTGATCGTGGAGTTTGCCAATCAGTTGCGCGAGCAGGGCGTGGATACTGTGCAAGCGATTCAGCAATCAGCCAAGCTGCGCTTGCGCCCGATTTTGATGACGACCGGCGCGATGGTGCTTGGGGCGTTGCCTCTAGCATTCTCGTCTGGTGCAGGCGCTGAGAGCCGCCAGCAAATCGGTTGGGTCATCGTCGGCGGCATGAGCTTGGGCACGCTACTCACCATCTTCGTGGTGCCCACGATGTACACGTTGTTTGCCCGCAAAGCGGCTCCGGGGGCGAACAAGGCGCACGTGGATGAAGAGGCAACGCCAGAACACAAACCTCTTGCTCCGGAGCTTATTGCGAAGTAGCAGCAGGGCCAGAGGCGCAGGGCGACAAGACTGCGCTGCGCCTCGGGTTCTTAAATCAGCTTTGCAGCTAAGCCTTGCGCGCAGGCATGGCCGCTGGCCCAAGCCCATTGGAAGTTGTAGCCGCCGAGCCAGCCGGTCACGTCCACCACTTCGCCGATGAAATACAGGCCGCTTTGCTTTTGGCTTTCCATGGTTTGGCTCGATAGCTCGCGGGTGTTGACGCCGCCTGCTGTGACTTCGGCTTTTTTATAGCCTTCTGTACCGCTGGGCGTGAGCTGCCATTGGCTTAAGTGCTCGGCTAGTTGCGCCAAGGCTTTGTCGGAGGCTTCGTTGATGGGGCGCTGCCATTCCGGTTTTTGCGCGGCCCAGCTCTCGGCTAAACGGCTGGGCACAAGTGCTGCGAGTTCGTTGGCAATCAGTTTGCGAGAGGTTTGTTTGGCGCGTTGCAGATGATCTTGCAGTTTGACGCTGGGGCACAGGTTCATGCGAATCGGCGCGCCAGCCTGCCAGAAGCTGGAGATTTGTAATACGCCGGGGCCAGAGAGGCCGCGATGCGTGAAGAGCAGGTCTTCATCGAAACTCGCAGCTTGATATGTTTTGGATTTTTTCTCACCCGTGCTGATCGTGACCGGCAAGGCGAGGCCAGCCAGATGCGCGAAGGGCTGCCAACCGGTTTCATCAAATGTGAGCGGTGCAAGCGCGGGGCGAAGTTCGATCAGGCTGTGGCCGAATTGTTTGGCGATTCGGTAGCCAAAATCAGTGGCACCGATTTTGGGAATGCTCAAGCCGCCGCTTGCGATCACAAGTGATCTGGATTGAACGATGCCGCGATCAGTATCAATTTCATAGCGCTCTGCGCAAGTAATACGCCGGCTATCCGTCGATTTCTCTTCTGAATCAAGCTCTGAAGTGGCTGCACGATGGCGCACAGCCTTTACGCTACACGGCTGCCAGCGCGTGACGCTGCCGCCATTCAAACTCGCATCGCATTCGCGCAGCAGCATTTGAATGATGTCTTCCGCGCTGCGATCACAAAACAATTGCCCTTTGTGCTTTTCATGAAACGCAATGCCGTGTTTCTGCACGAGCGCGATGAAATCGCGGCTAGAGTAGCGAGAGACGGCGCTGCGACAAAAGTTGGGGTTGTCTGATAAAAAATTCGCAGGCTGCGCATCGCGATTCGTGAAATTACAGCGCCCACCGCCAGAGATGCGGATTTTTTCGGCCACTTTTTCGCTGTGGTCAATCAGCAAAACTTTGAGGCCCAGCTGCGCGGCCACACCTGCACAAAACAAACCTGCTGCGCCTGCGCCGATGATGGTCGTATCGAAAATTTGGGTCAAATCAGCTTCTCGCCGGCATAGAATCTGCGCAGAACGCTATTGAATTGATAGCGATCATTGCCAGATGCTGCATCAGCCTTTCCATGTAAATGGAAACTTAAATTGCTTCCAAAACCCATTGGGCACGTAATCGCCGAGCACGCCATATTGTTCAGGCCAGATTTTGTCGCTCTTGGCGGCTGTGCCAAAAAGATAATCTAGAAAAGCGAAGTGCGCAGCGTAGTTGGTGTCTAGCGCTTCTTTGTCTTGGCTGTGATGCCAGTGGTGAAAATTCGGCGTGACCAAGATGTAGCGCAGCGGCCCTAAGCGCACATTCACATTGCAATGGTTAAACACCGCTTGGAAGCCTACGACGACGATGTAGGCATCGATCACCTCTTTGGAGAAACCGAGTACGAAGATGATGCCGAGCACTAAGGTGCGCGTGATGAGCAATTCGAGAATGTGTTGGCGTGAGCCGGCGAGCCAATCCATGGCTTTCGCGCTGTGATGCACAGCATGCAAGCGCCACAGCCCAGTCTCGTGATATGCGCGGTGCGTCCAGTATTGCACCAAGTCTGCGGCGAGCAAGATCAGCAGCAGCTCAGCCACGAAGGGCAGGCCAGCAATCCACGCTTGCAATTCGCTTTTCACCGCCCAGCCCAAGCCCTTGTGCACCATCAAATTAGTGGCCAGCAGCACAAAGCCCACGACCATATGATTAACGATGAAATGATGAAAATCGGTTTGCCACTCAGGGCGAAAGACGGGTTGATTTTTGCGATGCGGGAAAATTTTCTCAATGAAGATAAAGATCAGCGAAGAGCCGAGCAAATCGAGAATGAACCAATCGAGGCCGATGTAAGGCGTGTTGTCGGCAAAATCGTTCACGGGCACTTTGTGGCCGCCGAGCAGGGCAGTGAGCGCCACCAGCAAAAAGGCAAAGCTGGAGAGCCAGCGGGCACGGCCAAAAATAATGTTGACCAAACTCATCCCGCCAGCAATGGCGAGCGCACCAAGCATGAGTTTGCGGATGATGTCTACGTTGTAGCTCTGACGCAGCTGCGGCGTGGTGAGGTATTCAGGAAAATGAAAAGCCAATACGCCTAGGAAGCACAAAATGGCCAAGCTCAGTGCAATGATGCCGCTGATGATGCCGTGGCCAGCCTTGAGCTCACCATGGCCTTCGGTGAGTTGATTGAGTTTTTCGAGCATGTGATCTCTGCGTTTTTCTGCTGATGCGCGGAGTTTAGCGGCATTGAGCCGCTGTTTGCCAGGCTTTAGCCAGTAGCTTGCTTGAGCGGCTGGTGATCTTGCGCATGCAAAGCGGCCACGCCTTGCAGCACATTGCCCACCACGATCACGCTCGGGCTGGTCATATTGTCACGCTCAATCGTTTCTCGCAACTGAGCAAGCGTGGTGATGGCTTGACGCTGCTGTGGAAGGCTGGCGTGTTCAATGATGGCTACCGGCGTGTCTGAGGGCAGGGCGGTGAGCAGGCCGCTTTGGATTTTTGAGGCATGCGTCATGCCCATGTAGATCACCAAGGTTAGCTTAGCCTGATGCGCGGCTTGAGAGAGCACGGCCCAATCTGGCCCGCTATCGCCCGGTTTGGCGTGGCCAGTCATGAAAACTACGCCGTGGGCGTGATCTCTGTGGGTCAGTGGCACGTTGAGCGAGGTCAGTGCTGCCAGGCCGGCGGTGATGCCGTTGACTACTTCTACATGAATGCCAGCAGCCTGTAGCGCTTCGACTTCTTCACCGCCACGCCCAAAGATGAAAGGATCGCCGCCTTTTAAGCGCACCACACGCTCGCCTTCCTTGGCGGCCATGATCATGAGCTTTTCAATGAAGGCCTGGGGTGTGGATTGACAACCGCCGCGCTTGCCCACATGAACGATCCGGGCACTGGCCTGCGCATGCGCGAGAACCGCATCATTGGCTAAATCATCGACCAATATCACGGTGGCCTGGCAAATAGCTTTGACAGCTTTGAGCGTGAGCAAATCAGGATCGCCTGGGCCTGCGCCGACCAAAGTGACTTGCCCTGTGTAGTGACTTTTCAAGCTGTTATTCATGATGGCTTCTCCATAAGACGCATCAAATGCAAGATGTGTTCCACCTGCGTGGCAATCGGCTCGGGTACAGGCTTTTCTCCAGCAAGGATTTGTATCGTGTATTCAGAGGTGCTGACCACATCGCAAGTTTTGGGCAGATCGGGCAAGGTGGCAAGCGAGCCTTCTTGCACGTCGCATAAAGCCAGCGGCTGGCCATGCAAAAAACCGTCCATACGCGGACGCCGGCGTGCATCGGCCACACTTTCGCCTTCCGTGCCGCGCAGCAGCATGGCATGGCTTCCAGTCAGCTGCAAAGTCTCGGTCATGCTGGAGAGGTATTCGGGATGTGTATAGCTTGTCACGATCAACGCATCGCGGCGATTCGTTGGGTTCATCAGCTTGACCAGGCTGTGCCCTGAATTGCGCAGGCCAATGCTGCGGCGCACGTCGAGCAGGGTTTTCAGTGCGGGGCTGAGTTGCTCGGTGGGCATGAATAGCGGAATACCGCGTTGAACGAATTCTTCGTTTACTATGAATTTTGTAGCATTCTGCGCAGTATTTATGCCGGCTAGGTGCACTTTTCGATCTAAAAAAGACGCAAAAACTGCTTCAAATACATCTTGCGACGGCACACGCGTCGCCTCCGTGGTGGTGCCGTGCACCATCACAGCAAAGCCGCATTTTGCCCCTTCACGCGCCAGCAGTGCCGCCAACAAAGTGGTCAGCCCAGGCAGCTTACGTGCGCCGTTGTAGCTGGGAATCACGACGATAGGTCGTGTTGATTCCACAGAATGCATGCGCTGATGCACCGCATCTAGAAATCCGGCCATCTCTTGTGGCGTTTCACCTTTCACGCGCATTGCAATACAGAACGCACCCATTTCCAGATCCGTTACAGCGCCATCCAGCACCTGCCCCAGCAAGTCGGCGGACTGCTCACGCGTGAGCGAACGAGCGCCCTCTTTGCCTCGGCCAATGTCCTTGATGTACTTTGCTATGCCCATAGGGCGTATTTTCGCCTACGCTTCATCACTTTGGGTGATAAGCTTTCTTGGCTTTTTTAAAGGCGGGGCTCCAAGTTGCGCTAGTCCATAGCGCTCTAGGGCCTGTGGGAGCCGTATTCGGGCGGGCTCATGGTTCCTGCTCAGGAGTTAGGCGACACCTGTCGCCAGAAACTATGGTGGAAACGCAAGCGTTTCCTTGACCTTGCGCTGCAAAAATCGCCCGCCCGAATACGGCTCCCACAGGCCTGGGTTAGTGAGGATAGTTCCGGTCTCAGTGCTCTAGGCCAAATCAAAGTATTACGTGTTACGCGCGAAGATTTTCAAAGTTGCTAACAGGCCGCGAGGCAAGGGGTTACGGTGGCTGCCGATTTCTGCAGCGCAGCGTTTAGAAACGATTGAGTTTCTACTCGTCATCTCAGGCGACAAGTGTCGCCACGCTCGCGAGCAGGACCCATGAGGCAGACGCCGTAACCCCTTGCCTCGTAGCCGACATATCCAAAACGAAACGACAAGAACACTACAAAACTAATAGCATCTAACGCAATAAATTCGCCGGCTAACCCCACAAATTACCTATAATTCAAGCCATGGACAGTTTCATCAACAGCCTCACCGATGCCTTCTCACAAGCGCAGCAATGGATGTTCGAAAGCATTGTGCAGCCCATCATTTTTGGCTTGGGTATTGGCGGGTTGGTCGAAGACGGTTTCACGGCGACAGGATGGTTTCTTGTCGGTATTTTGCAGCTCATCATCTTGATCGTGATCATTGCTCCCCTGCAGAAATTAAAACCCGCCGAGCCCGTCACAGATCGCGCCACCATTCGCACCGATATTCTTTACACGCTCATTCATCGCCTCGGTTTTTTCCGCCTTGCGCTATTTTTCACACTTGATCCGCTCATTGAATCTGGTTTTGGCGCGCTGCGCGTGGCGGGTATGGAGACTTTTCATCTCGATCAATGGTTTTTTGGGGTGATCGGTGTTGAAAGTGCTTTGCTGGGATTTTTCATCTATCTCGTGGTCTTTGATTTTGTGGATTATTGGATTCATCGAGGTCAGCATCAGCTAAACGGGTGGTGGCAACTGCACAGCTTGCATCATGCGCAGCGGCAGATGACGATGTGGAGCGACAACCGCAATCATCTGCTTGATGATCTGCTGCGCGACGGTATTTTGGTCTGTGTCGGTTTGCTGGTGGGCATCGCGCCAGGGCAATTTGTGGCTCTGGTGGCTCTGACTCAGCTCTCGGAGAGCTTCCAACATGCGAACTTGAAAGTGTGGTTTGGTGCCGTGGGCGAGCGGATGTGGGTGAGTCCGCGCTTTCATCGGCTGCATCACGCTGTGGGCATCGGGCATGAATCACCCAGTCGTGTGCTCGGAGGCCATAATTTCGGTGTGCTGTTGCCCTGGTGGGATATCATTTTCCGCACGGGTAATTTTGAGAAGCGCTTCGATCCCACTGGCGTGCGTGATCAGGTCGAAAACAATCGCAACTACGGCCAAAGCTTTTGGCAGCAGCAGTGGTTGGGCTTGAAGCGTTTGGCAGGCAAAGCTTAAGTCGAGCTCGATGGATCAGAAGCTAAAGGCCCGTTGCAGTGACGTCGCAGCGCAGAGAAAAACTCAAACTGCTGCCTGACGGAAAAATCGGAATGACGAGGCCAGAGGTCGTTAGCGAATTCACAGACAACGAGCCCGGACAACTTGCCCCGCCGGTACTTGTACAAGTCAGAGTTGTGCAATTCAAACCCGCGCTGGGTGTGTCTCTGATGGTGGCATTGTTCGCCCACGCCGGGCCTGCATTGTTGGCTGTGATGGTATAGAGGGTTGTGGCTCCGGCCACCAAGCTCGCGGCAGCATTGGTTTTGCTCAGGCTGAGCGCAGCAGGCGCTACGATAGTGGCAGTGTGCGTTGCGTTGAGCACAGAGCTCAGTGTGCTGCGCAGACTGCTGCTGAGCGCAGCTGTGTTGGTGACTGTGCCTGTGGTGCTGGCCGATACTGTGGCGCTGATCGTTAACGTCAGAGTTGTCGCTGGTGAAAGATTAAATGCACCGATTGGGAAAGTCAAAGGTGCGGGGCAAGCGCCTACTATCAATCCGCTACTGGTGGCGCTACAACTGACGCTGCCCAGCGTGGCGCCCGGTGAGATGTTGTCGTTGATGATGACGTTTGTTGACGTTACTGCGGGATGGCTATTGCTGACGATCAATGTGTAGGTGTAAGGCTGTGTGACGGTGACTTGGCTGATAGCCGTTTTGCTGATTTTGATGATGGGATAGCTGTAGATTTGCGCAAACGTCACTTGGCTGTAAGCGGGATCATCTCGCATCAAAAAAGTAAGCGTATTCGAGGCAACGCTAGTAACGCCTAAATCGATCACTCTCTGTGTCCAGCCAGCAGTCGTGGGAGTTGTCGTGAATACACGCGTATTGCCCCAGTAAGCATCGGTTTGAATGTTGCCAGCCGTGGCAGCACCGCTGAAGTAAGTCCAGAACACGAGAAAGTAGCCCTCCCCCACCGTTGTGGTGATGCGCTGCTGAGCAGCCGATGACGTGCCATTGACCACTGGAAAACTCATACATGCAGCGCCGACGCAACCTGACTCATAGGCAGTTGTGCCGCCTGCTGCACTAACTGCTGCGGGCACCGTGCCACGTAATGCAGCATTGAAAACAGTGTAGGTCGTGATGGACGGCGTCCACGATGTCGGGTTAGTCGCTGTGCCCGAAAAGAAGGGGTTGGCGACCAAATTGGATTGCGCATGCGTGTCAATTGATGCCAAGAGCATCACAAGCATCGCAATCACATGAAATAGGCGCATAGATGAGGCACACTTATTAAAAGTATGTGCAGGGGCATCTTAGCGTCAAAATTAAATCCTCTTCATTTTCGCTAACCGCATAGTCTCAGCACTATCCCTAGTGTTAAATCGCCAAGGAAACTCATTCACATTGCACTTGCTATCTGGCTAGGGCGCTTACGCGGTGATAATAAATACATGGCGCGTTTTATCCTTATTCATCCTTCGCACAACGGTAACGTAGGTGCCGCTGCTCGGTCGATGAAGACGATGGGATTTGACGAGCTGTTTTTAGTGGCGCCACGCGATCCGAAAGTGCTTAATCGAGATGAAACCATTCAGCGCGCAAGCGGTGCAACGGATGTGCTTTCTAAAACGCAAATCGTGCAAACACTCGATGAAGCTTTGCATGGCGTAGACCATCTCTGCGCGACTGCCATGACGGCACGAGACTTTGGGCCGCCGACGCATGCACCGCGTGCGTATTTTAATATGCTATTAAAAAATGAGCACTCTACGCAGGATATACGCCGGCAAGATGCCATTTTTCCTACAAAAAACGACTTAAAAATAGCTTTCCTTTTTGGCACAGAGCGGTTTGGCATGACGAACGAAGATGTCTACCGCTGCCACGCCGCCTTGAGCATTCCCACCAATCCGACATACGGTTCACTCAATCTCGCATCAGCCGTCCAGATCATCGCGTATGACTGGCGCACTGCGCTAGGAGGCTACGAGATTCCACCACCCAACGAGACAAATCTCGCGGATGCAGCGGCGGTGTCTGGCGTTTTGGCGCATTGGCAACAGGCGCTGATTCATTTGCAATTTTTGGATCCGGATGCGCCTAAAAAACTCATGCCGCGCCTCAATGATTTACTCAACCGCGCGCAATTGCGTAAAGAAGAAATACATATTCTCCGAGGTATTGCGAAAGCTGTGCTGGAAGCCACGCCTGTCAGTCGTATGAAGCGCACCCTTAAGTAAATCGTTAAACTCTGACGCATGTTTTCTAGAATTAAAGCCGATATTGAATGCATTCTTGAGCGCGACCCGGCCGCACGCAGCCGCTTTGAGGTGCTGACCTGCTATCCAGGTTTGCATGCGGTGATCTTGCATCGCCCGGCGCATGTGTGCTGGAATGCAGGCTTTAAATGGCTGGGGCGTTTCATCTCGCAAATTGCGCGCTGGTTCACCGGTATCGAAATTCACCCCGGTGCAAAAATTGGAAACCGCGTATTTTTCGATCACGCCATGGGGGTGGTCGTTGGAGAGACGGCAGAAATTGGCGATGGTTGCACGATTTACCAAGGTGTCACGCTTGGGGGCACCTCGCTGTACAAAGGCGCCAAACGCCACCCTACTTTGGGTAAAAACGTTGTGGTGAGCGCGGGTGCAAAGGTGCTTGGCGGTTTTGTCGTGGGCGATGGCGCCAAAATCGGTAGCAATGCCGTGGTGATCAAGCCGGTGCCTGCCGGGGCGACTGCTGTGGGCATTCCTGCTCGCATTATTCCTTCCAAAGAGGGCATGAGTGCGGATGTAACGACCGGCGCCTCGCAGGATCCAAAATTCTCCGCCTACGGCATTACCCAAGACGATGATCCGCTCAGCCTAGCGATGCGCGGCTTGATTGATCACGCTGCAGCGCAAGAAGATCAAATTGCACTAATGTGGCAAACCATTGAAAAAATTTCTGCTGCGCAATCTGTGCCGGAATACATGCCAACCAGCTCACCTGCTGAGAAGCTGGATACCAAGAAGCTCAACGAATTGGTTGGCAAATAGCTGAGCCTTGTTATTCCGTGAGCTTGGAATCATTGGAATCATTGGAATAGAGCGAGCCCATTTCGGTTTGCAGACTGCGATTGACCCGATGCATGCTGAGCATTTTTTTATTGGTGGCGCGTAGGCGCTGCGATACATCTGCCAGCATGCGTGCGAGCAGCAAACAGGCTATTTTTGGCTGCTCTTTCATCATACGTGTTAGCGCTTCGCGCTCGAGCACCGCCATATCGATTTCAGTTGCGGCGCGCACTGTGGCTGATCTGGGCTGGCCGTCAATTAAGCCCATCTCGCCTATTAAAGCACCGGGGCCAAGTGTGGTGATAACCATCGAATCGCTTCTGCGATTCATTTCGTTTTCGACAACGGCCTCGCCTTGCAAAAGCACGGCCATAAAAGCAGTGTTGGTGAAGCCCTCTTGAATGATGACGCCTGTCGGCTTGATGCGTTTGGCCTCCATGTAGCCAACGATCACGTAAGCAGACTCTAGCGTTAAATCGGCCAAGGCGTTGGTGCCAGTGAGCATGCCAGCAACGTCTTGCCGACTGAATCGTTTCTTTTCTGTTTGTAGTGAATCCATGGCATCACCGGCCATCAAGGCTTGCTGGTTGTTGGGATCAGCGCGTCTGACAGCGCCTGCACCGTCTGCCCCCAGTCGTTTGGCATACTAAGCAAGTACACAGCGCTTCTCTGCACCGGCTCAGCGCCACCCGCGCTGCTGATGCGTATGTACGCTGATGCGCCAGCAGGCAGTTGCGTGAGGACAGCACGGCCTTGCGCATCAATTGGGAATTGACGCAGCGATTGAGACATACCAACATCTTGGGCGATTTCAAGTGACAGTTGCTTGGGCGTATCGCCGCTTCTGCGCGAGAGCTGAAGCACCACTTCGCTGCCTTGCGCAAACGCACTGGCCGCCACGCCAATATTGTGAATCCAAACGACAGGCCTGGGCGCTGGCGGTGGTAGGGGTGCATCGGCGATTTCGATGCGACGCACTGCGTTATAGCCTTCAATTTTTTGTGCATCAAAGCCTCTGACCCTGACGAAATAAGATCCATTGGCCAAGCTGGTCAAATCAAACTGTGGTTGTGCTGCGCTGGTTAGCAAGACGAGTTGGTTGAAGCCAGCATCTGTGGCCACATCGACTTTATAGCCTGCGGCCCCGACAAGCGCAGCGACTTGCCATACTGCACGTGACTGAGCGGCGGCCACTGGCTGTGAGCGCAAGATACGCTCTGGTAAAACAGCTGGATCCAAGGCAGGCAGCAAGGGGACGACTTTGATCTGGCGATCTTGGGGCTTGAATGCCGTACCAAAGCCCCCACCCACATCCGCTCCAGCAGCTTGCGCTGGATTATCTGCACGCACTTTGCCCTCCAGCACTTCGGTGCGTGCGCTGCCTGAGGCAGGATCATCGAATGCCACTCTGAATTGAGTGCCGCGCACACCCACCACAGCTGTTGGCGTGATCACACCCAGCGGCTGAGCGCGCCGGGTGGTTTTGTCGGCGGTGATATCAAGTAAGCCTTCTACCAAGCGAATCGCACCCGAGAACCAAGTGGTAGAGATGCTGCTGGAAGGGTCTTTCATCGCATATTGACTCTGCTTGGCGACTTCAGCAATCGTGCGTGGCATCCATTGCACTTTCGAGCCATCGGCGAGTTTAACGACGGCAGATGAGAGCGTACCGGTCTGGATGCGATCACCTTGGCGCACCACATCCCCGGCTTTTGCGCTTTGATTGTTGATTTTCACATCGCCCGAAGCGCTTTCGAGTTGCCCAGTCAGCTGCTCTTCTGGTTGCGAGCCGAATTTCAGGATGCTGCGCGGTACGTCAATGATCAAACCGGGCTGAATCAATGCGGGATTTTTGATGCCGTTAATCTTGGCAAGTTGAGCGAATTCGCCGGGAGTAAGTAGCAGCTTCTTAGAGATTGTGGCGATATTGTCGCCGCGCACTACCGTGTAGCTGATATAAGGCTCTTGGGGCTTGTCGATGCGTGCTTGCGCATGCGTCACGGCGCACAAAGCCATGCCGGTCATCAAAACTTTGAACGCACGGCGATGGTTTTGCTGGCGAAGCTGGATGAGAGGTGTTTGCATGAATGAGAACATTTCGGCTAATAAACGTGTTGAGTAGGCATTAAACACGTTTCGCACTCATTTTCATGAGAAAAAAGGCGAGCATGAGAACTACGTCACAGCAGAAGTATCAAATCATGTCATTTAGCGACAAAATAAAGCGATGTGAGCTTACAAAAAAAGCCTGAGATCCAACTCTCCCCTAGCGCAAAGTTTGCAATGCGCTCGCAAGGCTAAACACCGAACTGCCCCAATCGAGGGGGAGCTCAAGCATCATGACGGGGCTCGTTCCGGCAGTTCCCTGAGGCGTGATGCCACTAAACCGCACATAGCGTTGCTCGCCCGGTTTAAGTTCACGCAGTATGGCTGTGCCAGTCGCGTCGAGAGTTAAGGTTTGCAGGCCTTGCGTCATTTGCGGGTCTTGCGCAATCTGGATTTGTAATTGCGTGGGCGTATCCACCGCAGCTTTGTTAATGCTCAGCAGCAAACCATCCGCGGTGTAATCTGCTGTGGCTGCGATGCCAATCTCGCGAATCCAAATCAAGCTCACAGGCGCATTGGCGATATCAATGCGGCGTACTGCGTTGTATCCCTCAATGCCAGATGCATCGATGCCGCGCACACGGGCAAAGTATTGACCGTTGGGCGCAGCAGCGAGGTTGATGGACGGGCTAGGGGATTTGGTCTCAAACACAATCTGCGTGAACGCAGGATCTTGCGCGAGCTCAGCGCGATAACCCGCAGCGCCGCTGATCGAGCCAATGGACCAAGCAGCCACCGCGCCTTCAAGCGCACGCTCGACACGCTGGGGCAAAGCGCTCTCAGCAAGTGCAGGCAGCAGAGCCACGACTTTGATCTCTCGCTCATTGGGTTTGACCGCCACACCAAAGCCGCCGCCCACATCTGCGCCCGCACCCTGCATTGGGTTGTCAGCACGCACTTTGCCTTCGAGGACCTCGGTGCGAGCTGTGCCAGATTGAGGATCTTCAAAAGCCACCCGAAATTGCGTGCCCCGCACACCAATCAGCGCTGTAGGCGTCAAAATGTTTAAGGGATCTTTACGCTTTGCAGTTTTATCTGCAACCATTTCCAGCACGCCTTCAACCAACCGAATCGCACCAGAAAACCAAGTGGTTGATACGCTACTGGCGGGATCTTTGAGCGCATAGCCATGCTGTTTTACAACATCGGCCAAACTACGCGGCATGAGCTGCAGCTGCGATCCATCGGAGAGCTTGACCACTGCAGAGCTGCCTGCGCCTGTTTGCACGCGTGCACCCTCCGGCACTGCCGCGCCAACGCTAGCTGCCACGCCATTGATGGTCACGCTGCCGTTGACGCTTTGAATGATGCCGGTGTTCTCTACTTTAGGCAGTCTGTCAAAGTTGATCAAGCTGCTGGGTACATCCAAAATGAGACCAGGCTGAATGAGGTTCGGATTATTCAAGCCGTTCAATCGAGCGAGCTCATTCCAGCGTTTCGGATTGGCCAGAAGCAGTTTGGATAAGCCCTGAAGGTTATCGCCTCGTTGAACGGTGTAGCTGATGTAGGGCTCTTTGTGCTGGGCAATCGATGCCCACACGTTACCCGCTAACGAACCCATCAGCAAAAGCAGGCTTGCTGGTGCAGAGATGCCTAGGATTTGCTTGGTCATAGATTCAATTACTTACAAATTCTTTGCATTTAACCATAAACCCTGTGGGAGTCAAGTTTTCGCTCGTAGGGCTGATTTAGGTCGAAAAGCTTTGCAGACATCGTCATGCGTTTCAAGGTAAGGGCCGCCGATCAGATCAATACAGTACGGCACTGCGGCAAAAATGCCGGATACGCGATCATCACCAGTCTGGATGCCCTCTAAGGTTTCGGCGATCGATTTAGGTTGACCAGGCAAGTTGATTATGAGACTTTTGTCACGAATGACGGCGCATTGGCGCGACAAAATGGCCGTCGGCACGAATTTCAAGCTGATCTGGCGCATTTGCTCGCCAAAGCCGGGCATCTCCTTGTGAGCAACGGCTAATGTCGCTTCAGGCGTGACGTCGCGCAACGCGGGGCCTGTGCCGCCGGTGGTTAGCACCAGTGAACAGGCCGCATCAACCAGTTCAATCAAAGTCGCGCTGATCAGCGCTTTTTCATCAGGAATCAGCCGCGCTTCAAAGGTAATCGTATTCTTCAAAGCCTTAGCAAGCCATTCTTTCAGAGCTGGCAAGCCTTTGTCTTCATACACGCCTGTAGAAGCGCGATCGCTGATCGAGACGATGCCGATTTTTACGGAGTCGAGTGTCATGGCTTAGTCTTCTGTATCTTCGTCATCAGGCTGATCCGTATCTTCGCCAGCCTGTGCGTTCAAAGCTGTTTTCACGATTTGGAAGATTTCTCGGTAAACCTTGGCTTGGCGCTGCGCTTCGCCAGCACCTGCATCGGGGACGATGGCCTTTTTTGCTTGGCGAATCAATGAGCGCAGATGCTGCGTATCAGTATCCGGATGCTCATTCATCCATTGCTCAAATGCGCCATCCAGAGCAATCAAGTTGTCTCGCCAGACTTCTGCTTTGTGAAGCATGAGCGTTTCAGTCGCGCTGCCTTTTTTGGCGGCCACCACCGCGGCTTCGATCGGTGCGGCATCGACCTTGCGCATGAGCTTGCCGATGTATTGCATCTGGCGGCGCTTGCCTTCAAAGTTGCTGATGCGTTTGGCTTCCTGCACGGCATCGAAAAGTTTCTCAGGCAAGTCGAGTTTTTTTAGCCGTGATTCGGGCAGGTCGAGCAATTGAATGCCCAGCTTTTGCAGTGCATCGCTCTCGGCTTTGAGCTTGGATCGGCTGCCGTCGAATTCGGCTTTGAGCTCAACATCAAGCTCGCTGCCATCAGCGACGAATTCGCCTTTGACGTAATAGCCATTGGGGCCACGCCCCGTTTTTTGTCCGCGTGTCATTTATTGACGCTCAGACCATTGCACGCCACCCGTGGCCCAGTTTTGGCGTGGGATGTCGTAGATCAAAATATCTACGCTTTCGGGCTTGGAGCCTAGGCTATCGACCACGGCTTGCGTGAGCGCTTTGACGAGCGCTGTTTTCTGCTCTGGCGTGCGGCCTTCCATCATTTCGACTTTGAGTGTGGGCATGGGGTTTTCCTTTATTCATGTTGAAGCTGCAAGCAAAGCAAACGGGCTTTGAAAGGTTCATACTGGTGGATTATTTCATGGAGACGCATCATGTTCAAAACTAACGATCAAATGACAGATCAAACGGCCGAGGCTTCAAGCCTCTTGGACAGCACCCAAGGCCAAGCGCCAAGCCGCCGCACTGTGCTCAAAACCACGGCTCTCGGCGTAGGCTATGCCGCCACTGCGGGCGCAGCGGTGGCGCAAACCGCGATCAAAACCTCTTCTGAAGGCCTCACGGCTGGCGAAGTGATGGTGGATGTAGCGGGCTTTAAAGTGCCTGCTTATGTGGCGCGGCCTTCAGGCAAAACCAATCTACCCGTGGTGCTGGTGATCCAAGAAATTTTCGGCGTGCATGAATACATTGCTGATACCGCGCGTCGCTTTGCCAAAGCGGGCTATTTGGCGATTGCGCCCGAATTGTTTTATCGTCAGGGCGATCCCACCAAATACAACGTGATGGCTGATTTGCAGCGCGAGGTTGTGATGAAAGTGCCCGATTCGCAGGTCATGACGGATCTGGATGGCATGGTGGCCTGGGCGCGCGCCAATGGCGGCGATGCGAGCAAAGTGGCCATCACCGGCTTTTGCTGGGGCGGGCGTATCACTTGGCTTTATGCGGCGCATAGCAAGAGCGTGAAGGCGGGCGTGGCTTGGTATGGCCGCTTGGTGGGGCAAAGCAGCGATTTGCAGCCCAAGCACCCGGTAGATGTGGCGGGCAGCATCAATGGGCCTGTGCTGGGCTTGTATGGCGGTGCGGATGCTGGCATTCCGCTGGATACGGTTGATCGCATGAAAGCCGCTTTAAAGACCGGCAGCGCCGCCGCACAAAAAAGCGAATTCGTGGTGTACGAAGGCGCACCTCACGCCTTCCATGCAGATTACCGCCCGAGTTTCCGTGCCGAGCCCGCTGCAGATGGCTGGAAGCGTTGTGTGGATTGGTTCAAGGCCAACGGTGTGGCTTGACAGCTCGTGTAAGCTATAAATTCTGAGGCTTCGTGGAAACCGCCAAAACACTGTTTTTGGCGGTTTTTTCACTGTTTTTTAAGCCAAAATAGGCCAGTAGCCGGCATATTTATTGCGCGAGCTGCTATTGTTTTTATAGTGTATTGATTCTCATGACTTTACTTTTCATCTTGCTGGGTACGTTCGCCGCGGGTGTAGGCAGCGTGCTGGTGGCCGCGCTACTGACCTACGGCGTGCTCGCTCGCTTCACGCAGCATTTGCTCAGCCTGGCTGCTGGTGCACTGCTGGCCACGGCGTTTATGCATTTATTGCCTGAGGCGGTCAACAGCTCGGCAGACGCGAAAGATTTGTTTGCGGTGTTGCTGGGTAGCTTGATTTTCTTTTTCTTGCTGGATAAGGCTGAGCTATATCACCATGGGCATGAGCATGGGGAAGGCCATCATGGGCACAACCATGGTCACAATCATTCAAATGCGCATGCAGGCCATGGACACAGCCATCAGCACTCCGCACAAGGCGACAACAAGCGATCCGGCGGATGGGCGGTGTTAGTAGGCGATAGCGTGCATTGCTTTGGCGATGGCATCTTGATCGCTTCAGCTTTTATGGCAGATATCCGGCTTGGTATCGTGGCAAGCTTGGCCGTGCTCGCTCACGAGGTGCCGCATCATATGGGCGATTTGGTGGTGCTGCGCAAAACTGAGGCGAGCGCTAACCCTGCATTGCTCAAGCTGTCTATGGCCGGCGGCGTGACAGTGCTGGGCGGCTTGCTGGGCTACCTGTTGGTGGCTCAGCTCGAGAATGTGTTGCCCTATATGCTGGTCGTTGCGTCGGGCAGCTTCATCTATGTGGCGCTGGCCGATTTGATCCCGCAATTACAAAAGCGCTTGACTATGAGTGAAACCGCTGCGCAAGTCGCTTGGCTGGCGGTGGGCATCGTTCTGGTCACCGTGGTGAGTGGGTTGGCTCATTAGTTTCATCATCATCACCGATTTGCAACTTTAAAGCGTGAAAAATCGTGCAAATCAATGTATTTCTCTGCAAGTACCTATCGGGTCATTGAAGTTTGTATACGATCATCTTGACTAAAACTGTATAAAAAAGCCAATGCGTTCGGCCTTCTTTCGCTTCTCAAGTATCTTATGGTTTGCATTGTGTTGCATCAGCGCCAATGCGCAATTCCAGCGCTCCATCGTCAATCCAAGCTTCGAGTTGTCTTTCACCGGCACGCGTTCGGCGGTATTGAATCCGTTTTTCACCTCTACTAACTGGATTTCAGTCGATGCTGGTGAAATTCCCGGATGGGAGACCACTCATCCGATCCAAGCCAATGGATGCCCAGCAGGTGGCGGTCTCACCACGCCTTACAACTGCACCCCCATTGAGCTTTGGGCGAACAGCTTTTTGGGCGTCACACCCACCCAAGGCATCATCTTGGCCGAGCTCAATGCTTACACCTCATCCAAGCTCTATCAAAACATCTGCATGAGCACGGGAGAGGTATTTAACTTTGATTTCACACATCGAGGCCGAAGTGGGACGGATCGGGCGCAGTTTCAGGTCGGTACATCCAGCTTTGTGATTTTGGATGTAAGCACCGGAACGGCAGGCACGGGAACGATCAATGTTGGGGGAGCAGCGACAGGCACCAGTGCCACAGGTATCGCAAACGGCTGGACACGATACGCAGGCTCATTCACCTATACGGGTGCCTCCGGCATACAACCGCTGGGGTTTTCCGCCGTTGGAGGAGCAGGAGAGGGCAACTTACTCGATAACATCAATATTCAGCTCAAACCCTTTATCGGCTTCGTCGGTACGACCACAAGCAGTGTGGAAGGGGGTACGGGTAGTTTTCCGCAAATCAAAGTGGTGGGATTCGTACCGGCAGGTGGCTTTAGTTTGGCATTGGCTGTAGCTGGCAGCGCCAGCTTTGGCACTGATTTTGACTACACGGGCAGCACAAGCCTTACTGGCATCTCGGGCACGAGCGTGAGCTTGATTGTCACCGTCCCTGCGGGCAATTACAGTGATGCCTTGGCCAACAACATTTTCAGATTACCGATCAACATCATCAATGACACCGCGATCGAAGACAATGAAACCATCATCTTGACGATGCCGCCCAATGGCCCGAGCTCCAACTTTGTGAATGCTAATTTCACGAATTGCGGGGCAACGTTCAATACCAGTTTGACGCATCTAATCATCGATAACGATATCGATTTGCGCGCCACGAAATCAAGCAGCGCCAGCGGCACACTCACGGTTGGCAGTGTGGTGTTTTACACGCTGACTTTCGCCAACATCACCCCCGCCATTCTCACGCGCGCGCCCCTGACAGCGCACGACGCCGCAACCACAACGATTGCTGACCCAACGCCAGCAGGCATCACTTTAGGCGCTTGGACTTGCACTGCCAGCGGCACGACTTGCCCTGCAGCCAGCGGCTCCGGCGTGATTTCTACGACGGCTAATCTCCCGGTGGGTGCAAGTTTGACTTATAAAATTCAGGCCACGATCAATCCGGCAGCTCAATGCCTGCAAACGGTGACGAATACCGCTGTGGTGGGCTCTACAGCGCTCAGCCCTGCCGGCGCAAGTCTTGCAGAAGGCAGCAACGTGCAGGGCAATCCTGGCTACATCTTTGGCGCCAACACTGCAAGCGTCAGCTCCACTGTGGCCGCATGTGCCGATTTAAGTATCAGCAAAAGCAACGGCGAGAATTCACTGACTGCCGGGCAGATCACCACCTACACCTTGATCGTCAGCAATGCAGGGCCAGCCAGTGCCAACAATGCCTTGCTCAAAGACCCCGCCGTTGCTGGTCTGAGTTGCACCACCGTCAGTTGCACCGCCAGCACGGGCACGGCATCTTGTGTCAGCCTAGGTGCTGTGAATATCGGTCTGCTGCAAGGCAGCGGCATCGTGCTCAACAACTTTCCCGCCAACAGTTCATACACTTTCACGCTCAATTGCGCTGTGACAGCGACAGGTCAATAAATCTCACTTACGTATTACTTCATCTGATTGACCAAATTCTTGCCTGCCGCAGATAAAGGAATCAGGCCAGCTTGCATCACTTGGGCATCACCCGCGGTCACGGCGGCTTTGAGAAAAGGCAGGGCGCTGATGCCGCCTTTGCGATTGCCAGAGATCACAGCATAAGTCACAGCGCTCATTGGGTAGCTGCCAGCACCGGCGCTGCCGTCTAAGTCGGCAGACAAGCTGTCGGTGCTCCATTTAGCTTGCGTGAGTGCCTCGCCGATTGAAGCTGCGCTAGGAGCCACATACTTGTCAGCTGCATTGCGCAGCTCGGCGAGCCCCAAGCCCGCGCGTTGCGCTGCGCCCAAGCTGTCGTAGCCGATCGCGCCCGGCGTGGCCTTGACGGCTTCTATCACGGCAGCGCCACCGCGCACACCCCGCCCCACGTTCAGAGAGAGGTTGCTGGTGCTGGCCGTGGTGCGTCGCCATTTGGTATTGCCGCGAGCGATGTAGGTTGAAAACACATACGACTGGCCTGATCCGTCGCTGCGCCATACGGGTACGATGGCGCGCGCTGTAAGCGGCAGGCCTGGGTTGGCTGCAGTAATTTGCGAATGATTCCATTGCGTGATGACGCCACTGAATATGTCGCCCAAAATATCGCCGCTCAATTTGATCGGTTTTCCGCCCAGCTCAGGAAGATTCACGATCACGGCCACTGCCGCTGCCGCCAAAGGCATTTGACGCAAATTGGCTTGTTGCATGGCGGCTGCTGTGAGTGGCACATCCGTTACGCCGAAATCTACCGCGCCTTCGCGCGCCTGCGCCACGCCAGCCGATGAGCCGCTGGGCTCGTAGCGCGCGCCGCCGCTGGCCGCGCCGTGCGCAGCCGTCCAGCTGACCATCAAATCGCGCATCAAGGTTGAGCCCGTGCCGATGGTTTGGGCGCTCACGTCTTGACAAACTGCTGCAGCCAATGCAAGAGTGCACCAAAAAACTGCATTTTTATTGCGCAGAGCGTTTTGCATAGGAAATTCTTTCAGGGCAGTTATGTTGTCTTGTCATTTTATGCAAAAGCCGAGCCTTGGGAGAACCGCACTCTATTCAATGCGCTTTATTGGTGCGTATTTTTTTCACCAGCGCATACATTTACAGTCGCGATTTCCCTGATTTAGCCATGCGCCACAGGCAAATCCGCCCGGCTGCTCCATTCGCTCCAACTGCCCGCAAAAAGCTGGTTGGGCGGATAGCCCGCTATTTTCATGGCCAACACATTTGGCACGGCGCTCACGCCGCTGCCGCAATGGTGGATCACCATGCCGGCGTCGCGTGTGCCCAGCAACGCGTCAAACTCAGCTTTGAGTTCGGTGGGGCTTTTGAAAAATCCTTGTGCGTTGAAGTTCGCGGTGAATGGGCGATTGAGAGCACCCGGGATGTGGCCTGCCACAGCATCCAGCGGCTCCACTTCGCCGCGAAAGCGCGCGGGGGCGCGTGCATCGATGATGGTATGTGTGCCTTTGCGCGAAGCACTTGCTACTGAATCTATAGCAGCTAACGCAGTATTTACGCCGGCTAGAGTGTATTTTTTCTTTGAAATATCAGGAAAAGCTGAGTTGTGACCTGCTTGCACAGAGCCTCCTGCAGCAAGCCATCCTTGCAAACCGCCATCAAGCACAGCCACGCGCTCGTGTCCAATCCAATGCAACATCCACCAAGCGCGGCCACAGTAATTACAGCCATTGCGGTCATACACGATCACTTGCGTCTCAGGCGTGATGCCCATCGCGCCGACCCAAGCGGCGAATTTTTCGCGCGAGGGCAAAGGGTGGCGGCCACCGCTGGCTTTGTCTGTGGCGTCAGATTTATCGCTCAAATCGCAGTCTAGGTCGATGAACGCTGCGCCTGCGATGTGCTCCTGCTCATACGCCGCTCGGGCAGCTGGTGGGTTCATTAGATCGCCGCTGCAATCCCATATGGCCAAGTTTTCTGAACGAAAAAGGTTAGTAGCCGGCATCAAAGCTTGTAACTGTGCTACTGAAATGAGAGTGTCGCAATTCATCTTAATGCTCCTCGGGTGGTGTATTTGGAATCGCCCTGTTGCGCAAAATCGTCGCTGCAATGCCGCTGGCGATGATCACCAGCATGCCGCCCCACGCAATAAGCGGGAGCTTGTCGCCAAAGAAGATCATGCCGAAAGTAGCAGCAAAAACGATGCCGCTGTATTGCAAATTTGCCACCAGCATCGTCGCGCCGCTGGCGTAAGCGCGTGTCATACAGAGCTGGCCAGCCGAGGCGAGCAGGCCAATCGGCAATAGCCACAGCGCATGCTGCGTGCTCCAAGACGAAAAGCCGGTAAAAACACTACCCGCCAAGCCAAAAACCAACGAGGCCACCGCAAAATAAAACACGACCCGAGCCTCCGGTTCACCTGCCCGCGAGAGCGCCGTCACCTGCAAATACGCCAGCGCTGCGGTGATACCGCTCATCATGCCGATCAAACCCGCCCAGAGCTGATTGGCCTCGAATGCGGGGCGCAGCACCATCACCACGCCGCCAAAGCCAGCAAGCACGGTAGCAAGCAGTGCGCTTTGTTGATCCGCTTTGCCGAACATCAAAGCGCCGCCCACGAGAAAAGCCGCAATCCATATGCTGCTCATGTAGTTCAGCGTCATCGCGGTGGCCAGCGGCAGATGTTGCAGCGCATAAAACCAAGCCAGCAGCGAGATTGCGCCAATGACGCCGCGCCAAGCATGCATGCCCACGCGCTGCGTTCTCAAGCTGACTTTGACAGTGTGCGCCCAAGCAAACGTGAGCACTGTGCTGACCAAACCCCGATACGCCACCAGTTCCATCGCGTTGTAATGCTCAGAGGCGAATTTCACGCAAACGCCCATGAGCGCAAAGGCGAAAGCGGCTACGAGCATCCACAGAGGTTGGCGAGAGGCAGGCATGAGATTTATAAGCAAAAA
Organism: Comamonadaceae bacterium; assembly: GCA_043777675.1. Taxonomy (GTDB): domain Bacteria; phylum Pseudomonadota; class Gammaproteobacteria; order Burkholderiales; family Burkholderiaceae_C; genus JANMDU01. Next base: position 36,363 of record JAYWHR010000056.1, on the reverse strand, counting down.
TGGCAGGTAGCCGGCATAAAATATGCGCAGAGTGCTATGGTATTTATAGCATTAGTAGCTCAGCCGCTCCGGGCTGATTTCCTGCAAAATTGTGGTGGCAATCTCTTCAATCGATTTCGTCGTCGTTGAAAGCCAGCGAATGCCTTCGCGGCGCATCATGCTCTCAGCCTCAGCCACTTCCATGCGGCAATTCTCAATCGAAGCATACTTGGAATTCGGCCTGCGCTCATGGCGCACCTCGTGCAGGCGAATTGGATCAATCGTCAGGCCAAAGATTTTTTTCTTCTGCGCTTTCAAAGCGGGCGGCAACATACCGCGCTCAAAATCTTCCGGAATCAAAGGATAGTTAGCGGCTTTCAGGCCATGCTGCAGCGCGAGGTAGAGCGACGTCGGTGTCTTGCCGCTGCGCGACACGCCCACGAGGATCACATCCGCAATCTCTAGTTCTTTGTTACTCTGCCCGTCGTCATGCGCTAGAGAATAGTTGATCGCCTCAATCCGGTCGTTGTAAGCCTTGCTCTTAGAAATATCCGAAAACCGCCCCACGCGATGGTTGGATTTAATGCCCAGTTCTTCCTCCAGCGGATGCACAAAAGTGCCAAACATATCCAGCACTTGCGCCTTGCATTCCGTCTTAATCAGCCACAGTACGTCATCATTGACAAGCGTGGTAAACACAATGGGTCGCTTGCCCTCAGTTTCTGCGGTGTGGTTGATTTGCCGCACCACGCTATGCGCCTTGTCCATTGAATCAACAAACGGCAGCCGCACATGCCGCAATTCCATTTCAAACTGCGCAAGAATGGCATTGCCAAAGGTCTCAGACGTGATGCCAGTGCCGTCTGAGACGAAGAAAACGGTGCGAGAGGGGGTGCGAGGGGTCATGATTCGTAGATTGAAATGGGGAAGCCTAGTGACTGTCAGGCTTGCAGAGCGATCCACGGATCAACGACCGTCAAACCCACCATACCTTCAAAATCCTTGGTATTTCGTGTGACTAAAACGTATTTGTGAGCCAATGCAATTGCTGCGATCATCGCATCTTCTGTGCTGCAAGCGCGTCCGTTTTGTTGTTGCTTAGCGGCCAGTTGCCCATAGGCGGCAGCGCAGTTGGCATCTAAATTCAAGCAGCGGCCTTCAAAATCTGCGCGCACTAATTCCTGAGTAGAAGATTGCAATGCAGCGCGGCGCTTGCCTGCGGGCATGAGCGCTAAGCCGAATTCGATTTCGCACAAAGTGACGCTGCTGATGTAAATCTGTTGGGCCGGCGTAGTTGCAAACCAATTCAAGACGGCTGGGCTGGGTGAGGGCTTGTTGAGTTCAGAGATAACGTTGGTGTCTAGCAAAAACATTCACCACCTCACTGGCCTAGAGCGTCATTTGCAAACGGCGATGCTCGCATGGGGCGGCGCGGTGGAATCGGAATCTCGCCTAGCCCTGCAAAGCGCGCTTGAATGCGCTTGCCCAAATCGTTGCTCATGGCGGGCGCAACTTGTGGCTCATTGGCAGCGCGCGTCAAGATGCGGCGAACAGCTTCTTCCATGGCAATGCCTTGCTGAGCAGCTTGCACCCGCAGACGGGTTTTGACATTGGGGTCTAGATTGCGGACGGTGAGGACAGTCATGCTCAACTCCTTTGAATTTATGCTGTCATTGTAGTCATTGATAGCAATGTAGTCAATCCTAATGCCTCTTGCTACCCAGTTTGGGGATGTCAAAAGAAAACGTCACGGGTTGACTGGCCTCTTCATTCATTCTTTGCTTGAGCTTTGGCCAGTAGGCACCGGCGTCAAGGCTTTCGGGCAAGACCGCACCAACATCCACCACACAAAACCACCATTCCTCGTTATGCCAAGTGCGGAGAATCGTCGTTTCTTGAAAAACGGCAATGTGGTTTTCTGCGCTGCTGCTGAGAGACTGCTTTTTCATCATGCGCTGATTTTGCTGGAAAACTGGTTATTTGTACATATGGTTAAACTGTCAAATGGTAAGCCGACTGTAGCGGCTTTGCTGCTTTTTGCGGAGGAGCCACAAGCAGCTTTGCCTAAACGTAGCGGACTGAAGATTTATCGCTACAGAACTGCTGACGCGGAAGGCTCCAGAGAGACACTTGACTTCGATCCAATATCGATCGAGGGTAATATTTACGATCAAATAAAAAATGCTGTGTCTGAAGCCAGCCGAACAATCGAGTCGAAGTACTGAGTCCGGGCACGCTACCTGGTCACGTAACCGCTGAAAACATACTTAGCGAACGCTTTGCTAGAAATCCGACCTTGGTGAGACTGATAAACAAGTTTCCTGATCCGCCAAATAAAGATGTGGGAGAAGGACTAAATACAGCGTTCGAGTCCATGAAGCAGTTAAAGCTCAAGCCACCAATAATCGTGCAAGAGAACGGTTATGTCAAAGTTGTTTTGCGACACGAGCCTTTGGCGACGCCGGAAGAGGCCATCCTAGAGTACCTTTTGGAAAATCCAGAAATTGCAAATCGAAATGCTAGAGAGATATGCTTCATTGGGTCAGAGAATCGAATGAAACGCATACTGCAGATATTGGTGCAAAACGAACTTTTAGAGCCTGTACCCGGCAGAACACGATATACGGCCGCTTACCAACTCACTGCCAAGGGCAGAGCTACTGCAAGGAGTTCATTGCGCTTTGTGGCGCTTGACTGTCCTAGCTATCGCGCTTCGGCAGACTGTGTTAAGAACTTAAAGCTCATGCGAATACACAACAAACCCCGCATGCTTGGCGAGTTTGTCGTAGAGGGCGCGGCCGCTGGTGTTGGTGGTTTGGGTGGTCCAGTAAACGCGAGAGCTACCTGCTTCGGCTGCGGCGGCATAGACGGCTTGGATGAGCTGCGCGCCGATGCGTTGGCCGCGATGCTCGGGGGCGACGATGAGGTCTTGCAGGTAGCACACGTTATTGAGCCGCGTGGTGCTGCGGTGAAAAATGTAATGCACTAGGCCAACAAGCTGCTCGCTCCCAGCTTGGCTTGACGCATCTCGCGCCGTGGCCACGAAGGCGTGCACGGACTCGCCGCTGTCAAAAAAGCGCCGCCAAGTCGCTTGTGTGATCTCATCGGGCAATGCAGTCGCGCCTTCGCGCCCATAGAAGGCGTTGTAGCCATCCCAGAGCGGCTTCCAACCGCCAAAGTCGGTGGGCTGAATGGGGCGGATGGTGATGTGGGGCGGCATGGGGTGGTGGCAATTTTTAGAGAAACTGGCATCTAGCCGGCATGAATAATGCGCAGAGTGCTATTGAATTCAGAGCGCATCGACGCTGAGCAGGCGAGTGGGTCACGTCGTAAAGCGCGGCGCTAGCTGAGCAGGTTCAAGCCCGGCTGTGCGAATCCACGTAGGCATCGACCAAGCGGCGGATCATGCGTTGGTATTGGGTGTGGTTTTTGGCGGCTTCGGCTTTGAAGAAGTCGATGCTTTTCTTAGAGAGTGCCAAGGTCACTTTGACGGCCTCTTCGTTAAAGGCCAGCTCTGCCGGGGAAGGCAAAAAGTCTTTGATGACTTTGGGCTCGCCCATGGGCTCACTGGTGTATTTGATTCTCGCGCTCATAAATTGCCTTTCCTTTGCGCCAATATCCGGCGCCAATGATCCGAATCACCTCACTGCGGTAGGTGAACCGCACCGTCAAGACGCCTTCACCCACCTGGCCGAAGCAGTAGGAACGCTCTTCGCTCGCGCTGTGCGCTTCATCCTTCGCAATCACGCGGCGCTGGTCAGCAAACGCATATTGCGCAGCGGCAAACGAAACACCATGCTTGATCTGGTTGGCTTGGTCTTTCTCTGCGTCCCATTCAAAGCTTGTTTTGCCCATGCGCAATCATACCAAAAAAGCCATATAAATAGCCATATATATATGGTAAAGCGCAGTGCGAATCTAGCTTTTGTTAAGCGCTGCGCGAATGCTGCGCCACATACTCGCGCAGCGCGCCGTCCATGCGCGATTGCCAGCCAACGCCTGTGGATTTGAAGTAGGCCAGTACGTCGGGGCTGTAGCGCATGGAGACCAGTTGCTTGGCGTTGCCTAGTTTCGGCCGCCCGCGCAGCGCTCGTATGGGCACCATCGCTGCAAGCTGCTTGGGTGTGAGCGGCTGGGCGTCGGGGTCGCTTTTGGCGGCGGCTGTGATGCGCTTGTCCTCTTGCGCTGTGGGCATGAGGATGGGCGGGCGTTTAGATGGATTGGACATAGTGTTTCACCTCACGACGATTGGCGCGGCGCAGGCTAATCACCCTGCGCACCTCGCCACGATCTACAAATGCCACGTAGTAAAGGATGCCTGTTTGCGGAGCCAGCGCGATCGTGCGCGCCTCGCCACACTCAAACCGCTCATCAACCCATACCAACGCAGCTTCCCAATCCAGTTCACCCGCCAACGAGAGCGATTCTCCGTGCTTGGCTTGGTTCGCCTTGTCTTTGGCGGGGTCGAACAGGATTTACATTTATTTATTGTAGCTACGTTAAATTGGATCGTCAATGCTGTGTGCAAAAGGCACCTGAAAAGGCATGAGCAGCTTCTAAGCTGCGAAGTTGCTCGGCTGTATGGGCACAAGGGGCTGGCGTTGGAGGGTATTTACTATGTTTCTGATAGCGCTCTGCGCAGGCTCGTAGCCGGGTAGAGGCTGATTTGGCTTGAAATTTGCGATGATGCAATAAGCCTTTAATTTTGAGCGAAATTGGCATCTAGCCGGCATGAATACTACGCAGAGTGCTATTGAATTCAGAGCAACGCAACGCAACAACCAACGCGATCCGCTGCGTGATGGGTCTGAAAAAACGAAGCCTTTCGCTGGTCGGGCGCGGCCAGCCATGCAATCATCGCTACAAAAGACAAGCAGCTCGGGGCTGGCGGCACAGAGCGCCTCACGAAGAAAGGCCTCGGCTTTTTCGGGCACGTCACGGAGCAGGCGAGTGGGCAGCGCGCAAAACGGATTCTTGCACCCACTGCCAGCGAACAGACAGATGGGCTCAATGTGTGAATGATGGTTTCACCAACAGAGGCGGAGCACGGTGTGAATGAACCGGACATGAAGCCTTTAGAAAAGCAATTGCGCTCTCTGCGCGAGGGCTAGCTGTCGCGGGTGGCGCTACGGCGCGACGGGATGCTGGGGCAAGCGGATGTGGTGGCGGCGCATTTTTCTCACCCGGAGGATTCGCATGCCCAAGTGATTTCGGCGAAAGATATTGAGTTTGCCATTGGCGAGCAAGAGGGCGCTGAGCTCAATGTGGTGGATGTTGCTTTGCAGCGCATCGCTGCTGGCAGCTATAGGCAATGCGTGGATTGTGGCCAAGCGATTACTACAGCGTGTTTGCAAGTGAGCCCCGAAGCACCGCGCTGTATTCGTTGCCAAGAAGCATTTGAGCTCGCTGCGGTTTAACGAATTTACTCAGGAATCACTATGGCTTCTTTAGATCAAAAGTGATGCCTATCCGGCATAGAATATGCGTGGAGTGCTATTGAATATATAGCACCTATTTGGCGTTACCGAGCAGCGCACGGCGCAGCCCAAGCTGCTTGGTTTTCTCGTAGAGCCAGATGGAGAAGAGCGCATCGCCAAACGCACATGGCGCAGCGCCAATTCAAACTGCGCAGTCCAATTGGAGCCCTCCAGAGCAGTCGGCTGACACAGAACGTAGGAATTCGCCTGCATACGCAGCGCAAGAGACTCGTTATATTGATTCGAGATATGGCATTTTCTCTCCCACATGTTGCGTTGTTTGGCTGCGTAGTCATAGCGTGCATCTGCCCATTACATGTGCAAGCCCAACCGATCAACGCAGCTGAATCACCCAGCGAAATGGCTTTTGACATTGCCGTACGCACACCGCCAGAGTTTGAAGCGCTGCGTGAACTGGTCGAACAAAATTTGGAGCTCGAACGCTACCGTGCGGTCGCTGACCTTGAAGATGCTGAACTGCAGCGCCTGCTGGTTTTGGCCGATGCCAATGTGCGCAGCTTGGTAGGTACGCTGGGGTACTTCGATCCGGTGATTCAGATCACGCGTGAAGCAACCATAGGCCAACGCCCACTGATTGTCATCACCCTCACGCCAAGAGCTGCCACCACGATTGCCAACACACAATTTAACTTTCAAGGAGATATTGCCAACTCGCAGGACAGCGATGCTAAACGCCAAAAAAATGCGATTCAGAGCGACTGGTCACTTGCCAGCGGTCAGCACTTTACCCAAAATGCTTGGGACAGCGCCAAAACGCAGGCGCTGCGCGGCTTGATTGTGCGGCGTTACCCTACAGGCAAGATCACCAGCAGTTTGGCAGACATTGATCCTGCCACGGGTACAGCTGACTTATCGCTCATCCTTGACTCTGGCCCACTGTACCGGCTAGGGCCACTTGAGATTTCCGGCGTATCGCGCTACAGCCCTGTGCTCGTACCGCGTTTGGCGCAGTTAAAGGAGGGTGCGGCCTACGACCAGAAAGAGCTGATCAACGCCCAGCAGCGCATTGCCACAAGCGGCTACTACGACTCAGCCAATGTATCCATCGATCTCGAAAGCACCCGTGATCCATTGGCTACGCCTGTGTTGATTTCAGTGCGTGAGGCACCGCTGCAAAAAGTGGTGTTGGGTGTAGGCTTTAGCACCGACAGCGGCCCCCGCGCATCAGTAGAGCATTCGCACAACCGCGCGTTGGGCACTGACTGGCGCGCTGTGACGAAACTGCAGCTTGAAAAAAAATCTCCATCGCTATTGACAAAGTGGACGTCATTGCCCGACGCACGCAACTGGCGCTGGGAGGGTCTAGCGCAGGCCGACCGCTTTGACGACAAAACGCTGATCACCAGCGAGCAGCGCTTGCGATTTGGCCGCTCCCAGCTGGGCGAACGTATCGATCGCAATGTGTATGTTCAGTACGACCGCGCACGGGTCAAAAACAAAAGTGGCTTGGCAAGCGAGACCGATGCGGACACCGGCGATGGTTCGGCACTGAGTGCCAACTATGTCTGGACGGGGCGGTACTTTGAAGGCTTGCCTTTTCCGCGCAGTGGGTACGGACTGGGCTTTGAGCTAGGTGCAGGTTTAACCCTGAATGCAGATGCTCATGTCGATAGCAAGGCTAAGCGGCAGCCCTTTGTGCGAGCGGTTGGGCGGTATTTGGGCATCTTCCCGTTAAGCACGAGTCGCATTGCCACGCGTGCTGAAGCCGGCGCTGTTGTCGCCAACGAATCTGCACGCGTGCCCAGTAGCACGCTGTTTCGCACGGGAGGCGACAGCACCGTGCGGGGCTACGGCCTGCGCGACATTGGTATCAGCTTGCCCAGCGGCATCATCGGGCCAGGGCGCTACATGGCAGTGGGCAGTGTTGAATGGCAGCGGCCCATTCGCCGCAACGGCTTGCCGACCGATTGGGAAAACACCGTGTTCATTGACGCAGGCGGGGTGGCCGATAAGCCGCAAGCGCTGCGTGCCTCTGTCGGCATCGGCACTGGCGTACGCTTTAAAAGCCCGATTGGCCCGCTGCAAATTGATCTGGCGTATGGGGTGAAGACCAAGCGCTTGCGGCTGCACACCAGCGTGGGGTTTGTTTTTTAAATGGCCAGCGCATCGGGCTTTCGAGTCGCGCGCTTTGCAAAAGCGCTGGCGCTGGGTATTTTCGGTGTGATGGCCATTGCGCTGCTGTTGCTGACCGCTCTGTGGTGGTGGTCAGGTACGGATGGCTCGCTGCCAGTAGCGTTGCGATGGGCTGACAGCTACGCACCGCAATTGACTAAAAATCTGCAAGTGCAAAACGCTAGTGGTTCGCTGCGTTCAGGTGGGCACATCGACCACGTTCAATGGCAGCAAGATGGGTTAAGCGTTGGCGCGCACGATGTGCGTCTGAGCTGGCAAGCTTTGGCATGGACGGCAGGCATATTGCAGCTCAATAGCCTCACGATAGCAAGCTTGCAAATCGATGACCAGCGCACAAAATCCTCCGCGCCTTCAGCGCCACCCGAGTCGCTTGAGTTGCCGTTTCGTGTCAAGCTCGATGCGTTTGCTGTAGAGCAACTTGCCATGAAGGGCAGCGCTTCTTTTGCCGCATCAGGCATCAAAGGCAGCTACAGTTTTGAGCAAGTGCGTCATCAGCTTGAGGTGACAGCCATCAAAGTGGCTTCGGGCGAGTACCGCGGCAAGCTAACTCTGCAGGCCAGCAAGCCGTTTGCGCTTGACGCTAGCCTGTCGGGTGCGTTAAGTGCTTTGGTTCCGAATAGCCAAACGACTCTTCCCTTGAGCTTTGATGCCACAGCGCGCGGAATCTTGATGGACGTGACGGCCAACGCGTTTTTGCGCATGACCTCTGATTTAAATGCTGCAGTTGGGCCTACTGCATCGAAAAAATTAACGGCCGCTCAGCCCAATGCCAGCATCACCGCGCGTATCACACCGTGGGCACCGCAGCCCATCGCCGCAGCGCACGCCACTTTTCAAAATCTCGACACCGCAGCGCTGTGGCCAGATGCACCGCAAACGCTGCTGACAGGGAGCGCAAGCGTGGTGCCGGTCTCGGCTACCGCATTGATCGCAGGTATTGCAGCATCCGCTACAACCTCTTGGGTCATGCAACTGCAAGTTGTCAACAGACTTCCCGGCGCTTGGGACAAGCAGCGCTTGCCCATCAACCAGCTTGATGCGGCAGCACAGTGGCAGGGCGGCTTGGTGATTGTGAAATCACTCAAAGCACAGCTGGCCGGCGGCTCGCTCTCTGCTAGCGGGCAAGCCGAAGGTACGCACACCATCGGCTTTCAGGCCCTGCTCAAAAACATCAATCCGCGAGATCTGCACAGCCAGCTTGCTGCGCTACCGGTGAATGGCAAGGCGAAGGGAACATGGAGCACCATTGCTGGCGCTGGCACGCTTGATTTGCCAACGCTGGAGCTGCGTTCGCGTGAAGCGGAGTTGGTGGGTGCGCTGCAGGCGGAACCTGCTGCGTTGGCCGGTAAGGCCAATCTGAGCTTGAAAGCCCCGGGCCTCAATGCCACAGTGCAAGGTGACTTGCGCAAAACAAGCGGCAAAGGCGATGCAACCATACAGGTGCAGAACGCTGCTTTGGCACTGCGCTGGCTGCAGCAACTACCGATGGTGCCTGCTGCGCTGAAGACCGCTACAGCTGCAGGCTATGGCGATGCCTCAGCAAGTTGGCAAGGCGGCTGGCAAGACCCCGCTGTACAAATGCGCCTGACAGTGCCTGCATTGGATGTCGCGCCCCGCGACAATCAGCCAGCCGCCAGCATACCAACTCAGTTGAGATGGAGGGCGGTTGAATCTACCGTATCGGGCCGCCTGAGCCAAGCCACTGTCACGGCCAGCGGCACTCTTAAGTCTGGGCAACGCAGGTATGCGCTGCAAACCGCTTTTGACGCTGGTAAAACATCAACCACTTGGCAAGCCTTGCTCAAGCGATTTGCATTGCGAGTGGATGACCCAACCCTTAGCGCAGGCACATGGCAACTGGCTGCAACCTCGCCAGTCGCATTGAAATGGACCATTGCCTCAGATGCTTTTGAAAGCGGTGCTGGTCAAGCGCAACTGACTGCTCCCACGCCAGGCCCGCCAGCCGTCATTGCTTGGCAACCCATGCGCCTGCAAGCCGGGCAGTTCAACACCGCCGGCAAAATCTCCGGGCTGCCCATGGCGTGGATCGAACTGTTTGCTGGCCCGCAAACCGTCATTGCGGGCATAGCTGGTAATTTGGTGTTTGACGGGCAGTGGGATGCCCGGATGGGCGACACACTGGCCGTCAAGGCAAGTTTGAATCGCACCAGTGGCGACATCACGGTGCAGCCAGAGCGCACACAAGGCTCGGCTACGCGGATTGTGGCTGGTGTGCGAGAAGCCAGTGTGAACCTTGAAAGCAGCGGCGATATTGTCAATGTATCGATGCGATGGGACAGTGAACGCGCAGGTACTGCCCTAGGGCAGCTTCACACCCGGCTGTCAAAATCAGCCGCCGGGTCTAGCGCTGGCTCTAACACCGGGCAATGGCAATGGGCACCCGACGCGCCATTGGCGGGCATGCTTAAAGCGCAGCTGCCGCGCGTGGGCGTTTGGTCGGTGCTGGCACCGCCCGGCTGGCGGCTTCGCGGCTCATTGGGAGCAGACATTTCCGTCAAAGGCACGCGCGCTGCGCCGCAACTGGCGGGTGATTTGCAAGCCAATGATCTCGCGTTGCGATCGGTGGTAGACGGTATTGAATTTGGCAACGGACGCTTGCGCGCAGTGCTGGATGGAAGTCGCATGAAAATCACAGATTTCACGCTGCAGGGCGCGGGCGATAAAGGCACTGGCGGCACCTTCAGCGCGCAGGGCGTGGCTTCATTCGTCAACGGGCAGGCCAGTGTGTCGCTAGACGCCAAGCTTGACCGCCTGCGTGCCAGCTTGCGCACTGACCGGCAGATCACCCTATCTGGCAACATGGCAGCCAACCTTCAAAACGGCCAGACGCAGCTGACCGGCAATTTGACCGTTGATCAAGCCCTGTTTGTATTGCCGGAAGACACCGCGCCCAGATTGGGCAGCGATGTTGTCGTGCGCGGCGCAGTTGCGCAAGCTAGACAGCCCAATGTGAAAGTAGAGGAGGTGCCAGTGGACCCAGCAAAATCTGCGCGTTCGCTGCAACTTGCCATCAACATTGATCTTGGTCAAAACCTGCGCATCCGCGGCAAGGGGCTAGACACATTGGTGCAAGGCAAGCTGGTGTTAAGTGGCACCAACATTGCCCAGCCGCGCTTGGTCGGTACCGTTAATACAGTTCGCGGCACCTACCGTGCATATGGCCAGCAGCTGGATGTAGAGCGTGGCGTGTTGCGTTTTACCGGCGTACTAGACAACCCGACGCTGGATGTGTTGGCCATTCGCCCCAATCCGGCGCAAGCAGGGCAACGGGTGGGTGTACAAATTTTAGGTACAGCGCTGCTGCCGCGCGTTAGCTTATATGCCCAACCTGACTTACCCGAGGCTGAAAAACTTTCTTGGCTGGTGTTGGGTCGGTCGTCAGCCAGTGGCGGCGGCGAAGCGGCCTTGCTGCAGCAAGCTGCCGTCGCGCTACTGGGCGGCAGAAGCGGCGGCGCATCGGGCACTTTAGCGGGCAGCTTTGGGCTTGATGAGCTGTCATTCCGGTCAGGCTCAAGTAATGCAGATGGCACAGCCAGCGCAGGCGCTGTGACGCTGGGCAAGCGCTTTTCACGCAACTTCTACGCTGCTTACGAACGCAGTGTGTCAGGCGCTGTGGGGACGCTGTTTGTTTTCTACGACTTATCCCAACGCTTCACCCTGCGCGCCCAAGCAGGCCAGCAAAGCGCAGTGGATCTCATATTCACGTGGTCGTTTGATTGAAAGCCAGTGGGTTAAACAGTTCGATGTAACACGCAGGCAAGTCTGTTCAGTAGCGCACACAGCGAGTATTTTTGTAGCGTGAATTTGACATAAATATTCGGATACGTTTCGCAGGCTCCCACGGGCTAAAACTTGGCATCTTCACTGACTATATTCTGGCTCTGCGACCTACATCTTGCACAACAGGCGTCACCATAATCGTGGTCATTCATTGCTTCGCATTCACTGGCGGCTAACTCCTGCCGTCGCTTCACACCACTGAGAAGGAATCAAAATGACAACGCTCCGCGATTTTGCTGGACGCCCGGCCACGTTAGACAATCTGGCACCAAAGCGAAGCGGTTTATCTCGCCGACAAATGGTGCAGACCAGTACGGCACTGGTGGCCGCGCCCATGGTGGGATGCGCTGCAACCAGCACATCCAATGATGGCGTACCGCTTACGCCCACGGCTGTGCGTGAACTCAATCCGGTGTTGATGCGCATGAGCTTGCAAGTCAATGGTCAGACGTACCCGCTGAATATAGATGGCCGTACTAGTCTGCTGGATGCCCTGCGCGAACACATGAACTTGAAGGGCTCAAAGAAGGGTTGCGACCATGGCCAATGCGGTGCATGCACCGTGCTGGTGGATGGCAAACGCATCAACTCATGCCTCACGCTGGCCGTGATGCATGAAGGTCTGGCCATCACCACCATAGAAGGCTTGCATAGCGCCAACGCGCTGCACCCGATGCAGGCGGCATTCATTAAATACGATGGCTTTCAGTGCGGCTACTGCACGCCGGGGCAAATCTGTTCGTCGGTTGGGATGTTGGCTGAGGTCAGGGCAGGTATGCCCAGCCATGTGACGCAAGATTTACAAAACACTCGCCCGCCGCTCAGCGACGAAGAAATCCAAGAGCGCATGAGCGGAAACATCTGCCGCTGCAGCGCCTATCCCAACATCGTGGCGGCTATACGTGACGTATCAGGCGATGTAGCTGGAGTGGTCGCATGAAATCCTTCACTTACGAACGTGCCACTTCTGCGCCAGCCGCTGCTGCGGCTGCCCAAGCCAAGCCCGGTGCTAAATTTATCGCAGGCGGCACCAATTTGCTTGATCTCATGAAGCTGCAAGTTGAAACCCCCTTGCACCTGATAGACATCACTCGCTTGGGGCTAGACGCCACGGAAGCCCTGCCGGACGGCGGCGTGCGCATTGGCGCGATGGTGCGCAACGCAGACCTAGCGGCTGATCCTCGCATACGTAAAGACTATGCGGTCCTCAGCCGCGCACTGCTGAGCGGTGCCTCTGGCCAACTGCGCAACAAGGCTACTACCGGCGGCAATCTCCTGCAACGCACCCGTTGCTACTATTTTTATGACACGGCACAAGCCTGCAACAAGCGCACGCCCGGCGCCGGTTGTTCAGCCCTGCAAGGCTACAACCGCCTGCATGCAGTGCTGGGTACCAGTGAGCAATGCATTGCGACCCACCCATCAGATATGGCGGTGGCCATGCGCGTGTTGGATGCGCAGGTCGAAACCATCGCGCCAAATGGCGCCAAGCGGGTGATCCCGATTGCCGACTTTCACCGCCTGCCCGGCAACACGCCGCACATTGAAACCAACCTGCAACCAGGCGAGATGATCACAGCCGTTACGCTACCTGCGCCCGTGCTTGGTCGGCATATATATCGTAAGGTGCGTGACCGCGCCTCTTATGCTTTCGCCACGGTTTCCGTCGCGGCCATCCTAGACACAAGTGGTGGAACCGTACGCACGGCACGCATGGCGTTTGGAGGGTTGGCGCACCAGCCGTGGCGCGTGCTTGGTGCGGAAGCCACGCTGATGGGCATGCCTGCCAATACCGCCAGCGCAAATGCTGCAGCAGAACGGGTGCTGCAGGGTGCTCGCGGCTTTGGCCATAACGATTTCAAGATCCCTCTGGTGCGCAGCACTTTGCGAGCCGTGCTGACAGAAACTTGAACAGATTTGATGATTGAGGCCGATCAGCCTACGCTTGAAGGAGCACGCACATGCAGATGAACACACCGGCCCCGCGCAATGCGCTGGATGACAACCGCCAGGGTCTGATGGGACGAGGGGTTGACCGTGTTGAAGCCCGCTTGAAGGTCATGGGCAAAGCGCCATATGCACACGAGGTGCAGGAGGGGCCTGCAGCAATCGCAGCCGCGCATGGCTACATCGTGCAGGCTACCGTCTCAAAAGGCGATATCAGCGCCATCGATGCTAGCGCCGCAGAGCGTGCGCCCGGCGTGCTCATGGTGATGACTTACCTCAATGCACCGAAGCAAGCCCCTTGGGGACCACTCGAGCTGCCTGATCGCTACGCCCGATCCATTCCGCAGCTTCATTCAAACAAGGTGGAATATTACGGTCAACCGGTGGCTTTTGTCATCGCCAACACGTTTGAGCAAGCGCGTTCAGCGTCGCATCTGATCACCGTACGATATGCGCAAGCGCTGGGTGAGCATGAGATGCAAAGCCGCCTGAGTCAAGCAAAGCGCGAGACTCAATTTATGGAGCCGCTCATAGACGGCTCACTGGATGAGCTTGAAAAAGCTATGGCCAGCTCGGCTGTGACCATTGACAGCCGCTTCACCACGCCCGCACATGCTGCCGCCCCTATGGAGCCACCCGCAACTCTTGCGTACTGGGAGGGCAACAAGCTCACGGTGCATTGCTCGGCGCAGCTGATCAATAGCGCGCAAAAAGGTGTGGCATCGACGCTGGGGATTCCCGTGGCCAATGTCCGGGTGGTTAGCCGCTATATCGGGGGTGGCTTTGGTGCCAAGCTGCCGATTTATGGCGATGTGATTTTGTCAGCGCTAGCGGCTAGAGAGTTGCGTCGCCCAGTAAAAACTGCGCTCACTCGCCAACAGATGTTTCATATCACCACGCACCGCAGCGACACCGTGCAACGCTTACGCCTAGGCGCGTCAGCCAACGGAAAACTGGCTGCGGTAGGCCATGAGGCGTGGTGCCACAGCGCTCGCTTTGACAACTTCTTTGAGCCCACGGCGCTGCAAACGCGACTTTTGTATGACGCGGCCGCGCGGTACACGCCGCATTACCGCGTTGCGCTTGATCTTCCAGTCTCCGACTCAACCCGCGCGCCGGGAGAAGCGGTCGGCATGTTGGCGATTGAAATTGCGATGGATGAACTGGCCGAAAAGCTCAAGCTTGATCCCATTGAGCTGCGCGTGCGCAACGAGCCCGCGCAAGATATGGACAAAAACATTCCGTTTTCTAGCCGCAATTTGGTGGCCTGCATGAAAGACGGTGCAACTCGCTTCGGCTGGGATCGGCGCAATGCCCTGCCTGGTCAGCAGCGTGACGGTCGGTGGTGGGTGGGGATGGGCATGGCGGCGGCGATTCGCTCTAACTTGCTGATGCCATCTAAGTGCGATGTGGCATTGGATCGCCAAGGCGTGCTCACCGTCAAGATGGCCATGACGGACATCGGCACGGGAAGCTACACGGTGCTCACTCAGATTGCCGCAGAAATGATGGGCCTACCCATGGCGCAGGTGCGCATGGAGCTCGGTGACAGCAATTTCCCAGCCACGCCCGGATCCGGCGGCTCGTGGGGTGCGGCCAGTTCGGGCTCGGGCCTGTTTGATGCGTGCACCCAGCTGCGTGAGAAATTGGCTACCCGCATGGGCATAACGGTCGCTGATGCAACGTTCGCCGATGGCCGCTTGGCCAGTGGAGGAAAGTCAGAGTCTCTTGGCGTACTCGCTGGCACGCTGGGCGTACAAGCCAGCGGCGATATCGCGCCCGGTGCTATGGGTAAGCAGTTTTCACAACAAGCTTACGGCGCACATTTCGCCGAAGTGGGCGTGAATATGGACACTGGCGAGGTGAGAGTGCGCCGCTTGCTGGGTGTGTTTGCCGCAGGGCGAATCCTCAATGAGAAGACAGCGAAAAGCCAGATCAGCGGCGCCATGATCTGGGGCGTAGGCACAGCGCTGCATGAAGACGCGGTAGTCGACAAACGCGATGGCCATTTTGTCAACCACGACCTTGCCGAGTACCACGTCCCCTGCCATGCTGACATTCCCAAAATCGAGGTGCACTTTCTGACCGAGGTGGATGATAAAACCAATCCGCTCAAGATCAAAGGCGTGGGCGAGCTGGGGATTTGCGGCGCTGGAGCAGCTGTGGCTAATGCGGTGTACAACGCCACCGGCGCGCGTATTCGCGAGTTTCCACTGACGCTGGACAAAGTACTGGCCGGGCTGAATGCGCGTACCGCAGCCGCGAGTTGACGGCAAGAGCGCTGGCAATTGCTACTGAATTTGTAGCAGCTAGTGCAGTGTATTCGCCGGCTACTGAGCATTTTTCCTTTAAATTCTGTTGAAGGCGGCCGCGTCAGCTTGCCGCGTACTCACTGACTTGCTGGCTGAGTAGTTGACTCAATTGACTGCATCCAAGTGACGCCTGCCATGTTTCTCTCAGCCCTTCAGCTTATTGAAGGGAAATTCAATACAAACTTCTGTAGAGCCGCTCTAGAATGCTGCTATGCACACGATTTCTAGCCGCGCCGCACACAAGCAAGAACAAGACTCTGCGCCGCCGCATACCCAAGTTTTTAACTTAGGAGCTTCCCCATGTCCCAACTCTTCTCATCGACCGCCTTGGTCGTACCGTTTGAGAACTTAAGAAACAGCGACGTTGAGTCGGTTGGCGGTAAAAACGCTAGCCTTGGCGAGATGATCTCGCAGCTACCGGAGGGCGTGAAAGTGCCCACGGGCTTTGCCACGACCGCGCATGCGTTTCGTGAATTTTTAAAACACGACGGGCTGGATAAGAAGATTAACGATAAGCTGGCCGCGCTCGATACAGAAGATGTGCGGGCGCTGGCGCAGGTGGGCGCGGAGATTCGCGCTTTGGTCGAAGCCCAGCCGTTTCCTGCGGATCTGGAAAAAGCGATTCATGAGGCTTATGCCACGCTCTCGGGCGGATCAACCACAGCCAGTTTCGCGGTGCGCTCGTCTGCCACGGCGGAGGATCTGCCCGATGCTTCGTTTGCCGGCCAGCAAGAGTCCTTCCTCAACGTGATGGGCATTGATGAAGTGCTGCACAAGATGAAAGAGGTGTTTGCCAGCCTCTACAACGACCGCGCGATCTCCTACCGCGTTCATAAGGGCTTTGCGCATGCAGATGTGGCGCTCAGCGCAGGCGTGCAGCGCATGGTGCGCTCGGATCTGGGCGCAGCCGGCGTGATGTTCACGATTGATACCGAGAGTGGCTTTGATCAAGTGGTGTTCATCACAGCCAGCTATGGTTTGGGCGAGACGGTGGTGCAAGGCGCTGTGAACCCGGATGAGTTTTATGTGCATAAGCCGATGCTTGAATTGGGCAATCGCGCTGTGATTCGTCGCAACTTAGGAAGCAAGCTCTCGCAGATGGTGTTTGCATCGCCAGAAGAGAAAAAACAAAGCGGCAAACTCGTGAAAACGATTGATGTGCCCACCGAGCAGCGCAATCGTTATTGCCTGAGTGATGCAGACGTTGAGCAGCTCGCCAAATACGCTGTGATCATTGAGCAGCACTATGGCCGCGCTATGGATATTGAATGGGGCAAAGATGGCAACGATGGGCAAATTTATATTTTGCAAGCGCGGCCTGAGACGGTCAAAAGCCAGCAAAAAGGAAAGGTCGAGCAGCGCTACAAGCTCAAATCGCGTGGCGCAGTGCTCGCAGAAGGCCGCGCAATTGGCCAGAAGATTGGCACAGGCCCTGTACGCCTCGTGCATTCGATTTCTGAGATGGATCAAGTGCAGCCCGGCGATGTGCTCGTTACAGACATGACTGACCCCAACTGGGAGCCCGTGATGAAGCGGGCGAGTGCCATCGTCACCAACCGTGGCGGGCGCACCTGCCACGCCGCCATCATTGCCCGCGAGCTGGGCATTCCAGCGGTGGTGGGCTGCGGCGATGCCACCGAGCTGCTCAAGATGGGCACGCTGGTCACCGTGAGTTGCGCAGAAGGCGACACTGGCTTTATTTACGATGGCTTGCTAGACACTGAGATCACCGAGGTGCAGCGCGGCACGATGCCCGAGATCAAAACCAAGATCATGATGAACGTGGGCAACCCGCAGCTCGCATTCGATTTTGCGCAAATGCCCAATCAAGGCGTGGGCTTGGCGCGCTTGGAATTCATTATCAACAACAACATCGGTGTGCACCCCAAGGCGATTCTTGACTATCCCGCTGTGGATGCAGATTTGAAGAAAGCCGTAGAGAGCGTGGCGCGCGGCCATGCATCGCCCAAAGCGTTTTATGTGGACAAAGTGGCCGAAGGTATCGCTACGATTGCTGCAGCCTTCTGGCCCAAGCCCGTGATCGTGCGCCTCTCCGATTTCAAGAGCAACGAATACCGCAAACTGATTGGCGGCAGCCGCTATGAGCCTGAAGAAGAAAACCCGATGCTCGGCTTTCGCGGTGCGGCGCGCTACATCAGCGCAGAATTCGGCGAAGCCTTCGCGATGGAATGCGAAGCCCTGCGCCGCGTGAGGAACGATATGGGTTTGACCAACGTAGAAATCATGGTGCCCTTCGTGCGCACGCTGGGGCAGGCGAAGGCGGTGAGTGAGTTGTTAGCCAAGCAAGGGTTGGCACGTGGCTCGCTGCCTGCCACTCCTAAATCAATAGCGCCGCGCGCAGATTCTATGCCGGCTACTGGCCAAAATGGCTTAAAAAATGATGCTCCAGCCTTGCGCCACATCATGATGTGCGAAGTGCCCAGCAACGCCATCCTCGCCACACAATTCCTTGAATACTTCGATGGCTTCTCAATTGGCTCTAACGATCTCACGCAATTGACGCTCGGCCTAGACCGCGATAGCGGCCTAGAAATCCTCGCCAAAGATTTCGACGAACGCGACCCCGCCGTGAAAGCCATGCTCTCCATGGCCATCAACGCCTGCAAAGCGCAAGGCAAATACGTCGGCATCTGCGGCCAAGGCCCCAGCGACCATCCTGATTTTGCGCAATGGCTGGCTGATCAAGGCATCAGTTCCATTTCGCTTAACCCGGATACGGTGGTGGCAACTTGGCAGGCGTTGGCGGGGTAATTCGCGGTTCTCTGGTTTCAAATTCCGACTTAGTGCGTCGGAATTTGAAAAGCTAAACGCCGAAAAGTTGCGAATGCGTACCCGTTCTCACGAACTGAATATGCTCTTGCGAGCCTTCAATGTGAAGCCGATAGATCAGCAAAAAATCACCTCCAATATGGCACTCGCGGTGATCTGACCACTCGCCTTTGAGGGCATGATCTAGCCATTCAGCGCCCAGCGGGGCATCGTTAGCCACCAACAGCATCATCGCTTCTTTGAGGCTTGCCATGTCGTAGCGGCCACTGTGCGTCAGTGATTGCCAGTCTTTAAGAAATTGCTTGGTGAAGCTGCTGGCGCGCGGTGGCTTGGCACGTTTGTTCGTCTTGGTTGCCTTCTTCATGCGGCCAGAGGGCGAGTGCGTGGCTTCGTGGAACGTTTGACTTTGCCATCGACTTGAGTTGAAGCGCCTTCATTTAAAGCAGCAAACAATTGCTGTGCATCAGCAAAGCTCGATCTGCTCACTGCCATTGCGCGAGCTTCACGCATGGCCGCTTGCGTCTCTGCGTTCGGTACTTTCAACTCCAGTGGCCAAGCTTGTTCGCTGGCGACGCGTTTGAGCAGTAACCGAACGGCATCCGAGAGACTCAAGCCCATTGCTTCCAAGGCGGAGCTGGCCTCTGCTTTGAGTGTTTCATCAACGCGGATATGGAGCATGGTGCTGGTGGTCATTGGGATTCCTTAAGTCGAATCTTATTGTATCTCATTTGAGAGACAATAAGATTCTATGGATTTGATTACAATACTACCCATATATAAAAATATGGGTAGTATGTATGAAAACCACGGTCGAAATTTCTGATGTGCTTTTTGAGCGCGCGCGCGCCGCGGCCAAGCAGCGCGGCACGAGTTTGCGGGCTTTGATTGAGGACGGTTTAACAGCCGTGCTGAATGCGCCTAAATCCAAGACCGTCAGGCCACTGCGTGATTTCAGTTTTGGTGGTGCCGTGAAGTTTCCAGCCGAATACGTATTGCCCAAATCAAGTGGCCGTGAATACGATGTGGTGAATGGTGAGCTGATCAAGCGCGAGCATTGAAAGCACGCTTGTCAATGATTGCTATCGATACCAATATCTTGATCTACGCACACCGCGAAGATTTTCCCCAGCATCGCGCTGCCAAGGCCGCTTTGAATGAGTTGCACATGAGCCAACAAAACTGGGCGATTCCAGTGGTGTGCATTCATGAGTTTTTATCGCAGGTGACGGGTTTTCGCGCACCCTATACGCCCACACCAGTGGCCTCGGCATTTATGCAACTGCGCGCATGGATGGAGTCTGAAACCTTAACTCTTTTGCCGCCGACGGAGCAACACGTTGATGTGCTCGAAAAAGTAGTCATGCAAGGCCAAGCGCGAGGTGGCCAGATTCATGATGCGCGCATTGTCGCGATCTGTTTAGAGCACGGCGTGAGGGAGTTATGGACTGCTGACCGAGATTTCGCGCGCTTTGCAACTCTGCTGCCAACGCGCAATCCTTTGCCAGCTTAAAGCATTGCCCACAAAGGCGGAGTAAGGCTCAGGGATTGCCGCCTTCCATGCCAAGCTGAGGCAAAGTGCCTGCATGGCTGTCGTCGTTGATCTTCAACTGGTCATGATTGATCCATACGCGATTGCGCAGCGTTGTAGACCAGATTCTTATCCCGCTTGCCTACGGCAATAGCCAGTAGGATCAACTTCGAATCAATCACGCGATATACCAAACGATAGCCAACGCCGCGCAGCTTGATTTTGTAGCAATCGGGCATGCCTGCGAGCGCAGCTTTTGGGATGCGGGGCATGAGAATTCTTTTGGCGAGTGCTTTGGTAAATTGCAACTGCAAACTGCCATCAAGCTTGTCCCACTCCGCCTTGGCTGAGGCTAAAAATTGCACGCGATAGGTGGCGGGTTGTACTGGAGTTACATTTTTTAGCTTGGAATTGGTTTGCGCTTGAGGTTGTGCGCTTGCCTTTACTTTCTTCGGCATGACTCACGTGCCTTTAGTGAGTGATTCGTGATTTGACTTGCCCGGTTATTTTCGCCAGTGCTTGCCGCTCAAGTTCTTCTAGGCTCACTTCAATCGCCTGATCTGGATCGGCTTCCCATTGGGCGAGGCGCTCTGCAATCAAAGGCGCGAGCTGCAAGTCATCCAAAATATCCATCATGGCCTCATAAGTCTTGGCGGGCACGAGATAGGCCGATGGCTTGTTGTGGTGCAGCACCACAACCGCAGATTGCCCCGCATCACGAATGACGGCTGACGGGTTTTTTTTGAGATCGGTGATGCCAATCGATGTTTCGGCAAAAAGTGCTTGCATGATGAGTTTCCTAGCGCTTCGAGTTCAGCTTTTCAGAATTAGACCATAAAAAAGCACCTTTAACTGGGCGATTTAAGCCTGTAACTCCGCCCACCCAATCCCTTCAGGCCTGAAGCGCGCTCCACATTCCCTTATCCCGCGCCGCGGTCCAAATGTGCCGTTTCTCAATGCCGCTTGCTTCGTCATGGGCGCGTGATTTCCTCCCCCCATGCGTCGGTCGGAAGTCGCCCGCTGTATCATCAATTGATGCCATCGACCCCTAGCCAGCTTACCCACGAACTACGCTTCACGCACCTGCCCTCGGGCGCGCGTATTGCCTGGGCACGCAGCGGCAGGGTGGGTGCGCCGGTGCTACTGCGCACTGCACACTGGTTGACGCACGTGGACTTCGACCTGCGTTCACCGCTGTAGCGGCCGTTGATTGAGCGGCTGGGTCGTCAATTCGAATTGGTGCGCTACGACGAGCGCGGCTGTGGCCTATCCACAGCCGACGATGTGCCACTGGGCTTGGAACCTTCAGTCGAAGAAATTGAGTCTGTGGTTGACGCTCACGGTGCCGAGCGTTTTGCACTGCTCGGCATCTCTGGCGGCGCAGCGGCGGCGGTGGCTTATGCGGCACGCCATCCTGAGCGAGTCGCCCACCTCGTTTTGCTGGCTGGCTTCAGCCATGGCTTGCTGCACCGCGACCCGTCTGCCCAAACCCTAGCCTTCTACGAAGCACAGTTAAAGCTCATCGAACTGGGCTGGGGCCGCAATGACCCCGGCGTGCAGGCGATGTTCACCAGCCGCTTCATGCCCGACGGAAATACCGAGCAGCTCGCATCGTTCAACGAACACCAGAGCCTGAGCTGCGACGGCCTGCGGGCCGCAGCCATCGTTCGCGCCAACGCTGGCAAAGATGCGCGTGCGCTGGTAGGCAAAGTGTTGGCCCCCACTCTGGTGTTGCATTGCGAGGTTGATGTGGTGGTGCAGCTGGCCATGGGGCATGAGTTGGCCGCCAGCATCCCCGGTGCCCGCTTTGAAATGCTGCGTTCGCGCAACCACCTTCCGCTTCCGCAGGAGAGTGCGTTTGAGCGCATGTGCCAGGTCATCACCGAGTTTGTGGCACACAAGCCGCCTCCTGTGCAATTGACCCCACGCGAGCGCGAACTGGCTGCGCTGGTTGGGCAAGGCCTCGACAATCTGCAAATCGCCGCCCGGCTCGGGCTAGCCGACAAAACCGTGCGAAATATGTTGTCTGCCCTGTACACCAAACTCGGCGTGGAAGGCCGCGCCATGGCGGTCGTGAAGGCGCGGGACATGGGCTTGTAAATTAAGGGCTGAGCCGGGACTGACGGGACTGGGGTTGAGCCACCCGGGACGCTTGTCCTATGGCCTTCGGCTCGCGATGAAGGTGAAATGCTTGAACCTTCATAACGAAAGCTCGACATGTTTGTTCAACGCCCCACCGCCCAGCTGAACACCTTGAGTTTCGGCCAAGGCCCACCTAGGCGGCTGGGTGGCTGGTGGGGACGTTTGGCACGAAGCCTTTGGGCGTCTACCCAACTGGCGCTGCGTCAGCCTTGACCACCGAGGAGCGGGCCATTCCGCCCACAGCGGCCCCATCACAGTGAGCGACATGGCCGATGACCTGCTGGCCGTGGCTGACGCGCTCAATGTGGGCTCTTGTGTGATCGCCTCGGAGTCTAGTGGCGCGTCTGCGGCCTTGCTAGCGATCCAACGCGCACCGAATCGCTTTGGCGGCCAAGTGCTGGTGGGCGCATCGTGGGAGAGGGTGGAAGCGGGCGCATACGACAAATTTTTTGCCAGTTTGCGCCGCGACTATACCGCCACTTTGCGCAGCTTTATCGACAACTGTCTGCCCGAGACTCACAGCGCTGAGCTAAGGCGCTGGGGATTACAAACGATGACCCGGTCTAGCGTTGACGATGCGATTGATTTGATCAAATCCCGTGAGCAAATCACTTGTGCCGATGTATCGCCCTTGCACCATCTGCCAGCGCTGCTGATTCATGGCGACAAAGACAGCATCGTTCCCGTGCAAAGTTCACGCCTGCTGGCCGCACGCCTGCCTAGCGCCAAACTTCATGTGTTACCGGGATCAGGCCATGTTCCCGTCGTCACAGCGCCTGCCGAAGTGGCTGCTCTGATCGCCAACTTTGGCAACCAGATTCTTGCTGAGCAGTTACGCAAAGCCTCGATTTCTGCACCCACCACCTTAACCCTGTAGGAGATCAGCATGAAACTAGCACTGCCCACAACTGCTTTGAAATTGTCAGTTTTATACGGCCAGCCGCAAGATTCGGCTGCTTTCGAAGCCTATTATTTGGGCACACACATGCCCCTAGTGGCTGCAGCACCTGCCCCAGCCAGAGTGGAGGCTAGCCTAGGATTGCCTGGGCCCGACGGATCAGCGCCACCGTTCTACCGGCTATTCGAAGCTTGGTTCGACAGCCCTGAACACTTAGCTGCGGTCACGGGCTCGCCAGAGTGGCAAAAGGTCGTGGAAGATGTGCCTAAGTTTGCTACGGGTGGCGTAACTATCCTGCTATCGCAGCAGGCCTGAGCTAGCCTGCTGTTTGGGAGACGCAAAATTCAAGAGCTTTAGTCAAAGTAGGGTGCGAGTTTCAAGAATCCTATCCCGATTTCGCTCAACCCCGGCACGGTGGTGACGACTTGACAGTCGTTGGTAGGAACATGGGATTAAAACGCTGCTGCTTGCCACTGCATGAGCAGCGTCTTTTCATCTTGTCCGATTACTGTGAAGCCTAATCGTACATAAAGCTGCTGCGCGGGATTGGTATGAATCACTCTTAGACAGAGCGGCTTGCCAGAGGTCTGTGCATCGCGTTGGAGTGATTGAATCACCAAGCTGCCAATGCCTTGCCCGTGAAACTGCGAAAGCAGAAAAATCGTGCGCAGATAGTGCTGCTCGGGGCTTGGTTCCAAGAGCAAAGCCCCTGCATTGTCACCATTCCACGTGATAAGTTGAAAGCGAGCGAGGTTTTGCTCAACTAGCAAGCCTTTGCGCTGCACCTCTTCATCCCAGCCCCAAGCCCATTGCACATAGTCTTTCATGGATGCTTTGAAAGCATCGAAGATGAAGTCTTGGTCAGCGGGTGAAGCTGGTCTGATGCCAAGAATTGGATTCAAGCCAGCACTCATGTCACGTGTTTCGCGCATGGCCGTTTGTGCCTCAGGGTTGGGAATCTTCAATTCAATTCAGTCCCACAACGCTCTCAACCAGCAGCCAAACCTTTTGTAATTCTGTAGCGGATACGAATTCGCCTGTGCAAGTCGTGCCACGCGCTTGCCAATCAAGGTTTTTTACATGGTCGCTGAGCACTACGCCTTTGACGGATTTGGTTTGAATCGGCACTTCAAAAGGATAGCCTTTAACTTTGGAGGTAATCGGGCAGACAAAAGCGCGGCCAATCCGTTGGTTGTACGCGGCTTTTGAAATCACCAGCGCTGGGCGGCGCCCCGCTTGCTCATGGCCGCTTTGCGGATCGAAATCAATCCAGATGATTTCGCCTTGCGCGGGCGCTTGTGTTGATGCGCTGGCCGAGCCTGATTTTGCGCGGCTCACCATGCTTCGCTGCCTTTGGGTTGCCCCCAGCTAATATCTGCTTCATCAGGCATATTCTTCGCGGTAACTTGCGCGAGCAAAGCATCCAAATTGGGGAGTTCCAGCACAGGGCGCATGATGATGCTGCCATCCGTGCCATTTTCAAAACGCACGGTTTGCCCAATTTTCAAACCTAATTGTTTGACCAGAGACGCCGGAATGCGCAGCGCAGTAGATTTGCCCCAGCTGGATAAGGTGGCTTCTAAGGCTTGCATGATGAAATCCGATATAATGAGATATCTCGGATATTAATACTACCTTCAGTACGCGTCAAGTCTGTGTATTTTGCAAATCTATCCAAGCAAGCGCCTAACGCCTGCTGCCTGAGGCGCTTGTTAATGATCGCTCAACCACTCACCGCTGGTTTCTGCCCCCGCGTTTTCCACATCAAGTAGATCACGCCGCCTGCGATCAGGCCGAAGGTAACGGACAGGGAGATCACTGGCGGTATTTTGCCGATGATGCCAACCAGAAAGATTTTGCTTCCGATGAAGACCAAGACCAAGGCCAGTGCATACTTGAGGTATGTGAAGCGGTGGATCATCGCGGCCAAGGCGAAGTAGAGCGCGCGCAAACCCAAAATGGCGAAGATGTTGCTGGTGTAGACGATGAATGGATCGGTGGTGATCGCAAAAATCGCAGGCACAGAGTCGACTGCAAACACTAGATCTACAAACTCAATCAGCATCAGCGCCAAGAACAAGGGTGTGGCATGGCGCACGATTTTGCCAGTCGCAGGATCAGGCTCGTGGACAAAAAATGCATTGCCCCGCACGCCCTCTGTGACCCGCATCCGTTTACGCATAAATTTCAAAAGTGGGTTATTGGCAATATCCGGCATGTTGTCTGCAATGATCCACATCTTGATGCCGGTGAGCACTAAAAATGCACCAAACAAATACAAGATCCAGCTGAATTGACTGACTAAAGTTGCACCTAAACCAATCATGATCGCGCGCAACACGATCACACCTAAGATTCCCCAGAAGAGCACGCGGTGTTGATACTGCCTAGGAATAGCAAAGTAAGTAAAGATCAGTGCGATGACGAATACGTTGTCCATGGACAGTGATTTTTCGATCATGTAGCCGGTGAAGTATTCCATGCCGCTTTGCGCACCCAGATACCACCATACCCAGCTGCCAAAAATCACCGCGATGCCAATGTAGCCCGCAGAGAGCCACAGGCTTTCTTTGACCTCGATCTCACGATCTTCTTTGTGCAGTACGCCCAGATCGAGTGAGAGCAAGATCACCACGATGGCGATGAAGCTCAGCCAGAGCCAAGCAGGGTGACCTAAAAAGGGGGAATACAGAAATTCAGTGAGCGCTTGCAAAAAAATTTCTCCAATGCGTGTAATGTGTTGTGTTGATGCTGTGCGATGTGGTGTGCGAAGTCAACGCAATCAGTCAAAGATCTGATTGAGCCAAGATTTCTTGTGCTTGCCTTGCGAGTAGCGTTGGCCTTGAAAGTCTGAATCGACAAAATCTGGTCGTGAGCCATGTTGGGCGGGTGCGTAAGCAGGTGCTTGCGTAGGCGCAGGTGCAGGCTGCCCCGCATTCGCGCGCTCGATGATTTTGTCAAGCTCGCCACGATCGAGCCATACACCTCGGCAAGCGGGGCAGTAGTCAATCTCCACGCCGTCGCGGGCGCTCAAAACCAAGGTGGAGTCTGTGCAGGTAGGGCATTTCATGGGTGTTATCCAGATCAAGGTGAGGTTAAGGTTCGGTAGTTGATGGCAAGGTCAGCGAAGCGCCCAGTGCTGCGCTGCACGCTGGTTTTGCGCCGCCATGTGCGCAGCAGGGTTTGGCTGGCTCGCGCCAAAGCTTGCTCCAGTGCGCTGCGCCAATCCGCAGCCATCGAGGTCACCACTACCGTGCCCGCAGCGGTTTTAAATTCCACGCGGCAGCGTTTGTCTACACCACCGTGCGGGCCGTTGATGTCGGCTAAATTGATCTTGGCATGTGAGACCAGCCAAGCCATGCGCCGCATGACGAATTGTGTGCGGCTGAGTGAAACTTCGCGCAGCGCTGCACCTTCGGGGTCGTTGGATTCAAATTTAACTTGCATGATGATCTCCTGATCGGTTGGGATAGACGAACTTTAGATGAGCATTCATTCAGAATAAATAAGATAATTATTGAATTTAATTCACTTTAAAGTTGAATATGAGCCAAGATTTCAATTACAAGCATTTGTTTTATTTTTGGGTGGTGGCGCAAGAAGGCGGCATGGTCAAAGCTGCTGATCGGCTGAATATGTCGGTACAAACAGTCAGTAGCCAAGTGCGCGAGTTGGAGAGGGCACTCGGCCATACCTTGCTCAAACCCGCTGGCCGAGGACTAAGCTTGACGGAGGCGGGTCTTGCTGCCATGCGCTAGGCAGAACAGATTTTTCAGCTCGGGGAGCAATTGCCTGCCGTGCTGCGCGAAGCCACGGGCTCGCCAAGCATTCGCCTCGTGGTGGGGATTTCAGATGGCTTGCCCAAGCAGGTCACTCGACATTTGATGCGCAATGTGCTCACACACCCGAATTTGCGCCTGCTCTGCCATGAAGATGAGTTTGAAGATTTACTCGGGGATTTGGCACTGCATCGCATGGATGTGGTCCTTTCGGATCGCGCAGCGCCGACGAATACCAGCTTGAAGCTCTACAGCCATGCGCTGGGCAGTTCCGAATTGTGTTGGTATGCGCCGCAAACTTGGGTAGCGAAGGCTGAGGATGACTTCCCACGATCGTTGGGTAAAGTGCCTGTGCTGCTACCCACGAATCACAGCGCCGTGAGGCTGCGCTTAGATGCTTGGTTTGAGCGCAAAGGCATCAAGCCCAATATTGTGGGTGAGTTTGAAGACAGTGCCTTGCTCAAGACCTTTGCGGCAGCGGGCATGGGCGTGTTTCCTGCGCCAAAGCTTGCGCACGAGGATTTGCTGGCACGCTACGGTGTCGAACGTGTCGCGGCCTGCGATGGCGTGGAAGAGCATTACTTTGCAATTGCCAGCCAGAAAAAGATTCAGCATCCACTGGTGCAGCGGATGATTGCCTCTTAGGTTTGTCGCGTCTGAGTGAGGAGCGTCTAGTCAGGCGCGCTTCAAGCCTGAAGTGCGCTCCACATCTCTTTATCCCGCGCCGCCGTCCAAATACGTGGATTCTTGATGCCACTGGCTTCATCGTAGGCGCGGCTGACGTCAAACGGCAGGCAATGCTCATAGATGAAGACGTGGCCGAAGATGGGATCCATGCTTTTGCGGGTGTGCGCCATCGAGTCTTTGAGATCGAGCTTCTGAGCGACAGCTTCTTGACCGCATTTGTAGAGCGTCTCCACCCAGCGCTTGGTGTAATCGAGCGCTTTGTTCACGTCAGCTTTGCCTTTCATGGCTTCGCCTCGGCCAGGCACGATGAAGCTTGCCTCAAGGCTGCGCAGGGCGTCAAGCGTCGCGGGCCATTCTTGCAATTGTGCATCGCCGGTGTACACGCCCGCTTCGTATTCGACCAAATCGCCACTGAAGAGCACGCCTTCCGATTCGACCCACGCAATCGTGTCGCCGCGCGTATGGCCCATGCCGGGATGCCAAATTTCTACTGTCACACCGCCGAGGTCGATGGCCAAACTGCCTTGGCGGCCAGGCTTGCCATCGCCAATCACCATGCTCGGCCAGGTCAGGCCGGGAATACTATCTGCTCCTTGGAAGAGACGCGGGAAGCGCTCAATTTCGCTTTGCATATCTTGTGCGCCACGCTCGCGAATGAGCTCAAGTGTGCCCCGGCTTGCTATGATTTCAGTAGCGCCTTCCGCAGTATATGCGCTGGCTCCAAGCACCCTGACTGCATGGTAATGCGTGAGCAGCACGTATTTGATGGGCTTGCTAGAGACGGTGCGGATTTTTTCGATCAGGTCTTTCGCCATGGCGGGCGTAGCTGTTGCGTCGCTCACCATGATGTAGTCATCGCCCATGATCACGCCGGAATTTGGGTCACCCTCGGCGGTGTAGGCCCAGCAGTGCTTGGAGAGCTGCTCGAAGGTGATTTTTTTAGCTGCGAGATCAGATTGGCTGGCGAAGGCTTTGGACATCATTGTTCCTTTGCATGAAATGACTTGAATTCTAATTTACCGATACGAAATGCGTTTCACATTGGTAAATTGGGTACAAATTCAAGCATGGCTTTGAAATATTGAAGAAAAAGTGCTTTAGCCGTCGATTCGATTGATTAGTTAGCTATAAAAAATATAGCATGCCAAAAGCTGGGAAGGGTAGCTCTGAGCCTCTACAATCGAGGGATTGGTTTATCACTACTTAGCAATGAAACATCTCGATCTCGAAGAACAAGAGCAACTTGACAGGCTCAAGGCATTTTGGAAGCAATTTGGCAACATCATCAGCGGCGTGCTGATCCTCGTGTTTGGCTCTATTGCAGCTTACAACGGCTACCAATGGTGGCAGCGCGACAAGGCAAGTCAGGCTGCTGCGATGTACGATGAAGTGGAGCGCTCTGTGCAAAGCGGTGATCCAGCGAAGATCAGCCGTGCGTTTGCAGATATGAAAGAGCGCTTCGGTGGGACGACCTACGCCGCTCAAGCCGCTTTGCTTTCCGCGAAGGCGCTTTACGACAAAGGTCAGGCCAATGAAGCGAAAGCCCCATTAGAGTGGGTGGCAGAGAGCAGTAAAGATGACAGCTACCGCGCTATCGCCAAATTGCGCTTGGCTTCGATCTTGTTTGAAAGCAAGAGCTATGACGCCGCACTCAAGCACCTCGATGGCTTGCCTAAAGAATTTGATGCGCTGGCCTCGGATCGTCGTGGTGATATTTTTTTGGCTCAAGGTAAGCGTGATGAGGCCAAAGCGGCATTCGAGAAAGCGCATAAAGCGATGGACGAGCGTACGGAATATCGCCGTTTAGTAGAAGTCAAGCTCAACGCCTTAGGGGTAGATGTCAGCGCCAAAAACGCTGCCAACTCGCCTGCGACGCCGGATGCAGCGCCAGCGCCAGCAGCAGCGGCAGTTTCTCCGCCAGCTGCAACACCAGCAATCGTGGCACCAGCAGCTAGTGCGTCAAAATAAGTGACGTGATCAAAGACACGATCAGAAAGCGCAACATGTCAGTTTTCAATCATATTTTGAAGCCTTTTCGGCACCTAGCCGGCATAAAATATGCGCTAACAGCTATTACTTTGATAGCGGCTTCGTCGCTCCTCGGTGCTTGCTCGGGTGGCGGCAAGCGACCCGATCCTGCACCTCTTGCAGCCAATGTACCTTTGATTGGCGTGAAGCAAGCATGGGCAAGCCGCATTGGCGAGGTGCCTGCGGGCTCCTCTCCCTTTGCGACGGGTAACACGGTGGTCGTCGCTGCCGCCGATGGCACGGTGGCTGCAATTGATGCGGTTACAGGGCGCGATATTTGGCGTGGCAGTGCTGGCGCGCCAGCCACCACAGGCGCCGGCACCGATGGCAAAGTCGCTGCTGTGATCACGCGAGACAATGAGGTTGTGGCACTCGATTCAGGCAAACAGTTGTGGAAAGCCAAGCTGCCTGCTAAAGCGTTTACGGCGCCTTTTGTGGCTGGAGAGCGGGTTTTCGTGCTCTTGGCGGATCGTTCAGTGCATGCATTTGATGGCGCGACTGGCAAAAAACTCTGGACGCAGCAGCGCAGCACGACTGAGCCACTCGTGCTCTCCAAAGCTGGCACGATGCTGGCTGTTGGCGATACGCTCGTCGTCGGTCAAGGCGGGCGCTTGGTGGGGCTAAACCCCGGCAACGGCAGCGTTCGCTGGGAAGCGCCGATTGCTTCGCCGCGCGGTACAAATGATGTCGAACGATTGGTTGATCTCGTGGGCTCTGTCTCCCGTATTGGGGATGTTGTCTGCGCCCGGGCTTTCCAAGCGGCTGTGGGCTGCGTGAACGCTTCGCGTGGAACGCTCCTGTGGAATCGCCCTGCCAACGGCGCTGAAGGTGTTCATGGGGACGCAAATTTGGTGTTTGGCACAGAGGCTGACGGTAAAGTGATCGCTTGGAAGCGCGCTGATGGCCAGAACGCTTGGCAAACGGATCGTTTGCTGTACCGCACTTTGAGCGCCCCACTTGTCGTTGGCCGCTCGGTCGTCGTTGGCGACGGCAACGGCAATTTGCACATGCTCTCTCGTGAAAACGGGTCTCCGCTCAATCGTCTCACGACTGACGGCAGTGCCATCATCGGCAGCCCTGTGCTCGCTGGCGATTCGCTGGTCGCAGTAACGAAATCCGGCGGTGTGTTTGGCTTTAGGCCTGAATAAAGAATTTTTAAGGCTCGCCTATGAAACCCGTGGTGGCCTTGGTTGGCAGACCCAACGTCGGTAAATCGACGCTTTTTAACCGCTTCACCAAAACCCGTGATGCCATCGTGGCCGATTACGCGGGCTTGACGCGTGATCGCCATTACGGCAATGCCAAGCTAGGTAATCGCGAATACATCGTGATCGATACTGGCGGCTTCGAGCCTACGGCAGAAAGCGGCATTTTCAAAGAGATGGCCAAGCAAACTCGCCAAGCCGTGGCTGAGTGCGATGTGGTGATTTTTGTAGTGGATGCGCGTGATGGCATTTCTGCGCAAGATCACGACATTGCCAAGTATTTACGCAAGCTAGGCAAGCCCACTATTTTGGCTGCGAACAAAGCCGAAGGCCTGCAAGCAGGTGCGCATCTTGCTGAATTCTTTGAACTCGGCTTGGGTGAGGTGCGTGCCGTATCCGCCGCGCATGGTCAAAATATCAAGCCGCTGATCGAAGAAGCGCTTGATAAGCTTCAGTTGCCTGAAAAAGTTGAAGAAGAGATCGTCGATCCAGACGTGATCAGGCTGGCTGTTGCCGGTAAGCCCAACGTGGGTAAATCGACGCTGATCAATGTGTGGCTGGGCGAAGAGCGCTTGGTCGCCTTTGATCAACCGGGCACAACGCGCGATGCGATTTCTGTGCCGTTTGAAAAAGGCGGGCAAAAATTTGAGCTCATTGATACCGCCGGCATTCGCCGCAAGGGCAAAGTTTTTGAAGCGATTGAGAAATTCTCAGTGGTCAAGACCTTGCAGGCCATAGAAAACGCCCACGTGGTGCTACTACTCATTGATGCGAAAGAAGGCGTGACCGATCAAGACGCGCATATCGCTGCTTACTGTTTAGAGGCGGGCAGGGCGCTTGTGATTGCGGTGAACAAATGGGATGCGATTGATGGCTACGAGCGGGAGCTACTCGATCGCTCGATTGAATCGCGCTTGGTGTTTTTGAAATTCGCTGAAATTCACAAGATATCAGCCATCAAACGGCAAGGCTTAGCACCGGTGTGGAAGTCAATTGCGCATGCGTTTCAATCAAGCTTTCGCAAAATGCCGACACCTCAGCTCACGCGCATCTTGTTGCAAGCCATTGAAGAGCAAGCGCCTAGGCGTGATGGGCATCGCCGCCCCAAGCCGCGCTATGCCCACCAAGGCGGGCAGAATCCACCGATCATCATCGTGCATGGTAATTCGCTGGATCAGATCACCGACGCTTGGAAGCGCTTTCTTGAAGGCCGCATTCGCAAAGCCTTTGATCTCGTGGGTACGCCGATGCGTATTGAATTCCGCTCTCAAGACAATCCGTTTGACGATAAGAAGTAATCCTAATTTTGTATAAGCAAAATTTGTTTTATTGAATGTCAAGAAAAAAATGGGTTTTTGCGACGCGTGGCTGTTGAACTTTTGCTTTTAGGCCACACTCTGTGTTATCTTAGAAGTTCCAACATTTACTGGAACACGGAGAATATCGTGAGCAACAACAAAGGCCAACTCTTGCAAGACCCGTTCCTGAACCAACTCCGTCGCGAGCATGTGCCCGTGTCGATTTATTTGGTCAATGGCATTAAATTGCAAGGCCAAATCGAATCGTTTGACCAATACGTCGTGTTGCTTCGCAATACTGTTACGCAAATGGTCTACAAGCACGCCATCTCTACCATCGTGCCCGGCCGCGCCGTGAATTTCAGCACGGGTGAAGAGGGCGTTCCCCCAGCTGGTGGGACGGCTGCGCCAGCACTATAAGCTTGCGCTTAAGTTTTTAGTTTAGCTTGGCACAATCCGGCGAGAGTTTAGGTCTTCCCGCTAGCAGCAACAAGGTGCTGCTCGTGGGTGTGGATTTTAACGTCCCTCATTTTGATGCTGAGTTGAGCGAATTGGGGCTTCTTGCACAATCAGCTGGCCTAGAGCCAGTTGGTCGGCACACGTGTAAACGTCATGCGCCCGATGCGGCGCTTTTCGTCGGCAGCGGTAAGGCCGACGAAATTGCGCTTTTGGCTCAGCAGCATGGGGCCAGTGAAATCTTGTTTGATCAGGCGATCAGCCCAGCCCAGCAGCGCAATTTAGAGCGTCGCACCGGTATGCCGGTGAATGATCGAATCTTTTTGATCCTAGAAATTTTCGCCCAGCGCGCCCGCTCACATGAGGGCAAGCTACAAGTGGAGCTGGCTAAGTTGCAATACCAATCAACCCGCCTCGTGCGCCGCTGGAGCCATTTAGAACGCCAAAGCGGTGGCATTGGCGCGCGCGGTGGCCCTGGCGAGAAGCAGATGGAGCTGGACAAGCGCATGATCAATGAATCCATCAAGCGTACTAAAGCGCGGCTGGAGATAGTCAAAAAACAACGCAACACTCAGCGCCGTCAGCGTGTCAATGCCCAGCATTTCGGCATCGCTTTAGTGGGCTATACGAACGCCGGGAAATCGACGCTGTTTAATAAGCTCACCAAAGCCAAGGTCTATGCTGCAGATCAGCTTTTTGCCACGCTTGATCCGACCACGCGCAGCGTATATTTAGGCGATGCGCAGCAATCGGTGAGCCTTTCAGATACGGTGGGATTTATCCGGAATCTGCCGCATGGCCTGATCGATGCCTTTGAAGCCACTTTGCAAGAAGCGGCAAATGCGCAGTTGTTGCTGCATGTGATTGATAGTGCCAATCCGAACTTTAGCGAGCAAATCAAGGAGGTACAGCTTGTACTCGGTGAGATTGATGCGCTAGACATCCCGCAACTTTTGGTTTTTAACAAACTTGATGCCTTGACGCCCGAGCGGCGCCCACACAAATTGCATGATTATTACGAAGTCGATGGCCAGAGCATCGAGCGTGTGTTTGTGAGCGCCCAAAGTGGTGAAGGCATGGAAATTTTGCGGTCAATTTTGGCTGTACGTGCCAGCAGTTCTTGACAGTCTATGATTACGCCCTATATGTCGCTTATGCCTACACTCTCACCGATGCTATCTCGCATGTTTTCTCGTATGTTTAACTTAAACGATGGAAAATGGGGGCGCTCCGATACACCCGCATCCTCACCGGCTCCTGCGCCGACGGATGGTAGTGCACCACCTCCTGCGCCAAGCCCAGCACCAACTCCCTCGCCCGCTCCATCTCCATCTCCCGACCAGCGCGGTGGGTCAGCCGGCGGCGGACAAAACGGAGCAGGCGGCCCAAACCAAGGCCCGCCAGATCTTGATGAACTCTGGCGCGATTTCAACCGCAAGCTGGGTGGTCTTTTCGGTGGTAACAAACAACCCCCACGCGGCGGAGAGCCTAATTGGAATCGCCATAACCAAAACAACGGCAACAACGGCAATAACAGTGGTGGCGGCGGCAATTATCAGCCTGATATGAAATCCGCGGGTATCGGCGCAGGTTTGATTGGCATCATTGCATTGCTTATCTGGTTGGGCACAGGATTTTTCATCGTGCAAGAGGGGCAGCAAGCCGTGATCACCCGTTTTGGGGCACTCAATCGCACGGTAGATGCCGGTTTTAGTTGGCGCGCGCCCTATCCGTTTGAGCGGCACGAAACAGTGTCTTTCACCCAAGTTCGATCGGTAGAGGTCGGGCGCAATAGTGTCGGGGCAGCCACTGGCATCAAAGAATCGTCGATGTTGACCAAAGACGAAAATATCGTCGACGTACGCTTCACCATTCAATACAACTTGAAAAGCTCTTCGCAATTTTTATTTGAGAATCGGGGGCCTGATGAAGCTGTGATTAAAGCGGCCGAGTCTGCTGTGCGCGAAGTCGTCGGGCGTTTTAATCTCGATGATATTTTGGGTCGTAACAGTGAAGTCTTGCAGCAAGATGTGCTGCGCTCTATTCAACAACAGATGGATCGCTTGCAAACCGGCATCAGTGTGCAAAACGTGAATATTCAAAACGTGCAAGCGCCAGAGCAAGTACAAGCAGCGTTTGATGATGCCCTCAAAGCTGGCCAAGACCGTGACCGCTTGAAAAACGAAGGTCAAGCCTATGCTAACAACGTGATCCCCAGCGCGCGTGGCACAGCCTCTCGCTTAAAAGAAGAATCAGAGGGCTACAAAGCTCGCGTGGTCGCGCAGGCCGATGGTGATTCGCAGCGCTTCCGCTCGATTTACAACGAATATGCTAAAGCGCCTCAAGTCACGCGTGATCGAATGTATCTCGATACCATGCAGCAAATCTACAGCAGCACAACCAAAATATTGGTGGATTCGCGCCAAGGCAACAACCTGCTTTATTTGCCGCTCGACAAAATCATGCAAATGGGCAATTCTTCAAGCGATATTGCTGTGTTACCCGGCGCAAACGGTGCACAGGTTGCTCCTAATATTGTAGCGCCTAGCGCGGCGCCATCTGCTTCGCCTGCAGCGCCTGCTACCCCACGCACCAGCCGCGAGCGCGATGGCCGCTGAACAGAGAGAAAAATATCATGAACAGGATTGGATTTGTTATCTCCGGTTTCTTAATTGTCTTGGCTGTTTTGGCCTCGACACTTTTTGTGGTGGATCAGCGTCAGTTTGGCGTTCTCTATTCCTTTGGCCAGATCAAAGAAGTGATCACCGAGCCTGGTTTGCGTTGGAAGCTGCCTCAGCCCTTTCAAAACGTGGTGTTTTTAGATCGCCGCATTTTGACGCTTGATAGCCCCGAGACAGGCTCACTTCAAACAGCAGAGAAGAAAAATTTGGTGGTGGATTGGCTGTTGAAATGGCGGATTTCCGATCCACGCCAGTTCATTAGAACTTTCTCAACTGCTACAAGTTTGGCTGGCGCAGAAAGCCGCTTGACTTCAGTGGTTCAGGATGCGCTTAAAAACGAGATCAACTCTCGCACCGTGCGTGATATTTTGTCCACCGAGCGCGATAAAGTGATGTCGGGTGTCCAAAAGCGTTTAATTGAAGATGCTAAAAACTTTGGTATCGAAATTGTGGATGTGCGGATTAAGCGCGTCGATTTCCCGGGCTCTGTTACTGAATCTGTGTATCAGCGCATGCAGTCTGAGCGCCGCCAAGTTGCCAATGAGCTGCGCTCCACAGGAGCGGCCGAAGCCGAAAAAATTCGCGCCGATGCGGATCGCCAGCGTGAGGTAATTGTTGCCGAAGCCTACCGTGATGCACAGAAGATCAAGGGTGAGGGCGATGCGAAAGCAGCTGCGCTATATGGAGATGCTTTCGGTCGCGATCCGCAGTTTGCACAGTTTTACCGTAGCTTGGAAGCTTACAAGATGAGTTTTTCCAAGAAGAGTGATGTGATGGTGCTCGATCCATCCAACGATTTCTTCCGCACGATGCGTAACGGTGGAAGCGGACAAGTCAACTTAGCTCCCACCAAGAAGTGATCTGAAGTAACAGAAGCAGGGCATGGACAGTTTTTTTACTGCTTTAGCCCTCGTTTTGATGATTGAAGGCTTTCTTCCTTTTATCTCTCCGAAGGGGTGGAGAGGTGTATTTGAGGCGATGCTTAAGCTCTCAGATGGGCAGATTCGCTTTTATGGCTTGGCAAGTATCGCGATAGGCCTCTGTTTGCTTTTGATCTTTCTTTGAGTCAGCACATTGTTGCAACTTGCTTGATTTTTTGAGATGAGGTGTCATAAGCAAATAGAAACGTCACCATCGCGGCAAATTCAAATGTCACCTTTTAGGAGGGTGAAATTGAATGAAAGCGAAGTTACAGATGGAC